>NZ_JBIRJY010000001.1:0-564383 GCF_044329785.1 Streptomyces sp. NPDC017529
CGCGCGGGAAACTGACCCAGCCCCGCCGCATCCACCGCGCCGGAACCACCCGGCAGCCAGTACCGCTGCCGCTGGAAGGCATACGTGGGCAGGTCCACCCGCTGGGCACCCGTACCCGCGAAGACCTTCCCCCACTCCACCGCGAGCCCCCGTACGAACAGCTTCGCCAGCGCCGTGAGCAGCGCGCGGGGTTCGTCACGGCCGCGGCGCAGCACCGGCAGCCACACCTCGGCAACGTCGCCGTCGGCGTCCGTACGGGACTGCGGGCCCATGCCCGACAGCACACCGTCCGGACCGATCTCGATGAATGTCCGTACGCCGCTGTCGCGGAGCGCGCAGGCCGCATCGGCAAAGCGGACCGCTTCGCGAACGTGCCGCACCCAGTACGAAGGATCGGTGACCTCACTGGTCACAGGCTTGCCGGTCAGAGCCGACACCAGCGTCAGACGAGGCTCCCGGGCGGTGACGGAGCCAACGACGCGCGCGAACTCCTCCAGCATCGGCTCCATCAACGGCGAGTGGAAGGCATGCGAGACCCGCAGACGACTCGTACGGGCCCCGGTCTGCGCGAGTTCTTCCGCCGCAGCAAGTACCTCGTCCTCCACGCCGGAAATCACTACAGCCTTTGGGCCGTTAACCGCCGCGATGCCGACACCCGGGCGGCCCTTGATCGCTTCGAGGACCCGCTCCTCACTGGCCTCAATCGCAACCATGGCACCGCCAGTCGGCAGCTCCTGCATCAGCCGGCCGCGCGCAACCACCACCGCACACGCATCCTCCAGCGACCACACCCCCGCCACATACGCAGCCGCCAGCTCACCAATCGAATGCCCCGCCACCACCTGCGGACGCACGCCCCACGACTCCAACAGCCGAAACAACGCCACCTCGACCGCAAACAAACCGGACTGCGCCCACACCGTCTCGCCGATGCGGCCCTCACCCGGCCAGGACGCCTCGCCCTCACCACGGATCACCGCCGCCAGCGAACCCTCCAGATGCTCGGCCAGACCCGCGCACACGGCATCGAAGGCCTCAGCGAAGACCGGGAACGCCGCATACAGCCCCTGACCCATGCCGACCCGCTGGGCACCCTGCCCCGTGAACACGAAGCCGACCTTGCCCGCAGTGCTCGGCGCCCCACAGACGACACCGGGAACCTCGCGGCCTTCCGCCAACGCCCGAACTCCGGCGGCCAGTTCCTCACGATCGGCACCCAGCACCACCGCCCGGTGCTCCAACACCCCACGCAAAGACGCCAGCGACCATCCCATGCCACTCGCGCCCACGTCCGGACGCCGCTCGACAAACTCCGCCAACCGCTCGGCCTGCCCCACCAGCCCAGCAGCCGACCGGCCCGACACCACCCACGGCACCACCGGCAACACCACACCACCATCGCCGCCAGCGCCCTCAGCCGGGGCAGACTCGCCCTCAAGCGCGGAAGTGTCCTCCGGGGCCTGCTCGATGATCACGTGGGCGTTGGTGCCGGAGAACCCGAACGAGGACACGCCCGCACGCCGCGGACGCTCCCCCACCTCCGGCCACGGAGCGGCCTCGGTCACCAGCCGCACCGCACCCGCATCCCAGTCGATACGCGAGGACGGCACCTCGGCGTGCAGCGTCGCCGGGACGATGCCGTGCCGCATCGCCGACACCATCTTGATGACCCCCGCCACGCCGGCCGCCGCCTGCGCATGCCCGATGTTGGACTTCACCGAACCCAACAGCAACGGCCGCTCCTCCGGCCGACCCTGGCCGTACGTCGCCAGCAGTGCCTGCGCCTCGATCGGATCGCCCAGCCGCGTACCCGTGCCATGGCCCTCGACCACATCCACGCCATCGGCGCCCACACCGGCGCTCGCCAGCGCCGCGCGAATCACCCGCTGCTGCGACGGGCCGTTCGGCGCCGTCAGACCGTTGGAAGCACCGTCCTGGTTCATCGCCGTTCCGGCCACCACCGCGAGAATCCGGTGACCGTTGCGCCGCGCGTCCGACAGCCGCTCGACGACCAGGACGCCGACACCCTCGCCCCAGCCCGTGCCGTCGGCCTGTTCCGAGTACGCCTTGCAGCGACCGTCCGCCGCCAAGCCCCGCTGCCGCGAAAAGTCGATGAACGTCCCCGGGGTCGACATCACCGTCACACCGCCGGCCAATGCAAGGGACGACTCCCCCGAACGCAACGACTGGCACGCCAGATGCAGAGCCACCAACGACGAGGAACACGCCGTGTCCACCGTCACCGCCGGACCCTCCAAGCCCAGCGCGTACGCGACCCGCCCCGAGGCAACCGCACCCACACCACCCGTGCCGATGTATCCCTCCACTTCCTCCGGCACAGCGCGAGTCGGCAGGTAGTCGTGGTAGAAGAGGCCCGCGAAGACGCCCGTATCGCTGCCCTTCAACGATCCCGGATCGATCCCCGCGTCCTCCAGCGCCTCCCACGACGTCTCCAGCAGCAGCCGCTGCTGCGGATCCATCGCCACCGCCTCACGCGGACTGATCCCGAAGAACTCCGCGTCAAACTCCCCGGCGTCGTAAAGGAAACCGCCCTCGTTCGAGACACTCTTCCCCACCGCATCCGGATCCGGGTCATGGATGTCCTCGGCCCAACCACGATCCACCGGGAACGCACCCACCGCGTCCCGCCCCGATGCGAGCAGCTGCCAGAACTCACCCGGAGACGACACACCACCGGGGAAGTGGCAAGCCATCCCCACGATCACCAGACGGTCGTCGTCGACCGGCGCTCCGCCGGCCGCCTGGAGGGACGAGCCCACCGTCATGGCATCCGGCTCGCCAACCACCTCGCGCAGTACGAAGTCGGTCAGCGCCGCCGGAGTCGGATAGTCGAACACCACCGTCGCCGACAGCCGCAGGCCCATGGCGTTGTTCAGGCGGCTGCGCAGTTCGACTGCCGTCAGGGAGTCGAAGCCGGCGTCGCGGAAGGAGCGGCCGGGGTCGACGGCTTCGGGGCCCGACATGCCCAGCACCATGGCGGCCTGCGCCATGACCAGGTCCTGCACGACCTCGTGCTGTTCGGCCGGGCCCAGCCCTGCCAGACGTGCGGCCAGCGCGTTCTGGCCATCGGCGGCCTGGCCGACGGTACGGCGGGCAGACGAGCCCGTCCGCGCCGTACGGACAAGGCCGGACAGCAGCGGCGGAACCTCGCCGGCGCTACGCAGGGCAGGCAGGTCAAGCCGGGCCGTCACCAGCAGCGGGTCGGCGGCACCAGCGGCCGCGTCCAGCATGGCGAGGCCGTCCGCCGCGGACAGCGGCTTCAGCCCCTGGCGGGACAGCCGCAGCCAGTCGACATCGGCGAGCGCGCTTGCCATGCCGTACTCCCACGGACCCCACACCAGGGATGTCGCCGGCACACCGGACCTTCGGCGGTACGCGGCCAGGGCGTCCAGGAAGGTGTTGCCCGCCGCGTAGTTGGCCTGGCCCGGGTTGCCCCAGACCCCGGACACCGAAGAGAACAGCACGAAGGTGTCCAGGTCCAGGTCGCGGGTCAGCTCGTGCAGGTTCCAGGCCGCGTCAACCTTCGGCCGCATCACCGACTCCACGCGCTCCGCGGTCAGAGCCGTGGCCAAGCCGTCGTCCACGATCCCGGCCGCGTGAATGACACCCGTCAGCGGCACACCGTCCAGGACCTCGGCGAGCTGGGCACGGTCGGCGGCATCGCACGCCGCAACGGTGACCTCGACACCCACCTGCTCCAGTTCTACAACCAGTTCCGGCATGCCGGAAGCCTCGATGCCACGGCGGGAGACCAGCAGCAGCCGCTCAACCCTGCCCGACTCAGCCAGATGCCGGGCCACCAGACCCCCCAGAGCACCCGACGCACCCGTCACCAACACCGTGCCCGCAGGACCACCCACCGGAGCCGACGGCTCCAGAGCAACCCGCGCCAACCTCGGTACCCGCACCTGACCCCCGCGCACCGCGAACTGCGGCTCACCCGAACCCACACCCACCCGCAGCCACGCCACGACACCATCGGCGGACAGATCATCCACATCCGCCAGCACCAAACGCCCCGGATTCTCCGCCTGCGCCACCCGCACCAACCCCCACACCGCAGCAGGGGCAACCTCCACGGCGCAGTCCGCACCCGCATCCACCGCACGCTCGGTCACCACCAACAGCCGCGACCCGGACAAGGCCTCTTGCGCAAGCCACTCCTGTACGACACCCAATACGCGCACCGCCGCGCTACGAGCCGCGCCCGCAACACCAGCCGTGCCCACCTCCGGCACGACCCGCAGCACCACAACCGAGGGGACCTCACCGCCCCCATCCACCGACGCCACCAGGCCACTCACACCCTCGGCACCCAGCTCCACCCACAGACGCTCAGACACCGACTCGCCCTCGGGCACGACCGGCACCCACTCCACGCCATACAGACCCTCACGAGCCGACGCCGCCGCAGCGGCAAGGGGCCGCAGGACCAGCGAGCCCACCGAGACGATCAGTTCACCGGTGGCGTCGGCGAGGGTCAGCGATACGCCCTCGCCAGTACGCTCCGGGGTCACCCGGACCCGAGCCACCGACGCACCCGACGCATGCAGGCTGACGTTCTTCCAGGCGAACGGGACGTCAGGCCGGTCCCCGTGCACACCCGTGCCCACGATCACATGCAACGCGGCGTCCAGCAGCGCCGGATGTATCCCAAAGTCGGCGGCGTTCACACCCTCCGGCAGGGCGACTTCCGCGAACAGTTCGTCGCCACGCCGCCAGGCCGCACGCATCCCCTGGAACACGGGACCATACGCGAGACCGCTCGCCGCCAGCGCCGGGTAGAAATCGTCCAGGTCCACGGCGACGGCACCGGCCGGGGGCCACTGCGCCAGCCCACTGTCGGAAACCGCAGAGCCAGCCGGGGCCACCATGCCAACCGCATGCCGAACCCACTCCGCCTCGGACGCGGCGTCGTCGGCCTGGGCATAGACCGCTACCGCACGACGACCGGCCTCGTCGGGCTCGTCAACGGTGACCTGAACCCGCTTCCCGCTCTGCTGCGAGAGCATCAGCGGCGCCTCGATGACCAGTTCCTCGACCTGACCACATCCGGCCTCGTCACCGGCCCGCACCACCATCTCGACCAACGCGGCACCCGGCACCAACACCTGCCCGGCCACCACATGATCGGCCAAACACGACTGCCCCGACAGAGACAACCGACCCGTCAACATCAGACCGCCGGTCGCGGGCAGCGTCACCGCCGCCCCCAGCAGCGGATGACGCGGGCTCTCCAGGCCCAGATCCTCGGCACGCCTGCCCACGGCGGGGGTCAGCCAGTACCGCTGCCGCTGGAAGGCATACGTGGGCAGGTCCACCCGCTGGGCACCCGTACCCGCAAAGACCTGGTCCCAGCCAACGTCCACACCCCATACGAACGCCTTGGCAAGCGCCGTCAGCAGTGCGCGCGGTTCGTCACGGCCACGGCGCAGCACCGGCAGCCACACTTCAGCAACGTCGCCGTCGGCGTCCGTACGGGACTGCGGGCCCATGCCCGACAGGACACCGTCCGGTCCGATCTCGATGAACGTCCGCACACCGGCGCCCCGCAGCGCCCCGGCCGCATCCGCGAAACGGACCGCCTCCCGCACATGCCGCACCCAGTACGACGGATCGGCCACCTCAGCGCTCACCGGCTTGCCGGTCAGGCCCGACACCAACGTCAGACGAGGCTCCCGGGCGGTCACGGAGCCAACGACGCGCGCGAACTCCTCCAGCATCGGCTCCATCAACGGCGAGTGGAAGGCATGCGAGACCCGCAGACGACTCGTACGGGCCCCGGTCTGCGCGAGTTCTTCCGCCGCAGCAAGTACCTCGTCCTCCACGCCGGAAATCACTACAGCCTTTGGGCCGTTAACCGCCGCGATGCCGACACCCGGGCGGCCCTTGATCGCTTCGAGGACCCGCTCCTCACTGGCCTCAATCGCAACCATGGCACCGCCAGTCGGCAGCTCCTGCATCAGCCGCCCACGTGCGGCCACCACCGCACACGCATCCTCCAGCGACCACACCCCCGCCACATACGCAGCCGCCAGCTCACCAATCGAATGCCCCGCCACCACCTGCGGACACACACCCCACGACTCCAGCAACCGGAACAGCGCCACCTCAACCGCAAACAAGCCGGACTGCGCCCACACCGTCTCGTCAAGCCTGCCCTCACCCGGCCAGGACGCCTCGCCCTCACCACGGATCACCGCTGCCAGCGAACCGTCCAGATGCTCGGCCAGACCCGCGCACACGGCATCGAAGGCCTCGGCGAACACCGGGAACGCCGCATACAGCCCCTGACCCATACCCACCCGCTGGGCACCCTGCCCCGTGAACACGAAGCCGACCTTGCCCACACCACCAGCCGACGCCCCGGACACCACACCCGGAACCTCACGACCCTCAGCCAACGCCAACATTCCGGCGCCCAGTTCCTCACGATCGGCACCCAGCACCACCGCACGGTGCTCCAACACCCCACGCAAAGACGCCAGCGACCATCCCACGTCACTCGCGCCCACGTCCGGACGCCGCTCGACAAACTCCGCCAACCGCTCAGCCTGCCCCACCAGCCCAGCAGCCGACCGACCCGACACCACCCACGGCACCACCGGCAACACCACACCACCAGCACCCACCGGCGCGGATGCAGAGCCAGGCACGGGCGCTTCGTCGTCCGGCGCCTCCTCGATGATCACGTGAGCGTTGGTGCCACTGATGCCGAACGAGGACACGCCCGCACGCCGCGGACGCTCCCCCACCTCCGGCCACGGAGCGGCCTCCGTGACCAGCCGCACCGCACCCGCATCCCAGTCGATACGCGAGGACGGCACCTCGGCGTGCAGCGTCGCCGGGACGATGCCGTGCCGCATCGCCGACACCATCTTGATGACCCCCGCGATGCCCGCGGCCCACTGGGCGTGCCCGATGTTGGACTTCACTGTGCCCAGCCACAGCGGGCGGTCTTCCGGCCGTCCCTGGCCGTACGTCGCCAGCAGCGCCTGCGCCTCGATGGGGTCGCCCAGCCGGGTGCCCGTGCCATGGCCCTCGACCACATCCACATCACCCGTTCCCAGCCCGGCGTTGGCCAGCGCAGCACGGATCACCCGCTGCTGTGCGGGGCCGTTCGGCGCCGTCAGTCCGTTCGACGCGCCGTCCTGGTTGACCGCGCTGCCGGACACCACCGCCAGCACCTGGTGTCCCAGTCGCCGCGCGTCCGACAACCGCTCCAGTACGACGACGCCGGCTCCCTCGGCCATGCCCATGCCGTCGGCCTGTTCCGAGTACGCCTTGCAGCGGCCGTCGGCGGCCAGGCCGCGCTGGCGGCTGAACCAGACCAGCCACGACGGGCTGGCGTGGACGGTGACGCCGCCCGCGAGTGCCAGCGAGCACTCGCCGGACCGCAAGGCCTGGGCGGCCAGGTGCAGTGCCACCAGGGAGGACGAGCACGCCGTGTCCACGGTCAGGGCGGGCCCTTCCAACCCGAGCGTGTAGGCGACCCGGCCCGAGATCACGCTGGGGGCGATACCCGACTGGAGGTGACCCTCAAGTGCTTCGGGCGCGTCGGCGCCGTAACCGGAGGAGGACGCGCCGACGAAGACGCCGGTCGACGAGCCGCGCAGCTGCTTCGGGGCGATGCCCGCCCGTTCGAGGGCTTCCCAGGAGAGCTCCAGGAGCAGGCGCTGTTGCGGGTCCATGGCCAGGGCCTCGCGCGGGCTGACGCCGAAGAACTCGGCGTCGAACTCGCCGGCCCCCGAGATGAATCCACCCGCGCGCGCATAGAAGGTGCCGGCCCGCTCCGCGTCCGGGTCGTACAGCCGCGACAGGTCCCAGCCCCGGTCGGTGGGGAGTTGCGCGACCGCGTCCCCGCCCTCGGCCAGCAGGTCCCACAGCTGCTCGGGGGCGTTCACGCCCCCGGGGAGGCGGCAGCTCATCGACACGATCGCGATGGGCTCGTCGGTGGGTGCGGCGGGCCGGGCGTGTGCCGGTGTCCCGTCCGCGTGTCCCAGCGCCTGCGCCCGCAGGAACTCGGAGAGCACCGTCGGCGTCGGGTAGTCGAAGATCAGGGAGGAGGGCAGCCGCATGGCGACCGCGGTGCTCAGCCTGTTGCGCAGCTCGACCCCGGTCACCGAGTCGAAGCCGAGGTCCTTGAAGGTGTGCCCGGGGTCGATCGCCTGGGGTGCGGAGTGCCCGAGGACCGCCGCGGCATGTGTCTGGATCAGGTCCAGGATCATCTGGTCCTGCTCGGGTGCCGGGCGCCCCGCCAGCTCGCGCAGCACCCCGGTGCCGGCGTCGAGCGGGGGCAGTACGGCCGCGCCGGGGGCCGGCTGCGGCACCTCCCTCACGTGCGAGGGCGCTCCGCCGTCGAGCCAGAAGCGCTCGTGCCGGAAGGCGTACGTGGGCAGGTCCACGCGCTCGCCGGCCGGCAGTACGGCGCTCCAGTCCACCGAGGCGCCCTGGACGAACGCCCGCGCCAGGCCCGCCACCAGGCTCGCGGCGCCCGCGTCGGCCCGCCGCTGGAGCGGGATGAACACGCTCTGCGCGCCCGGGACGTCCGCCACCGCGTCCGGGCCCAGCGTCGAGAGCGAGCCGTCGGGGCCCACCTCGATGAAGACCGACACGCCCTGCGCCGCGAGGGCGGCGACGGCGTCGCCGAAGCGCACCGCCTGCCGCGTCTGCGCGGGCCAGTACGCGCCGTCGCACTCGGTCAGTACGTCACCGGTCAGCGCGCCCGCCCAGACCAACTGTGGCCGCTGGTATTCCAGTCCCGCCGCGACGTCTCCCAGCTCTTCGAGGACCGGGTCCATGGCCGTGGAGTGGAACGCGTGCGAGACCCGCAGCCGTCGCACCCGACGGCCCCGCTCGCGCCACTGCGCCACGACCCGGTCGACCGCGTCCGCCTCGCCCGAAACCACCACCGACTCCGGGCCGTTGACCACCGCGATGGAGACGCCGGGCAGCTCCGCCAGGCCGGCGAGCACGTCGGCTTCCGGCGCGTTGATCGCGGCCATGGCGCCGCCGCTGGGCAGCGCCTGCATCAGCCGGGCGCGTGCGGCCACCAGTCGGCAGGCGTCGTCCAGGGACAGCACTCCGGCCACGTACGCGGCGGCCACCTCGCCGACGGAATGGCCCACCACCGCATCGGCGACCACACCGGCCGCCTTCAGTACCGCTGCGACGCCGACCTCGAAGGCGAACAGCCCCGTCTGCGCGTACAGCGTCTGGTCCGCGAGGGCCTCGTCTACGCCGTCGGTGCCCAGGACGACGTCCCGTACCGGGATTCCGAGCTCCGACTCCAGCAGGCCGCACGCCCGGTCGAAGGCCTCGGCGAAGACCGGGCTGCCTTCGTACAGACCGCGCCCCATGCCGGCCCACTGCGAGCCCTGCCCCGCGAAGACCAGCCCCACCCGTGCGCCGGGCCGGGCCACGCCCGAGACCACCGATGCCGAGGGGGCCCCGTCGGCGAGCCGCTCCAGACCGGTCGCCAGCTCGGCACGGTCGGTGCCCAGTACCACGGCGCGGTGCTCGAACGCCGAGCGCGTGCTCGCCAACGACCAGGCTATGTCGGCCGGTTGCTGTTGCGGATGTTCCTCCAGCCACGCGCGCAGACGGACGGCCTGGGCCGACAGCGCCTGCGCCGAGCGGCCCGAGACCAGCCATGCGCAGGCGCCCGTGACCGCCGGGGCCGTGACCGCCGCGGTCACCTCGGCTGTGGCCGGGGCCTCCTCGACGATGACGTGGACATTGGTGCCGCTGATGCCGAACGCGGACACCCCGGCGCGGCGGGTGCGCTCTCCGGCGGGCCAGGGGGTCGACTGTGCCAGCAGCCGCACCTGGCCCGCCGACCAGTCCACGTGCGGCGAGGGTTCGCCGGCGTGCAGCGTCGCGGGCAGCCGGCCGTGGCGCAGGGCGAGCACCATCTTGATGACGCCGGCCACGCCGGCCGCCGCCTGGGTGTGGCCGATGTTGGACTTCACCGAGCCGAGCCACAGCGGTCCTTGACCGGCGCGCTCCTGGCCGTAGGTGGCAAGGAGCGCCTGCGCCTCGATCGGGTCGCCCAGCCTGGTGCCCGTGCCGTGCGCCTCCACCGCGTCCACGTCGGCGGCGGCGAGGCCGGCGTTGGCCAGGGCCCGGCGGATGACGGCCTGCTGGGCTTGGCCGTTGGGGGCGGTGAGGCCGTCGCTGGGGCCGTCGGAGTTGATCGCCGAGCCGCGCAGCACGGCCAGGACGGAGTGGCCGCTGCGTACGGCGTCGGACAGGCGCTCCAGGACGAGCAGACCGACGCCCTCCGACCACACGGTGCCGTCGGCCGCAGCGGAGAAGGGTTTGCACACGCCCTCGGGGGACAGCGCGCGCAGGCCGCTGAAGGCGACGAAGTTTCCCGGCGTGGCCATCACGGAGACGCCACCGGCCAGGGCGAGCGAGCAGTCGCCCTGGCGCAGGGCCTGTGCGGCGAGGTGAATGGCGACCAGGGAGCTGGAGGCGGAGGTGTCGACCGTGATGGAGGGGCCGTGCAGTCCCAGGAGGTAGGAGATACGGCCCGACATCACGCTGGTCGTCGTGCCGGTGAGCAGGTAGCCCTTAACGCTCTCGGGCGCTTCCTGCAGCCTGGGGCCGTACTCCCTGGGCTCGGCGCCCACGAACACGCCGGTTCTGGTGCCCCGGATCGCGGCGGGGGTGATGGCCGCGCGCTCCAGTGCCTCCCACGAGGCTTCGAGCAGAAGGCGCTGCTGCGGCTCCATCGACAGGGCCTCGCGCGGCGGGATACCGAAGAACCCCGCGTCGAAACCGGCGACGTCCTCAAGGAAGCCGCCCCGGGTGAGATAGGTCTTCCCAGGGCTCTCCGGGTCCTGGCCGTACAGGGATTCGCGATCCCAGTTCCGGTCCCCGGGAAAGTCGGAGAGGACATCCCGCTGCTCGCCCAGGAGTTTCCACAGATCCTCGGGTGAACGAACTCCGCCTGGGTATCGGCAGCTCATGCCCACGATGGCCAGTGGCTCGGCTCCGGCTGCCGCGAATTCCGTCGGAGCTGCCCCATCAGTCTCGTTCACAATTCCCTCGGCATTCCGGAGGTTGAGTGCGATACCTGGTCGAAATTCTTCCGCCAAGGGAAATATCGACGTAATAAAAAAGCGCGCCGGCGCCCCGACAGCCACGATATGGCTGGTCGGCCCGGCACACCATGCGTTCAACCGTGGAGGGCGCGTCGGTTGAGCGGCGCGCCACATCCCGGTCGGTGGAGAAACTCGCGTCCCTTATCCGTGTGCGACGGCGTCCTGGTCGCCTGCGGCCACGGCCAGTTCGGGCGAGGTGAGCCGCATCGTCGTCGGCGCCTCGCGCGGGGTGGCGAGCAGGTGCAGCCGCTGTACGTCCTTCTCCGCGGGCTCGCCGAGGGCGGCGAGGCAGCAGCAGGAGTCGTTGGCGAAGCCCGCGAACCGGTAGGCGATGTCCATCATGCGGTTGCGGTCGGTCGCCCGGAAGTCGGCGACGAGGTGCGCGCCGGCCTGCGCTGCCTGGTCGATGAGCCAGTTGAGGATGACCGCGCCGGCCCCGAACGTCACCACGCGGCACGAGGTCGCCAGGAGCTTGAGGTGCCACAGGCCCGGGTGGCGCTCCAGCAGGAGCACGCCGACCGCGCCGTGCGGTCCGAACCGGTCGGTGAGGGTGACGGTGAGGACCTCGTGGTCCGGGTCGGCCAGCAGGGCGCGCAGATCGGCGTCGGAGTAGTGGACGCCGGTCGCGTTCATCTGGCTGGTGCGCAGGGTCAGTTCCTCGACCCGCGAGAGGTCCTCCTCGTCGGCCCGCTTGATCGCCATGACGAGGTCGAGGGTGCGCAGGAAGTCCTCGTCGGGGCCGTTGAAGGTGTCCTTCTCGGCGTCCCGGCGGAAGCTGGCCTGGTACATCTCGCGGCGGCGCCGGGCGTCGACGGTGACGACCTCGGGACTGAATTCGGGCAGTCCGGTCAGCGTGGTCGCCTGGTCGGCCGCATAGCAGCGGATGTCGGGCGCGTGGAAGTTCACTTCGGCGCGCTCGGTGGGCAGGTCGTCGATGAAGGCGACGGCGGTCTGGGCGAAGTTCAGCCGCTCGGCTATCTCCCTGACCGCGTCGGACTTGCGCCCCCAGCCGATTTGGGGGTGGACGAAGTACTCGGCGATGCCCAGCTTTTCCAGGTGCTGCCAGGCCAGGTCGTAGTCGTTCTTGCTGGAGACCGAGTGCAGGATTCCCCTGGAGTCGAGCTCGATGATGGTCTCGCGTATTCCGGGAAACAGGTCCACGCTCGGGTCTTCCAGGAGCGTGCCGTCCCAGACGGTGTTGTCCAGGTCCCAGACCAGGCATTTCACGAGGGGTTGGCTGTCAGCCACGGGGGCCTCCCACCTGCATCGCATCGTCACGGTTCTTGTGTGCGTCGGAAATCGACAGGGCATGGTCCGCCAGGATCAGCTGGCAGATCTCGTTGCTGCCTTCTATGAGCTCCATGAGCTTGGCGTCCCGGAACGCGCGGGCCACCACGTGCCCGTCCTCGGAGCCTGTCGACCCGAGCAGTTGGACGGCGGTGGCGGCGCTCTGGGCGGCGTGGCCGGCGCTGACGTGCTTGGCGAGGACCGCCATCAGGCCCATGTCGGGCGAGGCGGAGTCCCAGCAGCGGCTCGCGTGTTCGCAGGCGCGCAGGGCGGCCTGTTCGGCGATGAACATCTCGGCCAGGTGCCTGCGGACGAGCTGGTGCTCGGCGAGCGCCACTCCGCCCTGCTCCCGCTGCTTGGCGTGGCTGCCGGCGGCGTTCAGGCAGGCGCGGAGAATGCCGACGCAGCCCCACGCGATCGACACGCGCCCGTAGGAGAGTGCCGTGGTGAACAGCATCGACAGGGGCTGTCCGCCGCCTCCGAGCACGTGGGTGGCGGGCAGGCGGACGTTGTCGAGGCGGATGTTGGCGTGACCGGCGGCCCGGCAGCCCATCGGGTGGGGGACGAGCTCGATGTGCACGCCCGGGGCGTCCACGGGGACCACAGCGGCGGCGGAGCCGTCGCCGTCGCCGTTGCGGCCCACGATCAGGACGAAGTCCGCGTAGCGGGTGCCGGTGACCCACTTCTTCTCGCCGTGGACGGTGAACCCGTCCCCGTCGGGCTCGATGCGGGTCCGCATGGCCGCCAGGTCGCTGCCGGCGCCCGGCTCGCTGAAGCCGACCGCCGTGAGCTTTCCGCCGGTCAGCTCCGAGAGGAACCGGCGCCGCTGGTCGCGGTCGCCGAACCGCTGGATGGCCCAGGCCACGATGCCCTGCGAGGTCATGATGCTCCGCAGGGAGCTGCACAGGCCGCCCACGTGGGCGGTGAGTTCACCGTTTTCCTGGCTGCTCAGCCCCAGGCCGCCGTAGGTCTGCGGGACCTGCGCGCACAGCAGGCCCCGGGCGCCGAGCGTGCGCAGCAGGTCGGTGGGCAGCTCGCCGGTGACGTCCCAGTCGGCCGCCTGGCCGCCGGCGAGCTCGTCGATGAGGGCGAGCTCGCCGGCCAACTGCTCAGGCATTCTCGGCCGTTTCCGAGGTGTCGCGGAGCCGCAGCACCAGACCGGCCATGGTCTGGACGGTGCGGAAGTTGTCGAGCTTGAGGTCTCCGCCGACGATGGCGATGTCGTACGTCTCCTCAAGGTGGACGACGAGCTGCATCGCGAACATGGAGGAGACGACGCCGGACGCGAAGAGGTCCTGGTCGACCTCGACGGTCGTCTTGATGCGCTCGGCAAGGAAGTCGAGGATCTCCTTCTGGAGGCCTTCGGTGGTGAAAGATTCCTCTTGGACGCTCATGACGCGACCTTTCCGTAGTCGTAGAAGCCCCGGCCGGTCTTCCGGCCGAGGTGGCCGTCCCGCACCTTCGCGAGCAGGAGGTCACAGGGGCGGCAGCTCTCGTCGCCGCGGCGCTCGTAGAGCACGTTGAGCGAGTCGACGAGGTTCTCCAGGCCGATGAGGTCGCCGGTCCGCAGCGGACCGGTCGAATGGCCGAGGCAGCCTTCCAGCAGGCCGTCGACGACCTCGACGGAGGCGACGCCTTCCTGGACGAGCATGGCCGCGGTGTTGATCAGCGGGTGCAGCAGCCGGTTGATCACGAAGCCGGCCGAGTCGTCGATGACGAGGGCCTCACGGCCCAGGACGCCGAGCAGCCCGGTGACCTCTTCGAGGATGGCGGGGTCGGTGCGCGGGCCGCGGATGACCTCGACCATCTTGATCATGTACGAGGGGTTCATGAAGTGCACGCCCACGAGCTCCTCGGGGCGCACGGTCCAGGAGGCCATCTCGTCGATCGGGATGCAGGAGGTGTTGGAGATCAGGGTCGTGCCGGGCCGCACGATCCTGGAGACCTCGGTGAGGACCTTCTCCTTGACCTCGGCGACCTCGGTGACGGCCTCGATGACGGTGGTGGCGTCCGCGATGTCCACGAGGGACGCGCTGGTGGTCAGCGTGCCCTGCGGGCGGTCCGCCGGCAGCACGCCCATGAGCTGGGCGTGCCGTGTCTTCTGCTTGATGGTCTGGCGCGCCGTGTCCAGCACGGCCTCGTCGACGTCCACCAGCACGACGGGGACGCCGTGGCCGATGGCGAGAGTCGAGATGTTCGTGCCCATTACACCGGCGCCGACGATGGCGAGGCGGTGCTCCTCAAAAGCAGTGCTCATAGGTTCTTCCCTGCGGTTTCGTGAGCCGTTTCGTGAGCCTTTTCCTGACGGGCACGGTCAGGCCTGGGCGGCCTGCCCTGCCCCGCGTGTCACGCGCGCACCCTCGCGGCGAGAGCGGCGGGGGTCGGGTACTGGAACACCTCGGTGAGTTCGAGGGACGTACCGGTCAGTTCTTCGACCTTCTGTGCCAGTACGGCGGCGAGCAGCGAATGGCCGCCCGCTTCGAAGAAGTTGGTCTGTGCCGTCGCCTCGGTGCCCAAGAGCCGGCGCCACATCTCCAGGAGTTCGCGTACGAGTGCGTCGTCCGCCGCCGGGTCCTGGTGCCCGCTTCCCTGGTCGAGTGCCTTCTCGGCGAGCCGTGCCAGGGCGTCCCGGTCGGTCCGGCCGTCGGGGGTCCTGGGCAGCGCGTCCAGGGGGACGACCTGCCAGGAGGCGGTGGACGCGGCGAAGGCGTGGTCGGCGGTCTCGGCGAAGGCGACGATGGTGGGCTCGCCGTCGGGCGGCGTCACGGCCAGCGCCGCGGCCGCGGTCACCGCGCGGTGGTCGAGCAGCTCCGCCTCGACGTCGCCGAGGTTGACGGGGCCGCCGTCGGTGGCCACCTGGCGGTCGATGCGGCCGAGCCACTCGATGGTTCCGTCCGTCCGCCAGCGGGCCAGCTGCCCGGTGCGGTGGTGGCGCCCGTACCGTGTGCGGGTCGGGAAGGCGGGGTCGTCGGGGCCGCTCAGGGCGAGCCCAGTCCCTGCGAGGCAGAGTTCGCCGCGCAGGCCGATGGGCAGTTCCCGGCCGTCGGGGGCGGTGACAAAGGCCCGCGTGTTGGTGATCGGCCGTCCCCGGTTCACGGCCTCGGCGGCCTCCACCCGGCCGGACAGGGCCCAGCCGGTGGTCTCCAAGGTGCCGTAGGCGCTGTGCAGTTGGCAGCCGGCCGTCAGGAGCCGCCGTGCGGTCGCGCGGGACAGCTCCTCGCCCTGGGCGAGCACGGTCAGCCCGTGCGGCCGGCCGGCGAGGTCCTCCAGGATGCGGGCGGGGGTGCCCGGCGGGAGGACGACGACGCTCGGGCCGTGGCGGTCGGCGGTTTCGCGCAGGCCGCTGCCATCCGTCCGCGCCTGCCGCGGCGCGATCACGACCCGGCCGCCCGCGCTCAGCGTCAGGCAGAGGTCGAAGAGCGCGCCGAACGTGCCGGGCGCGGCGAGTGCCAGTACGCCGGTGCCGGGCTCGACGCCGAGCTCGGTGGTGAAGTGGCCGACGGTGTCGGCGAGGGCCGCGTGGCTCAGCATGGTGGCGACCGGCTGTCCGTCGTCCCCGCAGGTGTGGAACAGGCAGGCGGGCGCCGTCGGTTCGGCGGTGGCATCCGGCGTGGCGGGGCCGGTCGCCGGGGCGGTCTCCAGCGGCAGTACGGGCGGCAGTTCCCCGTCGGCGGGAAGCTGTACGCCGGTCCCGGTCAGGGCGGCCTTCGCCCGGGAGTGGGTGAGCTGTAGAGCCAGCCAGGACGGGGCGTGCCCGATGTCGAGCGGCAGGCAGACGGCGCCTGCCCGCCAGACGCCGAGGGTGGCCGCTGCCGCCTCCTCGCCGCGGGGTGCGGCGATCGCCACCACGTCGCCCGCGCCGACGCCCGCGCCGGCCAGCAGCGCGTGGATGGCGGCCGCCGCCTCGTCCACCTGCCGGTACGTGGCGGTGTGCGCGCCCTCGACCACGGCGGGCGCGTCCGGCGTGCTCGCCGCACGGGAGGCGAACGCCGCCTGCACCGTGGGCAGTTCGATGGGGGAGGTCGTGTTGTTGGCCCGGTCGACGGCCCGACGGTCGGTGCCGCTCCACCCGGCGCTCTCGCCGAGCGGCCGGTCCGGGTCCTCGGCGGCCTCGATCAGCAGGGCCTCCAGCCGGTGCAGCATCGCCTCGACGTCGGCACGGGCCAGGGTCTCGGTGGAGTACCGGAGCAGGATCTCCGCGTCGGACGGCGTGCCGACCAGTTCGAGGTCGAACTTGCTGTAGGGGTTCTCGACCGTCACCAGCCGGGCCGGCATGCCGTCGATGGACAGCTCGCCGACGGGTGCCGCGGGCAGGAAGTTGAACAGGTGCCGGTAGAGCGCGGACTGCCAGGTCGAGCCGATCTCGGGGATCTCCCCCGCCAGTTCGTCGACGGAGGCGTTGGCGTGCCCCATCGCGCCGAGGAAGGCGTCCCGGGCCCGGCGGGCGAGCGGGCGGAAGCCCTCGGCCAGGTCGACGCGGACCCGGACCGGGACCACGTTGACGTGGTACCCGATGGCGGAGGTGTGCGGCCCGCGGACATCGACCGGGGTGCCGACGATAAGGTCGGGGCCCGCGCCGTGCGAGGCGAGGAGGGCGGTGTAGGCGGCCAGCATCACGGCGGCGGCGGGCGCCCTGGCCGCGCGCTGCAGTTGCTGCACGGCGTGCTGCGCCTCGGGGGAGAGCGTGTGGCGCGCGTTCTCGCCCGTCATCATCGGCTGACGGCTGCGCGGCAGGCCGCACCAGAGGTCGAGGCCGCCCGGCTCGATGCCCCGCAGCGTCTCGCTCCAGTACGCGACATCGGCGGGCCGCGGCTCGGGCTCGGCGAGGGCCGGGACCTCCGCGGTGGCCTGTGGCGGCACGGGCCGGCCGGCCGCGATCGCGTCGTAGACCGGGATGAACGACTGGAGGAAGAGGGCGGCGGAAACCATGTCGAACGCCAGGTGGTGCACCCCCACGCACAGGACGTCACCGTCCTGTGCGGTGGCGAACCCGACTCTGACCAGGGGCCGGCCGTCGAGCGTGAAGGGGCGGTCGACGAACGCGGTGAGGTCTTTGTCCAGCGACCCGCCGGTCAGGTCGAGCGGCTCGATCTCCGTGGCGAACTCGCTCGCGGGGACGACCTCCTTGACCAGTTCCGCGCCGGTCGCGCGAAAGACCGTCCGCAGCATCTCGTAGCGGCCGAGGACGATGGCCAGGGCCGCCTTCAGTACGTCCGGCCGCAGCCGGCCGCTCACCTGGAGGGCGATCCCCAAGTTGTTGATCCCGGTCTCCGGGACCAGCTCCTCCATCAGCCAGAGGGCCTTTTCCTTGTTCGTGGTGTTCATGACGCTCAGAATTCGGCGTGGTCGAGGAGTGTGCGAACGGTGGAGTCGTCACGCAGCAGATCGGCGTGGCTGGTGTCGAGCGAGATGCGTCGGCCGAGCATTTTGGTGGCGTTGACGGCCGTCGCCGCCCCGTTCTCCTCCAAGGTGGCGTAATCCGTGGAGGTAAGGGCGAGGGAACGCTTCCAGGTCTGGCTCGGATCGATGTCCACGGCAGCGGAAAGCCATGACATATACGTCTCGAACAGCTGGACCACTTCGTCCCTGCGGGAATCGGAAAGGCCGATCCGCCGGAATGCGGTGGAGGCCGTCTCCCGATAGAGCTCGACGACCTCGATGGCCGCGTCGACCAGGCTGATCGACGGGGTCCCGACGATCTCGGCGGCGCGCTTCCTGGCCTGTTCCGCCTCCTCGTCGGAGAAGACGGGGCCGGCCAGGGCGACCATCTTGTTGATTTCGGCGGCGAGCAGCTGGATGTCGGTGACCTGCCCGTCGAAGAGGACGATCTGGGGCTCGGTGCCCTGCCGCTGCGCCACGCGCTCCGCGATCTCCGCCGCGTAGACACCGCCGAGACAGTAGCCGAGCACGGCCACCACCTCGTACTTGTCCCAGTCCACACCCCGCATCCAGTGCTCGGTGTAGAAGTCGCCCGCGGGGCGCTCGGTCACCCGTACGGAAGGAAGCGTGGTCTGCATGAACCCGTGGCCGGACCAGGCGGACCCCATTTGGGCCGCCAGGTCCGCGAACCCCGCCTCGCGGCGTCCGGCCGCAGGGAAATCGACACCGAGAATAAGAGAGTTCGACGTGGGGACGGAGATGACGCTCCACGATTCTTCGTTCGGCACTTGTTCACCCATCATCAGAGGCGGACGGTCGCTTTCCCTGCGCCGCAGCCTGAGGTGCTAAATCGGACCAACCTGTCACGAAGGCGGAATTCCGTCCAAAGAAGCCGGTTGGACGCTAACATGATCCCGCCTTCCGGGGAACCCTCAAGAATCCCCAGGAGCGCCTTCCTGAAGCTCGTCCGGAAGCTCACTCAGGAGGAAGCCTGCGATCGCTTCCGGAAAATAGAGGTCGTAGACAAAGCCCTCCGGCAGTTTAAGTCCAGTCTGCTCGATAATTCTTTCCCGCAGTTGAACGGCGGACATGGACGTCATGCCCATCTCGAAGACGTCGCCGGTGGGGTGGATCGAGTCGCCCGAGGGGTAGTCGAGCGTCGCGGCGATCTCCTGGCGGACCAGTTCGAGCAGCAGCTCCCGCTGCTCGTCCTTGGACAGGCCGGACAGCTGCCGTACCCATCCCAGGGCCCCCGGCCCGTCCGCCGGCCCGCCGTCGGTCCCGCCCTCCTCGCCGTCGCCCGGCAGGCCGCCGGGCTGCGCGAGGTCGCGTTCGCGCTGCCGCCAGGTGGTGAGCTGCGCCAGCACCGTGCCCAGCGGCATGTCCTCCCGCAGCGGCTCGGTCATGCCCAGCACCCCGGCGAGGGCGGCCATGTCCCCTTCCTCCAGCGCGGTCCAGAACCGCTGCTCGCCCGGGGACGCCGCCACCGGCTTACGGGCCGGCGCGGCCGGCCAGTACCGCTGCCGCTGGAACGCGTAGGTGGGCAGGTCGACTCGGTGTCCGCCGCCCAGGACCGCCGCCCAGTCCACCGCGGTCCCGCTCACATGGACCGTGGCGAGCCCCGCCACGAACGACCGCAGTCCGGCCTCCCCGTGGCGCAGTGTCCCGGTGATCGTGACTCCGGCGCCCTTTTGCAGGTCCTCGTCGTCCAGGGCCCGCCGGATGCCCGCGGTCAGTACGGGGTCCGGGCTGACCTCGACGCACGCGCCGAACCCACCGTCGAGCAGGGCCAGCGCCATCTCCCGCAACGGTGCGGTCTCCCGCGGGCTGCGGCACCAGTAGCCGGCGTCCATGTCCGTGCCGTCGGTCCAGGCCAGGTCCCGGCTGGAGAAGACGGGCACCGTCCCCTGCCGCGGGCGGACCGGGGCCAGTGCGTCCCTGCCCGGCTGTGCTCCGGCGGTCAGCGCCGCGGTCCTGGCGGCGTCGGTCAGCGACAGCACTCCCGCGACGTGCGCGGCCGCGATCTCGCCCACGGCGTGCCCGGCGACCGCCGCCGGGTGCACGCCCGCCGAGCGCCACAGCGCGGCGAGCGACACCATCACCGCCCACAGCACGGGCTGGCGGACACCGGGGCGGTCCAGCGCCGGGCCGTCCGGCCCCTCGCAGACCACCTCGGTCAACTTCCAGTCCACGTACGGGGCCAGGGCCTGCTCGCACTCGGCCATCCGGGCCGCGAAGACGGGCGCCTCGTCCAGCAGCCCGGCGGCGGAGCCGAGCCACCCCGACTCACCGCCGGGGAAGACGAACACCGCCTTGTGCTCCGCCGCCGCGGTTCCGGTCAGCACGTCCCTGGTCTGCACGCCGGCGGCGACCAGGGCGAGCCCGGCGAGCAGGCTGTCGCGCTCCTCGCCCAGCACGACCGCCCGCTCGGCGAACGCCGTACGCGTCGTGGCCAGCGAGTACCCGACGTCCACGGGGGCCAAGTCCGGCCGTTCCAGCAGCAGCTCCCGCAGCCGTCCCGCCTGGGACTTGAGCGCTTCCGTGTTCCGCCCGGACAGCACCCACGGCACCACGGCGGGCGGGGCCGAGGGCCCGGCGGGAGCGGCACTCGCGGGCGGCTCGGGGGCCTCTTCCAGGATGACGTGCGCGTTGGTGCCGCTGATGCCGAACGAGGACACGCCCGCACGGCGCACCCGGTCGCCGGCCGGCCACGGCACCGGCTCGGTCAGCAGCCGCACCTCGCCGTCGGCCCAGTCCACGTGCGGCGAGGGCTCGTCCACGTGCAGCGTCGCCGGCAGCTCGCCGTGCTGGAGGGCGAGCACCATCTTGATCACGCCCGCGACACCGGCCGCCGCCTGTGTGTGCCCGATGTTGGACTTCACCGAACCCAGCCACACCGGTCGGTCCTCGTCGCGTCCCTGGCCATAGGTCGCGATCAGCGCCTGCGCCTCGATCGGGTCGCCCAGCGTCGTCCCCGTACCGTGCGCCTCGACGGCGTCGACCTGGTCCGCGCGGACCCCGGCGTTCGCCAGCGCGGCCCGGATCACCCGCTGCTGCGACGGGCCGTTGGGCGCCGTCAGACCGTTGGACGCACCGTCCTGGTTGATCGCGCTGCCGCGCAGCACCGCCAGCACCTGGTGCCCGTTGCGCCGCGCGTCCGACAGCCGCTCCACCAGGAGCACGCCCGCGCCCTCGGCGAAGCCGGTGCCGTCCGCCGCGGCGGCGAACGCCTTGCACCGTCCGTCCGGCGCGAGCCCGCGCTGCCGGGAGAACTCGATGAACGTCCCCGGCGTAGCCATGATCGTCACGCCGCCGGCCAGCGCCATCGAGCACTCGCCCGACCGCAGCGCCTGCGCGGCCAGGTGCAGCGCCACCAGCGCCGACGAGCACGCCGTGTCGACGGTCATCGTCGGCCCCTCCAGGCCGTAGGTGTACGCGAGGCGCCCGGACAGGATGCTCGTCGCGACGCCGGTCATCAGGTGCCCCTCGGCCTCGGAACCCCCCTCGGCCAGCACGCTCATCTCGTACCCGGAGGTGTAGCCGCCCACGAACGCGCCGGTCTGGCTGCCGCGCAGGGAGACGGGGTCGATCCCGGCCCGCTCGACGGCCTCCCAGGACAGTTCGAGCAGCAGCCGCTGCTGCGGGTCCATGGCCAGCGCCTCGCGCGGACTGATCCCGAAGAAGGCGGCGTCGAACTCGCTGGCGTCCGCGACGAAACCGCCCGCCTGCGTGTACGAGGTCCCCGTGTGCGCGGCGTCCGCGTCGTACAGGGCCTCCAGGTCCCAGCCGCGGTCGGCGGGGAACCCCGAGATCGCGTCGCGCCCGTCGGCGAGCACGTGCCACAGGTCCTCGGGCCGGTTGATACCGCCGGGGAACCGGCAGCTCATCCCCACGATCGCGATCGGCTCGTCGTGGGCCGCGGCCCCGGCGGGAGCCGGGGCGTCCGCGCCCGCGGCGGTCTCCCCGCCGAGCCGGCCGCGCAGGTGCACGGCGAGCGCGGTCGGGCTGGGGTAGTCGAACACGAGGGTGGCGGGCAGCCGCAGCCCCGTGGCCGTGCCGACCCGGTTGCGCAGCTGGACTGCGGTGAGCGAGTTGAAGCCCAGGTCGGTGAAGGCCCGGCCCGGCTCGACGGCGTCGGCGGAGGCGTGGCCCAGCACCGCCGCGACGTGCGCGCGCACCAGGTTCAGCAGCATCTGGTGGCCGTCCTCGGCGGGCAGCGCGGCGAGCTGCTGCCGCAGTGAGTCCGCGCCCGCCCCGCCGGAGGCCGCGGTCCGCCGGACCGGTCCGCCGGTCAACGCCCGCCACAACGGCGGGATCTCGTCGCTGCGGGCCGCCTGCGCCCGCATCCCGGGCAGGTCGAGCCGGGCCGGTACGAGCACGGCCGCGTCGCGGGTGAGCGCCAGGTCCAGCAGGGCCAGGCCCTCGGCCGCGCTCAGCGCGGTGGTCCCGCTCCGGGTCATCCTGGCCAGCTCGGCGTCGGAGAGCTGCCCGGTCAGGCCGCTGACCTCGGCCCACAGGCCCCAGGCCAGCGACGTTCCCGGCAGCCCGGCCGCCCTGCGGCCGGCCGCCAGCGCGTCGAGGAAGGCGTTGGCCGCCACGTAGTTGCCCTGCCCCGGCACGCCGAACGTCGCCGCCGCCGAGGAGAACAGCACGAAGTGCTCCAGGTCGATGTCCATGTCCCGGGTCAGCTCGTGCAGGTGCCATGCGGCGTCGGCCTTGGGTCGCATCACCGTCGCCACCCGCTCCGGGGTCAGCGAGGTGACCGTGCCGTCGTCGAGGACACCGGCGGCGTGGATGACGGTCCTGAGCGGGCGCTCGGCCGGGATCGCCTCGATCACGGCGGCCAGCGCGCCGCGGTCCGCCGCGTCGCAGGCGACCGCGTCGACCGATGCGCCGAGCTGAGCCAGCTCGGCGGCCAGCACGGCCACTCCGGCGGCGGCCGGGCCCGAACGGCTGGTCAGCACCACGCCGTCGGCACGCCCGGTGGTCACCAGGTGCCGGGCCACCAGCGCGCCCAGCGTGCCCGTACCACCGGTCACCAGCGCGGAGCGCGCGCCCTGCCGGACCGACGGCTGTTCAACTGCTGTCAGGGACCGGGATGGACGGGTCAGCCGACGCCCGTAGGCGACCTTGCCGCGAACTGCCAGCTCCGGCTCTCCGCTGTCCACCACGGATGGCAGGACCGATACGGCCTGGTCGTCGATGGTGGTGGCGGGCAGGTCCACGAGGACCAGCCGACCGGGGTTCTCCGACTGCGCCGAGCGCAGCAGACCCCTGGCGGCGGCCGCCGCCAGGTCCACGACTCCTTCACCGGCGGCGGCTGCCACACCGCCACGGGTGACGACCACGAGCTGGGCGTCTTCCAGGCGCTCTTCGGCCAGCCACTCCTGCACCAGCCCCAGAGCCCCACCGGTCACCCAGCGGGCGGCCTCGGCCACGTCGCCGTCCGTGTCCCCCACGCAGGCCAGCACGAACCGCGCAGTGAACTCCCCCGCGCCGGCCGCGGCGGCCACCTCGGCAAGGTCGGCGAAGGCACGTACCGGCACACCGGCCGCGTCCAGCCCCTCGGTCACACCGAAGCGGTCGGCGCCGATCAGCGCCCACTGCCCCGACGGTACGGGGGCCTCGGGGATCGGGGCCCACTCGACAGCGAAGAGAGCATCGGCCACTCCGGCCTCGGCGGTCTGGAGTTGGTCCGCCGAGACGGGACGGGTGATCAGCGACGCCACCGACACCACAGGCGCACCCGTCGCATCCGCGGCCGCCACATTCAGGCTGCCTTGGGCATCACGTCGCAGCCGCGCCCGCAGCACCGAGGCACCACTGGCATGCAGCTCCACACCGGTCCACGCGAACGGCAGCCGCGCCTGACCCGGCTCGCCCTGCTCGGCATCGCCGACCAGGGCGCTGGCGTGCAACACCCCATCGAGCAGAGCCGGGTGCAGGCCAAAGGCTCCCGCGTCCTCGGCCACGCCCTCGGGCAGGACCACCTCAGCGAAGATGTCCTCGCCGCGGCGCCACACCGCCCGCAGACCCTGGAACGCCGGCCCGTATCCGTATGCCCCTGCCAGCGCGTCGTACATCCCGCTGACATCCACCGCGGTCGCATCGCGCGGCGGCCAGACAGCGAAGTCCTTCTCCTCCTGAGCCGGTGCACCGGCCGGGGCGAGCGTGCCACTGGCGTGCTGGGTCCAGGCCTCCTGGGAGCCGTCGGTACGGGAGAACACCTCCACCGCACGACGCCCATCAGCGTCGGCCCCAGCCAACACCACCTGGACCTGGACACCTCCGTCGGCGGGCACCACCAGCGGCGCCTGCAACGTCAGCTCCTCCAACAGGCCACAACCCACCTGATCACCGGCACGTACGACCAGCTCCACGAAACCGGTGCCGGGCAGCAGGATCACACCGCCCACCCTGTGGTCCGCCAGCCACGGATGCGTACGCACCGACAGCCGACCGGTGCACACCAGGCCCGCACCACCAGCCAGTTCAACCACCGCACCCAGCAGCGGATGACCCACCGCCCCCAGACCCAGCGACACCGCATCCCCGCCGGCAACCGGCCCGGCCGCACGCGGCCAGAACCGCTCATGCTGGAAGGCATACGTCGGCAGCTCCACCCGGCCGGCGGACGGCAGCACCTTCACCCAGTCGACCGCCACGCCATGGACGAAGGCCTCCGCAAAGGACGTGAGGAGCCGCGCCGCGCCGCCGTCGTCGCGGCGGAGCGTCCCGCACACCACACCGGCCGCCGTACCGGGGCCGGCGTCCTGCGCGACCTCTTCGAGCGTGTCATTCATCGCGCCCAGCAGCACCGGATGCGGGGTCACCTCAATGAAGATCTGGTGCCCCGCCCCGGCCAGCACCCGCACCGCACGGTCGTAATGCACGGTGGCGCGCAGGCTTCCGTACCAGTACGCGGCGTCCAGCTCCTCACCGGACAGCGTCTCGCCCGTCATCGCCGACACCATCGGCACCCGGCCCCGACGCGGCGCGATCCCGGCCAGCGCGGAGGTGATCTCCTCCTCCAGGCGCTCCACCTGGGCGGAGTGCGAGGCGTAGTCCACGGCCACCATCCGGGCCCGGACCCCTTCCGCGTCCAGCTCCGCCTTGAGCTCTTCCAGAGCCCCGGGCTCGCCGGAAACCACCACCGCCGCCGGGCCATTGACCGCCGCCAGCGACAGCCGCTCGCCCCACTTCGGCAAACGCTCCTCGACCTCCGCAGCCGACAGGCTCACCGAGAGCATCCCGCCCGCACCCGCCAGCACCCTCAGCGACTGCGACCGCAACGCCACGACACGGGCACCATCCTCCAACGACAGCATCCCGGCCACCGTCGCCGCCGCGATCTCACCCTGCGAGTGACCCACCACCGCATCCGGAGACACACCTGCCGCCTCCCACACCGCCGCCAGCGACACCATCACCGCCCACAACGCGGGCTGGACGATGTGCGCCGCCTCCAGAGCGGGAGCGCCCGGCGCACCCGCGAGGACGTCGCTCAGCGACCAGTCGACGAACGGCGCCAGCGCCCGCTCACACTCGGCGAGCCGCGCCGCGAACACCGGACTGGTCTGGGCGAGTTCCCGCCCCATGCCCAGCCACTGCGAGCCCTGCCCCGCGAAAGCGAACACCGTCCGCGCACCCGGCCGAGCCACGCCCGACACCACGGAACCCGCAGGCACATCGGCCGCCAGGCTCTCCAGACCGGACACCAGCTCAGTACGGTCAGCGCCCACCACCACAGCACGGTGCTCGAACACCGACCGCGTGGTCGCCAGAGACCAGGCCACATCGGTCAGTTCCAGTTCAGGACGTGCCGCCACCCACTCACGCAGCCGTCCCGCCTGTGCGGTCAGGCCCTCGGCCGAACGGCCCGACACCAGCCACGCTCCGACCCCGCCGGGCTCGACCACAGCAGATCCGTCGGCCGGCTCTCCGGCATCGCCCTCGGGTACGGTTTCGGCCTCCGCGCCGGGGGCTTCCTCCAGCAGCAGATGGACATTGGTGCCGCTGATACCGAACGAGGACACGCCCGCACGGCGTACCCGGTCGCCGGCCGGCCACGGCACGGCTTCTCCCAGCAACCGCACATCGCCGGTCGTCCAGTCGACGTGCGGCGAGGGCTCGTCCACGTGCAGCGTCCGCGGCAGCTCGCCGTGCTGGAGGGCGAGCACCATCTTGATCACGCCCGCGACACCGGCGGCGGCCTGGGTGTGGCCGATGTTGGACTTCACCGAGCCCAGCCACACCGGCCGGCCCTCGCTGCGCTCCTGGCCGTACGTGGCCAGCAGCGCCTGCGCCTCGATCGGGTCACCCAGCGTGGTACCCGTACCGTGCGCCTCCACCACGTCCACATCGGCGGCTGTCAGTCGGGCATTGGCCAGGGCGGCCCGGATGACGCGCTGCTGGGACGGGCCGTTGGGCGCCGTCAGACCGTTGGACGCGCCGTCCTGGTTAATGGCGCTGCCGCGTACCACCGCCAGCACCTTGTGACCGTTGCGCCGCGCGTCGGACAGCCGCTCCACCACGAGCACACCCGCGCCCTCGGCGAAGCCCATGCCGTCGGCGTCCGCCGAGAACGCCTTGCAACGCCCGTCCACGGCCAGGCCGCGCTGCTGGCTGAAGCCCACGATCCCGTCAGGGGTGGCGATGACCGTGGCCCCGCCGGCCAGCGCCATCGAGCACTCCCCGGCACGGATCGCCTGGGCGGCCAGGTGCAGCGCCACCAGCGACGACGAACACGCCGTGTCCACGGTCACGGCCGGGCCCTCCAGGCCCAGCGCGTAGGACACCCGGCCGGACATCACGCTCGTCGCGAAGCCCGTCGTCAGATGCCCTTCGACTCCCTCGTTCCCAGTGCCGGCGCCGAATCCGTACGCCGATGCGAAGCCGCCGACGAAGACACCGGTCTGGCTGCCACGCAGCGACCCCGGGTCGATACCGGCCCGCTCCAGCGCCTCCCACGACACCTCGAGCAGCTGTCGCTGCTGCGGGTCCATCGCCAGCGCCTCACGCGGGCTGATCCCGAAGAACCCGGCGTCGAAGCCGCTGGCATCCGCCATGAATCCGCCGGACCGGGTGTACGAGGTCCCCACCTTCTCGGGGTCGGGGTCGTAGAGCCCCTCCGTGTCCCAGCCCCGGTCGTCCGGGAAGCCGGCGATCGCGTCCGTCCCGCTGGCTATCAACTTCCAGAACGCGTCGGGGTCGTTCACATCACCGGGGAACCGGCAGGCCATGCCGACGATCGCGATCGGCTCGTCGGACACCGCGTCCGTATGGACCGGCGGGAGGTTCACCAGCTGCTCGCCGTCGCCCACGAGCCGGGCCCGGAGGTGACCGGCGAGCGCGACGGGGTTGGGGTAGTCGAAGACGAGCGTGGCCGGCAGCCGCAGACCGGTCGCGGTGTTGAGGCGGTTGCGCAGTTCCACCGCGGTCAGCGAGTCGAAGCCCAGGTCGGAGAAGGCCCTGGTGGGTTCGATGGCGTCGGCGGAGGTGTGTCCGAGCACGGCCGCCACATGCGTACGGATCAGGTTGGTGAGCCTGCGCTCCCGGTCCTGCTGCGACAGTCCGGCCAGCTGCTGGTGCAGCGAGTCCGCGCCGCCGCTGCCCGAGGCCGCGGTACGGCGACCGGAGACGCTACGGATCAACTCGCGCCAAATCGGCGGGACCTCGGTGCTTCGGGCGGCCTGCGCCCGCAGCCCGGCCAGGTCGATTCGGGTCGGCACCAACAGCGCCTCGTCCCTGGCCACTGCCATGTCCAGCAGGGCCAGACCGTCCTCCGCGCTCAGCGCCCTGGCGCCGCCGCGGGTCAACCGGTCCCGTTCGGCGTCGCTGAGCTGCCCGGTCAGCGCGCTGACGTCGGCCCACATGCCCCAGGCCAGCGAGGTTCCGGGCAGTCCTGCGGCGCGACGCTGGGCGGCGAGGGCGTCGAGGAAGGCGTTGGCCGCCACGTAGTTGCCCTGGCCGGGAGAGCCGAAGGTCGCCGCGGCCGAGGAGAACAGGACGAAGTGCTCCAGGTCCATGCCCTGGGTCAGCTCGTGCAGGTTCCAGGCGCCGTCCGCCTTGGGCCGCATGACGGTTGCCACCCGCTCGGGGGTGAGCGAGGCGATCGTCCCGTCGTCCAGGACGCCCGCGGTGTGCACCACCGTCTTCAGCGGCGCCTCTTCGGGAATCCGGGCGAGGACGGTGGACAGCGCGTCGCGGTCGGCGGCGTCACAGGCCACGACCTGCACCTGCGCGCCCAGCGTCGCCAACTCCGCCGCCAGCGCCGCCACGTCGGGAGCCGAGGGACCGGAGCGGCCGGCCAGCACCAGCCCATCGGCCCGCCCGGTCGACGCCAGATGCCGGGCCACCAGCCCGCCCAGCGTGCCCGTACCACCCGTCACCAGCGCCGTCTTCCCACCCGTGCGGTGGGCCTGCGGTCCGTAGCGGCCTACGGGAATCGTGAGGACCATCTTGCCGGTGTGCCGCGCCTGCGACATGAAGCGGAACGCCTCCCGCGCCCGCCGCACATCCCACGCCCGCACCGGAAGCCGCGACAGCTCACCCTCGGCCATCAACCCGACGATCCGCCCGAGCATCTCGCCCATCCGCTCCGACCCGGCTTCGCCGAGGTCGAACGGCCGGTAGGTGACCCCCGGGTGCTCCTGTGCCAGAGCCTGCGGATCGCGCAGGTCGGTGCGGCCCATCTCGATGAACGCGCCGCCCTTCGGCAGCAGCCGCAGCGAAGCATCGGTCAGCTCCCCCGCCAGCGAGTTCACCACGATATCCACACCCGCACCGCCCGTGGCAGCCAGGAACTCCGCCTCGAAACCAGCACTCCGCGACGAGGAAATATGCGCCTCGTCCAGACCCATCGCCGCCAGCACCGGCCACTTCGCCGGACTCGCCGTAGCGAAAACCTCCAGGCCGAGATGGCGCGCAATCTGCACCGCCGCCATCCCGACGCCACCGGCAGCCGAATGTACGACCACCCGCTGCCCGGCCCGCGCACCCGCCAGCTCCACCAGCCCGTACCAGGCCGTTACGAAGGCGACCGGTACGGACGCGGCCTCCGCGTAGGACCAGGCCTCCGGGATCCGTACGACCTGTCGTGCATCCGTGATCACAACCGGGCCGAAGCCGCCGGCGGCGATCCCCATCACACGGTCACCCACGGCCAGCCCGGACACCGCAGGACCGGTCTCGATGACCGTTCCGGCGACCTCGCTGCCCATCAGACCGCCACCCGGATACATGTCCAGACCGATCAGCACATCCCGGAAGTTCAGCCCGCCCGCGCGAACCGCCACCCGAACCTGCCCGGCCTCCAAAGGAGCACCGGCCTGCGGCACCGCCGCCAGCACCAGCCCCTCCAACGACCCACCCGCATCCGGCTCCAACCGCCACAGCCCCTCAGGCACCACCAACTCACCCGACGGACGCGACAACCGCCGCCCCAACGCCACCTTGCCCCGCACCGCCAACTCCGGCTCACCACCGCCCGCCACAGACGGCAGCACCAAGACGGCCTGATCATCGGTGGCGGTGGCCGGCAAGTCCACGAGGACCAACCGGCCCGGGTTCTCCGACTGCGCCGAGCGCAGCAGACCCCTGGCGGCGGCCGCCGCCAGGTCCACGACTCCTTCACCGGCGGCGGCTGCCACACCGCCACGGGTGACGACCACGAGCTGGGCGTCTCCCAGGCGCTCTTCGGCCAGCCACTCCTGCACCAGCCCCAGAGCCTCACCGGTCACCCGGCGGGCGGCCTCGGCCACGTCGGCACCCTCGTCGCCGGCACACACCAGCACGACTCGCGGGGAGACATCGCCCGCCTCAGTGGCGGCCGTCACCTCGGCGAGGTCGGCGAAGGCACGTACCGGCACACCGGCCGCGTCCAGCCCCTCGGCCACACCGAAGCGGTCAGCGCCGATCAGCACCCACTCCCCCGACGGGACCGCAGACTCGACCACGGGAGCCCAGTCCACCGCGAAGAGCGCATCGGCCACTCCGGCCTCTGCGGAATGGAGTTGGTCCGCCGAGACGGGACGGGTGATCAGCGACGCCACCGACACCACGGGCGCGCCCGTCGCATCCGCGGCCGTCACCGTCAGGCTGCCCTGAGCGTCCCGCCGCAGCCGCGCCCGCAGCACCGAAGCACCACTGGCATGCAGCTCCACACCGGTCCACGCGAACGGCAGCCGCACCTGACCCGGATCGCCCTCCTGGAGCTGGACGGGTCCGTCCGCGAGGGCCCCCGCCTGGAGTACGGCGTCGAGCAGCACCGGGTGCAGCCCGAAGGAACCGGCCTCCTGAGCCACGCCCTCGGGCAGTTCCACCTCAGCGAAGATGTCCTCGCCGCGGCGCCACACCGCCCGCAGGCCCTGGAACGCCGGCCCGTAGCCGTACGACGCCGTGGCCAGCGCCTCGTACATGCCGCTGATGTCCACCGCGGTCGCATCGCGCGGCGGCCAGACAGCGAAGTCCTTCTCCTCCTGAGCCGGTGCACCGGCCGGGGCGAGCGTGCCACTGGCATGTTGGGTCCAGGCCTCCTGGGAGCCGTCGGTACGGGAGAACACCTCCACCGCACGACGCCCATCAGCGTCGGCCCCAGCCAACACCACCTGGACCTGGACACCTCCGTCGGCGGGCACCACCAGCGGCGCCTGCAACGTCAGCTCCTCCAGCAGGCCACAACCCACCTGGTCACCGGCACGTACGACCAGCTCCACAAAGCCGGTGCCCGGCAGCAGGATCACACCGCCCACCGTGTGGTCCGCCAGCCACGGATGCGTACGCACCGACAGCCGACCGGTGCACACCAGGCCCGCACCACCAGCCAGTTCAACCACCGCACCCAGCAGCGGATGACCCACCGCCCCCAGGCCCAAGGAGACCGCGTCCCCGCCCAGGTTCGGCCCGGCCTCGGGCGGCCAGAACCGCTCGTGTTGGAAGGCGTAGGTCGGCAGCTCGACCCGGTCGGCGGACGGCAGCACCTTCGCCCAGTCGACCGTCACGCCGTGGACGAAGGCCTCCGCGAAGGACGTGAGGAGCCGCGCCGCACCGCCGTCGTCGCGGCGGAGCGTCCCGCACACCACACCGGCCGCCGTACCGGGGCCGGCGTCCTGCGCAACCTCTTCGAGCGTGTCATTCATCGCACCCAACAGCACCGGGTGCGGGGTCACCTCCACGAACACCTGGTGGCCCTGGGCAGCGAGCGTGCGGACCGCACGGTCGAAGTGCACGGTGGCCCGCAGGCTTCCGTACCAGTACGCGGCGTCCAGCTCCTCACCGGACAGCGTCTCGCCGGACATGGCCGACACCATCGGCATCCGACCCTGGCGCGGGGCCACCTCGGCCAGTACGGAGACGATCTCCTCTTCAAGCCGCTCCACCTGGGCGCTGTGCGAGGCGTAGTCCACCGCCACCATCCGAGCCCGGACCCCTTCCGCGTCCAGCTCGGCCCGCAGCTCCTCCAGCGCCTCCGGCGCGCCCGACACCACCACCGCGGCCGGCCCGTTAACCGCCGCCAGCGACAGCCGCTCGCCCCACTTCGGCAAACGCTCCTCGACCGCAGCGGCCGACAGGCTCACCGAGAGCATCCCGCCCGCACCCGCCAGAACCTTCAACGACCGCGACCGCAACGCCACGACACGGGCACCATCCTCAAGAGACAGCATCCCGGCCACCGTCGCCGCCGCGATCTCACCCTGCGAGTGACCCACCACCGCATCCGGAGACACACCTGCCGCCTCCCACACCGCCGCCAGCGACACCATCACCGCCCACAACGCAGGCTGGACGATATGCGCCGCCTCCAGAGCAGGAGCACCCGGCGCACCCGCGAGCACATCGCTCAGCGACCAATCGACGAACGGCGCCAACGCCCGCTCACACTCAGCGATCCGCGCCGCAAACACCGGACTGGCTTCCGCCAACCCCCGGCCCATACCCACCCACTGCGAGCCCTGCCCCGCGAAGGCGAACACCACCCGCGCACCCGGCCGGACCACACCCGAGACCGCCGAACCCGCGGGCACACCGGCCGCCAGGCTCTCCAGGCCGGCCACCAGCTCGCCGCGGTCAGCGCCCACCACCACAGCACGGTGGTCGAACAGCGACCGTGTCGCGGCCAACGACCACGCCACGTCCTTCGGCTCCAGCTGGGGCCGCGCGCTCACCCAGTCCCGCAGCCGCCCGGCCTGCCCCGTCAGCCCCTCGGCCGACCGGCCCGACACCAGCCAGGCGTGCGCCCCCGAGACCACCGGTGCCGGTGCCGCGGTCTCGCCGTTCTCGGGCGCGGCCTCGCCGGACGCCGCTTCCTCGGCGGAGGACTCGGGAGCCTCCTCCAGGATGAGGTGGACATTGGTGCCGCTGATGCCGAAGGAGGACACACCGGCGCGGCGCGGACGCTCGCCGGCCGGCCACGGCACGGCCTCGGTCAGCAGCTGTACGTCGCCTTCCGACCAGTCCACGTGCGGCGAGGGCTCGTCCGCGTGCAGCGTCCTGGGAAGTTCGCCGTGCTGGAGGGCGAGCACCATCTTGATCACACCGGCCACACCGGCCGCCTGCTGGGCATGCCCGATGTTGGACTTCACCGAGCCCAGCCACAGCGGCCGGTCCTCGGGCCGGTCCTGGCCGTACGTCGCCAGCAGCGCCTGCGCCTCGATCGGGTCGCCGAGCGTGGTACCCGTACCGTGCGCCTCGACCACGTCCACATCGGCGGCCGTCAGACGGGCATTGGCCAGCGCGGCGCGGATCACCCGCTGCTGGGACGGGCCGTTGGGTGCCGTCAGGCCGTTGGACGCGCCGTCCTGGTTCGTCGCGGAGCCGCGTACCACCGCGAGCACCTTGTGGCCGTTGCGCACGGCGTCGGACAGCCGCTCCACGACGACCATGCCCGCGCCCTCGCCCATGCCCATGCCGTCGGCGTCCGCCGAGAACGCCTTGCAGCGCCCGTCCTCGGCCAGGCCGCGCTGCCGGGAGAAGCCGACGAAGCCCGCGGGCGAGGCCATGATCGTGACGCCACCGGCGAGCGCGAGCGAGCACTCGCCGGAGCGTACTGCCTGGCAGGCCAGGTGCAGCGCCACCAAGGACGACGAGCACGCCGTGTCGATGGACACCGCGGGCCCTTGCAGCCCGAGCAGGTAGGAGATACGGCCCGACATCACGCTGGCCGCGCCGCCGGTCATCAGGTGCCAGTCCAGGCCCTCGATGCTCCGCAGGCCCTCGTGCGTGACGTAGTCGGAGGGAGCGACACCGACGAACACGCCGGTCAGCGAGCCCCGGAGTGAGGCCGGGTCGACCCCGGCCCGCTCCAGCGCCTCCCACGAGGTCTCCAGCAGCAGTCGCTGCTGCGGGTCCATCGCCAGCGCCTCGCGCGGGCTGATCCCGAAGAACCCGGCGTCGAAACTCGCCGCGTCCCGCAGGAAGCCGCCCTCGACCACATAGGACGTGCCCTGGTTGTCCGGGTCCGGGTCGTACACGCCCTCGGCGTCCCAGCCCCGGTCCGTCGGGAAGCCGGAGATCGCGTCCCCGCCCGCGGCCAGGAGGTCCCACATCTCTTCCGGAGTGGTCACCCCGCCCGGGTACCGGCAGCTCATGCCGACGATCGCCAATGGCTCCGACGAAGCCGAGACGAGCTGGCGGTTCCGCTGACGCAGCCGCTCGGTTTCCTTCACGGAGGCACGCAGCGCTTCAAGGAGCTTGTCGGCCTGTCCGGTCATCGCTGCCTCCACGCATCGAGCATCATCAACTTCACTCCGTCTCGCCGTCCAAGGCCAGGCGGATCAGGCTTTCGGCGTCCAACCCGTCGATGTCCTCGGCCTCTTCGCCCTTGTCGTCGACCAGGGCGTCGTCGTGAACGTCGGCGAGTCGCATCAAGACCTCCATCAGCCCGGCCTCACGGAACCTGGACAGCGGGACGGTCGCGAGCGCCTTCCGGAGTTTCTCCTCGGCAGGCTGTGTTTCGCCATGTTCAGCGATCTCCGGCAGCAGCTTTTCCTGCAGGAACGCGGCCAGTTCCACGGGGTTGGGGTAGTCGAAGACGAGCGTGGCCGGCAGCCGCAGTCCGGTCGCGGTGTTGAGGCGGTTGCGCAGCTCCACCGCGGTCAGCGAGTCGAAGCCCAGGTCCGTGAAGGCCCGGGTCGCCTCGATGGCGTCGGCGGAGGTGTGTCCGAGCACGGCCGCCACATGCGTACGGATCAGGTCGGTGAGCCTGCGCTCCCGGTCCTGCTGCGACAGTCCGGCCAACTGCTGGTGCAGCGAGTCCGCGCCGCCGCTGCCCGAGGCCGCGGTACGGCGACCGGAGCCGCCACTGACCAACGCCCGCCATAGCGAGGGGACTTCCGCGCTGTGGGTGGCCTGGGCCCGCAGCCCGGCCAGGTCGAGACGGGCCGGTACGAGTACGGGCTCGTCGCGGGTGAGCGCCAGATCCAGCAGGGCCAGGCCGTCATCCGCGGTCAGCGCGTTGACACCACCACGGTTGATGCGGGCCCGTTCGGCATCGCTGAGCTGCCCGGTCAGCGCGCTGACGTCGGCCCACATGCCCCAGGCCAGCGACGTTCCCGGCAGACCGGCCGCCCTGCGGTCGGCCGCCAGCGCGTCGAGGAAGGCGTTGGCCGCCACGTAGTTGCCCTGGCCGGGAGAGCCGAAGGTCGCCGCGGCCGAGGAGAACAGGACGAAGTGCTCCAGGTCCATGCCCTGGGTCAGCTCGTGCAGGTTCCAGGCGCCGTCCGCCTTGGGCCGCATCACCGCCCCGATCCGCTCGGGGGTGAGCGAGCCGATCGTCCCGTCGTCCAGCACACCCGCGGTGTGCACCACCGTCTTCAGCGGCACCTCTTCGGGGATCCCGGCGAGGACGGTGGACAGCGCGTCACGGTCGGCGGCGTCACAGGCCACGACCTGCACCCACGCGCCCAGCGTCGCCAACTCCGCCGCCAGCGCCGCCACGTCCGGAGCCGAGGGACCGGAGCGGCCGGCCAGCACCAGCCCATCCGCCCGCCCGGTCGACGCCAGATGCCGGGCCACCAGCCCGCCCAGCGTGCCCGTACCACCCGTCACCAGCGCAGCCCGTCCAGCCGGCCGCGGGGCGACCAGATCGGAGACCTCGGGAGTGGAGGGGATGGTCAGGACCATCTTGCCGGTGTGCCGCGCCTGCGACATGAAGCGGAACGCCTCCCGCGCCCGCCGCACATCCCACGCCCGCACCGGAAGCCGCGACAGCTCGCCCTCGGCCATCAACCCGACGATCCGCCCGAGCATCTCGCCCATCCGCTCCGGCCCGGCCTCGCTGAGCTCGAACGGCCGGTAGGCCACGTCGGGGTGTTCCGCCTTCAGCGCGTCGGTATCCCGCAGGTCGGTGCGGCCCATCTCGATGAACGCGCCGCCCTTCGGCAGCAGCCGCAGCGAAGCATCGGTCAGCTCCCCCGCCAGCGAGTTCACCACGATGTCCACACCCGCACCGCCCGTGGCAGCCAGGAACTCCGCCTCGAAACCAGCACTCCGCGACGAGGAAATGTGCGCCTCGTCCAGACCCATCGCCGCCAGCACCGGCCACTTCGCCGGACTCGCCGTAGCGAAAACCTCCAGGCCGAGATGGCGCGCGATCTGCACCGCCGCCATCCCGACGCCACCGGCGGCCGAATGTACGACCACCTTCTGGCCGGGGCGTGCACCCGCCAGCTCCGCCAGCGCGTACCAGGCCGTTACGAAGGCGACCGGTACGGACGCGGCCTCCGCGTAGGACCAGCCGTCCGGGATCGGCACCACTTGCCGCGCGTCTGTGACAACGACCGGGCCGAAGCCGCCGGCGGCGATCCCCATCACACGGTCGCCCACGGCCAGCCCGGACACCGCAGGACCGGTCTCAATGACCGTTCCCGCAACCTCGCTGCCCATCAGACCGCCACCCGGATACATGTCCAGACCGATCAGCACATCCCGGAAATTCAGCCCGCCCGCGCGAACCGCCACCCGAACCTGCCCGGCCTCCAAAGAAGCATCGGCCTGCGGCACCGCCGCCAGCACCAGCCCCTCCAACGACCCACCCGCATCCGGCTCCAACCGCCACAGCCCCTCAGGCACCACCAACTCACCCGACGGACGCGACAACCGCCGCCCCAACGCCACCTTGCCCCGCACCGCCAACTCCGGCTCACCACCGCCCACCACAGACGGCAGCACCGAGACAGCCTGGTCGTCGATGGCGGTGGCCGGCAAGTCCACGAGGACCAACCGGCCCGGGTTCTCCGACTGCGCCGAGCGCAACAGACCCCAGACAGAGGCCGCCGCCAGATCCACGACACCCTCGCCGACAGAAGCGGCCACACCACCACGGGTGACGACCACGAGCTGGGCGTCTTCCAGGCGCTCTTCGGCCAGCCACTCCTGCACCAGCCCCAGAGCCTCGCCGGTCGCCCGGCGGGCGGCCTCGGCCACGTCGCCGTCCGTGTCCCCCACGCAGGCCAGCACGAACCGCGGAGTGAACTTCCCCACGTCGGCCGCGGCGGCCACCTCGGCAAGGTCGGCGAAGGTACGTACCGATACTCCGGCCGCCTCCAAGCCCTCGACCACACCGAAGCGATCGGCACCGATCAGCGCCCACTGCCCCGACTGAACCGCAGACTCGGCAATCGGAGACCAGTCGATGGTGAACAGCGAGTCCGCCACGCCCGCGTCAGCAGACCGGAGTTGGTCCGCCGAGACGGGACGGGTGATCAGCGACGCCACCGACACCACAGGCGCACCCGTCGCATCCGCGGCCGCCACAGTCAGGCTGCCCTGAGCATCCCGCCGCAGCCGCGCCCGCAGCACCGAAGCACCACCGGCATGCAGCTCCACACCGGTCCACGCGAACGGCAGCCGCGCCTGACCCGGATCACCCTGCTCGGCATCGCCGACCAGGGCGCTGGCGTGCAACACCCCATCGAGCAGAGCCGGGTGCAGGCCAAAGGCTCCCGCGTCCTCGGCCACACCCTCGGGCAGTTCCACCTCGGCGAAGATGTCCTCGCCGCGGCGCCACACCGCCCGCAGACCCTGGAACGCCGGCCCGTATCCGTATGCCCCTGCCAGCGCGTCGTACATCCCGCTGACATCCACCGCGGTCGCATCGCGCGGCGGCCAGACCGACAGGTCCTCCTCCGCCGCTCGGGATTCCCCGAGGGGAGCGACCGTGCCGCTGGCGTGCTGGGTCCAGGCCTCCTGGGAGCCGTCGGTACGGGAGAACACCTCCACCGCACGACGCCCATCAGCGTCGGCCGCAGCCAAGACGACCTGGATTTGCACGCCGCCCTCAGCGGGCACCACCAGCGGCGCCTGCAACGTCAGCTCCTCCAGCAGGCCACAACCCACCTGGTCACCGGCACGTACGACCAGCTCCACAAAGCCGGTGCCCGGCAGCAGGATCACACCGCCCACCGTGTGGTCCGCCAGCCACGGATGCGTACGCACCGACAGCCGACCGGTGCACACCAGGCCCGCACCACCAGCCAGTTCAACCACCGCACCCAGCAGCGGATGACCCACCGCGCCCAGACCCAGCGACACCGCATCCCCGCCGGCGACCGGCCCGGCCGCACGCGGCCAGAACCGCTCATGCTGGAAGGCATACGTCGGCAGCTCCACCCGGCCGGCGGACGGCAGCACCTTCACCCAGTCGACCGTCACGCCGTGGACGAAGGCCTCCGCGAAGGACGTGAGGAGCCGCGCCGCGCCGCCGTCGTCGCGGCGGAGCGTCCCGCACACCACCCCGGCCGCCGTACCGGGGCCGGCGTCCTGCGCGACCTCTTCGAGCGTGTCATTCATCGCCCCCAGCAGCACCGGGTGCGGAGTCACCTCAATGAAGATCTGGTGCCCCGCCCCGGCCAGCACCCGCACCGCACGGTCGTAATGCACGGTGGCGCGCAGGCTCGCGTACCAGTACGCGGCGTCCAGCTCCTCACCGGACAGCGTCTCGCCCGTCATCGCGGAGACCATCGGCACCCGGCCCCGACGCGGCGCGATCCCGGCCAGCGCGGAGGTAATCTCCTCCTCCAAGCGCTCCACCTGGGCGGAGTGCGAGGCGTAGTCCACGGCCACCATCCGGGCCCGGACCCCTTCCGCGTCCAGCTCGGCCCGCAGCTCCTCCAGCGCCCCGGGCTCGCCCGAAACCACCACCGAGGCCGGCCCGTTAACCGCCGCCAGAGACAGCCGCTCGCCCCACTTCGGCAAACGCTCCTCGACCGCCGCAGCCGACAGGCTCACCGAGAGCATCCCGCCCGCACCCGCCAACACCTTCAACGACCGCGACCGCAACGCCACAACACGGGCACCATCCTCCAACGACAGCATCCCGGCCACCGTCGCCGCCGCGATCTCACCCTGCGAGTGACCCACCACCGCATCCGGAGACACACCTGCCGCCTCCCACACCGCGGCCAGCGACACCATCACCGCCCACAGCGCAGGCTGCACCACATCCGCAGCCTCCAGAGCAGGCACACCCTCCGCACCCGCGAGAACAGCACTCAGCGGCCACGGCACGTACGGCGACAGCGCCGCCTCACACTCGGCAAGACGCGCCGCGAACACCGGACTGGCTTCCGCCAACTCCCGGCCCATACCCAGCCACTGCGAACCCTGCCCCGCGAAAGCGAACACCGTCCGCGCACCCGGCCGAGCCACGCCCGACACCACGGAACCCGCAGGCACACCGGCCGCCAGGCTCTCCAGACCGGACACCAGCTCAGTACGGTCAGCACCCACCACCACAGCACGGTGCTCGAACACCGACCGCGTGGTCGCCAGAGACCAGGCCACACCCGCCGGTTGCAGCTCCGGACGCGTGGTCACCCAGTCGTGCAGCCGCTCCGTCTGCCCTGCCAGGCCCTCGGCCGAACGGCCCGACACCAGCCACGCTCCGACCCCGCCGGGCTCGACCACCGTGAGGGTGTCGGCCTCGGCGGGCGCGCTCTGGTCGATGGCGTCGTCCTGGCCGTCGTTCTCCGGCACACCGGCCTCGGCGGCCGGGGCCTCCTCAAGGATGATGTGCGCGTTGGTGCCGCTCAGACCGAACGACGACACACCGGCCCGCCGCGGACGGCCGTTGGTGGGCCACGGCGCCGCTTCCGTCAGCAGCCGTACCTCGCCCGCCGTCCAGTCCACGTGCGGCGAGGGCTCGTCCGCGTGCAGCGTCTTCGGCAGGTGCTGGTGCTGGAGCGCCAGCACCATCTTGATCACACCGGCCACGCCGGCCGCGGCCTGGGTGTGGCCGATGTTGGACTTCACCGAGCCCAGCAGCAGCGGCCGGTCCTCGGGCCGCTCCTGGCCGTAGGTGGCCAGGAGCGCCTGCGCCTCGATCGGGTCGCCCAGCTTGGTGCCCGTACCGTGCGCCTCCACCACGTCGACCTCGTCGGCACGCACTCCGGCGTTTGCCAACGCGGCCCGGATCACCCGCTGTTGGGACGGGCCATTGGGCGCGGTCAGGCCGTTGGAGGCGCCGTCCTGGTTCGTCGCGGAGCCGCGCAGCACCGCGAGGACCTTGTGGCCGTTGCGCCGGGCGTCGGACAGCCGCTCCACGACGACCATGCCCGCGCCCTCGGCAAAGCCCATGCCGTCCGCGTCGGCCGAGAAGGCCTTGCAGCGCCCGTCCCTCGCCAGCCCGCTCTGCTCGCTGAAGCCGACGAACCCCTCGGGGGTCACCAGGATCGTGATACCGCCGGCCAGCGCCATCGAGCACTCGCCGGACCGCAGGGCCTGGGCGGCCAGGTGCAGTGCCACGAGGGACGACGAGCAGGCCGTGTCCACCGTCACCGCGGGGCCTTCGAGACCGAGCGCGTACGACACCCGGCCGGACAGCACGCTCGTCGCGTTGCCGGTGATGAGGTGCGCCGCGCCCTCGATTTCCACGCCGTAGCCGTAGCCGGACGCGTATCCGCCGGCGAACACGCCGGTCGAGGTGCCGCGCACCGACTCCGGGTCGATACCGGCCCGCTCCAGGGCCTCCCACGAGGTCTCCAGCAGCAGGCGCTGCTGCGGGTCCATGGCCAGCGCCTCACGCGGGCTGATCCCGAAGAACCCGGCGTCGAAGCCGCTCATGTCCTCGATGAACCCGCCGGCCTGTACGTACGAGCCGCGGCCCGAGGGGTCGCTGAGGGCCTCCAGGTCCCAGTCCCGGTCCTCCGGGAATCCGGAGATCGCGTCCCCGCCGGAGGTGAGCAGCGCCCACAGCCCGTCGGGGTCGACCACGCCGCCGGGGTAGCGGCAGCTCATGCCGACGATCGCGATGGGCTCGTCGGCCACGGACGGGGCCGAGGCCGCCGTCGGTGCCGCGGTGTCGTTCGGCTGGGCCCCCAGCAGCTCCGCTTCGAGGAACTCGGCCAGGGTGGCCGCGCTGGGGTAGTCGAACAGCAGGGTCGCGTGCAGCCGCAGCCCGGTCGCGGTGTTGAGGTCGTTGCGCAGTTCCACGGCGGTCAGCGAGTCGAAGCCGAGTTCGCTGAAGGCGCGGCCCGGCTCGACCGCCTCGGGCGACGGGTAGCCCAGCACATGGGCGGCCTTGGCCTGGACGAGTTCGATCAGCAGCCGGTGCTGCTCGGCCCGGCCCAGTCCGGTGAGTTGGCGCGCCAGGTCCCCTTCGGCCGGTACGGCGGGGACGGCCGCCAGGAGCGAGGCCAGCTGGTGGATCTCCGGCAGGTCCCGCATCAGCGGAACCTCCAGCAGGCTCGCCGCCGACACCGGCGTCGACAGGATCACGGACCAGTCGATGTTCGTCACCGTCAACACGGTGTCGGGGCCGTCGAGCGCCTCGCCCAGGGCCCGGACCGCCAGGTCCGGAGCCATCAGCCCTTCCCACTGGTTGCGGGCCAGCCGCTGCCGCGCGGCCTCGGAGCCCTGCGCCACGCCGGCCGCCCACGGGCCCCAGGCCACAGCGAGCCCGGCCAGTCCGCGGCTCCGCCGATTCTCGGCGACGGCGTCCAAGTACGCGTTCGCGGCGGCGTAGTTGGCCTGGCCGGGACCGCCCGTCGTGGCCACCACGGAGGAGAACAGGACGAATGCGTCCAGGTCCAGGTCCGCGGTCAGCTCGTCCAGGTGGGCCGCGCCGCCGGCCTTGGCCGCCAGCACCGTCTCCAGACGTTCCGCCGAGAGGCCGTCGATGACGCCGTCGTCCAGCACCGCCGCGGTGTGGATCACCGCGGACAGCGCAGGGCCGCTCGTACCGATCCAGTCCACCAGTCCGGCGACGTCCGACCGGTCACTCACATCACAGGTCAGGACGTCCACATGGGCGCCCTGCGCGGCCAGTTCGGCCGCCTGTGCGGCGACGCCCTGTCCGGTGGGCCCGGAGCGGCTGGTCAGCACCAGGCGGTCCACGCCGCGTCCGGTCAGCCAGTGCGCGACGTGTCCGCCGAGCGCGCCGGTGCCGCCGGTGATCAGCGCGGTTCCGTGCGATGTCCCCGCGCTTCCGTTCGCCGTCGGCTGCGGGGCGTGGGTCAGCCTGCGGCCCAGAATCCCGGCAGGCCTGACCGCGGCCTGGTTCTCGTCGCAGCCTGCCAGCACGGCCACCAGCTGCGCGCCGGTGCGCTCGTCCAGTACGGCGGGCAGGTCGATCAGCCCGCCCCAGCGGTCGGGGTATTCCAGGCCGACGACCCGGCCGAAGCCCCAGATCTGCGACTGCAGCGGGCTGCTCAGCACCTCGCCGGGCCCGGTGGCGACGGCGCCGCTGGTGAGGATCCACAGCGGCGCGGCCACATCGGCGTCGCCGAGGGCCTGCACCAGGGCGAGGGTCGTGGCCAGGCCTCGGGCCACGACCTCGCGGCCGGGCAGCGGCGTCTCGTCCAGCGCCAGCAGCGAGACGACACCGCACAGCGCGGCAGCGTCCGTACCGGCGCTCCGCAGCGCCTGTTCGAGCAGCGCGGCCACATCGGGCCGGTCCACGGTCCCGGCCGGTATCTCGACGATCACGGGCTCGGCGCCGCGGGCGGTCAGCGCCGCCACGCTCCCCCGGGTCAGCTCGGCCGCCGCAGTTCCGGCAGGCGTCACCACCAGCCACTGTCCCGACAGCCGTGCGCTGCCCTGCTCGGTGGCAGGCGCCCACGTGATGCGATAACGCCAGCCCGCCGTCGCCGACTTGTCCTGCTCGCGGCGCCGCCAGGACGCCAGCGCGGGCAGCACCGCACCGAGCTGCTTCCGGTCCTCGATCGCCAACGTGTCCGCAACCCGCGCCAGGTCCCCGCCCTCGACCGCCGCCCAGAACTGCGCCTCGGCCACCGTACTCGCACCATCACCACCCACCAGGGGGGCGGTCGCGGCGGCGGCCTCCAACCAGTACCGCTGGTGCTGGAAGGCATACGTCGGCAGCTCCACCGACTCCGCGGCAGGCAGCACCGCCTTCCAGTCCACCGGCAGCCCACCGACATACGCCTGCGCCAACGACGTCATCAGACGCCGGGCACCGCCGTTGTCCCGCTCCAACGTGCCCACGACCAGGACGTCGATGGTGCCCGCGTCCTCGGCGGTCTCCGTCACCGCCGCGGTCAGCACCGGATGCGGGGAGACCTCGACGAACTCCCCATACCCCTCACCGAGCAGAACCCGGACAGCCTCCTCGAAGCGGACCATCTTGCGCAGGTTCGCGTACCAGTACGCGGCATCCACCTCAGCGCCAGACACCCACTCGCCCGTAACGGTCGAAACCATCGGCACCCGACCCGCCCGCGGCGCGATCCCGGCAAGCTCCTTCGCCAGCACCGCTTCCAGCGGCTCCACCGCAGGGGAATGCGCCACGAAATCCGTCTCCGGGATACGCCAGCGCAGCACATGCCGCGAGGCCAACTCCCGCTCGAACTCCGCCAACGCACCCGGCTCACCCGACACCACCACAGCCGCCGGACCATTCACCGCAGCCACCGACAGCCGGTCATCCCAACGCTCGACCAACTCACGCACGGCCTCGGACGGCATCACCACCGACACCATCGAGCCCTCGACCGACAGACTCGACAGCGCCCGCGACCGCACCGCCACCACCCGCGCACCGTCCTCAAGAGACAGCAACCCGGCCACCGTCGCCGCAGCAATCTCACCCTGCGAGTGACCCACCACCGCATCCGGAGACACACCAGCGGCCTCCCACACCGCCGCCAGCGAGACCATCACCGCCCACAGCACCGGCTGCACCACATCCGCCGAATCCAGCCCCGGCGCACCCTCCCCACCCGCGAGCACCTCGGCAAGGGACCAGTCGACATGCGGTGCGAGTGCCTGCTCACACTCGGCCAACCGCGCCGCGAACACCGGACTCGACTGAGCCAACTCCCGACCCATACCGACCCACTGGGCACCTTGCCCCGCGAACACGAATGCCGTCCGGCCGCTGGAGCGGGCCACTCCGGAGACCACCGACCGCGCGGAGGTCCCGTCGATCAGGCTCTCCAGGCCGGCCACCAGCTCCGTACGGTCATCGCCCACGACGACCGCCCGCTGCTCAAAGGCGGACCGGGTCGCCGCCAACGACCAGGCCACATCGGTCGGTTCGAGTTCAGGCCGGGTCGCCACCCACTCGTGCAGGCGCTCCGCCTGAGCCGTCAGGCCCTCGGCCGTACGGCCCGACACCAGCCACGCGCTGACGTCGTCAGCCTCGATCAGGGCGGGGGCAGCGGCCGACGCGGGCGCATCGGCGGGATCCTCCGGGCTGTCCGTCTTGTCGGTGTCCTCGGCCGGGGCCTCCTCCAGGATGACGTGCACGTTGGTGCCGCTCATGCCGAACGCCGACACACCGGCGCGGCGCACATGCTCGCCGACGGGCCACGGCTTGGCCTCGGTCAGCAGCCGCACCTCGCCGGCCTCCCAGTCCACGTGCGGTGTCGGCTCGTCCACGTGCAGCGTGCGGGGCAGTTCCTGGTGCTGGAGGGCGAGCACCATCTTGATCACGCCGGCCACACCGGCGGCGGCCTGTGTGTGACCGATGTTGGACTTCACGGATCCCAGCCACAGCGGCCGGTCCTCGGCGCGCTCCTGGCCGTAGGTCGCGATCAGGGCCTGGGCCTCGATCGGGTCACCGAGCGTGGTGGCCGAACCGTGCGCCTCCACCACGTCCACATCGGAGGGCGACACCCGGGCGCTGGCCAGCGCGGCGCGGATCACCCGCTGCTGGGACGGGCCGTTGGGCGCTGTCAGACCGTTGGACGCACCGTCCTGGTTGACCGCCGAACCGGGGATGACCGCCAGCACCTTGTGCCCGTTGCGCCGGGCGTCCGACAGGCGCTCCACCACGAGCATGCCCGCGCCCTCGGCGAAGCCCGATCCCTCGGCCGCCGCGGCGAAGGACTTGCAGCGCCCGTCCACCGATATGCCGCCCGCCTTGGCGAAGGCGACGAACACCCCTGGGGTGGCGGTGACCGTGGCACCGCCGGCGAGTGCGAGCGAGCACTCGCCCGACCGCAGCGCCTGGGTGGCCATGTGGAGAGCCACCAGGGACGAGGAGCAGGCCGTGTCGATCGTGACGGCGGGGCCTTCCAGGCCGAAGGTGTACGACAGCCGGCCCGACAGCACGCTGGTCGCGTTGCCGGTCACCAGGTGACCCTCGACGACCTCCGTGCCCTCCAGGGGCACATCGGTTCCGTACCGGGAGCTGTAGCCGCCGACGAAGGCGCCGGTCTGGCTGCCGCGTAGCGTCGCGGGGTCGATGCCGGCCCGCTCGAAGGCCTCCCACGAGGTCTCCAGCAGCAGTCGCTGCTGGGGGTCCATGGCCAGCGCCTCACGCGGGCTGATCCCGAAGAACCCGGCGTCGAACGCGCTGGCGTCCCGGACGAACCCGCCCGCCTGCGTGTACGAGGTTCCGGCGCGCTTGGACTCCGGGTCGTAGAGCGCCTCGATGTCCCAGCCGCGATCCTGCGGGAACGGACCGATCGCGTCCGCGCCCGAGGCCAGCAGCTGCCACAGCTCCTCCGGGCTGGCGGCGCCGCCGGGGAAGCGGCAGGCCATGCCGACGATCGCGATCGGCTCGTCCGCCGTTCCCGTCACCGCCGGGCCGGAGGGCGTCGCGACGGCGGGCAGGTCCCCCGCCATTTCCGCGCGCAGCAGCCCGGCCAGCGCCGTGGGGGTGGGGTAGTCGAAGACCAGCGTCGCGGGCAGCCGCAGTCCGGTCTCCGCGTTCAGCCGGTTGCGCAGCTCGACCGCGGTCAGCGAGTCGAAGCCCACATCGGTGAACGCCCGGCTCGCGTCGATCGCCTCCACCGAGGAGTGCCCCAGCACCGCGGCGACATGGGCGCACACCAGGTCCAGCAGCACCCGGGCGCGCTCCGCGCCCGGCACCGACGCCAGCTGACGCCGCAGTGCCTCCCCGGCACCGGCGCCCGTGTCCGCACTCGCGACGGCGCCCGAGGCGGCCGTACGCCGGGTGGACACGCCCGCCAGCACCCGCCACAGCGGCGGGATCTCGGCGCTGCCCGCGGCCTGCGCCCGCAGCGCTGCCATGTCCAGCCGGGCGGGCATCAGCACGGCTTCGTCCCGGGTCAACGCGACGTCCAGGACGACCAGGCCGTCTTCGGCGCCCAGCGGTACGAAGCCGCGGTCGATCCGCGACAGCAGCCGCTCGTCGAGGTTGCGGCCGATGCCCGCCTCGTGCACCCAGGGGCCCAGCTGGAGCGAGAGTCCCGCGAGTCCGGCCGCTCGCCGGTATCCCGCCAGGGCGTCCATGAACGAGTTCGCGGCCACGTAGTTGCCCTGGCCCGGGGCGCCGAAGGTCGCCGCCGCCGAGGAGAACGTGACGAAGCGCTCCAGATCCAGGTGTGCGGTGAGCTCGTGCAGGTGCCAGGCCGCATCGACCTTCGGGCGCATGACCGCCGCCAGCCGCTCGGGGGTCAGCGACGCGATCACACCGTCGTCGACGACGCCCGCGGAGTGGATGACGGAGCCCAGCGGGCAGTCGGCCGGAATCCGCCGCAGCGTCGCGGCCAGCGCGTCCCGGTCGGCGGCGTCACAGGCGATCACCTGTACCCACACGCCCAGCTCCGCCAGCTCGGCGGCCAGCGCGGCCACTTCGGCGGCGGCCGGGCCCGAACGGCTGGTGAGCACCACGCCACCGGCCCGGCCCGTCGCCACCAGGTGCCTGGCCACCAGCGCGCCCAGCGTGCCCGTACCGCCGGTCACCAGCACCGAGCGGGCCGCCGTGTCGGCCTTCGGCTCGGACGGCCATGCGACCGGCGCCAGCTCGCCGGACGGGCGGGTCAGCCGCCTGCCGTAGGCGGAGCGTCCGCGGATCACCAGCTCGGGCTCGCCGCCGGCCAGTACCGAGGGCAGCACACCGGCGTGGTCACCGGCGTCGACGGCGGGCAGGTCGGCCAGGACCAGTCGGCCCGGGTTCTCCGCCTGCGCCGACCGCAGCAGGCCCCACGCGGCGGCCGCGGCCAGGTCCGACACCGCCTCACCGGCGACCGAGTCCACTGCGCCGCGGGTGACGACCACCAACTGCGCCTGGTTCAGGCGCTGTTCGTCCAGCCACTCCTGCACCAGCTCCAGCGTCGCGCCCGCGTTCTCGCGCACCGCTCCCGGGACGTCCTCGGTATCGGCGGGCAGGGGTTCGGCGCAGACCATGACCGTGCGGGGGTCGATCTCGCCCGCCTCGGCCGCGGCGGCCAGCTCGGCGATGTCGGCGAAGGGCCGTACCTGTACGCCCGCGGCGCCCAGCCCGTCCACCAAGCCGAAGTGGTCGGCGCCGAACAGCGCCCACTCCCCGGACGGGGCCGCGGCCTCGGCCACGGCGACCCAGTCCGTGACGAACAGCGAGTCGGTCAACCCGCTGTCGTCGGCCCGCAGTTGCCCCAACGGCACCAGGCGCTTGACCAGCGACCCCACCGACACCACCGGAGCCCCGGTCGCATCGGCGGCCGTCAGCGACAGACCGCCCTGCGCATCGCGCCGCAACCGCACCCGCAGCATCGAAGCGCCACTGGCGTACAGCTCAACATCCGTCCACGCGAAGGGCATCGGCACATGCCCCGGCTCGGCCTCGGCGTCCGCCTCCACCAGTGTCGCGCCGTGCAGCGCTGCGTCGAGCAGCGCCGGGTGCAGGCCGAACGCGCCCGCTTCCTGGGCCACTTCCTCCGGCAGCGCCACCTCGGCGAACACGTCCTCGCCGCGGCGCCAGGCGGCCCGTACTCCGTGGAAGGCCGGGCCGTACACCTCCGCCAGATGCACCGCGTACAGGTCGGCGATGTCCACCGGTACGGCATCCCGCGGCGGCCACACGCTCAGGTCTTCGTCACCGGGCCCGGCCGTCGTGGCCGGCGCCACCACGCCACTGGCGTGGCGCACCCACTCCTGCTGGGTGCCCGCCTCGTCGGGGCGGGAGAACACCTCCACCCCGCGGCGGCCCTGGGCGTCGGCCGCGGCCACCACGACCTGGATCTGGACCCCGCTGCCGTCGGCGGACACCACCAGCGGTGCCTGCAGCGTCAGTTCCTCCAGCTGGCCGCAGGCCACCTGGTCGCCGGCGCGTACCGCCAGCTCCACGAAACCGGTGCCGGGCAGCAGGATCACACCGCCGACCGCGTGGTCGGCCAGCCACGGCTGCGAGCGCACCGACAGCCGCCCGGTGCACACCAGGCCCGCGCCACCGGCCAGTTCCACCACCGCGCCCAGCAGCGGGTGCCCCACGGCGCCCAATCCGAGCGACGTCGCATCGCCGCCGGCCGAGCGCCCCACCAGCTGGGTCAGCGTCCCCTTCGGCCAGTACCTCTCGTGCTGGAAGGCGTACGTCGGCAGCTCCACCCGGTCCGCAGACGGCAGTACCTTCGCCCAGTCGACCGTGGCACCGTTGACGAACGCCTCGGCCAGCGATGTGACCAGGCGGCTCGCGCCGCCGTCGTCACGGCGCAGCGTCCCGCACACCGCCGCGGGCACCGTACCCGGACCCGCTTCCTGCGCCACTTCCTCCAGCGACTCGGTCATCGCACCGAGCAGCACCGGGTGCGGAGTGACCTCGACAAAGACCTGGTGGCCCTGGGCAGCGAGCGTGCGGACCGCACGGTCGAAGTGCACGGTGGCCCGCAGGCTTCCGTACCAGTACGCGGCGTCCAGCTCCTCACCGGACAGCGTCTCGCCGGACATGGCCGACACCATCGGCACCCGGCCCTGGCGCGGGGCCACCTCGGCCAGTACGGAGACGATCTCCCGCTCCAGCCGCTCCACCTGGGCGCTGTGCGAGGCGTAGTCCACCGCCACCATCCGAGCCCGGACCCCTTCCGCGTCCAGCTCGGCCCGCAGCTCCTCCAGCGCCTCCGGCGCGCCCGACACCACCACCGCGGCCGGGCCATTGACCGCCGCCAGAGACAGCCGCTCGCCCCACTTCGGCAAACGCTCCTCGACCGCAGCGGCCGACAGGCTCACCGAGAGCATCCCGCCCGCACCCGCCAGAACCTTCAACGACCGCGACCGCAACGCCACGACACGGGCACCATCCTCAAGAGACAGCATCCCGGCCACCGTCGCCGCCGCGATCTCACCCTGCGAGTGACCCACCACCGCATCCGGAGACACACCTGCCGCCTCCCACACCGCCGCCAGCGACACCATCACCGCCCACAACGCAGGCTGGACGATGTGCGCCGCCTCCAGAGCGGGAGCACCCGGCGCACCCGCGAGCACATCGCTCAGCGACCAATCGACGAACGGCGCCAACGCCCGCTCACACTCGGCAAGACGCGCCGCGAACACCGGACTGGCCTGGGCGAGTTCCCGCCCCATACCCACCCACTGCGAACCCTGCCCCGCAAAGGCGAACACCGTCCGCGCATCGGGCTTGACCACGCCCGAGACGACGGCGCCGCTGGGGGTCCCCTCGGCCAGGCTCTCCAGACCGGCTACCAGGTCGCCGCGGTCGCCGCCCACCACTACGGCGCGGTGCTCGAAGGCCGCCCGGGTGGTCGCCAGCGACCAGGCCACGTCCACCGGTTGCAGCTCAGGACGTGCCGAAACCCACTCGCGCAGCTGGCCCGCCTGCGCCGTCAGGCCCCGCTCCGAACGCCCCGACACCAGCCATGCGCCGGCGCCCGACACCACGGGAACCACGGAACCGGCACCGCTCGCGTCCGCCGACTCGGCCGCACCGTCCTCCGGCGCGGCCTGCGCCTCGTTGGTGGTCGCGCCGTCCTCGGCGGGAGCCTCCTCCAGGATGAGGTGGGCGTTCGTACCGCTGCCGCCGAACGAGGACACACCCGCGCGGCGCAGGCGTTCCCCGGCCGGCCACGGCACCGGCTGCGAAAGCAGCTCCACCTTGCCGGAGTCCCAGTCCACGTGCGGCGTGGGCTCGCTCACGTGCAGCGTCTTCGGCAGCTCGCCGTGCTGCATCGCCAGCACCATCTTGATGACTCCGGCCACACCGGAAGCCGCCTGGGTGTGGCCGATGTTGGACTTCACCGAGCCCAGCCACAACGGCCGGCCCTCGCTGCGCTCCTGGCCGTAGGTCGCAAGGAGCGCCTGCGCCTCGATCGGGTCGCCCAGCGTGGTACCCGTACCGTGCGCCTCCACCGCGTCCACGTCGGCGGCCGACAGCCGGGAGTTCTCCAGCGCGGCACGGATCACGCGCTGCTGGGAGGGGCCGTTGGGGGCCGTCAGACCGTTGGACGCGCCGTCCTGGTTGATGGCGCTGCCACGGATCACCGCGAGCACCTTGTGCCCGTTGCGCCGGGCGTCGGACAGCCGCTCCACGACGACCATGCCCGTGCCCTCGGCCCAACCGGTTCCGGCCGCGTCCGCGGAGAACGCACGGCAACGGCCGTCCACCGAAAGGCCCTGCTGCCGGGAGAACTCCACGAACATGCCCGGCTGCGCCAGCACCGTCACGCCACCGGCCAGCGCCATCGAGCACTCCCCGGCGCGGATCGCCTGGCAGGCCAGGTGCAGCGCCACCAGGGAGGACGAACACGCCGTGTCCACCGTCAGCGCCGGGCCCTCCAGGCCCAGCACGTACGACACGCGGCCGGAGAGCACGGCGGTCAGGTTGCCGGTCATCATGTGACCTTCGAGCCGGTCCGTGCCCCCTTCCGCCAATTCCAGGTTCACTATGTAGTTCGAGGTGAAACCGCCGACGAAGACGCCGGTCTTGCTGCCGCGCAGCGTCCCCGCGTCGATTCCCGCCCGTTCCAGGGCCTCCCAGGACACCTCAAGAAGCAGTCGCTGCTGCGGGTCCATCGCCAGCGCCTCGCGCGGGCTGATCCCGAAGAACCCCGCGTCGAATCCGCTGGCGTCCCGCACGAACGCGCCCGACTGCGTGTACGACCTGCCGGACTTCTCCGGGTCGGGGTCGTAGACACTCTCCAGATCCCAACCGCGGTCGGTCGGGAACTCGCCCACTCCGTCGCCGCCGGCCGACAGCAGGTCCCAGAAGTCCTCCGGGCTCTCCACGTTGCCGGGATAACGGCACGCCATGCCGACGATCGCCAACGGCTCGTAGTCGCCCGCCTCCAGCTTGTGCAGGCGCTTCCGCGTCTCCTGGAGCTCGGCTGCAGTCTTCTTGAGATAGGCGAAGAGTTTCTCTTGGTTATCCACAGTGACCCCTTACTAAAGCGTGCCGTCAATAAGTCCGAAGCAACTAGTTGGACAGACCAAGTTCCTTGTCCAGAAACTCAAACACCTCGTCGGGAGTTGCCGACTGGAGTTCGACCTCTTCACTCTCGGACTCCGCTCCGCCCTGTTTTTCGATCCACTGGGACAGAATTTTCTGCAGCCGCCTCGTGATGCTTTCGCTTGTTTCCTGGTCGGGTGCCGAACTCGACAGACTGGATTCGAGCCGGTCGAGGTCGTCGAGTATCGGCACCGAAACTGCTTCATCCTCGATGAATTCGGTCCGCAGCCAGGTGGCCACCGCCACGGGAGTGGGGTAGTCAAAGATCAACGTAGCGGGCACCCGCAGCCCAGTCGCAGCGTTCAACCTGTTACGGATCTCGACCGCCGTCAGCGAGTCGAAGCCCAGGTCCTTGAACGCCTGCTGCGCCTGTACCGCCTCCAGCGACGGATGTCCGAGCACCACCGCCGCCTCGGCCCGCACCAGGTCCGTCAGCACCCGCTCCTGCTCGGCCCGGTCCATCCCGGCCAGCCGCCGGGCCAGCTCCCCTTCGCCGGACGCGGCGTCGGCGGGTGCGGCGGCGGCGGGTGCGGCGGCGACGGTGGCCAGTTGACGGACCTCCGGCAGGTCCCGCACCAGCGGGCTCTGTGTCAGACCCACCGAGGTCGCGGCCAACTGGGCCCAGTCCACGTCCATCACCGTCACGACGGCGTCGGGGCCCTCCAGCGACTCGCCGAGCGCCCGCACCGCCAGTTGCGGGTCCATCGCGGGCATCGGGAGCCGTTTCATCCGCGACCGGATCGCCTCCTTGGACTCCGCGAGGCCGCCTCCGCCCCACAGGCCCCAGGCCACCGACAGACCGGCGAGCCCACGGCTGCGGCGGTGCTCCGCCAGGGCGTCCAGGTAGGCGTTGGCCGCCGCGTAGTTGCCCTGACCCGCGGAGCCCAGCGTGGATGCCGCGGAGGAGAACAGCACGAACGCGTCGAGGTCCAGGCCGGCGGTCGCCTCGTCCAGGTGGGCGGCGCTCGCGGCCTTCGCGGCCAGCACCGTCTCCAGACGCGATACGGAGAGACGATCGACCACCCCGTCGTCCAGAACACCCGCGGTGTGCATCACCGCGGACAGCGCCGGACCGCTGCGACCCGTCCACCCCACCAGCGCGGCCACGGCCGACCGATCGCTCACATCACAGGCCACGACGTCCACACGGGTGCCCTGCGCGGCCAACTCGGCAGCCTGAGCCGCGATGCCGGGAGCCCCGGGCCCGGAACGGCTGGTCAGGACGAGACGCTCCGCATCCCGTTCGCCCAGCCACCGCGCCACATGGCCCGCGATCGCACCCGTACCACCGGTGATCAGCACACTGCCCCGCGGCGTCCACTGCTCCTCGGTACCCCGGGACGGGGCGGGCCGGCTCATCCTGCGGCCGAAGACCCCGGCCGCTCTGATGGCGACCTGGTCCTCGCCGCCCCCGGCCAGCACCGCCACCAGGCGCGCGCCGGCCCGGTCGTCCACCGCCGCGGGCAGATCGACCAACCCGCCCCACCGGTCCGGGTGCTCAAGAGCGATGACCCGGCCCAGCCCCCACACCTGCGCCTGGACGGGGCTGCCCAGCACCTCGTTCGGCGTCGCCGCCACTGCACCGCATGTGGCCAGCCACAGCGGAGCGGCGATTTCTGCGTCGCCGAGGGCCTGTACGAGACCCAGCGTCGCCGCCAGACCACCGGCCACCACCGGGTGCTCCGGCACCGGCGTCTCAGCCAGCGCCAGCAACGACAGCACACCCGCGACCCCGCCGGGGTCCGCGCCCTTCAGCGCCTCGCCGATCCGCGCGGCCACACCGTCCCGGTCCACGGACAGGGCCGGGACCTCGACCACGACGACCTCGGCACCACGGGCCCCCAGCGCCGCCGTGCACCCCAGGGTCGTGCCGCCCTCGGCCAGACCTTCCGGGACCGCCACGAGCCACGTCCCGGACAGCACGCGCAGGTCGGGCTCGGCCGCCGGGGCCCAGCCCATCCGGTAGCGCCAGCCCGCGGTCACGGACCGGTCCTGCTCACGGCGCCGCCAGGACGCCAGTGCCGGCAGCACCTCGCTGAGATGCTGCTGGTCCTCGATGGCGAGCGTGTCCGCTATCCGGTCCAGGTCGCCGCCTTCGACGGCCGCCCAGAACTGCGCCTCGGCCGCCGTACCCGCTCCGTCCCCGCCGGTGGCGGGCAGCGCCGACAGGCCCTTCGGCCAGTACTGCTCGTGCTGGAAGGCGTACGTCGGCAGCTCGACCCGGTTCGCGGTCGGCAGTACCTTCGCCCAGTCGACCGTGGCACCGTGGACGAACGCCTCGGCCAGCGATGTGACCAGGCGGCTCGCGCCGCCGTCGTCGCGGCGCAGCGTCCCGCACACCGCCGCGGGCACCGTACCCGGACCCGCTTCCTGCGCCACTTCCTCCAGCGACTCGGTCATCGCACCGAGCAGCACCGGGTGCGGAGTGACCTCGACAAAGACCTGGTGGCCCTGGGCAGCGAGCGTGCGGACCGCACGGTCGAAGTGCACGGTGGCGCGCAGGCTTCCGTACCAGTACGCGGCGTCCAGCTCCTCACCGGACAGCGTCTCGCCGGACATGGCCGACACCATCGGCACCCGGCCCTGGCGCGGGGCCACATCGGCCAGTACGGAGACGATCTCCTCTTCAAGCCGCTCCACCTGGGCGCTGTGCGAGGCGTAGTCCACCGCCACCATCCGGGCCCGGACCCCTTCCGCGTCCAGCTCGGCCCGCAGCTCCTCCAGCGCCTCCGGCTCGCCCGAAACCACCACCGCGGCCGGCCCGTTAACCGCCGCCAGAGACAGACGCTCGCCCCACTTCGGCAAACGCTCCTCGACCGCCGCAGCCGACAGGCTCACCGAGAGCATCCCGCCCGCACCCGCCAACACCTTCAACGACCGCGACCGCAACGCCACAACACGGGCGCCATCCTCCAACGACAGCATCCCGGCCACCGTCGCCGCCGCGATCTCACCCTGCGAGTGACCCACCACCGCATCCGGAGACACACCTGCCGCCTCCCACACCGCCGCCAGCGACACCATCACCGCCCACAACGCAGGCTGCACCACATCCGCAGCCTCCAGAGCAGGAGCGCCGTCCGCGCCGGCGAGTACCTCCGACAGCGACCACGGCACGTACGGCGACAGCGCCGCCTCACACTCGGCAAGACGCGCCGCGAACACCGGACTGGACTCCACCAACCCCCGCCCCATACCCAGCCACTGCGAACCCTGCCCCGCAAAGGCAAACACCGTCCGCGCTCCCGCACGGGCGACGCCCGACACCACCGAGCCCGTGGACACCCCTGTCGCCAGGCTCTCCAGGCCCGTCACCAGTTCCGCGCGGTCGCCGCCCACGACGACGGCGCGGTGTTCGAACTGGGAGCGGGTCACGGCCAGCGACCAGGCCACGTCGGCCGGGTCCGAACCGGGTCGTGCGGCCACCCATTCGCGCAGCCTGCCCGCCTGGGCAGACAGTGCCTTGGCCGACCGGCCGGACACCACCCACGCGCCGGGGCCCGAGACCACCGGTGCCGTGGCAGCGGTGCCGCTGTCGGCGGCGTCCGGGACATCGTCCTCCGTGGTTGCGGAGCCGGTGGCCGGGGCCTCTTCGAGGATGATGTGCGCGTTGGTGCCGCTGATGCCGAAGGAGGACACACCGGCGCGGCGCGGCCTCCCGTCGGCGGGCCAGGGCACCGGCTCGGTGAGCAGCCGCACGTTCCCGGCCGACCAGTCGATGTGCGGCGAGAGCTCGTCCACGTGCAGCGTCCGCGGCAGCTGCTGGTGCTGGAGCGCCAGCAGCATCTTCATCACACCGGCCACACCGGCGGCTGCCTGGGTGTGGCCGATGTTGGACTTCACCGAGCCCAGCCACACCGGACGGTCCTCGGGACGGTCCTGGCCGTAGGTCGCGATCAGGGCCTGGGCCTCGATCGGGTCGCCCAATGAGGTGCCCGTACCATGCGCCTCCACCACGTCCACATCGGCGGCCGACAGCTGCCCGCCGGCCAGGGCGGCGCGGATGACGCGCTGCTGGGAGGGGCCGTTGGGCGCCGTCAGACCGTTGGACGCGCCGTCCTGGTTGATGGCGCTGCCGCGCACCACCGCGAGCACCGGGTGGCCCAGCCGCCGCGCGTCCGACAGGCGCTCGACCACGAGCATGCCGACGCCCTCGGCCATGCCCATCCCGTCGGCCGAGGCGGCGAACGCCTTGGAGCGTCCGTCCGCCGCGAGCCCGCGCGCCTGGGAGAACGCCACGAACCCGTCGGGGATCGCCATGACCGTGACGCCGCCGGCCAGGGCGAGCGAGCACTCCCCCGACCGCAGCGCCTGGGTGGCCATGTGGAGGGCCACCAGCGAGGAGGAGCACGCCGTGTCCATGGTCACGGCGGGGCCTTCCAGGCCGAAGGCGTACGACAGCCGGCCCGACAGCACGCTGGTCGCGTTGCCGGTCATCACATGCCCTTCGATGCCCTCGAACTCCCCGCCGCCCTGGAAGTCGAGTGCGGCATAGCCCGACCCGTAGCCGCCGACGAAGGCGCCGGTCTGGCTGCCGCGCAGCGCGGCCGGGTCGATGCCCGCCCGCTCGAAGGCCTCCCACGAGGTCTCCAGCAGCAGCCGCTGCTGCGGGTCCATCGCCATGGCCTCGCGCGGGCTGATCCCGAAGAACCCCGCGTCGAAGCCGCTGGCGTCCCGGACGAACCCGCCCTCTTGGGTGTAGGAGGTTCCCGACTGCTCGGAGTCCGGGTCGTAGAGCGCCTCGATGTCCCAGCCGCGGTCCTGCGGGAACGGACCGATCGCGTCCGTACCCGAGGCCAGCAGCTGCCACAGCTCCTCCGGGCTGGCGGCGCCGCCGGGGAAGCGGCAGGCCATGCCGACGATCGCGATCGGCTCGTCCGCCACCGCGGCGGCCGGGCGGGCGGGTTCGGCGGCGGGCAGTTCGCCCGCCAGCTCGCCCCGCAGCAGCCCGACCAGCGCGGCGGGGGTGGGGTAGTCGAAGACCAGCGTCGCGGGCAGCCGCAGCCCCGTCTCCGTACGCAGCCGGTTGCGCAGCTCGACCGCGGTCAGCGAGTCGAAGCCCAGGTCGGTGAAGGCCCGGCCCGCCTCGATCGAGTCCGCCGACGCGTGTCCGAGGACCGCGGCGACATGCGCCCGGACCAGGTCCAGCAGCATCCGGTCCCGCTCCGGTCCCGACGCGCCGGCCAGCCGTCGGCGCAACGCCTCCCCGGCGTCCGCACCGGAAGTGGTGGTCTGAGCGGCGGCGGCCCGGCGGACCCGGCCGCCGGCCAGCGCCCGCCACAGCGGTGGGACGTCCGTGCTGCGCGCGGCCCGCGCCCGCAGGTCCGCCAGATCCAGCCGGGCCGGTACGAGTACGGCCTCGTCGCGGGCCAGCGCGGTGTCCATCACGGCCAGGCCCTCCTCGGCGCCGAGCGTCGCGACCCCCGACCGGCTGATGCGCGTCAGCAGCTGCTCGCCCAGGTCCCGGCCGATGCCCGCTTCGTGCACCCACGGGCCCCACGCCAGCGACAGGCCCGCGAGGCCCGCCGCCCGACGGTGGCTCGCCAGTGCGTCCAGGAAGGCGTTGGCGGCAACGTAGTTGCCCTGGCCGGGCGCGCCGAAGATCGAGGCCGCCGAGGAGAAGAGGACGAAGTGGTCCAGGTCCATGTCCTGGGTGAGCTCGTGCAGGTGCCACGCGGCGTCGGCCTTCGGCCGCATGACCGCCGCCAGCCGGTCGGCGGTGAGCGTGGCAATCACCGCGTCGTCGATGATCCCGGCGGCGTGGAAGACGGAGCCCAGGGGGCACTCGGCCGGGATGGTCGCCAGCAGTGCGGCCAGCGCGTCCCGGTCGGCCACGTCACAGGCCACGACCCGGACCTGTGCGCCCAGCTGCGCCAGCTCCGCGGCCAGCACTGCCACATCGGCGGCGGCAGGGCCCGTGCGGCTGGTCAGCACCACCCCGCCGGCCCGGCCGGTCGCCACCAGGTGGCGGGCCACCAGCCCGCCCAAGGTCCCCGTACCACCCGTCACCAACAGCGTCCGCCGGCCACCGACGAGGGGGCCCGCGGGGTGTTCAACCGCCGCCAGAGCGCCGGACGGACGGGCCAGCCGCCGCCCGAACACACCCTTGCCCCGGAGGGCCAGCTCCGGTTCGCCGCCGGCGAGAACCGTCGGCAGCACGGCGATCCGTTCGCCGTCGTCGGTGGCGGGGAGGTCGGCGAGGACCAGCCGGCCGGGGTTCTCCGACTGCGCCGAGCGCAGCAGGCCCCGGACCGCGGCCGCCGCCAGGTCCGCCACGCTCTCGTCAGCCGTGGCCGCCACACCGCCGCGGGTGACGACCACCAGCTGCGCCGCCTCCAGGCGCGGTTCGTCCAGCCACTGCTGGGCCAGCTCCAGCATCTCGCCGGTCATCCGCCGGGCCGCCTGCGGCATCTCTTCGGCGGACGTGGGCGGGGTGCCCACGCAGACCAGCACCGTCCGCGGAGTGGCGTCACCGGCTTCCGCTGCCACGGCGATCTCGGTCAGGTCGGGGAAGGTCCGCACCGGTACGCCCGCGGCGGCCAGACCGTCGACCACCCCGAACCGGTCGGCGCCGATCAGCGCCCACTCTCCCGCCGGGGCGGGGGCCTCGGCCACCGGGGCCCACTCCTCGACGAACAGCACATCGTTCGGCGCGCCGTCGGCGCTCTGGAGCTGGGCGGCCGACACCGGGCGGCTGACCAGCGACTCCACCGACACCACCGGGGCGCCCGCGGTGTCCGCGGCGGTCAGCGCCAGGCCGCCCCGCGCGTCCCGCCGCAGCCGGGCGCGCAGCACCGACGCGCCGCCGGCGTGCAGTTCCACGCCGGTCCATGCGAACGGCATACGGACCTGACCCGGCTCGTCCTGGGCGTCTTCCGCCGCCGTGTCGTCCAGGGGCACGGCGTCCAGGGCGGCGGCATGCAGGGCGGCGTCGAGCAGAGCCGGATGCAGCCCGAAGGAATGCGCCTCGTGAGCCACCGGCTCCGGGAGCCACACCTCGGCGAAGATGTCCTCGCCACGGCGCCAGGCGGCCCGCAGCCCCTGGAACGCCGGGCCGTACACACCGGCCAGCCGCTCCGCGTACACATCGTCGACGTCGAGCGCGGTCGCGCCCTGCGGCGGCCAGACCGACAGGTCCTCCTGGGCCTGCCCGCTCGCCGGGGCCGGGGCGAGCACACCGGCGGCGTGCTGCGTCCATGCCTGCTGCTCACCGGTGTCGTCGGGGCGCGAGAACACCTCGATCCCGCGCCGCCCCTCGTCGTCGGCCGCGGCCACCACGACCTGGACCTGTACGCCGCTGCCGTCGGCGGGCACCACCAGCGGCGCCTGCAGCGTCAGTTCTTCCAGCAGGCCGCACCCGGCCTGGTCGCCGGCCCGTACCGCCAGCTCCACGAAGCCGGTGCCCGGCAGCAGTACGACGCCGCCCACGGTGTGGTCGGCCAGCCACGGATGCGTACGCACCGACAGCCGTCCCGTGCAGACCAGCCCCGCGCCGCCCGCGAGTTCCACCGCCGCGCCCAGCAACGGGTGGTCCACCGCGCCCAGGCCCAGCGACACCGCGTCCTGGCCGGCGCCCGCCAGCGTCAGGGGGAGCATCCCCTGCGGCCAGAACCGCTCGTGCTGGAAGGCGTACGTGGGCAGTTCCACCCGTCGGCCGGCCGGCAGCACCGCGGTCCAGTCCACGTCGGCTCCGTGGACGAACGCCTCGGCGAGCGAGGTGACCATCCGCACCGCGCCGCCTTCGTCGCGGCGCAGCGTGCCGCAGACCGCACCGGGCACCACGCCCGGACCCGCGTCCTGCGCGACCTCCTCCAAGGTGTCGTTCATCGCCCCCATCAGCACCGGGTGCGGGGTGACCTCGATGAACACCTGGTGCCCCTGGTCGGCCAGGGTCCGCACGGCACGGTCGTAGTGGACCGGTGCCCGCAGACTCCCGTACCAGTAGCGGGCGTCCAGCTCGGGTCCTGACAGCGTCTCGCCCGTCATCGCGGAGACCATCGGCACCCGCCCCTGGCGCGGCGCCACGCCTGCCAGTACGGAGACGATCTCCGCTTCGAGCCGCTCGACCTGGACGGAGTGCGAGGCGTAGTCCACGGCGACCATCCGGGCCCGTACGCCCTCGGCCTCCAGCTCCGCCCTGAGCTCTTCCAGGGCCTCCGGCTCGCCGGAAACCACCACAGCGGACGGCCCGTTCACTGCCGCCAACGACAACCGCTCGCCCCACTTCGGGAGACGCTGCTCAACGGCCGGAGCCGGCTGGCTCACCGAGAGCATTCCGCCCGCACCCGCAAGGGCCTTCAGCGATTGCGAACGCAATGCCACCACACGGGCGCCGTCTTCGAGCGACAGCATCCCGGCGACCGTCGCCGCAGCGATCTCACCCTGCGAATGGCCGACCACTGCGTGGGGGGCCACACCGGCGGCCTCCCAGACGGCAGCCAACGACACCATGACCGCCCACAGTGCGGGCTGCACCACATCCGCGGCCTCCAGAGCGGGAGCGCCGTCCGCGCCGGCGAGTACCTCCGACAGCGACCACGGCACGTACGGCGCCAGCGCCGCCTCGCACTCGGCGAGCCGCGCCGCGAACACCGGGCTGGACCGGACGAGTTCGCAGCCCATGCCCAGCCACTGCGAGCCCTGGCCCGCGAAGGCGAACGCCACCCGCGCGCCGGGGCGGGCCACACCCGACACCAGCGAACCGGCGGGGACACCGGCGGCCAGGCTCTCCAGGCCGGTCAGCAGCTCGGCAGGTTCACCGGCCACCACGACAGCCCGGTGCTCGAATGCCGACCGGGTCGTCGCCAGCGACCAGGCCACGTCCACCGGCGCCAACTCCGGCCGCTCCAGCAACCATTCACGCAGCCGGCCCGCCTGGGCCGCCAGGCCCTCCGCCGACTGGCCCGACACCAGCCACGCGCCGGGGCCCGACACCACGGCGGCCCCATCCGCGCCGGCCGCCGGGGCGGAATCGTCCTCGGCCGCGCCGGCTTCGGTGGCCGGCGCCTGCTCCAGGATGACGTGGGCGTTGGTGCCGCTCATCCCGAACGAGGACACACCGGCACGGCGCACCCGCTCCTCGGACGGCCACGGCATCGGTTCGTTCAGCAGCTTGATGTCGCCGGCGGACCAGTCCACGTGCGAGGACGGCTCGTCGGCGTGCAGGGTCTGCGGGATCTGCTCGTGCTGGAGAGCGAGCACCATCTTGATCACGCCCGCGACACCGGCGGCTGCCTGGGTGTGGCCGATGTTGGACTTCACCGAGCCCAGCCACACCGGCCGGTCCTCGGGACGGTCCTGGCCGTACGTGGCCAGGAGCGCCTGCGCCTCGATCGGGTCACCCAGCGTGGTACCCGTACCGTGCGCCTCCACCACGTCCACATCGGCGGCCGTCAGTCGGGCATTGGCCAGGGCGGCCCGGATGACGCGCTGCTGGGACGGGCCGTTGGGTGCCGTAAGCCCGTTGGACGCGCCGTCCTGGTTAATGGCGCTGCCGCGTACCACCGCGAGCACCGGGTGTCCGTTGCGCCGGGCGTCCGACAGGCGCTCGACCACGAGCATGCCCGCGCCCTCCGCCCAGCCCGTGCCGTCCGCGTCCTCGGAGAACGCACGGCACCGGCCGTCCATGGACAGGCCCTGCTGCCGCGAGAAGTCGATGAACGTCCCCGGCGTCGCCATGACGGTGACGCCACCGGCCAGTGCCAACGTGCACTCGCCCGAGCGCAGGGCCTGGGCGGCGAGGTGCAGCGCTACGAGGGACGACGAACACGCCGTGTCCACCGTGACCGCCGGGCCCTCCAGGCCCAGCACGTACGACACCCGGCCCGACAGCACACTCGTCGCGTTGCCGGTCATCAGGTGCCCCTCAACGCCTGAACCGCCCTGGCCCGCCAGGGTGAAGCCGTAACCGGACGCGTAGCCACCAGCGAATACGCCCGTCGCGCTGCCGTGCAGGGACTGCGGGTCGATGCCGGACCGCTCCAGCGCCTCCCAGGAGGTCTCCAGCAGCAGGCGCTGCTGCGGGTCCATGGCCAGCGCCTCACGCGGACTGATCCCGAAGAACCCGGCGTCGAACTCCGCCGCGTCGCGCAGAAACGCACCCTGCGCCACATACGAGGTGCCGTCCCGCTCGCCGTCCGGGTCGTAGACACCGTCCAGGTCCCAGCCGCGGTCGGTCGGGAAGCCACTCACCGCGTCCCCGCCGGAAGCCAGCAGGTCCCAGAACTCCTCGGGGCTGCCCGCACCGCCCGGGAAACGGCACGCCATACCGACGATCGCCAACGGCTCGTCCGAAGGCGCCATGACGAACAGCGGAGTGCCGGTACCCGTCTGCTCGCCGGTCAGCTCCGCCCGCAGGAAGTCGGCCAGCGCGGTCGGCGTGGGGTAGTCGAAGATCAGCGTGGCGGGCAGCCGCAGGCCGGTCAGCGCATTGAGCCGGTTGCGCAGCTCGACCGCCGTCAGCGAGTCGAAGCCCAGGTCCTTGAACGCCCGGCGGCCCCCGACGGCTTCGGCCGAGGCGTGCCCGAGCACCGCGGCGGCCTCGGCCCGTACGACATCGGTGAGCACCCGCTCCTGCTCCGCCCGGTCCAGCCCGGCCAGCCGTCGCACCAGTTCGCCCTCGCCGCGCAGCGCGGCTTCGCCCCCTGTACCCACGGCGGCCAGCTGGCGGACCTCGGGCAGGTCCCGCACCAGCGGCGCCTCCCACAGCCCCGCCGCATCGGGCGCGGACGCCAACTGGGCCCAGTCCACGTCCATCACGGTCAGCACCGGGTCGGGGCCCTCCAGGGCCTCACCGAGTGCCCGTACGGCCAGAAGCGGGGTCATCGGCGGCATGGCGCCCCGCTTGGCCCGCGCACGCACGGCGTCGCTGGACTCGGCGAATCCGCCGCCCGCCCATGCGCCCCATGCCACGGTCAGGCCGACGAGCCCACGGCTGCGGCGGTTCTCCGCCAGGGCGTCCAGGTATGCGTTCGCGGCAGCGTAGTTGCCCTGACCCGCGGAGCCCAGCGTGGATGCCGCGGAGGAGAACAGCACGAACGCGTCGAGGTCCAGGCCGGCGGTCGCCTCGTCCAGGTGGGCGGCGCTCGCGGCCTTCGCGGCCAGCACCGTCTCCAGACGCGATACGGAGAGACGATCGACCACCCCGTCGTCCAGAACACCCGCGGTGTGCATCACCGCGGACAGCGCCGGACCGCTGCGCCTCGTCCACCCCACCAGCGCGGCCACGGCCGACCGATCGCTCACATCACAGGCCACGACGTCCACACGGGTGCCCTGCGCGGCCAACTCGGCAGCCTGAGCCGCGATGCCGGGAGCCCCGGGCCCGGAACGGCTGGTCAGGACGAGACGCTCCGCATCCCGTTCGCCCAGCCACCGCGCCACATGGCCCGCGATCGCACCCGTACCACCGGTGATCAGCACACTGCCCCGCGGCGTCCAGGTACGGCCGTTGGCACGGGGCTGCACCGCCCGCGTCAGTCTGCGGCCGAGGACCCCGGCCTTCCTGATGGCGACCTGGTCCTCGCCACTGCCGGCCAGCACGGCCACCAGGCGTGCGCCCGCGCGCTCGTCGACCGTCGCGGGCAGATCGACCAACCCGCCCCAGCGCTCGGCATGTTCCAGACCGATCACCCGACCGAGGCCCCACACCTGCGCCTGGACGGGGCTGATCAGCACCTCGTCCGGCGTGGCCGCGACCGCGCCCCGGGTGGCCAGCCACAGCGGGGCGGCGATTCCGGCGTCGCCGAGGGCCTGTACGAGACCCAGCGTCGCCGCCAGACCACCGGCCACCACCGGGTGCTCCGGCACCGGGGTCTCAGCCAGCGCCAGCAACGACAGCACCCCGGACACGCCGACGGGCTCCGCGCCCTTCAGCGCCTCGCCGAGCAGCGCGGCCACACCGTCCCGGCCCACGGTCCCGGCCGGGACCTCGACCACGACGACCTCGGCCCCGCGGGCGGCGAGTGCGGCCGCACACTGCTGTGCCACCTCGTCCTCGCCCAGCCCGGCGGGGGACGCGATCAGCCATGTCCCAGACAGCACACGGGAGTCGGGCTCGGCGACGGGTGACCAGTTCACCCGGTAACGCCAGTTCGCGGTCACCGAACGGTCCAGCTCACGACGCCGCCACGACGCCAGCATCGGCAGGATCTCGCCCAGATACCGCTGGTCCTCGATCTCCAGCACATCGGCGACCCGCGCCACGTCGCCATCCTCGACCGCTGCCCAGAACTGGGCCTCCGCCGCCGTACCCGCGACATCTCCCCCGACGAGCGACGCCGCTGTCGGCATCAGCGACAGCACACCCTCCGGCCAGAACCGCTGGTGCCGGAAGGCGTATGTGGGCAGCTCCACCTGCTCGCCGGCCGGGAGCACCTTCGCCCAGTCGACGGCAGCACCGTTGACGTACGCCCGCGCCAGGCCGTTGATGAGGCCGGTCACGTCCTGGTCGGCGCGACGCTGAAGGGGTACGAAGACGCCTTCGTCGGTGCCGACACCCGCCACCGCATCCGGGCCGAGCGCCGAGAGCGATCCGTCGGGGCCCACCTCGATGAACACCGACACACCCTGCGCGGCGAGCGCGGCCACCGCATCGGCGAAGCGCACCGCCTGCCGGGTCTGCGCCGGCCAGTACGCGCTGTCGCACTCGGTCAGCACCTCACCGCTCAGCGCACCCGCCCACAGCAGCTCCGGACGCCGATACGTCAACTCGCCCGCAATCGTGCCGAGTTCACCCAGGACCGGATCCATGGCAGCAGAGTGGAAGGCGTGCGAGACCCGCAGGCTCCGCACCCGACGACCCTCACCCCGCCAGTACTCCACCACCCGCTCCACCGCATCCGCCGCACCCGACACCACCACCGACTCCGGACCGTTGACCACCGCAATCGACACCCCGGACACGTCCGCCAGAGCGGCCAGCACATCGGCTTCCGACGCGTTGACTGCCGCCATCGCACCACCGCCAGGCAGCGCCTGCATCAGCCGCGCCCGCGCCGCCACCAGACGACACGCATCCGGCAACGACAGCACCCCGGCCACATACGCCGCAGCCACCTCACCCACCGAATGACCCACCACCGCATCGGCAACCACACCGGCCGCCTTCAACACCGCAGCCAAACCCACCTCGAAAGCAAACAAACCCGCCTGCGCATACAACGTCTGATCCGTCAGGCTCTCGTCGACACCGTCGACACCCAGCACGACATCGCGTACAGAGTCACGTACAGAAGCTCCCAACTCCAGCTCCAGGAGCCCGCACACCCGGTCAAACGTCTCCGCAAACACCGGACTGCCGCCATACAGTGCCCGGCCCATGCCCAGCCACTGCGAACCCTGACCCGCAAACACCAGGCCCACCCGGGCATCCGACGGGGCCACGCCGGAGACCAGCGAGCCCGCCGACACACCGGCGGCCAGGTTCTCCAGACCGGCCACCAACTCGTCGCGGCCACCGCCCAGAACCACTGCCCGGTGCTCGAACACCGACCGCGTCGTCGCCAACGACCAGCCCACATCCACCGGCGCCAACTCCGCACGAGCCGAAACCCACTCACGCAACCGGCCCGCCTGCGCCGCCAGACCCTCGGCCGACCGGCCCGACACCAGCCACGCACCGACCTCACCGGCCTTGACGACCGCCGCTGCGGTTTCAGGCGCAGCGGCCCCTTCGTCCTCAGAGGGAACCTCGGCAGGCCCGGGGGCCTCCTCCACGATGACGTGGGCGTTGGTACCGCTGATCCCGAACGAGGACACACCGGCACGGCGCGCACGCTCCCCAGCGGGCCACGGCACCGACTCGTTCAGCAGCTTGATGTCGCCGGCGGACCAGTCCACGTGCGAGGACGGCTCGTCGGCGTGCAGCGTCTGCGGGAGCTGCTCGTGCTGCAGCGCCAGCACCATCTTGATCACGCCCGCGACACCGGCGGCGGCCTGCGTGTGACCGATGTTCGACTTCACCGAGCCCAACCACAACGGGCCCTGCTCGGCGCGCTCCTGGCCGTAGGTCGCGAGGAGTGCCTGGGCCTCGATGGGGTCGCCCAGCGTGGTGCCCGTACCGTGTGCCTCCACCACGTCCACGTCACTGGCGGACAGCTGGGCGCTGGCCAGGGCGGCGCGGATCACGCGCTGCTGGGACGGCCCGTTGGGAGCGGTCAGACCGTTGGACGCACCGTCCTGGTTCACCGCCGAGCCGCGTACCACCGCGAGCACCTTGTGGCCGTTGCGCACGGCGTCGGACAGCCGCTCCACGACCAGCATGCCCGCACCCTCGGCCCAGCCCGTGCCGTCCGCGTCCTCGGAGAACGCACGGCAGCGCCCGTCCTCCGACAGGCCCTGCTGCCGCGAGAACTCCACGAAGGTCCCCGGCGTCACCATGACCGTGACGCCACCGGCCAGCGCGAGAGAGCACTCACCCGAGCGCACGGCCTGGACGGCGAGGTGCAGTGCTACGAGGGACGACGAGCACGCGGTGTCCACCGTGACCGCCGGGCCCTCCAGGCCCAGCACATACGACACCCGACCCGACAGCACACTCGTCGCGTTGCCGGTCATCAGGTGCCCCTCGGCACCCGACCCGCCCTGCCCCGCCCACGAGACGCCGATCCCGTAACCGGACGCGAAGCCGCCCGCGAACACGCCGGTCGCGCTGCCGTGCAGGGACTGCGGGTCGATCCCGGCCCGCTCCAGCGCCTCCCACGAGGTCTCCAGCAGCAGCCGCTGCTGCGGATCCATCGCCAGCGCTTCACGCGGGCTGATCCCGAAGAACCCGGCGTCGAACACCGTCGCATCGCGCAGGAACGCGCCCTGCGCCACATACGAGGTGCCATCGCTCTCGCGATCCGGGTCGTACACGCTGTCCAGGTCCCAGCCGCGGTCGGTCGGGAACCCGCTCACCGCGTCCCCGCCCGAGGACAGCAGCTGCCAGAACTGCTCCGGACTGCCCGCACCACCCGGGAAGCGGCACGCCATACCCACGATCGCAACCGGCTCCGTCGCCCGCTCCTGCACCTTGCGCAGCCGTGCTCGGGCGTCCTGGGCGTCTGCAATGGCCCGCTTAAGGTAACTACGAAGCTTGTCCTCGTCAGACACGTCAGCTCCCAGGAATGATGGTTCGGCAGTTTCAGGGGCGGGCCGGCCGCACGGAGCGTGCGGCCGGCCCAGTTCCGGCGGGGCCCGTCAGGTCCGGGCAGGGATCACTCGAGTTCGTCGACGAGGGCGAACAGCTCGTCGTCGGTCGCGGCCTCGAGTTCTTCCTCACGCCGCTTCTTGCTCTTGTCGGCGTCCTGGCTGCCCATGGCATCCAGCAGTCGGCGCAGCCTCTCTGCGGCCTCCTCGCGCACCGGCTCGTCCACCGACTCCCGAAGGGCGGCCTCAAGCCGGTCGAGCTCGGCGAGAAGCGGCACCGACACCGCCTCGTCCGGAACCATCTCGGTCCGCAGCCAGGTGGCCAGCGCGACCGGGGTGGGGTAGTCGAACACCAGCGTGGCGGGCAGCCGCAGCCCCGTCACACCGTTGAGGCGGTTGCGCAGTTCGACGGAGGTCAGCGAGTCGAAGCCCAGGTCCTTGAACGCCCGGCGGCCCTCGATCGCCTCGGCCGAGGCGTGCCCCAGTGCAGCGGCCACCTCGGCCCGCACCACATCGGTGAGCACCCGCTCCTGCTCCGACCGACCCAACTCGGCCAGGCGCCGCACCAGTTCGCCTTCACTGCGATGCGTACCGCTGCCGCTCGTGCCCGTGGCGGCAGCGAGCCGGCGGATCTCCGGCAGGTCGCGTACGAGCGGTGTCTCCCGCGGGTCCGTGGCGCCCGGCGCCGCCACCAGCTGGGCCCAGTCGACGTCCATCACCGTCACGACGGCGTCCGGACCGTCCAGCGCCTCGCCCAGGGCGCGTACGGCGAGCTGCGGGTCCATGGGCGGCATCGGGCCACGCTTGACCCGCGCCCGCACCACCTCACTGGAAGCGGCGAAACCGCCGCCCGCCCATGCACCCCATGCCACGGTCAGACCGGCCAGGCCGCGGCCCCGCCGGTGCTCCGCCAGGGCGTCCAGGAAGGCGTTCGCCGCCGCGTAGTTGCCCTGCCCCGCGGCCCCGAGAGTCGACGCCGCGGAGGAGAACAGTACGAACGCGTCGAGGTCCAGGCCGGCGGTCGCCTCGTCCAGGTGAACGGCGCTCGCGGCCTTCGCGGCCAGCACCGTCTCCAGACGCGACACCGACAACCGGTCCACGACACCATCGTCCAGCACCGCAGCCGTATGCATCACGGCGGAGACAGCGGCTCCCGTCGCCCCGGTCCAGGCCACCAGCCCGGCCACGGCCGACCGGTTGCTGACATCGCACGCCACCACGTCGACGGCGGTCCCGGCGGTCGCCAGCTCGGCCGCCAACGCGGCAGCACCCTGCGCTCCGGGGCCGGAGCGGCTGGTAAGCACCAGTCGCGGTGCCCCGCGCCCGGCCAGCCAGCGCGACACATGCCCGGCGATCGCACCCGTACCACCGGTGATCAGCACGCTGCCGCGCGGTGTCCAGGTACGGCCGTTGCCACGGTGCTGCGCCGCCCGGGTCAGCCTGCGGCCGAGGATCCCGGCCGCCCTGATGGCGACCTGGTCCTCGCCGCACCCGGCCAGCACCGCTACGAGGCGCGCACCGGCCCGGTCGTCCACCGCCGCGGGCAGATCGATCAGACCGCCCCAGCGGTCCGGGTGCTCCAGGCCGACGACCCGGCCCAGACCCCACACCTGCGCCTGCACCGGACTGACCAGCGCCTCGCCGGGGGCGGCCACGACCGCGCCCCGGGTGGCCAGCCACAGCGGCGCGACGACGTCGGCGTCGCCGAGGGCCTGGATGAGGCCCAGCGTCGCGGCCAGTCCCCCGGCCACCACGGGGTAGTCCGGCACCGGGGTCTCGTCCAGCGCCAGCAGCGACAGCACACCGGATACGCCGGGCTCTGTTCCCGTGCGCTCCAACGCCGAACCCAGCACGGCCGCGATGTCCGCGCGGTCCACGACGCCGGCCGCCACCTCTGCCACGACGACCTCGGCACCACGGGCACCGAGCGCCGCAGCGCACTGTCGCACCACGTCGTCCTGGCCCAGTCCAGCGGGGGCCACAAGGAGCCACGTCCCGGACAGGACACGGGAGTCGGGCTCGGTTGCCGGAGCCCAGCTCGCCCGGTAGCGCCAGTTCGCGGTCGCCGAACGGTCCTGCTCACGGCGCCGCCAGGACGCGAGCGCGGGCAGTACCTCACCCAGAGGCTGCTGGTCCTCGATGGCCAGCGTGTCCGCGATCCGCGCCAGGTCGCCGTCCTCGACCGCGGCCCAGAACCGGGCCTCGGCCGCCGTGCTCGCACCATCGCCACCGGCGACCGATCCCGGCGTGGGGAAGTTCAGAATACCCTCCGGCCAGAACCGCTGGTGCCGGAAGGCGTACGTCGGCAGCTCCACGCGCTTCCCGGCCGGCAGGACGGCCGACCAGTCCACGGCGACACCGTTGACGTACGCCCGCGCCAGGCCGTTGATGAGGCCGGTCACGTCCTGGTCGGCGCGGCGCTGAAGGGGTACGAAGACGCCTTCGTCGGTGCCGACACCCGCCACCGCATCCGGGCCGAGCGCCGAGAGCGATCCGTCGGGGCCCACCTCGATGAACACCGACACACCCTGCGCGGCGAGCGCGGCCACGGCATCGGCGAAGCGCACCGCCTGCCGGGTCTGCGCGGGCCAGTACGCGCTGTCGCACTCGGTCAGCACCTCACCGCTGAGCGCACCCGCCCACAGCAGCTCCGGACGCTGGTAAGTCAACTCGTCCGCGACAGATCCGAGTTCGCTCAGGACCGGGTCCATGGCGGCAGAGTGGAAGGCGTGCGAGACCCGCAGGCTCCGCACCCGACGACCCGCCGACCGCCAGTACTCCACCACCCGCTCCACCGCATCCGCCGCACCCGACACCACCACCGACTCCGGACCGTTGACCACCGCGATCGACACTGCGGAGGTCCCGCCCAGAGCGGCCAGCACATCGGCTTCCGACGCGTTGACTGCCGCCATCGCACCACCGCCGGGCAGCGCCTGCATCAGCCGCGCCCGCGCCGCCACCAGACGACACGCATCCGGCAACGACAGCACCCCGGCCACATACGCCGCAGCCACCTCACCCACCGAATGACCCACCACCGCATCGACAACCACACCGGCCGCCTGCAACACCGCAGCCAAACCCACCTCGAAAGCAAACAGACCCGCCTGCGCATACAACGTCTGATCCGTCAGGCTCTCGTCGACACCGTCGACACCCAGCACGACATCGCGTACAGAGTCACGTACAGAAGCTCCCAACTCCAGCTCCAGAAGCCCGCACACCCGGTCAAACGTCTCCGCAAACACCGGACTGCCGCCATACAGTGCCCGGCCCATGCCCAGCCACTGCGAACCCTGCCCGGCGAACACCAGGCCCACCCGGGCGCCCTGCCGCGCCACACCCGAGACCACCGAACCCGCCGACACACCACCGGCCAGATTCTTCAGCCCCGTCAACAGCTCCTCACGCTCACCACCCAACACCACAGCCCGGTGCTCGAACACCGACCGCGTCGTCGCCAACGACCAAGCCACATCGACGGGCGCCAAATCGGGCCGCATCAGCAACCACTCGCGCAGTCGGCCCGCCTGGGCCGACAGCCCCTCGGCCGACCGCCCCGACACCAGCAAGGCACCGGCCCTGCCGGTCTCGACCACCATGGGAGCGTCGAGTGTCCGGCCCGTCTCGTCCACGGGTTCAGCGGGGGAGGACACCGACTCGCCGTACTCGGCGGGCGCTTCCTCCAGGATGATGTGAGCGTTGGTGCCGCTCATCCCGAACGAGGACACTCCGGCGCGGCGCGGACGCTCTCCGGCAGGCCACGGCACCGACTTCGTCAGCAGCCGTACCTCGCCCGCCGTCCAGTCCACGTGGGACGACGGCTCGTCCGCGTGGAGGGTCTGCGGGAGCTGCTCGTGCTGGAGCGCCAGCACCATCTTGATTAGACCCGCCACGCCGGCCGCAGCCTGGGTGTGGCCGATGTTGGACTTCACCGAGCCCAACCACAGCGGACGGTTTTCCGGCCGCTCCTGGCCGTACGTGGCCAGCAGCGCCTGCGCCTCGATCGGGTCACCCAACGTGGTGCCCGTACCGTGCGCCTCCACCACGTCTACATCGGCGGCCGACAGCTGACCGCTGGCCAGAGCCGCGCGGATCACCCGCTGCTGGGACGGGCCGTTGGGAGCGGTCAGACCGTTGGACGCACCGTCCTGGTTCGTCGCCGAGCCGCGCACCACGGCCAGGACGGGGTGGCCGTTGCGCCGGGCGTCCGACAGGCGCTCGACCACGAGCATGCCCGCGCCCTCCGCCCAGCCCGTGCCGTCCGCGTCCTCGGAGAACGCACGGCACCGGCCGTCGGCCGACAGGCCCTGCTGCCGCGAGAAGTCGATGAACGTCCCCGGCGTCGCCATGACCGTCACACCACCGGCGAGCGCCAGCGTGCACTCGCCCGAGCGCAGGGCCTGAGCGGCGAGGTGCAGCGCTACGAGGGACGACGAACACGCGGTGTCCACCGTGACCGCCGGGCCCTCAAGGCCCAGCACATACGACACCCGGCCCGACAGCACACTGGTCGCGTTGCCGGTCATCAGGTGCCCCTCGGCACCGGAGCCGCCCTGCCCCGCCAGCGTCACACCGAGCCCATAGCCCGATGCGAAGCCACCGGCGAAGACGCCCGTCGCGCTGCCGCGCATCGCACCGGGGTCGATGCCCGCCCGCTCCAGGGCCTCCCAGGAGGTCTCCAGCAGCAGCCGCTGCTGCGGGTCCATCGCCAGCGCCTCACGCGGGCTGATCCCGAAGAAGCCGGCGTCGAACTCCGCCGCGTCCCGCAGGAACGCACCGGACCGCGTGTACGAGGTTCCCTCGCTCTCCCGGTCCGGGTCGTAAAAGCCCTCCAGGTCCCAGCCACGGTCGGTCGGGAAACCGCCCACCGCGTCCCCGCCGGAAGCCAGCAGGTCCCAGAACTCCTCCGGACTACCCGCACCACCCGGGAAGCGGCACGCCATACCCACGATCGCCAGCGGCTCGTCCACCGCAACGGCAGACACAGTGGCCACCGGCGCGGCCACCTCTGCCTCCGCCCCGGTCAGCTCACCCCTCAGGAACCCGGCCAGCACGACCGGGGTGGGGTAGTCGAACACCAGCGTGGCGGGCAGCCGCAGCCCCGTCACACCGTTGAGGCGGTTGCGCAGTTCGACGGCGGTCAGCGAGTCGAAGCCCAGGTCCTTGAAGGCTCGCCGGTCCTCGATCGCCTCGGCCGAGGCGTGTCCCAGCGCAGCGGCCACTTCGGCCCGTACGACATCGGTGAGCACCCGCTCCTGCTCCGTCCGGCCCAGCCCGGCCAGCCGTCGCGTCAGCTCACCCTCACCGTGCACCACGGCTTCGGGCCCCGCGCTCGCGGCGACCAGTCGGCGCACCTCGGGCAGGTCGCGCATGAGCGGCATCTTCCGCACATCCGCAGCGCCCGGGGCGGAGGCCAGTTGGGCCCAGTCGACGTCCATCACCGTCAGCACGGCATCCGGACCGTCCAGCGCCTCACCCAGCGCACGCGCCGCGAGCTGCGGGTCCATGGGCGGCATCGGGCCGCGCTTGACCCGCGCCCGCACGGCGTCGCTGGACTCGGCGAAACCGCCACCCGCCCACACGCCCCATGCCACGGTCAGGCCGGCCAGGCCGCGGCCCCGTCGGTTCTCCGCCAGCGCGTCCAGGAAGGCGTTCGCCGCCGCATAGTTGCCCTGACCCGGACCACCCAGCGTCGACGCCGCCGAGGAGAACAACACGAACGCATCAAGATCCAGGCCGGCAGTCGCCTCGTCCAGATACACCGCACTCGCCGCCTTCGCAGCCAGCACCGTCTCCAGACGCGACACCGACAACCGGTCCACGACACCGTCATCCAGCACCGCAGCCGTATGCATCACCGACGACAGCACAGGACCACTCGTACTGGTCCAGGCCACCAGCCCGGCCACCGCCGACCGGTCACTGACATCACACGCCACCACATCGACAGCAGCCCCGGCAGCAGCCAGCTCAGCCACCAGGCCCGCCACATCGGAAGCGGCAGGACCCGAGCGGCTGGTCAGCACCAGACGCGACGCACCACGCCCGGCCAGCCACCGCGCCACATGACCCGCGATCGCACCCGTACCACCGGTGATCAGCACACTGCCACGCGGCGTCCACCTCACGTCACCGCGAGGCTGCGAGGCGCGTCCCAGACGCCGGCCCAGCACTCCCGCCGACCGGATCGCGACCTGGTCCTCGGCGCTGTCGGCCAGCACAGCCGCAAGGCGTGCGCCCGCGCGCTCGTCGACCGTCGCGGGCAGGTCGATCAGACCGCCCCAACGGTCCGGGTGCTCCAGGCCGACGACCCGGCCCAGCCCCCACACCTGCGCCTGCACCGGACTGACCAGCACCTCACCCGGACCGGCGGCCACCGCACCACGCGTGACCAGCCACAGCGGCGCGGCCACACGTATATCACCGAGGGCCTGTACGAGCGCCAAGGTTGCGGCCAGTCCCCCGGTCACCACCGGGTAGTCCGGCACCGGAGTCTCGTCCAGCGCCAGCAACGACAGCACACCCGCGACCCCGCCGGACTCCACACCCTCCAGCGCCTCGCCGAGCAGCGCGGCCACACCGTCCCGGTCCACCACTCCGGCCGGGACCTCGACCACGACGGCCTCGGCCCCGCGGGCGGCGAGTGCGGCCGCACACTGCTGTGCCGCCTCGTCCTCGCCCAGTCCGGCGGGGGCCGCGATCAGCCATGTCCCAGACAGCACACGGGTGTCGGGCTCGGCGACGGGTGACCAGGTCGCCCGGTAGCGCCAGTTCGCGGTCGCCGAACGGTCCTGCTCACGGCGCCGCCAGGACGCGAGCGCGGGCAGTACGTCGCCGAGTTGCTTCTGGTCCTCAAGGGCCAGCGTGTCCGCGATCCCGGCCAGGTCGCCGTCCTCGACCGCGGCCCAGAACCGGGCTTCCGCCACCGTATTCGCGCCGTCTCCGCCCGCGGACGAACCGACCGAGGGCATCGCCAGAATCCCCTCCGGCCAGAACCGCTGGTGCCGGAAGGCGTATGTGGGCAGCTCCACCTGCTCGCCGGCCGGGAGCACCTTCGCCCAGTCGACGGCAGCACCGTTGACGTACGCCCGCGCCAGGCCGTTGATGAGGCCGGTCACGTCCTGGTCGTCGCGGCGCTGAAGGGGTACGAAGACGCCTTCGTCGGTGCCGATACCGGCCACCGCATCCGGGCCGAGCGCCGAGAGCGATCCGTCGGGGCCCACCTCGATGAACACCGACACACCCTGCGCGGCGAGCGCGGCCACGGCATCGGCGAAGCGCACCGCCTGCCGGGTCTGCGCCGGCCAGTACGCGCTGTCGCACTCGGTCAGCACCTCACCGCTCAGCGCACCCGCCCACAGCAGCTCCGGACTCCGATACGTCAACTCCTGCGCGACAGATCCGAGTTCACCCAGGACCGGGTCCATGGCGGCAGAGTGGAAGGCGTGCGAGACCCGCAGGCTCCGCACCCGACGACCCGCCGACCGCCAGTACTCCACCACCCGCTCTACCGCATCCGCGGCACCCGACACCACCACCGACTCCGGACCGTTGACCACCGCAATCGACACCCCGGACACGTCCGCCAGAGCGGCCAGCACATCGGCTTCGGAGGCGTTGATCGCCGCCATCGCACCACCGCCGGGCAGCGCCTGCATCAGCCGCGCCCGCGCCGCCACCAGACGACACGCATCCGGCAACGACAGCACCCCGGCCACATACGCCGCAGCCACCTCACCCACCGAATGACCCACCACCGCATCGGCAACCACACCGGCCGCCTTCAACACCGCAGCCAAAGCCACCTCGAAAGCAAACAGACCCGCCTGCGCATACAACGTCTGATCCGTCAGGCTCTCGTCGACACCATCCACACCCAGCACGACATCGCGTACGGAGTCACATACGGAAGCTCCCAACTCCAGCTCCAGAAGCCCGCACACCCGGTCAAACGTCTCCGCAAACACCGGACTGCCGCCATACAGTGCCCGGCCCATGCCCAGCCACTGCGAACCCTGACCCGCAAACACCAGGCCCACCCGGGCATCCGACGGGGCCACGCCGGAGACCAGCGAGCCCGCCGTCACACCGGCGGCCAGGTTCTCCAGACCGGCCACCAACTCGTCGCGGCCACCGCCCAGAACCACTGCCCGGTGCTCGAACGCCGACCGCGTCGTCGCCAACGACCAGCCCACATCCACCGGCGCCAACTCGGGCCGTGTCACGACCCATTCGCGCAGCCGACCTGCCTGTGCCACCAGACCGGCCGCGGAGCGGCCCGACACCAGCCACGCACCGACCTCACCGGCCTTGACGACCGCCGGGGTCTCGGGCGCACCGGTCCCCTCGCCCTCAGCGAGAGCCTCGGCAGGCTCGGGGGCCTCCTCCACGATGACGTGGGCGTTGGTACCGCTGATGCCGAACGCCGAGATGCCGGCGCGGCGTACCCGACCGTCGGACGGCCACGGCACCTGCTCGTTGAGCAGCCGTACCTCGCCCGCCGTCCAGTCCACGTGCGAGGACGGCTCGTCGGCGTGCAGCGTCTGCGGGAGCTGCTCGTGCTGCAGCGCCAGCACCATCTTGATCACGCCCGCGACACCGGCGGCGGCCTGCGTGTGACCGATGTTCGACTTCACCGAGCCCAACCACAACGGCCGCTGCTCGGCGCGCTCCTGGCCGTACGTGGCAAGGAGCGCCTGCGCCTCGATCGGGTCGCCCAGCGTAGTGCCCGTACCGTGCGCCTCCACCACGTCTACATCGGCGGGGGACAGCTGACCGCTGGCCAGAGCCGCGCGGATCACCCGCTGCTGGGACGGGCCGTTGGGCGCCGAAAGGCCGTTGGACGCACCGTCCTGGTTCACCGCCGAGCCGCGCACCACGGCCAGGACGGGGTGGCCGTTGCGCCGGGCGTCCGACAGGCGCTCGACCACGAGCATGCCCGCGCCCTCGGCCCAGCCCGTGCCGTTCGCGTCCTCGGAGAACGCGCGGCACCGGCCGTCCACGGAAAGGCCCTGCTGCCGCGAGAACTCCACGAAGGAGAACGGTGTGGCCATGACCGTGACGCCGCCGGCCAGCGCGAGCGAGCACTCGCCCGAGCGCACCGCCTGGACGGCCAGGTGCAGCGCCACCAGCGACGACGAACACGCCGTGTCTACCGTGACCGCCGGGCCCTCAAGACCCAGCACGTAGGAGATACGGCCGGACAGCACACTGGTCGAGTTGCCGGTCATCAGGTGTCCCTCGACACCTGCTCCGTCCTGGCCCGTCAACGCCATTCCGATGGCGTAGCCCGAGCCGAAGCCGCCCGCGAACACACCGGTCGCGCTGCCCCGCAGCGAATGCGGGTCGATCCCGGCCCGCTCCAGGGCCTCCCAGGAGGTCTCCAGCAGCAGCCGCTGCTGCGGGTCCATCGCCAGCGCCTCACGCGGGCTGATCCCGAAGAAGCCGGCGTCGAACTCCGCCGCGTCCCGCAGGAACGCACCGGACCGCGTGTACGAAGTTCCCTCGCTCTCCCGGTCCGGGTCGTAAAAGCCCTCCAGGTCCCAGCCACGGTCGGTCGGGAAACCGCCCACCGCGTCCCCGCCGGAAGCCAGCAGGTCCCAGAACTCCTCCGGACTACCCGCACCACCCGGGAAACGGCACGCCATACCCACGATCGCCAACGGCTCGTCCACCGCAACGGCAGACACAGTGGCCACCGGCGCGGCCACCTCTGCCTCCGCCCCGGTCAGCTCACCCCGCAGGAACCCGGCCAGCACGACCGGGGTGGGGTAGTCGAACACCAGCGTGGCGGGCAGCCGCAGCTTTGTCGCCGCGTTCAGCTGGTTGCGCAGTTCGACGGCGGTCAGCGAGTCGAAGCCCAGGTCCTTGAACGCCTGCCTGGCCTGCACCATGTCCATCGAGGAGTGGCCCAGGACCGCGGCAGCCTCCGCCCGCACCACGTCGGTGAGCACCCGGTCCTGTTCGGCCCGGCCCAACCCGGCGAGGCGCCGGGCCAGTTCGCCACCGCTGTGCGCCGGGCCGTTGGCGCTCGCGCTCGCGGCGGCCAGTCGGCGGATCTCGGGGAGGTCGCGCACCAGCGGCATCTCGTGCACGTTCGCCGTGCCCGGCGCCGAGCCCAGTTGCTCCCAGTCGACATCCATCACGGTCACGACGGCGTCGGAGCCGTCCAGCGACTCGCCGAGCGCCCGTACGGCCAGGTGCGGGTCCATGGCAGGCATGGCGGTTCGCTGCATACGCGTCCGGATCACCTCGGTGGACTCCGCGAGTCCACCGCCGCCCCACAGACCCCAGGCGACCGCGAGACCAGCCAGGCCGCGGCCCCGCCGGTGCTCCGCCAGAGCGTCCAGGAAGGCGTTCGCCGCTGCATAGTTGCCCTGACCCGGACCACCCAGCGTCGACGCCGCCGAGGAGAACAACACGAACGCATCAAGATCCAGGCCGGCAGTCGCCTCGTCCAGATACACCGCACTCGCCGCCTTCGCAGCCAGCACCGTCTCCAGACGCGACACCGACAACCGGTCCACGACACCGTCATCCAGCACCGCAGCCGTATGCATCACCGACGACAGCACAGGACCACTCGTACTGGTCCAGGCCACCAGCCCGGCCACCGCCGACCGGTCACTGACATCACACGAAACCACATCGACAGCAGTCCCGGCAGCAGCCAGCTCAGCCACCAGGCCCGCCACATCGGAAGCGGCAGGACCCGAGCGGCTGGTCAGCACCAGACGCGACGCACCACGCCCGGCCAGCCACCGCGCCACATGACCCGCGATCGCACCCGTACCACCGGTGATCAGAGCACTGCCACGCGGCGTCCAGCTCTCCTCGGAGCCACGGGACTGGGGCACCCGGGTCAGGCGCCGGCCCAGAATCCCGGCCGACCGGATCGCGGCTTGGTCCTCTCCGCTCCCGGCCAGCACCGCTACGAGGCGCGCACCGGCCCGGTCGTCCACCGACGCGGGCAGATCGACCAACCCGCCCCAGCGCTCGGGGTGTTCCAGGCCGACAACCCGCCCCAGCCCCCACACCTGCGCCTGCACCGGACTGACCAGCACCTCACCTGGACCGGCGGCCACCGCACCACGCGTGACCAGCCACAGCGGCGCGACAATCCCTGCATCGCCGAGGGCCTGTACGAGACCCAGCGTCGCGGCCAGACCACCGGCCACCACCGGGTGCTCGGGCACCGGGGTCTCATCCAGCGCCAGCAACGACAGCACACCCGCGACCCCGCCGGACTCCACACCCTCCAGCGCCTCGCCGAGCAGCGCGGCCACACCGTCCCGGCCCACCACGCCGGCCGGGACCTCGACCACGACGACCTCAGCGCCACGAGCACCGAGCGCCGAAACGCACTGCCGCACCGCCTCGTCCTCGCCCAGTCCAGCGGGCGCGACAAGCAGCCACGTCCCGGACAGCACACGGGAGTCCGGCTCGGCGATCGGCGCCCAGCTCACCCGGTAACGCCAGTTCGCGGTCACCGAACGGTCCAGCTCGCGGCGCCGCCACGACGCCAGCGCCGGCAGCACCTCGCTGAACGGACGGCCGCCGTCCACCGCCAGCGTGTCGGCGAGCTGTGTCAGGTCACCGCCCTCGACGGCAGCCCAGAACTGCGACTCCGCCGCCGTACTCGCGCCGTCCCCACCGACGACCGAGCCCTGGGTGGGCAGCGCCAGCACGCCCTCGGGCCAGTACCGCTGGTGCCGGAAGGCGTACGTCGGCAACTCCACCAGCTCGCCCACCGGGAGCACCGCGCGCCAGTCCACCGTCGCGCCCTGCACATACGCCTCGGCCAGCGACGTGAGCAGCCGCGCCGCGCCACCGTCGTCCCGCCGCAGCGTCCCGCACACGGCACCCGGGACCGCGCCCGGCCCGGCCTCCAGGACCACTTCTTCGAGGGTGTCGTTCATCGCGCCCAGCAGCACCGGGTGCGGGGTCACCTCGATGAAGATCTGGTGCCCCGCTCCGGCCAGCACCCGCACCGCACGGTCGTAATGCACGGTGGCGCGCAGGCTTCCGTACCAGTACGCGGCGTCCAGCTCCTCACCGGACAGCGTCTCGCCCGTCATCGCGGAGACCATCGGCACCCGGCCCCGACGCGGCGCGATCCCGGCCAGCGCGGAGGTGATCTCCTCCTCCAGGCGCTCCACCTGGGCGGAGTGCGAGGCGTAGTCCACGGCCACCATCCGGGCCCGGACCCCTTCCGCGTCCAGCTCCGCCTTGAGCTCTTCCAGAGCCCCGGGCTCGCCGGAAACCACCACCGCCGCCGGGCCATTGACCGCGGCCAGCGACAGCCGCTCGCCCCACTTCGGCAGACGCTCCTCGACCGCGGCAGCCGACAGGCTCACCGAGAGCATCCCGCCCGCACCCGCCAACACCTTCAACGACCGCGACCGCAACGCCACAACACAGGCACCATCCTCAAGAGACAGCATCCCGGCCACCGTCGCCGCCGCGATCTCACCCTGCGAGTGACCCACCACCGCATCCGGAGACACACCTGCCGCCTCCCACACGGCGGCCAGCGACACCATCACCGCCCACAGCGCAGGCTGCACCACATCCGCAGCCTCCAACGCAGGCGCACCCGGCGCACCCGCGAGGACGTCGCTCAGCGACCAATCCACAAACGGCGCCAGCGCCCGCTCACACTCGGCAAGACGCGCCGCGAACACCGGGCTCGACTCCGCCAACTCCCGGCCCATACCCAGCCACTGCGAACCCTGCCCCGCGAAAGCGAACACCACTCGCGCGCCGGGCCGGGCCACGCCCGACACCACGGAACCCGCGGGCACACCGGCCGCCAGGCCCTCCAGGCCGGCCACCAGCTCGGTACGGTCAGCGCCCACCACCACAGCACGGTGCTCGAACACCGAGCGGGTGGCCGCCAGCGACCAGCCGACATCGGTCAGTCCCAGCTCGGGACGGGCCACCGTCCATGCGCGCAGCCGGCCCGCCTGCGCGGTCAGGCCCTCGGCCGAGCGGCCCGAGACCAGCCAGGCGCCGACCCCGCCGGTCTCGACGACCGCGGCGGTTTCGGGCGCACCGGTCCCCTGGCCCTCGCCGGAGACCTCGTCCTCGGTGGGCTCGGGGGCCTCTTCCAGGATGACGTGCACGTTGGTGCCGCTGATGCCGAACGCCGAGACACCGGCGCGGCGAACCCGACCGTCAGACGGCCACGGCACCTGCTCGTTCGCCAGCTTGATGTCGCCGGCTTCCCAGTCCACGTGCGAGGACGGCACGTCCGCGTACAGCGTCTGCGGGATCTGCTCGTGCTGTAGGGCGAGGACCATCTTCATGAGGCCCGCGACACCGGCCGCCGCCTGGGTGTGGCCGATGTTCGACTTGATCGATCCCAGCCACAACGCGCCCTGTTCGCCCCGACCCTGGCCGTAGGTGGCGAGGAGCGCGCCCGCCTCGATGGGGTCGCCCAGCGTGGTACCCGTACCGTGCGCTTCGACCACGTCCACATCGGCGGCGGTCAGCTGGGCACTGGCCAGGGCCGCTCGGATCACGCGCTGCTGGGAGGGGCCGTTGGGGGCGGTCAGACCGTTGGACGCGCCGTCCTGGTTGATGGCGCTGCCGCGTACCACGGCGAGCACCGGGTGGCCGTTGCGCCGGGCGTCCGACAGGCGCTCCACGACGAGCATGCCCGCGCCCTCGGCCATGCCCATGCCGTCGGCCGCGTCCGAGAACGCCTTGGAGCGTCCGTCCGCCGCCAGGCCGCGGGCGTGCGAGAACGCCAGGAAGCCATCGGGGCTGGCCATGACGGTGATGCCGCCGGCCAGCGCGAGCGAGCACTCGCCCGAGCGCAGGGCCTGGGCGGCCAGGTGCAGTGCCACGAGGGACGACGAGCAGGCCGTGTCCACCGTGACCGCCGGGCCTTCGAGACCGAGCGCGTACGACACCCGGCCGGACAGCACGCTGGCCGCGTTGCCGGTCATCAGGTGCGCCCCGAGGCTTTCGAGGTCGGCCTCGTCCTCCATGGTGACCGCGAGGTACGAGGAGCTGTATCCGCCCACGAACGCGCCGGTCTGGCTGCCGCGCAGGCTCGCGGGGTCGATGCCGGCCCGCTCGAAGGCTTCCCAGCTCACCTCGAGCAGGAGGCGCTGCTGCGGGTCCATGGCGAGCGCTTCACGAGGGCTGATGCCGAAGAAGCCCGCGTCGAACCCGCTGGCGTCCTGGAGGAATCCGCCCACCTGTGTGTAGGAGGTGCCGACCTGGGCCATGTCCGGGTCGTACAGGGCCTCGATGTCCCAGCCGCGGTCGGTGGGGAAGGTGGACATCGCGTCCGTGCCCGTGGACAGCAGCTGCCACAGCTCGTCCGGGCTGGTCGCGCCGCCGGGGAAGCGGCAGGCCATGCCGACGATGGCGATCGGCTCGTCCGCCACGACCGCGGCCGTCGCCGGGGTGGTGATGGGCTCCGCGACGTCGGACAGGTCGCCGGCCAGCTGTTCGCGCAGCAGTCCTGCCAGGGCCACGGGGTTGGGGTAGTCGAAGACCAGTGTGGCGGGCAGCCGCAGTCCGGTCGCCGGGTTCATCCGGTTGCGGAACTCGACCGCGATCAGCGAGTCGAAGCCCAGGTCGGTGAAGGGGCGGCCCGCCTCGATCGCGTCCCCGGAGGCGTGTCCGAGTACCGCGGCGGCGTGGGTGCGGACCAGGTCCAGCAGCACCCGGTCGCGTTCGGCGCCCGGCAGCCCGGCCAGCTGCCGGCGCAGCGCATCGGCGGCGCCGGCACCGCCTGCGGCGGAGGTGACGGCCGTCCGGCGGGGGATGAAGTCATCGGCCAGCACCTGCCACAGCGCCGGGATCCCGGTGGCGGCCGCCACCTCCCGCAGCGCGGTCTTGTCGAGGCGGGTCGGAACCAGGATGGCCTCGTCCCGCTCCAGGATCAGGTCCAGCAGGAGCAGGCCTTCGCTCTCGCTCAGCGCCGCGAGTCCCGATCCGGTCATCCGTCGGAGCATCAGCTCGTCCAGGTCGCGGCCGATGCCCGCCTCGGGCATCCAGGGGCCCCAGGCCAGCGCCGTCGCCGCGAGTCCGGCCGCCCGGCGGTACCCCGCCAACGCGTCCAGGAAGGCGTTGGCCGCCGCGTAGTTGCCCTGACCGGGGCCGCCGAATGCCGCCGCCACGGAGGAGAACAGCACGAAGTGGTCCAGGCCCATGTCCTGGGTCAGCTCGTGCAGGTTCCAGGCCGCGTCCACCTTGGGGCGCATCACCGCGGCGACCCGCTCCGGGGTCAACGAGTCGATCATTGAGTCGTCGATGATGCCCGCAGCGTGGAAGACGGACCCCAGCGGGCAGTCGGACGGGATGTCCGCCAGCACCGCGGCCAGCGCGTCCCGGTCGGCCACGTCGCACGAGATCACGCGGACCCATCCGCCGAGCGCCGCCACCTCGGCGGCCAGTTCGGCCACTCCCGCGGCAGCCGGGCCGGAGCGGCTGATCAGCAGTACGCCGCCGGCCCTTCCAGTGGCCACCAGGTGCCGGGCCACGACTCCGCCGAGGGTTCCCGTACCGCCGGTCAGCAGCACCGAGCGGGGGCCCGCGCCGTGCTGCGGCTGCGAGGGCTCCTCCGTCTGCTCGGGCAGTGCCAGTTCGCCTACGGGGCGGATCAGCCGCCTGCCGTAGGCGTGCTGTTCGCGGAAGGCGACTTCCGGTTCGCCGCCGGCGAGGACCGAGGGCAGCAGCGCCAGCCGGCCGTCGCTGCCGGCCGGGGGCAGGTCGGCGAGGACCAGCCGTCCGGGGTTCTCCACCTGTGCCGAGCGCAGCAGGCCCCACACGGCGCCGGCCGTCAGGTCGGCCACGCCCTCCTCGGCCCGTACGGCCACCCCGCCACGGGTGACCACGACCAGTTGCGCGGTTTCCAGCTGCTGCTCGCCCAGCCACTCCTGCACTACTTCGAGCGCCTCACCGGCGACCCGGCGAGCCGCCTCGGCAACGGAGCCGGCGCCGCTGTCGTCGCCCACGCACACGAGCACCGCCGCGGGAGCGATGTCTCCCGCGCTGGCGGCGGCGGCGATCTCGGCGACGTCGGCGTAGGTGCGCACGGGCACGCCGGCGGCGTTCAACTGGTCGGCGACGCCGAAGCGGTCGGTGCCGATCAGCGCCAACTGGCCGTCCAGGGCCGCGCTCTGCTGGGGCAGCTGGGTCCACTCCACGGTGAACAGCGCGTCGCTGACCCAGTCGTCGCTGGTCTGCAGCTGGTCCGGCGAGACCGGGCGGGTGACCAGCGATGCCACCGTCACCACGGGGCGGCCGGTGGTGTCCGCGGCCGTCAGCGACAGGTTGCCCTGTCCGTCCCGGCGCAGGCGGGCGCGCAGGACCGAGGCGCCGGTCGCGTGCACCTCCACGTCCGTCCATGCGAACGGCATGCGTATCTGGCCCGGTTCGCTCTCGTCGGCCGCTTCGGCGTCCGCGGCGTCCGCCACGACGCCCGCGAGCAGCGCCGCGTCCAGCAGCACCGGGTGCAGCCCGAACGAGGCCGCCTCGTCCGCGACCTCCTCGGGCAGTACGACCTCGGCGAAGATGTCCTCGCCGCGCCGCCAGACCGCCCGCAGGCCCTGGAAGGCGGGGCCGTAGATGTCGGCCAGGTGGACGGTGTAGAGGTCCGTGATGTCCAGTGCGGTGGCGTCGCGCGGCGGCCAGACGCTGAGGTCCTGCTCCGCCTGTACGGGCGTGTGGGCAGGGGCCAGCACGGCGCCCGCGTGCTTGACCCACTCGTGCTCCTCGTCCGGCTTGTCCGGCCGGGAGAAGACGTCCACCTCACGGCGTCCGTCGTCGGCGGCCCCGCCCACCACGACCTGGACCTGTACGCCGCCGCCGTCCGAGGGCAGCACCAGCGGTGCCTGCAGGGTCAGTTCCTCCAGCAGCGAGCACCCCACCTGATGGCCGGCGCTCACCACCAGTTCCACGAAGCCGGTGCCGGGCAGCAGTACGACGCCGCCGACGGCGTGGTCGGCCAGCCACGGCTGCGCACGCAGCGACAGTCGGCCGGTGCACACCAGGCCCGCGCCGCCGCCCAGTTCCACCACCGCACGCAGCAGCGGGTGCCCCACCGCGGCCTGTCCCAGCGACGACGGGTCGCCGCCCGCCGAGGATGCCGCGCCCGGCAGGGCCATCATGCCCTTGGGCCAGTACCGCTCGTGGCGGAAGGCGTAGGTGGGCAGCTCCACCCGCTCCGCCGTGGGCAGGACCGCGGTCCAGTCGACGGCCACGCCGGCGACGAACGCCTCGGCGAGCGAGGTGAGAAGGCGTATCGCTCCGCCGTCGTCGCGGCGCAGGGTGCTGCACACCGCGCCGGCCTGGACGCCGGGGCCCGTGTCGTCGGCGGCCGCCTCCAGCGTGTCGGTCATCGGCGCGATCAGCACCGGGTGCGGGGAGACCTCGATGAACACCTGGTGGCCCGTGCCCGCCAGCGTGCGTACGGCCCGCTCGAAGTGCACCGGGGCCCGCAGGCTTCCGTACCAGTACGCGGCGTCCAGCTCCTCGCCGCCGAGGACTTCGCCGGTGACGGCCGAGAGCATGGGTATCCGGCCGGCGCGCGGTGCCACATCGGCCAGCAGGGAGGTGATGCCCTCCTCCAGCTGCTCCACCTGCGCGCAGTGCGAGGCGTAGTCGACCGCGACCATCCGCTCGCGTACGCCCTCGGCCTGGAGCTCCTGCCGGAGCTCGTGCAGGGCGTCCACGTCGCCGGAGACCACCACGACCGAGGGGCCGTTGACGACGGCCAGGGAGAGCCGTCCCTCCCAGCGTTCCAGCCGCTTCTCCACGCGGGCGGCCGGCTCGGTCACCGACAGCATTCCCCCGGTGCCGGTGATCGCCCGCAGCGCCTGGGAGCGCAGCGCCACCACCTTCGCGCCGTCCTCCAGGCTGAGCATGTCGGCGACCGTCGCGGCGGCGATCTCGCCCTGCGAGTGGCCCACCACCGCGTCCGGGGACACACCGGCCGCTTCCCAGACGGCGGCCAGGGAGACCATCACCGCCCACAGCACCGGCTGCACCACATCCGCAGCCTCCATGGCGGGCGCGCCCTCGGCGCCGGTCAGCACGTCGGTGAGGGACCAGTCGACGTACGGCGCGAGGGCGCGCTCACACTCGGCGAGCCGGGCGGCGAACACCGGACTACAGGCGGCCAGTTCCTTGCCCATGCCCAGCCACTGCGAGCCCTGGCCGGGGAAGACGAACACCGAGCGGGCGCTGGAGTGCGCCACACCCGAGACGACCGAACTCGCCGGCAGTCCGTTGGCTACCTGCGCCAGAGCGCCGACCAGCTCGCCGCGGTCCGTGCCCAGTACCACGGCGCGGTGCTCGAACACCGACCGGGTCCGGGCCAACGACCAGGCCACATCGCCCGCTTCGAGGCCGGGCCTGGCCACCAGCCAGTCCCGCAGCCGGTCCGCCTGCGCCGTCAGGCCCTCCGCCGAACGTCCCGACACCACCCATGCCGTGGCGCCCGAGACCACCGGTTCCGCCGCTGCGGCGTCGGTCTCGGGGGCCGCGGTGGCGCCGTCCTCGGACGCGCCGTCGCCATGGGCGCCGTCCTCGGACTCGGGGTCCTCGGCGGGGGCTTCCTCGATGATGACGTGCGCGTTGGTGCCGCTGACGCCGAAGGAGGACACTCCGCCGCGGCGCACCCGCTCCCCGGCGGGCCACGGCTTGGCCTCGGTGAGCAGGCGTACGTCGCCGGCCGACCAGTCGATGTGCGGCGAGGCCTCCTGCGCGTGCAGGGTCTGCGGCATCTGCTGGTTCTGCAGCGCGAGAACCATCTTGATCACACCGGCGATACCGGCGGCGGCCTGGGTGTGGCCGATGTTGGACTTCACCGAGCCCAGCCACACCGGACGGTCCTCGGGGCGGTCCTGGCCGTAGGTGGCGAGGATCGCGCCCGCCTCGATGGGGTCGCCCAGCGTGGTGCCCGTACCGTGCGCCTCCACCACGTCCACATCGGCCGTGGACAGCCGGGAGCTGGCCAGCGCCGCCCGGATCACCCGCTGCTGCGAGGGGCCGTTGGGCGCGGCCAGGCCGTTGGACGCGCCGTCCTGGTTGAGCGCGGACCCGCGAACCACCGCCAGCACCGGGTGCCCCAACCGCCGGGCGTCCGAGAGCCGTTCCACGACGACCATGCCCGCGCCCTCGGAGATGCCCATGCCGTCGGCGTCCGCCGAGAACGCCTTGCAGCGCCCGTCGTGGGCGAGGCCGAGCTGCCGGGAGAACTGGGTGAACATGATCGGGATGGCGGTGACCGTGACGCCGCCGGCCAGCGCCAGCGAGCACTCTCCGGACCGGATCGCCTGGCAGGCCATGTGCAACGCCACCAGGGACGAGGAGCAGGCCGTGTCCACCGTCACCGCCGGGCCTTCGAGGCCCAGCGAGTACGACACCCGTCCGGAGATGACGCTGGTCGAGGTCCCGGTCATCAGGTGGACGTCCAGGTCCTCGTCCGCGCCGAATCCGTAACCGGAGAGCGAGGCGCCGGCGAACACGCCGGTCAGCGAACCGCGCAGCGAGGCCGGGTCGATGCCCGCCCGCTCCAGCGCCTCCCAGCACACCTCCAGCAGCAGCCGCTGCTGCGGGTCCATCGCCACGGCCTCGCGCGGGCTGATCCCGAAGAATCCCGCGTCGAATCCGCTGGCGTCCTCGATGAATCCGGCCTCGTGCACACGCGCATTGCCGTCCGGGTCCTGCCCGCACAGTTCATCGAGGTCCCAGCCTCTGTCGGACGGGAACCCGGCGACCCCGTCCCCGCCTGCGGCCAGCAGCTTCCAGAAATCCTCAGGGGCCTGGACATCTCCGGGGTAACGGCAGCCGATTCCCACGATCGCAATGGGCTCTTGGCTGCGTTCCTCGACCTCACGCAGACGCTGACGCGTGTCGTGCAGATTGGCCGTTACCCATTTGAGGTAATCGCGGAGAGTCTCTTCATCTGCCATCGGATCTCACCATTCCAGTCTTGAAATGCAAGCTTGCTGTCCGCAATTACGGAGAACTACCTACCGGCCGAGTTCCTTGTGAATGAACTCGAATATCTCGTCGTCCGTTGCGGATCCGATCTTCTCCGCGACCGCCTGACGCCCCGAAGTGGCGCCGGCCTCGCTCCACCGGGACAGCAGCCCCTGCAGACGATCGGTGATCAACTGATGCGTCTTCTCGTCCGGCTTCGCCTCGGTCAGCAGCGACCCGAGCCGGTCGACCTCCTCGACGAGGGACCCCGGAGCCGACCCGTCCTGGAACTCCTCGTTCCAGAGGTACTCGGCCACAGCGACCGGAGTGGGGCAGTCGAACAGCAGGGTGGCGGGCAGTTGCAGGCCGGTGGCCGTGCTGAGCCGGTTGCGCAGCTCGACCGAGGTCAGCGAGTCGAAGCCCAGGTCGCTGAAGGCGCGCGTGGCCTCGACCGCGTCGGCCGACGCGTACTCCAACACCGCCGCCGCCTTGCTCTGCACCAGCGTGACCAGCGTCCGGTTCTGCTCGGCGCGCGAGAGGCCCGCCAACTGTTGCTTCAGGGACACGCCCGCGTCCGGGTCGGCCGACGCGTCCGTGCCGCCCGCGTCCAGGGCCTGCCGGACCTCGGGCAGGCTCCCGATGAGCGGGCTGGGCCGCCGCAGCGTGAAGGTCGGCGCGAACCGCGCCCAGTCCACGTCCGCGACCGTCACCAGGCCTTCGCCGCCGTCCAGGATCTGGGCGAGCGCCTGTACGGCCTGATCCGACTCCATGGCGTAGAGGCCGCCGCGCGCCATCCAGGCGGCGGTGTCCTCGTCGGTCATGCCGCCGCCGCTCCACGGACCCCACGCCACCGAGGTGGCGGGCAGCCCCTGCGCCCTGCGCTGTTCGGCCAGTCCGTCCAGGAAGGTGTTGGCCGCGCCATAGGCGGGCTGGACGCTGCTGCCCCAGGTCGCCGAGATCGACGAGAACAGCACGAACGCGTCCAGGTCCAGATCCCTGGTCAGCTCGTCCAGATGCACGGCACCCGCGGCCTTCGCCGCAAGCACCGTCGCCGTTTCGGCCAGATCGGTCTCCCGGACCGTAGTTGCCTGCCCCACGCCCGCAGTGTGCATCACGGAGGTCACCGACGGCCCGCTCGCCGAGACCCAGTTGAACACCCCGGCCAGATCGGCCCGGTCGCTCGCGTCGCAGGCCACGACGTCCACCCGGGTGCCCTGCGCGGCCAGTTCGGCGGCCGTCGCGGCGACACCGGCGGCGGCAGGGCCGGAGCGGCTGGTCAGGACCAGCCGCTGGGCGCCGCGTCCGGTCAGCCAGCGCGCCACATGCCCGCCGAGCGCACCGGTGCCACCGGTCACCAGCGCCGCTCCGCGCGGCGTCCATTCCTGGCCGACGGTCCGGGGGTGGGAGGCCCGGGTCAGCCTGCGGCCCAGGATCCCGGCCGGGCGGATGGCGACCTGGTCCTCACCGCACCAGGCCAGAACGGCGGCCAGCCGCGCCTCGGCCGTTTCGTCGAAGACGGCAGGCAGATCGATCAACCCGCCCCAGCGGTCCGGGTGCTCCAGGCCGACGACCCGGCCCAGGCCCCACACCTGCGACTGCACCGGGTTGGCAGGGCCCTCGTCCGAGCCGGCGGCCATCGCACCGGAGGTGGCCACCCACAGCGGTGCGGCCACCTCCGCCTCGCCCAGCGCTTGCACCAGAGTCAGCGTCGCGGCCAGTCCCGCGGACACCACCGGATACTCCGCCACCGGCGTCTCGTCCAGCGCGAGCAGCGACACGACGCCGGCGAACCCGGCTTCCGGCAGCTCCGCTCGGATCTGCTCGACCATGCGCGCACGCTCGGCCATGGCCGTGGTCTCCATGACCACCACCTCGGCGCCGCGGGCGGTCAGCACCGCCACGCTCCCCCGGGTCAGCTCGGCCGCCGCAGTTCCGGCAGGCGTCACCACCAGCCAGGTGCCGGGCAGCATCCCCGCTTCGGGCGCGGTGACCGGCGTCCAGGTCAGGCGGTAGCGCCAGTTCGCCGTCGCCGACTTGTCCTGCTCGCGGCGCCGCCAGGACGCCAGCGCGGGCAGCACCGCACTGAGCTGCTTCCGGTCCTCGATCGCCAACGTGTCCGCGACCTGTGCCAGGTCCCCGCCCTCGACCGCGGCCCAGAACTGCGCCTCGGCCGCCGTACTCGCACCATCACCACCCACCAGGGGGGCGGTCGTGGCGGCGGCCTCCAACCAGTACCGCTGGTGCTGGAAGGCATACGTCGGCAGCTCCACCGACTCCGCGGCAGGCAGCACCGCCTTCCAGTCCACCGGCAGCCCACCGACATACGCCTGCGCCAACGACGTCATCAGACGCCGGGCACCGCCGTTGTCCCGCTCCAGCGTGCCCACCGTCAGCACACCCATGTTCCCGGCGTCCTCGGCGGTCTCCGTCACCGCCGCGGTCAGCACCGGATGCGGGGAGACCTCGACGAACTCCCCATACCCCTCACCGAGCAGAACCCGGACGGCCTCCTCGAAGCGGACCATCTGCCGCAGATTCGCGTACCAGTACGCAGCATCCACCTCAGCGCCAGACACCCACTCGCCCGTAACGGTCGAAACCATCGGCACCCGACCCGCCCGCGGGGCAATCCCGGCAAGCTCCTTCGCCAGCACCGCTTCCAGCGGCTCCACCGCAGGGGAATGCGCCACGAAATCCGTCTCCGGGATACGCCAGCGCAGCACATGCCGCGAGGCCAACTCCCGCTCGAACTCCGCCAACGCACCCGGCTCACCCGACACCACCACAGCCGCCGGACCATTCACCGCAGCCACCGACAGCCGGTCATCCCAACGCTCGACCAACTCACGCACGGCCTCGGACGGCATCACCACCGACACCATCGAGCCCTCGACCGACAGACTCGACAGCGCCCGCGACCGCACCGCCACCACCCGCGCACCATCCTCAAGAGACAGCAACCCGGCCACCGTCGCCGCAGCAATCTCACCCTGCGAGTGACCCACCACCGCATCCGGAGACACACCAGCGGCCTCCCACACCGCCGCCAGCGACACCATCACCGCCCACAGCACCGGCTGCACCACATCCGCCGAATCCAGCCCCGGCGCACCCTCCCCACCCGCGAGCACCTCGGCGAGAGACCAGTCGACATGCGGTGCGAGTGCCTGCTCACACTCGGCCAACCGCGCCGCGAACACCGGACTCGACTGAGCCAACTCCCGACCCATACCCACCCACTGGGCGCCCTGACCCGCGAACACGAACACCGACCGCGCGCCCGAGCGCGCGACCCCGGACACCACCGAGTCCGCAGGCGCACCCGCGGCCAGACCCTCCAGGCCGGTCACCAGCTCCGTACGGTCGTTGCCCAGGACCACAGCGCGGTGCTCGAACGACGACCGCGTCGCCGCCAACGACCAGGCCACATCGGCAGGTTTCAGCTCCGGACGCTTGGACACCCACTCCCGCAGCCGACCCGCCTGCCCGGCCAGGCCCTTCGCCGACCGGCCCGACACCACCCACGCGGCCAGGCCGTCGGCCTCAACCACCGGGAGTGAAACGTCAGTCACCGGTGTGCTCGCTCCGGAACCGTCCTCGGACTCGCCGGTTTCGGCGGCCGGGGCTTCCTCGACGATGACGTGGGCGTTGGTGCCGCTCATGCCGAACGAGGACACACCGGCGCGACGCACCCGGCCTTCGGCCGTCCACGGCACCGGCTCGGTCAGCAGCCGTACGTCGCCGGCCGCCCAGTCCACGTGCGGCGAGCGCTCCTGCGCGTGCAGCGTCGCGGGCAGCTCGCGGTGCTGCAGGGCGAGCACCATCTTGATGACACCGGCCACGCCGGCCGCCGCCTGTGTGTGCCCAATGTTGGACTTCACCGAACCCAGCCACAGCGGCGGCTGGTCGGCGCGCTCCTGGCCGTACGTCGCAAGGAGCGCCTGCGCCTCGATCGGATCGCCCAGCGGGGTCCCCGTACCGTGCGCCTCCACCACGTCGACCTCGTCGGCGCGTACCCCGGCGTTGGCCAACGCGGCCCGGATCACCCGCTGCTGGGAGGGGCCGTTGGGCGCGGTCAGGCCGTTGGACGCGCCGTCCTGGTTGGTCGCGCTGCCGCGGATCACCGCGAGCACCTTGTGCCCGTTGCGGCGCGCGTCGGACAGCCGCTCCACCACCAGCATGCCCGCGCCCTCGCCCAGGCCCATGCCGTCGGCGTCCGCCGAGAACGGCTTGCACCGTCCGTCCGGGGCCAGCCCCATCTGCCGGCTGAACTGGTCGAACAGGAGCGGGTTGGCGGCCACCATGACGCCGCCGGCCAGGGCCAGCGTGCACTCCCCCGAGCGCACCGCCTGGCAGGCCAGGTGCAGCGCGACCAGGGACGAGGAGCACGCCGTGTCCACCGTCACCGCCGGGCCCTCAAGTCCCATGACGTAGGCCACCCGGCCGGACACCACGCTGGTCGAGATGCCCGTGACGAGGTGTCCGTCCAGCTCGCCCTGGAGGCCGGTGCTCCAGCCGTAGCCCGATGCGGAGGCGCCCGCGAAGACGCCCGTCGCGGAGCCGCGCAGCGACGTCGGGTCGATTCCGGCCCGTTCCATCGCCTCCCACGCCACCTCCAGCAGCAGCCGCTGCTGCGGGTCCATCGACACGGCCTCGCGCGGGCTGATCCCGAAGAACCCCGCGTCGAACCCGGTCGCGTCGTAGACGAAGCCACCCGCCCGTACGGGTTCGCCGGACTCCGCCACTTCGGCGTCGGTCCGGTCCTCGATGACCCAGCCCCGGTCCTCGGGCAGGACGGAGATGGCGTCGGTTCCGGCGGCCACCAGGTTCCACAGTTCTTCCGGGCTCGTCACGCCGCCCGGGTAGCGGCAGCTCATGCCGACGATCGCCAGCGGCTCGTCGCTGACCGCCGCCGCGACCGGCGCGGTCCTGGCGCTGTCGGTGACGCCCGCCAGTTGCGCGAGGAGGAACTCGGCGGCGGCCGTGGGCGTCGGGGCGTCGAACAGCAGGGTGGCGGGCAGCTTCAGGCCGGTGGCGGTGCTGAGCCGGTTGCGCAGTTCGACCGAGGTCAGCGAGTCGAAGCCCAGGTCGCTGAAGGCGCGGGTGGCCTCGACGGCCTCGGGCGAGGGGTAGTCGAGGACGTCCGCCGCCTTGGTCTGGACGAGGTTGACCAGCGTCCGGTTCTGGTCGGCGCGCGAGAGGCCGGCCAGCCGCTGCTTCAAGGACGCGCCCGCGTCCGAGTCGGCCGCGCCGTTGCCGGGGGCGTCCGCGTCGGTGTCGTCCAGGGCCTGCCGGACCTCGGGCAGGCCCTCGATGAGGGGGCTCGGCCGCCGCAGTGTGAACGGCGGGGCGAACCGCGCCCAGTCCACGGCCGCGACCGTCACCAGGTCTTCGCCGCCGTCCAGGACCTGCGCCAGGGCCTGGACGGCCAGGTCCTTGTCCATGACGAGCAGACCGCGGCGCAGCCCCTGCTCGGCACCGTCCGCATCGGTCATGCCACCGCCGCCCCACGAGCCCCAGGCCACTGAGGTGGCCGGCAGCCCCTGCGCCCTGCGGTGCTCGGCCAGTCCGTCCAGGAAGGCGTTGGCGGCGGCGTAGGCGGGCTGAAGGCCACTGCCCCAGGTCGCCGAGATCGACGAGAACAGCACGAACGCGTCCAGGTCCAGGTCCCTGGTCAGCTCGTCCAGGTGCACGGCACCCGCGGCCTTCGCCGCCACCACAGCGGCTGTCTCGGCCAGGTCGGTGTCCTCCACCGTGGTGGCCTGCACGACGCCCGCGGTGTGCAGCACCGCGGACAGGGTGGAACCGTCCGACGCTACCCAGTTGAACACCCCGGCCAGATCGGCCCGGTCGCTCGCGTCGCAGGCCACGACGTCCACCCGGGTGCCCTGCGCGGCCAGTTCGGCGGCCGTCGCGGCGACACCGGCGGCGGCAGGGCCGGAGCGGCTGGTCAGGACCAGCCGCTGGGCGCCGCGTCCGGTCAGCCAGCGCGCCACATGCCCGCCGAGCGCACCGGTGCCACCGGTGACCAGAGCGGTCCCGCGCGGCACCCAGTGCTCGGGGTTCTGGCGGGGCTGCGGGGCGCGCGTCAGCCTGCGGCCCAGGATCCCGGCCGGGCGGATGGCGACCTGGTCCTCACCGCACCCGGCCAGGACGGCGGCCAGCCGCGCCTCGGCCGTTTCGTCGAAGACGGCAGGCAGATCGATCAACCCGCCCCAGCGGTCCGGGTGCTCCAGGCCGACGACCCGGCCGAAGCCCCACACCAGCGACTGCACCGGGTTGGTCAGCGCCTCACCAGCTCCGGTGGCCGCCGCTCCGCGCGTGGTCACCCACAGCGGTGCGGCCACCTCCGCGTCGCCCAGCGCCTGCACCAGAGCCAGCGTCCTCGCGTACCCCTGGGCGACCACCGGGTACGCGGGGACGGGCGTCTCGTCCAGCGCCAGCAGCGACAGCACGCCGGCCACTGGCTCCGTGTCCTGCACGGCCTGGCCGATGACGGCCGCCATCGCGCCCCGGTCCAGGACGTCGGCGCCCACCTCGACCACGGCCGCGTCCGCTCCGCGAGCGGCCAGCGCTTGTACGCATCGCTGCGTCAACGCGTCCTCGGCCCGCCCGGCCAGCACCAGCCAGCGGCCGGCGAGCGCGGCGGGGTCGGGGTCCGCGACCGGCGCCCAGGTCACCCGGTAGCGCCAGTTCGCGGCCTCCGAACGGTTCCGCTCCCGCCGCCGCCAGGACGTCATGGCCTCCAGCACCTCGGCCAGGTGCTGCTGGTCCTCGATTTCCAGGACCTCGGCGATATGCGCCTGGTCCCCGCCCTCGACCGCCGCCCAGAATCGCGTTTCGGCGGCCGTGCTCGCGCCGTCGCCGCCCGCCGGGGGCGCGGTCCGCGCCGACTGGTCCAGCCAGTACCGCTGGTGCTGGAAGGCGTACGTCGGCAACTGCACCTGCTCAGCGGCGGGCAGCACCGCCTTCCAGTCCACGCTCAGCCCACCGGCGTACGCCTGCGCCAGCGACGTGATCAGACGCGTGGCGCCCGCGTTGTCGCGCTCCAGCGTGCCCGTCGTCAGCACACCGGTGATCCCGGCGTCCTCGGCGGTCTCCGTCACCGCCGCGGTCAGCACCGGGTGCGGCGACACCTCCACGAACGCACCGAACCCGCCGCTGACCAGCACGCGTACGGCCTCTTCGAAGCGGACCGTCTGCCGCAGGTTCGCGTACCAGTACGCAGCATCCACCTCACTGCCGGACACCCATTCGCCGGTGACCGTCGAGACCATCGGCACCCGGCCGGCCTGCGGGGTGATCCCGGCCAGCTCCTTCGCCAGCACCGCTTCCAGCGCCTCCACCGCCGGGGAATGCGCCACGAAGTCGGTCTCCGGGATACGCCAACGCAGCACATGCCGCGAGGCCAACTCCCGCTCGAACTCCGCCAACGCACCCGGCTCACCGGACACCACGACTGCGGCAGGCCCGTTCACCGCGGCCACCGACAGCCGCTCGCCCCAGCGCTCGACCAGCTCACGTACGGCCTGGGACGGCATGACCACCGAGACCATCGAGCCCTCGACCGAGAGGCTCGTCAGCGCACGCGACCGCACCGCCGCAACGCGGGCACCGTCCTCAAGGGTGAGCATCCCGGCGACCGTCGCAGCGGCAACCTCACCCTGCGAGTGGCCGACGACCGCGTCGGGAGCCACGCCTGCGGCTTCCCAGACGGCGGCCAGCGAGACCATCACGGCCCACAGCACCGGCTGCACCACATCCGCCGAGTTCAGCCCAGGCGCACCCTCCGCACCCGCGAGCACCTCGGCGAGAGACCAGTCCACATGCGGTGCGAGTGCCTGCTCACACTCGGCCAGTCGCGCCGCGAACACCGGACTCGACTGGGCCAGCTCACGTCCCATCCCGACCCACTGGGCACCTTGCCCCGCGAACACGAACACCGACCGCAGACCAGAGCGCGCTACCCCGGACACCACCGAACCCGCGGGTTCACCAGCGGCAACCCTCTGCAGACCGGTCACCAGCTCCTCGCGACCGCCACCCAGCACCACAGCGCGGTGCTCGAACGACGACCGCGTCGCCGCCAACGACCACGCCACATCCGCCGGTTCCAGCTCAGGGCGCTTGGCCACCCACTCCCGCAGCCGACCCGCCTGCGCGGCGAGACCCTGGGCCGACCGGCCCGACACCACCCACGCGGCCAGGCCGTCCGCCTCGACCACCGCGGGGGCGGCAGCCATCGGCTCGGCCTCGTCTACGGGCTCGTCCAGGACGGCCGCCAACTCGCCGTCCTCGTTCGTGGCCTCCGGCTTCGCGCCGTCCTCGGCCGGGGCCTCCTCCAGGATGATGTGTACGTTGGTGCCGCTCATGCCGAACGCGGACACACCGGCACGGCGTACCCGCTCGTCCGTCGGCCACGGCACCGACTCGGTCAACAGCCGTACGTCGCCGGCCGACCAGTCCACGTGCGGCGACGGGTCTTCCGCGTACAGGGACCTGGGCAGCCGCTGGTTCTGCAGCGCCAGCACCATCTTGATGATCCCGGCCATGCCGGCGGCCTGCTGGGTGTGCCCGATGTTGGACTTCACCGAACCCAACCACAGCGGCCGGTCCTCCGGCCGGTCCTGGCCGTAGGCGGCGATCACCGCCTGGGCCTCGATCGGGTCGCCCAGCGGGGTGCCCGTGCCGTGCGCCTCCACCACGTCGATGTCGCCGGGGGACAGCTTGGCGCTGGCCAGGGCGGCGCGGATGACGCGCTGCTGGGACGGGCCGTTGGGCGCAGTGAGCCCGTTGGACGCACCGTCCTGGTTGATCGCGGAGCCGCGTACCACCGCGAGCACCTGGTGCCCCTTGCGCCGCGCGTCCGACAGCCGCTCCACCACCACGACACCGGCGCCCTCGGCCACGCCCATGCCGTCGGCCGAGGCCGAGAAGGTCTTGCAGCGTCCGTCGGGGGACAGCCCGAGCGAGCTGCTGAAGTCGGTGAACAGCACGGGGGTGGCCGCGACGAACGCGCCCCCGACCAGCGCCATCGAGCACTCCCCGGACCGCAGCGCCTGGACGGCCAGGTGCAGCGAGACCAGGGACGACGAGCACGCGGTGTCCACCGTGACCGCCGGGCCCTCAAGACCCAGCGTGTAGGAGATACGGCCGGACAGGATGCTCGTCGCGTTGCCCGTCATCACATGGCCGTCGAGCTCGCCCTGCCGGCCCGTTATCCAGCCGTACCCGGATGCGGAAGCGCCCGCGAAGACGCCCGTCGCGGAGCCGCGCAGCGACGTCGGGTCGATTCCGGCCCGTTCCATCGCCTCCCACGCCACCTCCAGCAGCAGCCGCTGCTGCGGGTCCATCGACACGGCCTCGCGCGGGCTGATCCCGAAGAACCCCGCGTCGAACCCGGTCGCGTCGTAGACGAAACCGCCTGCTTCCACCTCAGGGGCGCCGGAGTCGGGGACATCGGGGTCACCGAATTCCCAGCCCCGGTCCTGGGGCAGACCGGCGATCGCGTCGCGCTCGGCGGCCAGGAGGTCCCACAGTGCCTCCGGGCTGCGCGCGCCGCCGGGGAACCGGCAGCTCATGCCGACGATCGCGATCGGCTCGTCACCGGCAGCCTCCAGCTCCTGCAAGCGCTGCCGAGTCTCATGCAGATTGGCGGTAACCCGCTTGAGGAAGTAGCGGAGTTTGTCTTCGCTCACTTACGTCACCCCGTCGAGGAAGTCGCGGCGGTTGCCATGTCAGTAAATTCCGAGTTCTTTGCCGATGAAGTCGAAGACTTCGTCGTCGGTTGACGATTCGAGCTTTTCCGCAACGCCGGCCTCGGCGTTCCGCTCCCGGGCCTCTTTCCATTTGGAAAGCACGACTTCGAGCCGGTTGGTGATCTGGGCGGATTCGTCGTCGCCGGTCAGCGCGGCGAGCATGCCTTCCAGCTTGTCCAGTTCGGCGAGCACGGGCTGGGCCGCGCTGGTCTCCTCGGACTGGCTGGCGCGCAGATGCTCGGCGAGCGCGGCCGGAGTGGGGTAGTCGAACAGCAACGTGCTGGGCAGGCTCAGTCCGGTGGCGGCGCCCAGCTTGTCGCGCAGTTCCACGGCGGTGAGCGAGTCGGCTCCCAGGTCGGTGAAGGACCGGTCGGCCTCGACGTCGTCGATGCTCGCGTGTCCCAGTACGGCCGCGGCCTCGGTCCGGACCAGGTCGATCAGGAGCCGGTCCTGTTCCGGCCGCGACAGGCCTGCCAGTCGCTGGGCCAGGGCGCTGCCCGCCTCCGTGCCGGCCGGGCCGTTGTCGTTCTCCAACGCGGCCAGGACCTCGGCGACTTCGGGCAGGCTCTCGATCAGCGGGCTGGGCCTGCGCACGGTGAACGGCGGCGCGAACCGCGACCAGTCCACATCCACGACGGTGATCACCCGGTCCTGGCCGTCGAGCACCTGGGCCAGCGCCTGGACGGCCCGCTCCGGCTCCAGCAGCCGCAGTCCGCGCCGCTGCATCTGGGCCGAGCCCTCCTCGTCGGTCATCCCGCCGCCGCCCCACGGGCCCCAGGCCACCGAGGTGGCGGCCAGACCGCGGGCCAGGCGGTTCTCCGCCAGGGCGTCCAGGAAGGTGTTGGCCGCCGCATAAGCGGGCTGCAGACCGCTGCCCCAGGTCGCCGCGATGGAGGAGAACAGCACGAACGCGTCCAGGTCCAGGTCCGCCGTCAGCCGGTCGAGGCTGGCGGCGCCCGCGGCCTTGGCCGCCATGACCGAGGCGAGTTCCGTCACCGAGGTGTCGTCGATCGCGGTCGCCTGCGCGCGGCCCGCGGCGTGCATCACAGCGGTCAGCGGCGGTCCGTCGGCGCCGATCCTGGCGATCACCCCGGCGAGCGCGGAGTCGTCGGCGGCATCGGCCGCGAGCACCTCCACATGTGCCCCGCCCGTCGCCAGCTCCGCGGCCAGCGCGGCCGCACTCGCCGCAGCGGGCCCGGACCGGCTCGTCAGTACGAGCCGCTGTGCGCCGCGCCCGGCCAGCCAGCGGGCCACGTGCCCGCCGATCGCACCGGTACCGCCGGTGATCAGGACACTGCCACGCGGCACCCAGCGCTCGGACCTCCCGCTGGGCTGCTCGGCCTTGGCCAGCCGACGGCCGAAGACCCCGGCCGGGCGGATCGCCACCTGGTCCTCGCCGCACCCGGCCAGCACCGCGCAGAGCCGGGCCGCGGCCTGCTCGTCGAAGTCGGCCGGCAGGTCGATCAGGCCGCCACCGTGGTCGGGGTGTTCCAGCGTGGCGACCCGGGCGAGTCCCCAGGTCTGTGCCTGTACGGGGTTGCTGAGCACCTCGTCCGACGCGACCGCGACGGCGCCGCGGGTGAGAACCCACGCCGGCGCATGGACCGCCAGGGCGATCAGGGCCTGGACCAGTGTCTGGGTCCCGGCCAGGCCGTTCGCCAGCACCGAGTGACCGGGCAGCGGTGTCTCGTCCAGTGCCAGCAGCGATACGACGCCGGAGACACCGCCTTCCGGGTACACCGCGCTGATCTGTGCCGCCAGTCGCTCGTGGTCGGTGATTTCGGTGGCCTCCACCGTCACCACCTCGGCACCCCTGGCGGCCAGCGCCTGCACACATCCCCGCGTCAGGTCGTCATCGGCTCGCCCGGACGCGGCCACCACCAGCCAGTGCCCCGTCAGCACTGCCGGACCGGGCTCGGCGACCGGCGTCCAGCCAACCTGGTAACGCCAGTTGGCGGTCGCCGAACGGTCCTGCTCACGGCGCCGCCAGGACGCCAGTGCGGGCAGTACGTCGCCGAGTTGCTTCTGGTCCTCAAGGGCCAGCGTGTCCGCGATCCGCGCCAGGTCGCCGTCCTCGACCGCGGCCCAGAACCGGGCCTCGGCCGCCGTGCTCGCACCATCGCCACCCGCGGTCGGCGCCGCAGTCGGGGCGGTCAGCACGCCGCTGGGCCAGTACTGCTGGTGCCGGAAGGCGTACGTGGGCAGCGCCACCCGCTCGCCGGCGGGCAGTACCGCGCTCCAGTCCACGGCGACACCGTTGACGAACGCCCGCGCCAGGCCGGTCACCAGACCGGTGACGCCGTGCCCGGCATGCTCCTTCCGCCGCTGGAGCGGAATGAACGCGCTCGCGTCGGCGCCGATACCCGCCACCGCGTCCGGGCCGAGCGCCGACAGGGAGCCGTCGGGGCCCACCTCGATGAACACCGACACACCCTGCTCGGCGAGCGCGGCCACCGCATCGGCGAAGCGCACCGCCTGCCGGGTCTGCGCCGGCCAGTACGCACTGTCGCACTCGGTCAGCACCTCACCACTCAGCGTACCCGCCCACAGCAGCTCCGGACGCCGATACGTCAACTCGCCCGCAATCGTGCCGAGTTCACCCAGGACCGGATCCATGGCAGCAGAGTGGAAGGCGTGCGAAACCCGCAGGCGCCGCACCCGACGACCCTCACCCCGCCAGTACTCCACCACCCGCTCCACCGCATCCGCCGCACCCGACACCACCACCGACTCCGGACCGTTGACCACCGCAATCGACACCCCGGACATGTCCGCCAGAGCGGCCAGCACATCGGCCTCGGAGGCGTTGATCGCCGCCATCGCACCGCCGCCGGGCAGCGCCTGCATCAGCCGCGCCCGCGCCGCCACCAGACGACACGCATCCGGCAACGACAGCACCCCGGCCACATACGCCGCAGCCACCTCACCCACCGAATGACCCACCACCGCATCGGCAACCACACCGGCCGCCTGCAACACCGCAGCCAAAGCCACCTCGAAGGCAAACAGACCCGCCTGCGCATACAACGTCTGATCCGTCAGGCCCTCATCGACACCGTCCACACCCAGCACGACATCGCGTACGGAGTCACATACGGAAGCTCCCAACTCCAGCTCCAGAAGCCCGCACACCCGGTCAAACGTCTCCGCAAACACCGGACTGCCGCCATACAGTGCCCGGCCCATGCCCAGCCACTGCGAACCCTGACCCGCGAACACCAGGCCCACCCGGGCGCCCTGCCGCGCCACACCCGAGACCACCGAACCCGCCGACACACCACCGGCCAGATTCTTCAGACCCGTCAACAGCTCCTCACGCTCACCACCCAACACCACAGCCCGGTGCTCGAACACCGACCGCGTCGTCGCCAACGACCAGCCCACATCCACCGGCGCCAACTCCGCACGAGCCGAAACCCACTCACGCAACCGGCCCGCCTGCGCCGCCAGACCCTCGGCCGACCGGCCCGACACCAGCCACGCACCGACCTCACCGGCCTTGACGACCGCCGGGGTCTCGGGCGCAGCGGCCCCCTCGTCCTCAGAGGGAGCCTCGGCAGGCTCGGGGGCCTCCTCCACGATGACGTGGGCGTTGGTACCGCTGATCCCGAACGCCGACACACCGGCGCGGCGCGCACGCTCCCCAGCGGGCCACGGGACTGCCTCGGCCAGCAGCTGCACCTCACCGGCCGACCAGTCCACGTGCGGTGACGGCTCCTCCACGTGCAGCGTCTTCGGCAGTTCGCCGTGCTGCATCGCCAGCACCATCTTGATGACTCCGGCCATGCCGGCCGCGGCCTGGGTGTGTCCGATGTTGGACTTCACCGAGCCCAGCCACAACGGCCGTTCACCGGCCCGCTCCTGGCCGTAGGTGGCCAGCAGTGCCTGCGCCTCGATCGGGTCGCCCAGCGGCGTTCCCGTACCGTGTGCCTCCACCACGTCCACGTCACTGGCGGACAGCTGGGCGCTGGCCAGGGCGGCGCGGATCACGCGCTGCTGGGACGGCCCGTTGGGAGCGGTCAGACCGTTGGACGCACCGTCCTGGTTCACCGCCGAGCCGCGCACCACCGCGAGCACCTTGTGGCCGTTGCGCACGGCGTCGGACAGCCGCTCCACGACGATCATGCCGGCGCCCTCGCCCACGCCCATGCCGTCGGCGGAGGCCGAGAACGCCTTGGAGCGTCCGTCGGCCGCCAGGCCGCGCTGCCGGGCGAAGCCCACCATCTCCCAGGGCGTCGCCATGACCGAGACGCCGCCGACCAGCGCCAGTGAGCACTCCCCGGACCGCAGTGCCTGCGCGGCCATGTGCAGCGCCACCAGCGAGGACGAACACGCGGTGTCCACCGTCACCGCCGGAGCCTCCAGGCCCAGCACGTAGGAAATACGGCCGGAGATGATGCTCGTCGCGTTGCCGGTCACCAGGTGGCCCTCGACCTGCCCGGCGCCGTCCTGGTCTGCGAGCTGAAGGCTGGCCAGCGCGTAGTTGGACGAGTAACCGCCGACGAAGACCCCGGTGCGCGAGCCGCGCAGCGATGCCGGGTCGAGGCCGGTGGACTCCAGGGCCTCCCAGGACAGTTCGAGCAGGAGGCGCTGCTGCGGGTCCATCGCGACCGCTTCGCGCGGGCTGATCCCGAAGAACCCCGCGTCGAACTCGGTCGCCTGATGGAGGAATCCGCCCCGTCGCGAGTAGGTGGTCCCGGCGTGCGCGGGATCGGGGTCGAACAGGGCCTCCGTGTCCCATCCGCGGTCCTGCGGGAACTCCGAGGTTCCTTCGCCGCCCGCGGCCAGCAACTCCCAGAGTTCTTCGGGGGTGTTCACCCCGCCGGGGAACCGGCAGCTCATCGCCACGACGGCGATCGGCTCGCCGTCGGCGGCCGGGACATCCGGGGCCGCCGTGTTCTCCGCCAGGGCGCCGAGCAGCGTCATCCGCAGGTGGTCGGCGAGCACCGTCGGGTTGGGGTAGTCGAACATCAGCGTCGCGGGCAGCGCGAGCCCCGTCACCGTGGCAATACGGTTCCGCAGCTCGACCGAGGTCAGCGAGTCGAAGCCCATCTCGCTGAAGGCGCGGCCGGGTTCGACGTCGTCGGAGTTCGAGTGGCCGAGCACGGCGGCGGCCTCGTCCCGTACCGCGTCCACGAGCATCCGGTCCTGCTCCGCCCGCGTCAGGCCGGTCAGCCGCTGGGCCAGCTCGCCCTCGGCCGGCTGCCCGCTGGTCTCCGCGCGCGGCGCCGCCTTGAGCTGCTGGACGTCCGGCAGGTCGCGCAGCAGCGGGATGTTCAGGAACTCCGCCTGGCCGGGAGCGGCCGCGAGTGCGGGCAGGTCGAGGTCCATCACCGTCAGTACGGTGTCCGGGCCCGTCAGTGCCCCGCCCAGCGCCTTGACCGCCAACTCCGGGTCCATCAGGACTTCCCAGCGGTTGCGGCGCAGCCGCTGCCGGGCGGCGTCGCTGGCCTGGGACACACCGTCGCCCGCCCAGGGGCCCCAGGCCACCGAGAGGGCGGTCAGGCCCCGGGAGCGCCGGTTGTCCGTCAGCGCGTCCAGGAACGCGTTCGCCGCCGCGTAGTTGGCCTGGCCCGCGCCGCCGAAGGTGGCCGCGGCCGAGGAGAACAGCACGAACGCGTCGAGGTCGAGGTCGGCGGTGAGTTCGTCGAGGTGGGCGGCGCCGGCGGCCTTGGCCGCGAGCGCGGTGGCCAGCCGGTCGGCGGTCATCCGGTCGAGCACGCCGTCGTCGAGGACGCCCGCGGTGTGCATGACCGCGGTCAGCGGCGGCCCGTCGGCCGCGATGCGGTCGATGAGTGCGGACAGGCCGGGGCGCAGGGCGCTGTCGCAGGTGCTGATCTCTACATGGGCCCCGGCGGCCGCCAGGCTCGCGGCCAGCTCCACGGCGCCGTCGGCGGTGGGTCCCGACCGGCTGGCCAGGACGAGTCGCTGCGCACCGCGGTCGGCCAGCCAGCGGGCCACGTGGCCGCCGATCGCGCCGGTTCCGCCGGTGATCAGCACGGTGCCGCGCGGCGTCCAGTCCTGGCCCGTCTTGGGCTGCGGGGCCCGGGTCAGGCGGCGGCCCAGGATCCCCGCGGGCCGGATCGCCACTTCGTCCTCGTCGCAGCCGGCGAGCACCGAGCACAGGCGGCTCGCGGCACGTTCGTCGAACACGGGGGGCAGGTCGATCAGACCGCCCCAGCGTTCCGGCTGCTCCAGGGATACGACACGGCCGAGTCCCCAGGTCTGCGCCTGCACCGGGCGGTCGAGCACATCGCCGGGACCGGTGGCGACCGCCCCGGAGGTGAGCATCCACAGCGGCGCGGCGACCCCCGCGTCGGTCAGTGCCTGCAACAGGGTCAGCGTGCCGAGCACTCCCCCGGGCACCGCGGGCCACTGCGTGGTCGGCGCCTCGTCCAGCGCCAGCAGCGACACCACGGCGGTCACCCGCGCCGGTGCCTGCTCTTCGGCGCCGGTCCGCAGGGTCCGGGTGATCTCGGCGGCCAGCTGCTCGCGCCGCGCCGTGCCGGGCTCGACCTCGACGACCACGGTGCGGGCGCCCCGGGCGGCGAGCGCCCGTATGCAGGCCTGGGTCAACTCCTGGGTACGGCCGGCCCGGTGGGCCGGGACCGCCACCAGCCAGGTACCGGTCAGGGTGACCGGTGCCGGGTCGGTGAGGGGGGCCCAGTTGACCCGGAACCGCCAGTTGCCCGTGACGTCCCGCTCCCGTTCGCGCCGTCGCCAGGTGGCGAGCGAGGGCAGCACCTCGTTGAAGGACCGCTGTCCGTCCACCGCCAGCGTGTCGGCCAGGTGTTGCAGGTCCCCGCCCTCGACCGCCGCCCAGAAGCGGGCCTCGGCCTCCGTTGCCGCGCCGTCCCCGCCGGTGGCCGCCGGGGTGTTCACGCGGGACGCGCCGAGCCAGTACCGCTGGTGCTGGAAGGCGTAGGTGGGCAGGTCCGTGCGCCGTCCTGCGGGCAGCACCTGCTGCCAGTCGACGGCGGTGCCGCCCACGTACACCTGGGCGAGCGCCGTCAGCAGCCGCCGCGGGCCGCTGTCCTCGCGGGTCAGCGTCCCGGTGATCACCGGGGTGCCGGCCGCGCCCATGTCCTCGATCGTCTCGGCGATCCCGGTGGTCAGCACCGGCTGCGGGGACACCTCGATGAAGGTACGGTTCCCGGCCGCTGCCAGCTCCCGGATCGCCTCGTCGAAGCGGACCGTGTGGCGGACGTTGGCGAACCAGTACCCGGGGTCCAGCTCCGTGCCGTCCATCCACCGGCACTCCACGGTGGAGAACAGCGGGGTCCGGCCGGCTCCCGGCGCGATGCCCGCCAGGCTTTCGGTCAGTTCACCGGCCAGTTGTTCCACTCCGGCCGAGTGCGCCACGAAGTCGGTCACCGGGATCGGCCACCGCATGACGTGCCGGGCCGCGAGTTCGGCCCCGAACTCCGCCAGCGCGTCGGTCTCGCCGGAGACCACGGTGGCGGCGGGTCCGTTGACCGCCGCGACGGACAGCCGGTCGCCCCAGGGGGCCAGCAGTTCCCGTACGGCCGCCGCGGGCATCACGACGGAGAGCATCCCGCCGCCGGTGCCCAGCCCGGACAGCGCCCGGCTGCGTACCGCCACGACCTTGGCGGCGTCCTCAAGGGACAGGATGCCCGCGACCGTGGCCGCCGCGATCTCGCCCTGGGAGTGGCCCACCACCGCGCCCGGCGTGACGCCGGCCGCCTCCCACACCGCGGCCAGCGACACCAGCACCGCCCACAGCGCGGGCTGGACCACGTCGGCCCGCTCCAGGCCGGGTGCGCCGTCCGCTCCGGCCAGCACATCGGCCAGGGACCAGTCCACATACGGTTCCAGGGCCCGCTCGCACTCGGTGATCCGGGCCGCGAAGACGGGCGAGGTCTCCAGCAGCTCCCGGCCCATTCCCGCCCATTGGGCGCCCTGGCCGGGGAAGACGAACACCGCCTCGCTCGCTTCGGCGGCCGCGGCCGTCCCGGTGACGACGCCGGGCGCCGGCTCCCCGGCCGCCACTGCGGCCAGGCCCTTCGTCAGTTCCTCGCGTCCGCTGCCGGTCACCACGGACCGGTACTCGAACACGGAGCGGGTCTGCGTCAGCGACCACGCGACGTCCGCCGGGTCCACCTCCGGGCGTTTTGCGGCGTATTCGGCGAGGCGGGCCGCCTGCATCCGCATGCCCTCCGCCGTCCGTCCCGACACCACCCAGGCGCAGGTTCCGCCGGCGTCGAGGGCCGCGGGGGCTTCGTCGGGCGCCCCGGCGCCCTCGGTGTCCGCGGCCCTCTCGTCGTCCGCGGGCTCGGGGGCCTCTTCGAGGATGATGTGCGCGTTGGTACCGCTGACGCCGAAGGAGGACACACCCGCCCGGCGCGGCCGGCCGTCGGTCTCCCAGCGCCGCGCCTCGGTCAGCAGCCGTACCTGGCCCGCCGTCCAGTCCACGTGCGGCGAGGGCTCGTCCGCGTGCAGCGTCTGCGGCAGCTGCTTGTGCTGCAGCGCGAGGACCATCTTGATCAGTCCGCCGATGCCGGCCGCGGCCTGGGGGTGTCCGATGTTGGACTTCACCGACCCCAGCCACAGCGGCTGTCCCTCCGGCCGGTCCTGGCCGTAGGTGGCGATCACCGCCTGTGCCTCGATCGGGTCGCCGAGCACCGTCCCCGAGCCGTGCGCCTCGACCACGTCCACATCGGCGGTGGACAGTTGGGCGCTGGCCAGGGCGGCCCGGATGACCCGCTGCTGCGAGGGGCCGTTGGGCGCGGTCAGACCGTTGGACGCGCCGTCCTGGTTCACCGCGGAGCCGCGCACCACGGCCAGCACCGGGTGTCCGTTCTTGCGGGCGTCCGACAGCCGCTCCAACACCACCATGCCCGCGCCCTCGGAGATGCCCATGCCGTCGGCGTCGGCCGAGAACGACTTGGACCGGCCGTCGGGGGCCAGGCCCCGCTGCCTGCTGACCCAGACGAACAGGTCGGGGGTGGCCGCCACGAACGCCGCTCCGGCCAGCGCCAGCGAGCACTCCCCGGACCGCAGCGCCTGCGCGGCCAGGTTCACCGACACCAGCGCCGACGAGCAGGCCGTGTCGACCGTGACCGCCGGGCCCTCCAGTCCGAGGGTGTAGGAGATACGGCCGGAGAGCACGCTGGTCGTGATGCCCGTCAGCAGGTGTGCGTCCAGGCCCTCGGCGGAGTCGACGGCCATGCCGTATCCCGTGAAGCTCGCGCCCGCGAACACCCCGGTCCGGCTGCCGCGCAGCGACGACTGGACAATGCCCGCCCGCTCCAGCGCCTCCCAGGACGTCTCCAGCAGCAGCCGCTGCTGCGGGTCCATGGCCAGCGCCTCGCGCGGGCTGATGCCGAAGAATCCCGCGTCGAACTCGGTCGCGTCGTAGACGAACCCGCCCTGACGCACGTACGAGGTCCCGGTCCGGTCCGGATCCGGGTCGTACAGGCCGTCCAGGTCCCACCCGCGGTCCTGCGGGAACGCCCCGATCGCGTCCGTGCCCGAAGCCAGCAGCTCCCACAGCTCCTCGGGGCTTCTGACGCCGCCGGGGAAGCGGCAGCTCATGCCGACGATCACCACGGGGTCGTCGTCAGCGGGCGCCTGGCTCACCAGTACGGCGCTGCTCCTCGCCTGGACGCCCAGCAGTTCGGAGCGCAGGTATCCGGCGAGCACCGACGGAGTCGGGTAGTCGAAGAGCAGCGTCGCGGGCAGTTTGAGGCCGGTGCTCGCGCCGAGCCTGTTGCGCAGTTCGACGGCGGTCAGGGAGTCGAAGCCCAGGTCGCTGAAGGCCCGGCTGCTCCCGATGGCCTCCGGCGACGGGTACTCCAGCACCGCCGCGGCCTCGGCCTTGACCAGATTGGCCAGTGTCCGGTCCTGCTCGGCAGCCGGCAGTTCCGCCAGCTGCCGCTGCAAGTTCGTACCGGCGTCCGGGTCGGGGGCCGTGCCGCTCGCGGTCGCGTCGCCGCTGTCCAGGGCCTGCCGGACCTCGGGCAGGCCCTCGATGAGCGGGCTGGGCCGCCGCAGCGTGAACGGCGGGGCGAACCGCGCCCAGTCCACGTCCGCGACCGTCACCAGGCCTTCGTCGCCGTCCAGGACCTCCGCCAGTGCCTGGACGGCCAGGGCGGGGCTCATCAGTCGCAGCCCGCGCCGCTCCAGCCGGATCCCGTCCTCGCCGGAGCTCATCGCGCCGCCGTTCCACGGGCCCCAGGCCACCGAGGTCGCGGGCTTGCCCTCGGCGCGGCGGCGCTCAGCCAGCGCGTCCAGGAAGGCGTTCGCCGCGGAGAATCCCGGCTGCCGGCCACCGCCCCAGACAGCGGCGACCGAGGAGAACAGCACGAACGCGTCGAGGTCCAGGTCCGCGGTCAGCTCATCGAGCCGGACCGCCGCTTCCGCCTTCGCCGCGAGCACCGGGGCGAGCTCCGCCACGTCGATGCTGTCGATCGGCCTGTCGTCGACGATCTCCGCGGTGTGCACCACGGCGGTCAGCGGAACGGACGCCCCGGCCCGGTTCACCACGGAGGCCAGCTCGGCAGAGTGCCCCGTGTCGCACGCCACGATGTCCACGAAGGCGCCCTGGGAGGCCAGTTCGGCTGCCAGTGCCGCCACGCCGGGGGCGGCGGGACCGGTACGGCCGGTCAGCACCAGGCGGGGCGTGCCCCGTTCGGCCAGCCAGCGCGCTATGTGCCCGCCGATTTCAGCGGTGCCGTCGGTGACCAGCGCGCTTCCGCGCGGCTTCCAGCGTGTCCCGGAACCGTGCGACTGCGCGATGCGGGACAGCCTGCGGCCCAGGAGGCCGGTCTCCCGGATCGCGACCTGGTCCTCATCACCACGGGACACCACCGCCGTGAGGCTCTTACCTGTACGTTCGTCGAACACGGCGGGCAGGTCGATCAGTCCGCCCCAGCGGTCCGGGTGTTCCAGGGCCACGACCCGGCCCAGTCCCCAGACCTGCGACTGCACCGGATTGGCGGGTGCCTCGCCCGAGGCGGCCGCGACGGCGCCACAGGTGAGAACCCAGAGCGGTGCGGTCACTGCGGCGTCGCCGAGAGCCTGCACCAGGGTGAGCGTGGCGGCCAGCCCCGCGGACACCACCGGGTGGTCCGGCACGGGCGTCTCGTCCAGCGCCAGCAGCGACACGACACCGGCGAACCCGGCTTCCGGCAGGTGCTCGCGGAGCTGCTCGACCATGCGCGCACGCTCGGCCATTGCCGAGCTCTCCACGACCACGGGCTCGGCACCATGGGCGGCCAACGCCGCCACACAACCCCCCGCCACACCAGCCGCGGCCGGCCCGGCCGGCACCACAACCAGCCACCGCCCCGACAACCCGGCGACACCCAGCTCCACCACCGGCGCCCACGACACACGATAACGCCAGCCGGCCGTCACCGACCGGCCCAGCTCACGCCGCCGCCACGACGCCAGCACCGGCAACACCGCACCAAGCTGTTCCCGGTCCTCCACCGCCAATGTCTCCGCAAGCTCCGCCACATCACCCCCCTCGACCGCCGCCCAGAACCGCGCCTCCGCCGCCACACCCTCGCCGCCTACCGGGGCGGCAGCCGGAACAGCCGCCTCCAACCAGTACCGCCGACGCTGGAAGGCATACGTCGGCAACTCCACCACCGCTGCCGCAGGCAACACCGCCCTCCACTCCACATCCAGCCCACCGGCATACGCCCGCGCCAACGACCTCACCAAACACACCGCACCGCCCTCACCCCGCTCCAACGTCCCCACCGTCAGCACACCCGCGCTCCCGGCGTCCTCGGCGGTCTCCGCCACCGCCCCCGTCAGCACGGGATGCGGCGACACCTCCACAAACGCACCGAACCCACCACCGAGCAACACCCGCACGGCCTCCTCAAACCGCACCGTCCGCCGCAGATTCGCATACCAATACCCCGCATCCACCTCATCACCCGACACCCACCCACCCGTCACAGTGGAAACCATCGGCACCCGACCAGCCCGCCCGACAACCCCCGCAAGCTCCCGCCCCAACACCGCCTCCAACGGCTCCACCGCAGACGAATGCGCCACAAAATCCGTCTGCGCCACACGCCACCGCAACACCCGCCGCGACGCCAGCTCCCGCTCGAACTCCGCCAACGCCTCCAACTCACCCGAAACCACCACCGACGCCGGACCATTGACCGCCGCCACCGACAACCGCCCACCCCAGCGCCCCACCAACTCACCCACAGCCTCCGACGGCATCACCACCGACACCATCGACCCCTCAACCGCCAAACCCGCCAACGCGCGCGACCGCACCACCACCACCCGCGCACCATCCTCCAGCGACAACATCCCCGCCACCGTCGCCGCAGCAATCTCACCCTGCGAATGCCCCACCACCGCATCCGGCACCACACCCGCCGCCTCCCACACCGCCGCAAGGGAGACCATCACCGCCCACAACACCGGCTGCACCACATCGGCAGCCTCCAACGCAGGCGCACCCTCCACACCCGCCAGGACATCACTCAGCGACCAGTCCACCAACGGCGCCAGCGCCTGCTCACACTCCGCCAGCCGCGCCGCGAACACCGGGCTGGAGCCCACCAGCTCCCGGCCCATACCCACCCACTGCGAACCCTGACCCGCGAACACGAACGCCGTCCGGCCGCTGGAGCGAGCCACCCCGGACACCACCGACCGCGTGGACACCCCGCCGGCCAGACTCTCCAGGCCGGTCACCAGCTCCTCACGGCCACCACCCAGCACCACCGCCCGGTGCTCGAACGACGACCGCGTCGCCGCCAACGACCACCCCACATCGGCCGGTTGCAACTCCGGCCGCCGGGCCACCCACTCCCGCAACCGGTCCGCCTGCGCCGAAAGACCCTCGGCCGTACGACCCGACACCACCCACGCGCTGACATCACCGGCCTCGACAACGGCGGGGACGACAGCCGGCTCGACCTCGACGACGGCGGTGCCGTCGCTGCTCTTGCCCGACTCGGTGCCTTCGACGTCCTCGCCGGTGGGCCCGCCGCCGACGAGCGTCGACTCGCCCGTCTCCGCGGGAGCTTCCTCCAGGATGACGTGGGCGTTGGTGCCGCTCATTCCGAACGAGGACACACCGGCGCGGCGCATCCGTTCCCCGGCGGGCCACGGCCTGGCCTCGGTCAGCAGCCGCACCTCACCGGCCGCCCAGTCCACGTGCGGCGTCGGCTCGTCCACGTGCAGCGTCCGCGGCAGTTCCTCGTGCTGGAGGGCGAGCACCATCTTGATCACACCTGCCACACCGGCCGCCGCCTGCGTGTGCCCGATGTTGGACTTCACCGAACCCAGCCACAACGGCGGCCTTTCCGCGCGCTCCTGGCCGTACGTCGCGAGCAGCGCTTCGGCCTCGATCGGGTCGCCCAGCGTGGTCGCCGAACCGTGTGCCTCCACCACGTCCACATCGGCGGCGGACAGCCGGGCACTCGCCAGCGCGGCACGGATCACCCGCTGCTGGGACGGACCATTGGGGGCGGTCAGGCCGTTGGACGCGCCGTCCTGGTTGATGGCGCTGCCGCGGATCACCGCGAGCACCTTGTGCCCGTTGCGGCGCGCGTCCGACAGGCGCTCCACCACGAGGACGCCGGCGCCCTCACCCCAGCCGGAGCCGTCCGCTGCCGCGCTGAAGGACCTGCACCGCCCGTCCACCGACATGCCCCGCTGGCGGGAGAACCCCACGAAGACGCCGGGCGTGGCCACCACGGTGACGCCGCCGACCAGGGCCAGCGAACATTCCCCCGACCGCAGCGACTGGGTGGCCATGTGGAGGGCCACCAGGGACGACGAGCACGCCGTGTCCACCGTGACGGCCGGGCCTTCGAGGCCGAGGGTGAACGCCAGGCGCCCCGACAGGACGCTGGTCGAGATGCCGGTGACGAGATGGCCCTCGGAGCCGGCGGTCTCGGCCGAGGGGCCCATGCCGTAGCCCGAACTGTAGGAGCCGGTGAACACACCGGTCTGGCTGCCGCGCAGGGATGCCGCGTCGACGCCCGACTTTTCGAGAGCTTCCCAGGCGACTTCCAGCAGCAGCCGCTGCTGGGGGTCCATCATGAGTGCCTCGCGCGGGCTGATCCCGAAGAACCCCGCGTCGAACTCGGCCACGTCGTACACGAATCCGCCGTGGCGCGCGTACGAGGTTCCGGGGTGGTCCGGGTCGGGGTCGTAGAGGTTCTCCAGGTCCCAGCCACGGTCCTGGGGAAACGCCCCGATCGCGTCCGTGCCCTCGGCCACCAGCTGCCACAGGTCCTCGGGGCTCCGGGCCCCGCCGGGGAACCGGCACCCCATCCCGACGATCGCGATGGGTTCCTGGCTCCGTTCCTCGACCTCAGCCAGTCGACGGCGGACCTGGCGCAGATTAGCCGTCACGAGCTTGAGGTAATCGCGGAGCTTGTCTTCGTTGGCCATTTCTTCCGCCACTCCTGCTTGCCGAGGATATGCACGTCTGCCGCGCTGCGGTATTACCGCGGGAAATTTCGCAAGATGCCACTCGGGCACGGCGGAGGAGAAACGACCAGGATCAGCAATGAGAACTGGCACGCTTTACTGCGGCAGGGATCGAAGTGACCACCGCGGCCGGCGACAGGGGAACCTCACCGACGCGTTCGCCTCCTGGCCCGAGAGCCAGTGACAAATTATCCCTGCAACTCGCCACCTCGCGCTTGCCGCCAGTTACCTTCTCAATAATCAGAGGAAGACGCCGGGTGAATTACCAAAACCTTGATCCGGCTCACCGGCAACTGGAACGTATCCGCGTCCGTCGAGTCCACGCAACGTGGCAGTTGAACACTTGAACCGTGCACAGGAGTTGAGCACTTATATCAGGCACAACGCCCGGGAATCCGCCGTTCGGTCCGTCCGGGGTGCCCGTATATCGCTTGCACAGAAACCGTCCGCAGACAACGAAGCGGTGGCCGGCTCGAACGAGCGGACCACCGCTTTGCCACTGCCGTACGCGCCTCAGGCGGAGTTCCCGCCGCGCAGCCACTGCCCGAGCGTCCGCCGCGGATACCTGACCACCACGTCACCGCCGCGTATCCGGCCGCTCACGTTCACACGGAGTTCGACGGGGACGTCACCGTCGGAGCCGGCGGTGCGGTCCTTGACCTCGCCCACGCCCACGGCCACGTCTTTGGTGACCACCTCGATACCCGGCCTGACCACCAGCACCAGGTTTCCGCCGACGCTGACGTAGACGTCCAGGTCGAGAACGTCGTGGCTGAGCACTGCCTCGGTGAAGTCGAGTTTGACGTCTCCCCCGTGCATCCGGATGTCCAGCCTGCGCGGGACCTCCCAGGACCCGGAGCGGTGCAGGGTACCGAAACGCTGGTTGATCTCCACCACGTCCTTGGACCGCGTACTCGGATCCGTGGGAGCGGGAGAGACCGGCAGATCGCGGGTCAGCCCGGCCAGATCGCCGATGGTGCGCGCGGCCAGCGCCGCCGTCACGCGCTCTTCGAGTTCTTCGGTGGTGAGCCGGCCGTCACCCGCAGCGTCGCGAAGAATCTCCACGACCTGGTCCCGGTCTGCGTGCGAAGCCTTCATGCCTTCTGCGGGCACATCCTCTGCGCCGTCGTCGTTCGACGACTTCTCATCGTTCATGTCTACAGCCTCATCTGCCACGGGAAGAATCGCAAGGCGGATCCGGCCAAGTCCCTAACACTATGCGCATATCACCGGGAACCGTTCAACTGACATGTCCTCACGCTTGAACGGCCGTCGACCGCGTCCCCCGTCGGTCAGGAAGCGGTTGAACGACGGCCTGGAGTTCCCGCTTCGCCTAGCGTGGGACGCTCAAGCCGCATCCCATCGCCTGCCCGTCTGCCCGGCTGCCGGCCAGGCGGTCTCTGAACAGGTGCAGACAACGGCTGAGAACACCAATCTGTCACCCGAATCCTGCCATCCGGCCGAGGGAGAAATAGGGCTATGGAAGTTTCGTTGTTGAGTCTTGTCATGGGTTCCATCACGTCAGCGACGATCGGCGCCGCCGCCCGCCTCGGTGTCGCAGACGCCCTCGCGGACGGGCCGGCAACGGGTGCCGAACTGGCCAAGGCCGTCGACGCGGACCCCGAGGCGCTGGAGTCCCTCATGAGGGCCGTGACGGCGCTGGGGGTCTTCGCGCGGGACGAGGAGGGCCGCTACACCAACTCGCCCCTCTCCGAACAGCTCAGGACCGATCACCCCGAGTCGATCCGGCATCTGACCTCGCTGCTCTGCGGTCTCTACGGCCAGGCGGCCAGCGGCGGGCTCACGCAGGCGGTGCGGACCGGCACATCGGTCATGCCCCACGCGTTCGGCGTCTCGCTGTACGAGTACCTGGAGAAGGACGCCGAGACCTCGCGGATATTCGACCTCGCGATGCAGGACTGGGCCCGGCCGATAGGCAAAGTGCTGGCCGAGCACCTCACGTTCGAGAACGTGCGCACGGTGGTCGACGTCGGCGGGGGCAACGGGGCGCTCCTGAAGGCCATCCTCTCGGCGCATCCGCACCTCAAGGGCGTCTGTGTGGACCGCCCGGACACGTGCCGGCGGGCGGAGGCCGGGCTGCGCGAATCGGGCGACGAGGACCTCATCGAGAGGCTGTCCTACCAGCCGTCGGACATCCTCACCGCAGTCCCCGAGGGCGGTGATCTCTACATCATAAAAAACGTCCTCCATGACTGGAGTTCAGAGAGCGGTGTGCGGATCCTGAGCAATATCCGCACGGCCATGAGTGCCGGCGCCCGTACGGGCGGCACGCCGAAGCTCCTGGTCATCGACCCGTTGATGGAGCACGACTCGGGGGCTGCGTTCCGCAACGTCATCAAGATGGTGGTCGGTGAACCCAACACCCGTGAGCGCGGCGAGGCCGACATCCGCCGGGAAGCGGCAGCGGCGGGGCTGCAGGTCCTGTCGATCACTCCTTGCCCTGCGGACCTGAGCGTCGTCGAATGCGTCGTGGCCGAACGCGGGTGACCCCAGGTGCCTGAGCGGCATCCGCCGCGGCGGCACAGCGTGGTTCGTCGTATCCCGCGGCCGACTTCACTCTCCGCGGGATACGGCGCGTCGGCGGGCCCGGCGAGCGCCGGGTGAGACGGTCTTCATCCGGGCCGCCACTGCGGTACGCCGGGTACGGAGCGGCCTCGGGCCAGGCATCGCCGCGCCGGGCCCGGCCGGAGGAACGTTCGTCGGCGGACCCGATGCCACCCGGACCCGCCCCGACCCACGTCCTGCTCCGGCCTCCGCGACGAACACGCTGAACACCTGCGCAGGGCCAGGTTGACGCCGGGGATCGTGGTCGGCAGCGCCCCCTCGCCCCGCGTCCGGCCCAGGGCGAGGCCCGCCCGTACCTGTGGAACGCATTCCCCGGCAGCCAGGACTCCAGCACGGCCCGGACTCGCCGACGATGCCGTGGACCATGACCCTCAGCTTGATTCCGGCATCCTTCGAGAACACCGCCGGATGGTTGGCACTCTGGCGCGGCCCCGGACCGTCTCGGTGCGATGCGGGGTCAGGTCCCACGGCTTCCCTGTCACGCGGCGGTACGGAGCCGGGGCCGCGCCGGCCCGTACTCGACCGAACGACAGCCCCACTCGCAGGCGCACACACGGGACTTGCGACGCGGCACAGTCTCCGATGTGCTGGCGTTGCGCAGCCGCAGCCCGAAGCCGTCGGCGGTCCGCGGGAGGCAGTACGGCGGCTTCTCGCACGCCGCCACCGTCTCCGTGCCCACCTCGATGGCCCTGTTCCCGACCAGCCGGTCCGCCCTCAGCTCCAGCGGGACGTCGCACATCGTCAAACGTGCGCACCCACGGCGGCTGCGCTGTCCCTTCCCATGGCGTGCGGTTACGCACCTTACGCTCGGCTTCGCCGGGGTCGGCCCGGTGCGGCCCTCCCCGGTCGTCCGTACCGTCTGCCGCCGACCGGACCGGCTGGCGGTGCCCGCCCGGTCGGGACCTCAGGACGTGAAGCAGCCCTCTCCGTCCTAGTCGGGATTCACCACGCGCGCCCGTCTGTTCAACTCCTGAGCGAAGTCCTCCCAGATCTGCGAGTTGTGGCGGGAGAGCTGAATGATCAGCTCGATGCAGTGTGAGGGCACCGAGGCAACGATGTCAGTCATGTCCTTGGCGCCCTGCACGTTCTCCTTGAACATCCGCAGCAGTCGCCGCCCCAGCTCGCTCTGTCGCAACGACGGGTCTCGCATGAGCTTTTCGAGCGTGGCGGTGGAAGGACGGCCTGCGACGGCCGGAGCCTGTTCGGGAAGTGGGTTCTTCGGGGCCCGCGCCCCCGAGTTGGCGGGGCTGTTCCCCTGGCTCGGAACAGGGTCGTCACCGCGTTCCAGCCGCCGCCGTACGTCGAGCGCCGTCGCGGGCGACACCCCGGCCGTCCGGGCCACCTGGCGCAGAGAAGCCTCTGGGTTCTCCCTGATGAGTTCGGCCACCCGCAGCCGGCCCTGCGCGCCGTTCAGTGGACGGACCTTGCCGTCCCGCCCGATGCGGAAATCCGATTTCGGCACGGAATCCGACGAACGCCGTAGCGCCGCTACCGCCCGGGAACCGAGGCCGGTGGATTTCGCGATGGCCCGGTCCGACATGCTGGGGTGCGACTTGAGGATGCGCAGTGCCGCCGCGGTACGGTCGGCCTGTGTCAGCGGCAGACCGTGCTCGACATTGGCCTCGACCGCCTTGAGGAACGCGTCCTCGCTGCTGCCGTCGAAAAACTCGACGTCAATGACTTCCAGCCCCTTGATGGAGGCTGCCATCAAACGATGGATCCCATCGATCACCCGCATTGTTTTTCGGTCGACCAGTATGGGAGGGGGCGGGCTTTCCAGCGCCGCGAGCCGTAGTACGTGAACCTTGTCCTCACCCTCGAGCCGGGGCGAATCACCGGGTAAAATTTCCATGATCGGAACCGGAATGATGCGCGACCCGCCGGCTCGGCAATCATCCACTGCAGCCGGAAATGCTCTCCCGCCGACCCGACTCAATCCGCACCCCCATGAGAGCGACGACGAGTCGATGACAGCGAAGAAGAAGGTTCCTCTTCATCGGCTCGCGCCATACGTACCAGAGACCCGCCAGGCGAGTCTGTAATTTCTCAAGAAATCCCCGGCTGAATTACTCGGCCCGGCCTGCAGCTCGGCGGATTCCGGGCCAGAGTAACAGCAGGCGCCGCACGGCAGAAGCAATCAGCCCCGGGCTTGCCATCTCTTTAATGTCTCATTGTGCGCTCTTTAATTGCCTGACGCGAGGCGTACAGCGTTACAGCCGGTAGCGCCTCATCCGAACGCAATCCTTATATCACCCGGGTTTCACTCGGCCGAACAATCACCTTCAAGGTCACCTGGACGCCGCTTTCCAGTCGCGCGTTCCACTCGGCGGACCGCCCCGCCCTTGCCTTACCGTGCCGAAGAAACCCTGAAGGTCAGGATTGCTTGAGATTTCGACCAGTTCTGCACACGGTAGCCCCTTACGGTGACAGAGTGTGAAGTCGACGTCGTCGGTCCGAGCGTTCAACCAGGCCCCCCGAGGCGTTCAACTGACGCGCCACCGCGGGTTGAACGCGGCCGAGCCCAACGGACCAGTGGTTCACCACAATACGGCGAAAGCTCCGGTCTTCGGGACAACTTAGAAAAGTCATCCCGCCGACCGGAGCTCCATCGTGTTTTGTGGCGGGCTACGCCTGGTCCGCGCCCTCCTCCACAGCGGCACTCGCCTTCTTGGTGCTCTTCTTCTTCGCTGTCGCCTTCTTCTCGGGCGCCTTGTCGACGGCGGACGAGCCCTCGACCACCTCGCCGACCAGCACCTGCGATTCGCCGGCCGGAGACTCCTGCGGCACGGCCGGGACGCTGAGGCCGGGCACGGTGAGATCCGGAACCTTCTTTACCGCCTCCAGGGCCGATTCGATCGCCTCGGCCAGCGACGGCGACACCGTGTCATCGAACTCCGCCTTGGTGACGACGACATCGGCATTGGTCGGAAGCGAATCGGTCACGAAGGCCGCGTTGGCGAAACCAGCCTCTTGCAGAACAGCTGACTCTTCATCGGTGATTTCCCTGCTGAGAACCAGCGAGAATTTATGCCCCACGTACGTCACCTTTCAATGTCGCCACGTAATCGGAACAGCAACCGGACCTTTGGGGACGACGCACCAGGCGGCCACGTGCCCTCCTGAAGACATCTATCATCACAGGGGCGTTCCGGTCACTGTTCAACTGCGGCCCGCTGACAGTTGAGCGCACATCGGCGGTCTGGCGAAACATAATGGCGCCGCAATGTCCATGAGTATGAGTAAACCCGGACAAGACCGTGATCCGGTGTCCTTGCAGATGTTACGGCGCTTCGCTAGGTTCGGATTTCATTCAATGAGCCGGTGTGACGACTTTCTGGAGTGGCATGTCTCAGCCTTCGCCCGGAGACGAACTGTGGTGTCGACGTTTCCACCCCGCCAAGAACCCGGCCGCTCGGCTGCTGTGCCTCCCGCACGCAGGCGGGTCGGCCTCTTTCTTCCTCCCGGTGGCTGCGGCGCTGAGCCCGGATGTCGACGTCCTGGCCATTCAGTACCCCGGTAGGCAGGACCGGCGCGCGGAACAGCCCATCGACGACCTGTCGGTACTCGCCGACCACGTTCATGGGATCGTCCGGCGCCAGCCGGAGCTGCCCCTCACGCTTCTCGGGCACAGTCTGGGAGCCGCGCTCGCCTTCGAGGTGACTCGCCGTCTCGAAGCCGAAGGGCACAGCCCCGTGCGGCTGTTCGCTTCCGGGCGCCGCGCACCCTCGACGTACCGGGAGGAGACCGCGCACCGCAGTGACGCGACGATCATGGCCGAGGTACGCCGCTTGAGCGGCACCGCGTCGGCCCTGCTCGACGACGAGGAGATGATGCGGGCCGCGCTGCCCGCGCTCCGCGCCGATTACAAGGCGGCCGAGACATACCGCAGTGAACCCGGCGCCACCGTGAACTGCCCGATCACCGTGCTGACCGGCGACAGCGACCCCAAGACGACGCTGGACGAGGCCAAGGCATGGGGCGAGGACACGACCGGTTCGCTCGATCTGCGGGTGTTCACCGGTGCGCACTTCTTCATCAGCGACCAGTGGAAAGCGGTCATACAGGTCCTGGAGCAGCACTTCCAGGCCGAGGGCGCTCACACCGCCGGCTGACGGGCGCCACCCGGACGCTCTTACGGGAAGCAGCCTCCCACGCCCACGCTCCGGACCGAACGCGTCCCGGCATCGATGGACGGCAACGTTCACCACGCCACAACGACGACGCCCGAACGTCTGCCGGACACGGCTGCGATCGTGCACACGATACGAAAGCCCCGCCCCGGCAGCCGCGATGCCAGGGGCGGGGCGATGTCACGGGTGACTGCCCAAGCCGTGTCACCAAGCAAGAGCATGGCTTCGCGGCGTCGCGTGCGGTACGGGCGGCTGACGTCGCCGCGTTGGCCGTACCCTGCGCGGCCGCCTTGTTCACGGCCTCAACGGCGGCGTTCGCAGTCTTGGTGGCCTCATCGGCATACGTGGTGGGCTTGTTCGCGTAATCGACGGCCTGGCCCGCGTACTTGGGGGCCGACTCGGCGGCCTCGGCGGACTTTCCCGCGTGGCCGGCCGCACTGTTCGGGCCTGATGTGCTCTCGGTGCCTGCCCGCACCAAGAGAGCCCTACACCAAGACCCACGCCCAGGTCGCGATGGAAGAATCGGCCTGGATGCGCCGCAACTTCCTCGCTTCCACCCAGCACAAGACCGCGCAGTTCGACTACGACTCCACACCCACATCGCCGTCATGCAAGGCTCGATCGCCGGTGCCGCAAAGATCGCACCCAAGGCGAAGGAAACCGCCGAACGTGCGCAGGAGGCAGCGGCATACGCCCGCGCCGACGCCACCAAGCCGTTGGAGTGGGCCGCGCAGGCCAAGAAGTCGGCCATCACAGCCGAGGACTACCGGAAGCAGGCAGACGCGAACGCGGACGCTGCCGAGCAGTCGGCCAAGGACACCAGGACAGCGGCAGAAGCCGCGACCCGGGCACATCAGATCACTGTGGCCAAGCGCACGGCCGAGCTGACGGAAGCGGCCAAGCAAGCGGCGGAACAGGCGCGTAAGGCCAAGGAGTCCGGGAAGAACCCCGCCGACACTCCGGAGAACGACAAGACCGACGGGCTTGATGTGACATCAAGCTGGCGCGGAGCCGGCCGACATCACCAGCGGCGCCGGCACCCTTGCCGGGCTCCTCTCTGCCGGTAGCGGGTTCCTCTCGGTGTGGCCGCCCTAACCGGCTTCGTGCCCGTCGGGAGCACCCTCCGCAACGCCCACACCGCACACCATGCACACCCGCAAAACCGCAGGTCAGGCCCCCTTAACCGCCTTCTCCAGAATCATCACGCACTCCACATGATGCGTAACGGGAAACAGATCACGGCTCCCCTCCCCTGACAGCCGCACCCCAGTCCCTCGTTTCAAAGGACGGCCTCCCAGGACGGCCCCCCACTTTTGGTGGCGTACGGGTTCACCGGGAATCGAACCGGACCGGAATCGGTCTGCGCCGAGGGGGCGGAATAGGCCCCTCCGTGATCATTTGTGGCCAGTTACAGCCTCACGCCACCACCCCTGTGGCCGCTACATTCACCCCCGACCGGACACGGACACGACCAGGGGAAACAGGCAACGATGCGTCCCATAGGACCCGCCAGCGGCATCGGCAGATCACTCATGGCGGTGACCGCTACGGCGGCCGCCTGGGCGGTCACCGCCATGGGCCTTGCCGCCTCACCGGCTGCCGCAACGCCCACCATCACGACGACGCCCCGGCCCGGCGACACCTGTACGGCAGCCGACCTCGGCACACGCCACCCGTACATCAAGAGCACCGAAGTGTCCCCGACGATCACCCACTTCAAGGGCTGGTACGTCACCGAGGGCACAACCGGCACCCAGACCGTCACCACCACCACCCAGACGACCATTACGGTCTCCGTCGGCCTCAACGGCAATGTCGAGGGCGGTTTCGCCGTCGAGACCCTCGGCGAGGTCGGCGCAAGCCTGGGCCTGAACGTAAAGGTCGACTACACCTCCACCAGCACCGAGTCGAACGCGGTCACGTGGAACTTCAACCAGCCCGGCTACTACGGTGCCTACAAGGGCACCAAGAAGGTGACCGGTACGTACGGAAGTCTCAACTGCAACCGCGTCCAACAGGACGGTGGCAGTTGGGCGTTGAAGTGGATCGAGGGGCCCGACGGCGGCAACTTCACTACCTACACCACCCTTGAGGAAGGCGCGGTGCGCTGCCAGGACCAGGTGCCCGCAGGCAGCATCATGGCCAAGGCACAGACCCTCCTCGACTGCGGCTCGGCCGCCGCGAAGGCCGAGCACCCGGCGGGCGCGGTGGCGCCGACGGCGAAGCAGCTGCGGGACCGCCTCGTGCAGCGCCCGGCTCTCACCAGCGGCACGTCCGCCGAACAGCCCAAGGCCACCGGGCGTAGCGCGCGGGCCGCTCTCGACTGCCAGGCCGGCGCCTACAAGATCGCCGTACCCGGCAAGCCCCTGTCCTGGGGCGCACCGCTCCTGGCGTCCGACGGTGTCCGCCTGCGGCCCTCGTCGATCTTCAGCGCCCACCTGGACAACTGGCGCCTGTGCAACGTGACGGAGCGCAACGGGGTCCTTGAGGCGTCCCTGTGGAACTGGGGCAACGGCGGGTGCGCGACCATCGCCTCGCAGAACGCATCCACCGAACGGGCGGTCCTGCAAACGGCCCCCTGCGCGGAGGACGACCTCCAGCGGTTCTACATCTACCGCGACGTACCCGGCAGCTCGAAGATCGGTGTACAGAACAAGTACACCGGCTCCATGATGGGCCACGACCGGTACGCGGACGGGGAGTTCATACGCCAGTACTCCAGCGGCAGGCAGGACGGTACGGGTACGTACACTCTGATCGGAGTCTGACAACCCACACCTCGTGAGCGGCCCCGCACGTGAACCCCGACCTCCCGGTTTCGTGCGGGGCCCTCCGCATCCCTACTGCGAGCCTGGCCTTCAGGACCTGAGGGTGTGGCTCGGTCGTCATGGTGTCGGGTGTTTTGGATGCGCGGCACGTTCGCGGGTGGTCCCCGCGGGTGCGGGACTGTTCCCACACCCGGAACGTTCCCCCTTTCCCGCTGTGGGCGGGAGTCCACTGCATGGCGGCTACGGTCTACATGTGTGCTTGCGCCCTGACCGGGTGGCCCGTCGAACTCTGGCCGCATCGCGTGGCGTTGAAAGGAACATGCATTACCAGACCGCCCCAAGCACCTGTGGCCCGTGTTCACAACAGGCTTGGCTCTGCTGTTTCTTACCTCTCTTGTGCGCGGTGTGTGCTGGGTGCTCGCCTCGGATCACATGCGAAGCGGGCGCCACGACAGCGATAGCAACACGCCTGGCGAAGACCGCCGATGCCGCGGCGATCGCTCCACCGCTGACCGCCTCCGCGCCACCCGGCGTCGGCTGGATTCCATACGGCGCCGAAAAGTACCCCTCGGCGGCGGAGCGAGGAGCCAGCCCGCGGCCCAGCGGAGCGCACGGGAGCGCCGCACCGTCAACGGCTGAGCTGGTCAGGCCTGCAGGTGGCGTCGGCGGCCGGTATCCAGGGCGTGCCAGCGGGTTCGGACGGCGGCTTCGCTGTCGAGCCACTGGATGACGGAGCTGGTCGAGTGTGACTGGTCGCCTATGGCGGCGGCGATGTGAACGTAGTAGCCGAAGTGCCGTTCGCGGTGGCTTCACGCAGCCGGTCGAGTCACCCGGAGTGTCGTGCTCTTCGGCAGCGGTGCGGGCGGCTTCGAAGGCGGTGATGGCGCGGTCGATACACGCCAGGGGAAAGCAGCGCCGCAGGAGGAATCCCGGGAACGGGTCCTGCGACGCTGTCGTCGTTCGCCGTCCCGCCCGCGCTGAGTGGCCGGTGCTCATGTCGCTTGCCCACCGGCCACACAACACTGGAAAGGAAGACAAGAGATGGAAGAGGCTGTACCGCCTGGCGACCTGGCTGCTGACGGCCACGGACTGGCGGTCTGACCGGCTGCCGACCGTCTGCCCCTCTGGTCCTATGATCGACGCCGGTACGTAGACTCCGGCCAATGGCCATAGGATTTGCGATCTCGTATGTGCTGATCGGTGTGCTCGTCCTGTTCGACATCGGCGGGTTCATCACCCGGCGTTGCGAGCGGGTGCAGCGCACAGCGGCGGAGCGCCACCGCGACATGATGGCCCGCCACGGTCACCTGCAGACCACCTACGTGGCGGGCCCTCTCGCCCAGCCGGCGTTCCTCCGCGCTCTGGGAGTACCGCTGATCGCTCTGGGCGGCCTGTTGTTGCTGCTGCACCTTGGCTGACCACGCCGCGCGCAACCAGTACGTCCTGAGCACGAGCAAAACCTTCCGACCTGTTCAACATCACCGCTAGCGGTCCTGGCCAGAGGCAGGAATGACGGGGGAGGTTAGCTGGGCTGGTCGCCGGTGTAGCGGTAGATCTCGCCGGCGGTGTTGAGGTGCCACGCGGTGCCGTCGGCGCCGGCGGCGATGTCGGTGGCGGTGCCGGGGATCTTGATCCACGGGTTGCCGCCGCTGGCGTCGTTGTTGGTGTACCGGTAGATGCTGCCGGCGGGGTCGACGCCCCACACGTTGGTCCGGGAGCCCACCGCGATGCGCTTGAGGCTGCCGGAGACGCCCACCCACGCGTTCGCGCTGTTCTGGTCCCCGGTGTAGCGGAAGACCTGGTTACCGCTGTTGACGCCCCACACGGTGCCGTCGGCCGCGGCACCGATGTCACTCAGGCCCCCGGGGACCTTGGTCCAGGGGCTGGTGTCATAGTTGGTGTACCGGTAGATGGCACCGGCGGAGTCCACTCCCCATACATTCGTCCGGGAGCCCGCGTCTATGCGGACCAGGCTGCCGGAGATGCCCTTCCACGGGTTCGCGCTGTCCTGGTCGCCGGTGTAGCGGAAGATGTGGTTGCCGCTGTTCACGCCCCATACGGTGCCGTCGGAGCCAGCACCGATGTCACTCAGCCCGCCGGGGACGTTTTGCCAAGGGTTGGCGTCGTAGTTGGTGTGCCGGTAGATGGCGCTCGCCGCGTTCACGCCCCACACCGTCGTCCGGGACCCCGCCGAGATCGCGGTCAGACCGCCCGCAACCTTCACCCAGTCCGCCATGCCGAACCACCCTTCGTTGAACCCACTTGGGCTGCCATCCTCGTCCGGGAAGAGAACGGGCGGAACAGGCGAATATTCGTTCTAGTGTCAAACGAGACAGCGCATCCGTGTTTCATCCGTCCCGCCTTGGCAGGGGCCGGAGGGGAGCGGCTCGGCCGCGAGCATTTCGGCTCGAAACGACGTCCTACCCGAAGGGGATCGACACGAGAGCCGTTCCGTGCCTCCTCCCCCCGGACCGTTCCGTGCCTCCCCCTGGGATGGGAGAAGGGCAAGCGCGGACAGCCGAAGCGCTACTGGCCGTGCTGTTCCGCTGCTCTCACGCCGCGTGACGGGCAGTCGAGGAAGGGGACGGCTTGACTCCTCCCGGCAGGCGCCGGGAACCTCCGATGCCACCGCCTACGTCAGCAGCGCCGCCACCCTGCTGCGCGCGAAGTACCCCGAACTGACCGCCGGGCAGATCGCCAACCGGCTGGTGAAGACGTTCCTGAGCGAACTGATCATGGCGGCCGTCGGTGGCACCCCCCCCCGGGCGGCATGGCCGTCCTGGCCCTCGTCATCGTCCTGGTCGTCCGCAAGAGCAACCGCCGCAACGGCCCGCCCCCCGGCGGCCCGGGCGCCGACACACAGCCATCCGCATCCGCAGCAGGTGTCCTCACGGCGTTGATGTCCACGGTGTAGTCGGTCTCGAAGCCGGACCATGACGGCGGGACGGAACACGCCGGGCCGTCAGTCGCCGGTGCAGCGCCGCATGCATCCGCTGTGCGAGGTGAGGCTAGTGATCTGCCAGCCCCGGGTTTTCCACTCCGCGCCCAGCCGTTCGACCTCCGCCAGGTACGCGTCACGGGAGCGGTAGGACGGGCGCCAGACATAGGTGGGCTCATCCCGCGTCTCCCCGAAGTCCTCGAAGCCGAAGTCGTCGACGCAGCGCGTGCTGCCCTTGGTCTCAGCGGCCCCCACGCTCTCGGCCTGCGTCAGCTGCTCGGCAACGTCGGTGCCCGCCCGGCGGGTCTGGGCGTCGCGTAGGTGGTACGTCGCGGCAGGGTATACGGGACCACCAGCCAGCAGAGGCAAGATGCGGCCGCCATCGGCTCCTTCCAGGACTCCGAGATGGCCGACGTCAATGGCGATGTCGAGCACAACAGCAGCCATCGGCGCCTCGCCACCGCAGTGGGGCGCTACCACTACGAGCCACTTGCGCCACTTGCACATGCGACTTCGGCTTCATTGCGGGGCTGGCGATGTTGGCCACCGGCCTGCTTCGCTGCGTTCAGGCGCGGGCCGGCGGGAGGAAGCGCCGAGGCGACGACGGGACCGTCAGTGATGTGCTGGGCAGCTTGTGCTCCGTGCTGCGAGGAGGCCTCGATGGCGCCGAAGTCCAAGGTCGAGCTGTACGCGGCGATCCGCCGGGTCTGCCGTGCCGGGATAACTCCGTTGCTTGATCCGGGAGCGATTCGGCAGCATGGCGCCCATGCAACGCCATACCCACACCGGCCCTATGACGCTGCGCGCCATGCAAGGTCTGGCCAGGCGAGTATTCCCGACGACCGGCTACCGTCACATCGGCGACCTCGCCTGGAACTGGTGCCTGGCCCTCGACCGGGCCGACCAGCACCCCACAGCGATCTGGATCCATAACAACCAGACCCTGGCCTGGGGCTGGCTCGAACTGCCCGACACCCTCATGCTCCAGGTCGACCCAAGCTGCCCCCAACTGGCCGACGAAGTACTCGACTGGGCCGAGCAGGCAGCCCACGGAGCGTTAAGCGTCGAGGTCGCTGAGACGGAACCGCATCTGGCCACTACGCTGGAGCGGCGCGGCTACACCCGCGCCCCCGACGGTCCTTTCATGGCCGCGATGCACCGAGCGCTCACCCACCTGCCGGACATGCCGCCCCTGCCGGATGGCTACCTGATCAGGGCCCAACAGGACCACAACGATGTCGCTGGACGTGCGGCAGCACACCGCGCCGCGTTCGGCTCGACCCGGATCACGACCGAGCGCCATGCCCGCATGAGGAGCACGTGGCCCTACCGCCCTGAGCTCGACCTCATCGTCGTCTCTCCCGCCGGTGACGTCGTCGCCTACTGCCAAGGCTGGTACGACGAGGCCAATAGCATCGGCGAATTCGAACCGGTCGGCACCCATCCCGGGCATCGCCGCCTGGGCCTGGCCCGCGCGGTCTGCACCGCCGTACTCCACGCCTTCGCCGACGTCGGCGGGCACCGTGCCACCGTCTACTGTCGCGGAGATGCCGCCTACCCTGTCCCAAAGCAGCTCTACGAGTCCATGGGCTTCACCCCCTTCACTCGGACCCACACCTACACCGCAAAGGCGTAAGCCGCGCCATAGGCCAGCACTTCGCGGCGTTTCCGTAAGTCACCGACATTCCCGCTTGGACAGCAGCGTCTTGGGCAGTTCCTCGCTGCGCATGGCCCGGTCGATAACCAGCAGATTAAAGAGACCTGGAACGTTAAGCGCAAGGCGAACGTAGGCGCCGTCACGGCCTGTCCAGCGTGTAACGCCGGACCGCACGGCACGGCAGGTGTACTCGGGAGGGGAATGGCGGCCCCAGGCGGCGAATGATCGGCAGTGTCAGGGCGCGTCAGGGATGGGGCTTCCCCGGCGCTCCTGCGGCGCGCTCGGTGAGGTGAAGCGTTCCCGCGTCCGGCACGTCCGGCAGCCCGCTGTTCGGCGAGGCCGTGCCGCCCACCCCTTTCTCGGAGCTGATCGCCATGTCTCCTGCCGCTCCGTCCAGTCGCCGCTGCCTCCCGGCGGCCGGGTCCCGGCCATGGGCGCGACCCGCGCATCTCAGCGTGAGCTGAGCGGGTCGCGGGTCGCGGCCGGGCGCGGCGGCCAGGCGCGGGGGACGAGGATGCCGAGGACGTAGGCACGGGCGACGAGGGCGGGCCTGGTCTCGGCGCCCAGCAGGTCCCGGAGCCGGCTGAGGTGGTAGTCGACCGCCTGCCGGGAGAGCTTCAGCGAGGTGGCGATCTCGACATTGGTGCTGCCGCCGGCGAGGAGGGACAGTATGCGGACCTGCGCGGCGGTGAGCGGCGGGTGGGCCTCGTGGGCGATGCTCTGGTCGGTGACGACGGCCCACACGTGCGCGACACGGCCGACGGGCCCGCTCACCGTGGACAGGTGGAGCTGCGCGCGGCGCTGGCGCCCCTCGGTGTCCAGGAGTACGGCGGAGGTCTCCGCCCGCCTGATGCGGCGGGTGATCAGCCCCTCCCAGGCGCGACGCAGGGGGCGGAGGTCGGGCGTGGCGGCGAGCAGGGTGTGCGCACGGCGGCCGACGAGGTCGGACAGGCGTGTCCGGAACAGTTCGGCGGCGGCCGTACCCGCCTGTTCGATACGGCCGCCGACCGAGAGCAGCGCGCAGGGCAGACCGCTGTAATCCCGCAGCGCGCGCAGTTTCTCCTCGGCCTCCTGGCGCTGGCTCGTCGCGCGGACGTGTTCGGTGATGTCGACATAGATCCCGGCCACACAGGTCCGGCCGTTCTCCTGGACCGGGAAGCGGTGGCCGGCCGCCTGCCCCGTGCTGCCGTCCGAACGGTGATAGCGCAGGTGGTGGCGGACCGGCTTGCCGCGGCTGAGGATCTCCTGGTCCAGGGCCCGGAACTGGGCGGCGTCGGAGGGGGTGTCGAGGTCCTCGATACGGCTGCCGACGACCCGCTCCGGTGTGGTGCCGTAAAGATGCGCGTAGGCGTGATTGGCCCATAAGTAGCGGCCGTCACGGTCTCGGAGGAAGGCCGCGGCCGGCGCGAAGTCGGCGAAGTCCGCGAAAGCGGCGTACGGCCGGCCGCCCGTGGGCTGCGTATCGGCCTCCATCGCGAACCCGCGCGTCCAGCCCCGGCTTCCGTCCTGAGGCCATCTCACGTTGAAGGTCCGGCCGTCGAACTGGACCAGGGGATGGCTGTCTTCGAGTGCCTCTCCCGGAGCGGACAGCTCTTGGCGCGCGTGGTCCAGGAAGCGCTGCGCGGTGGGCAGGTCGGCGAAGGCCCCGCCGCCCCGCTCCTTGACGCGCCCCTGCTCGTCGGCCTCCCACCAGGACACGGGGAGGTGCTCCAGCAGTGCTCTGAGACCGGAATCGTCCACGACGGCCTTTCCGTCCATGTTCCCACCGGGCGGCGGGAAGTGACATGGCGATGCCTATCCCGTGCGGTGTCCAGCCATGCTCGGTTATCGGCCGACTGCGATACGTGAGCGCTTCGCCGGGGCAGCTTGCCATAGGTGATCCACAACCTTCGTCCGCACTCCAACGATGTCCACGACTTTGGCATTTGCCTGATTGGCACCCGCCTCCGGTGGCACTTCCGGCACCCGCCTTCTGATTCCCTTGTGTGTGTCACCGGCTACCCGCCGTGTTCTACGCGGGTTGCGTCACCATGTCCCGATCTCGGTCGACGGGCGGCGCCAGGCCGGGCAGCGGGGCCGGGCCACGGCCCGACGCCCCGGACGGACGCCCGACGCCCCGGACGGACGAGCGAACAGACAAGTGATGGGAGACGAATTTCAGTGAGCACGGTGCTGTTGGTGCACGCCAAGGGTGGTCCGCCACTCGGCCATGTCCTGTCCCGGACAGCCGCGAGGGCGGACGTGCACCTGCTGGCGCTCAGCGCGCTTCCGCCGTCGGTCGCCGCCTCCGCGGAGCGTCTGTGCGCCTCGGTCGTGCTGCCCACCGACGCGGAGCGGTCCGACCTGGTCTCGTTGATCGTCTCGCGAGCCGAAGCCGTCGGCGCGGACGCGGTTCTCACCTTCTCCGAGTACGCGGTCGTGGCCGTCGCCGAGGCGTGTGAGGTGCTCGGTCTCGCCGGGGCGGGAGACGCCGCCGCACTTGCCCGCGACAAGCGGATGATGCGGCACACCTGGCATCGGCACGGCCTGCCGCAGCCCGCGTTCCGCCCCGTCACCACACAGGCGGACCTGCACGAGGCCGTCGCCGCCCTGACCGCTCCCCTGCTGCTGAAGGCGGCCTGGAGCGCCGGTTCCACCGCCCATCAGATCATCGGCTCCCCGCAGGAGGCCGACGCCGCCTGGCAGCGCTCGCGCGCAACCATGGACCAGTCCGCCCGGTTGGGCTTCGCCGAGCTCCATGTGGCCGATGCAGCGGGGCACTTCGTGGTCGAGGAGATCGTGACCGGCGACACCGCGGGCTGGTTCGACGAGTCCGGCTGGGGCGACTACGTCAGCGTCGAAGGCGTGGTGACCGGCGGCGTCTTCCGACCGGTCTGCGTCAGCGGCCGGATGCCGACGGTGCAGCCGTTCACCGAGCGCGCCGGCATCACCCCCGCGTCGCTTCCCGCGGATCTCCAGGACCGCGTCGTCGCCCTCGCCCGGGAGGCCGTCGATGCCCTCGGCCTGCGCGACTGCGGCACCCACACCGAGATCAAGCTCGGCGCCGACGGGCGCATGTGGCTGATCGAGACGGCCGCCCGGTTCGGCGGCGCGATGACCGTCCCGCAGATCGAGGAGGTGTTCGGGCTCGACGTCGTCGGCATGCTCGTGGACCATCTTCTGGGCCGTCCGGTCGCCTGGCCCGAGCGGGTCCTCGGCCCGGAGCAGGCACGGGGCGCCGCGGGTTCCCTCGTCGTCCTCGCGCTGGACGGCCGCGGCGCGGCCTGGCGGGACCGCAGGCTGTGGGACTTCCCCGTGGTGCAGGAGGCCGTCGCGCTGAGCGAGGGCAGCACGCTCTCGGTGGTCCCGGAGAGTTCCCTGCCCGACGGCAGCACCGTGCCGGTCTACGACCCCGCCGGCGGCGCCAACACGATGGCGGCCCTGTGCCTGCTCTCCGCCGCCGACGCGCGCACCGTGCTCCGTGACTTCACGGCTCTGGTGGACGCGCTGCCCGATGTGCTGCCGCCCGCCGCGCCGCGGTCCGGGTCTCCGGCCGCCCGGCCCCCGTCCACGGCCGCACCGTCAGCGTCCCCCGCCCGCCCGGGCGTCCGGCCGACCGTACCGTCCGAGGGAGTCGCCGTATGACCACCGCTCCGCTCCCCGTCAGCGTCGCGGATCCCGCGACCGACCGCACGGTCATCGGTGAGAACCTCTCACTGCCGCTCTTCCGTACGCTGTCCGGAGTCCTGGCAGGCCACCCGTACCTGAAGGTCGTCGTCGACCGCGCCGAAGCCACCTGGCACCTGCTCGACACGGCCGCCCACCCCTTCCACGTGAACTACATCGCCACCCGTGTCCTCGGCATGGACCTCTCCGAACTCGATGCCCGACTGGACGAATTCAACGCGTCCGTCTACATGGACCCCGAGCGCCGCTTCCTGCTCGGGGTGCTGTCCCTGCACACCGACGAGGACCGGGAGGGCCGCGAGCGCACCTTCCTCGTGCTGGAGACGACCGAGGCCGACACCATGCACGGGGAGTTGCTGGAGTTCTTCTACGCCTTCGTCCGGGAGCGCGTCGACGGCAGGCTGCCGCTCCTGCTCAAGCCCGCCAACCACGGTCAGGAGGAGGCACTGGCCTCGGTCAGTGAGCAGCGGGTGCCGCGCATCCTCGGTCACGAACTCTTCGGCTCCAGGGTCCGCATGCCGCTCAACGCCGGGGAAGCCACCGGCCGGCTGCGCTGCTTCAAGACCGTGGCGGAGTACGAGGCGGCGGCCGGCGGGCTCGGCTGGTCGGACATCGTCGCCATGCCCTGCCTGCCGGACGGCGTGCAGCGGGTGGCCGGTTTCATCAACACCGCGCCCATCACCCCGCTGTCCCACACCAACGTCCTGGCCTCCGGATGGGGCATCCCCAACGCGATCGTCCGCGACCTGGACCAGCTCGTCGAGAAGGACGACTTGGACGGGGCCTGGGTCCGCTACCGGGTCCGCGAGGACGAGATCACCCTGGAGCGGCTGGAACAGGCCCCCGAACTGCGGGCCCCGGCCTGGCACCAGCAGCGCATCCGCCTGGAACCACCGCTCCTGGAGGACGCGCCCGTACTCTCCCTGCACCGGCTGCGCAGCGCCGACCGGGACCGCTACGGCACCAAGGCGGCCAACCTCGGAGAGCTGCACCACGTGCTCGACAGCCGCACGGCCGACCTCACCGCGTTCTACGGCCGCCCCCGCCCACCCCGTAAGAACCTGTACGGGCATCTCGCGGCCCGGCTCGGCCTGGGCGCACCCTCCGCCGCCGAACTCCGTGCGGCCGCGGCCTCCTTCGTGGCCGCCACCGTCGCGGCCCCCGAGGGCGTGGCCCTGCCGTTCTCCCTCCTGGACCGCTTCCTCACCTCCTCCCCCGCGCTCCAGCAGGGCATCGGCAAGCTGAAGATGGCGCTCGAACTCGACGCCATGAGCGTCCTCGATTCGCTCTGCCTGCAGATCCAGCACCTGATCCGGCATGCCACGATGCCCGACTCCGTCACCGGGGAGATCACCCGCTCCTTCCCCGCCCCGCTCGCCGCGGGCGGCCGTCTCGTGGTGCGCTCCTCCTCCAACGCCGAGGACCTGCCGGGCTTCTCCGCGGCAGGGGTCTACGACTCGGTCACCACCGTCCGCGGCACCGGCGAACTCCTCGACGCCGTACGGCAGGTGTGGGCCTCCCTGCTCTCGCCGCGCAGTGTGCGGCTGCGCCATCAGGTGGGCATATCCCTGGACGACACCTACATGGGCGTGATCATCCAGGAGTACGTCCCCGCCGCGCTCGGCGGCGTCCTGGTGACCTGCGATCCCACCCGGCGCGAGGACTTCCGCAACGTCTACCTCAACTGTTCGCCAGGCTCGCCCGAACAGGTCGTCGAGGGAGAGGTGCTGCCGCAGCAGTACCTCTACAACACCGTCGAGGGCGGCGGGCGCACCGTCGCCCTCGGTTCCTGGAGCGAGGGCCTGCCCGCCGCCACACGGGCCCGGCTCGCCGACCTGTCTCTGACCGGCCGGCTGCTCCAGTCCCACTTCAGCGCCCCCGAGGTGGACGACCCGCTGGACATCGAGTGGCTGCTGACCGACCAGGGCGACTTCCGCCTGGTCCAGATCCGCCCCTACGCGCTGTGAGGCCCCGCCTTCCGCGCTCCGCGGCGCGGCCCGCGGCCACGCCCCTGACCGGCACCGCCCGCCGCATTATCCGCCTCAACTACGGCTTCCAGCTGCTGTTCAACCTGCTGTGGTGGATGCCGGTGTTCTACGCCTACCAGAAGGACGCCGGACTCTCCGACGGGCAGATCTTCGGTATCCAGAGCATCTACTACGTGGCCTTCTGCCTCTTCGAGATACCGACCGGGCTGATCGCCGACCGTATCGGTACCCGCAACTGCCTGCGGGCCGGCGCCGTCGTGATGACGGCCGCGAACCTCGCCCCGGTGATCAGTTCCTCGTACACCGGCTTCCTCGTACACTTCCTCGCCATCGCCGCCGGCCGCTCCCTCACCTCGGGCGCGGCCAGCGCCTACCTGTACGACGGGCTGCGCGCCGAGGGATGCGAGGAGCACTACCTCAAGGCGGAGGGGACCGCCCGGGCACTCGGACTCGCCGCGAAGATCCTGTGCTGGCCCCTGGTCGGGCCGCTGATGGTCCTCGTCCACCCGGCCCCGTATCTCCTGAGCGCCCTGAGCGCGGCGGGTTCCCTGATCTGCGTCATCGCCCTGCCCCGAACAGCAACACCCGCCAAGGCTCGCGCTACGACCTCGCCGGGCCGGACCGATAAGCCCCGAGCACCACGAGGCGGGCGCGGCACCTCGCTGGGCGAAGCGAAGGCAGCGCTGCGCTGCGTCGTCTCCTCGCCGTGGCTGGCGCTGGTCATGGTGCAGGGCGTGGCCGTGTTCACCCTGTCCAGGATCTGCCAGGTCAACCTCTTCCAGCCGATCCTGCTCGACCACGGCATCGGCGAGTCCGCGCACGGCGGGGTACTCGCCGCCATGACGGTGGCGGAGGCCGTGGGCTCGGCACGGCCCCAGTGGCTGGGCCGCCGCCTGACACCGGTGGCCTGGGTCTCCGTCCTCAGCCTCGTCCTCGCGGGCACCCTGGCGGGCATCACCCTCGGCGGGCCCTGGGCGGTCGTCGCTCTCCTCTGCGTGTTCGCCGCCGCGGCCGGCTTCGCCTATCCCATCCAGCGCAAGCTGGTCAACGACGCCGTACCTGCCGGCGCCCCACGGGCCACGCTGCTGTCGGTCGAGTCGATCGTGGACCGCGGGGTGTGCGCGCTGGCGGCCGTCGCCGTGGGCGCCTACCTCTCCGCAGGCCACCTGGACGCCCTGCTCTGGCACAGCGCCCTGGCGACCGCGGTGCTGCTCGGCGCTTTCCAACTGGTCCTGCGGAGCACGAGGACGCGGCGCGGTGCGGAGGAGACGACGGAGGGGGCTGCCACTGGGCAGCCGGCGAACCAGCCGGTCCCGGACGCGCCAGAGGATCCGGGCCCCGCGTCGACGACATCCGGGGCGCCGGGCGCAGACGCACACGCAACTGTTCAGACGCGCCCACGGGAGCCGTACGCCAGGCACTCGATCACTCGGACCGGGAGGTAGGCGGGACGGAAGGGCCGTCCGACCCGATAGGCCACGTAACCGAGCGAAGCCGCCACGTACGTCTCCTTGGCGGTCTCCCCCTCGTAGACGAGGCGACAGCCGCGCGCCGCGGCCTTGGCACGCTTCCAGAGAACGGGCGCCGGCTTACGCTCCGCCTCGGTGCGCGGAGTGAGAATCCGGTCGCCGAAATCCTCCCAGGCGAACGGGACGGGGCCCTTCCACGCGCCGTCGACCTCCTTCTTCAGGGCGGCAGCGCGCTCGGCATCCGTCTTGCCCCACGAGGACGGCACGTTGGTGATCAGCCCGACCTTGATGTGCCGCTCCCGCAACGTGCGCAGGTACGCGGCCGCACCCGGCAGGTAGCTGATGCCGGAGTCCGCGGCCGTGTGCACCAGAGTCTCGCCCAGATCGAAGTAGACGATGGCACAGCCGCGCGCCGAAGGCGTCCGCGCCCCGACCGGAACGCCGTGCGACGCGTCCGCCGGCACGGCCGCGCTCATCGTGGTACCCAGCATGACCGACGCCACCACGGCGGCCGGCAACACGAGACCGATACGGAAGAAGCCACGGAAGGAGTTTCTCTGCATGGCGTTCGGCGCCTCTCTCTTCGACGCGCCGCACAAACGCGCCCCACGTCAGGTGCGTGACAACAGACGCACGAAGCACCCCTAAGGCCCCTCGCACCCCCGGAAGAGACCCTCTCCCCCGTCATCGCTGCTTCCCGCCATACCCCTGAACAGCACACGCCACTCGCCGACACACCACCGAACACGTCGGCCGCCTCCTCACGGGGGGGGCGGCCACACTCAGAACGGTCTCGGGTCAACCCAGGAAGCTGAGCCGCACCTGGCGACTGGGGTTGCCGCCGTTCGCGTCCACCAGGCAGACGGACTGCCAAGTGCCAGCGCCAACTCTTCGCTCACGAGGAGCGGCCCAGGGGCCCCTCACGCGGTTGACACGGAGCGTACCCGCTTAGGGCCTGACGCCTCATCAGGAAACTTAGCCTCGAGTCAGCATCAGTACGGACCGGAGGTGGCCAGAGGCAATCGAACTTGCACACCCGCCCCGGCCTGCCCGTCACCCCCGCGCAGGCCGGACGATCCCCACGGTCGGCCGCGCCGCACCTCGGCGGCGCCTTCGCGGCGCAGTGCGGTCACCAACTTGCCAAAACAGCGCAGGCTCAGCTCGGTGAACGGGCTATCCAGGACGGCTCCGACGCCGTGATCACACCAACCACGACGAGATCCTCACGCGGTTTCTGCCGGCACTGGCGCGCTGATCACTTGCTGGACAGGCGGAGATCCTCCCCGGACCAGGTCTCGCACCGGACACGGCCGGAGTCGAAGGCGATCTCCAGCGCGAGTCGGCCGGTGTCCGGGCCCGCTTCTTCACGTACCGCCAGGACCGTCTCGCCGAGGTGGTCCGCGAACGGAGTCTCGCTGTGAACCGGTCCAACCCAGCCCCATGCAGCGGGCACTCGTTCAATGGTTTCGACTCCGCCCAACGACCGTACTGTCAACGAAAGCCCCAGCTCACGCGCTTATACGGGACAAGTCTTCCATGGGCATTTCTCGCAAAGAAGCGTCAGGGCAGATCGACTGGACGCGACGCGCAACCGTGTGAGCGCGCCGATCGTTTGGCGAAGTGCGCGAGCGCCGTGCGTTGGGCTGTGGGATCCGGCTTGGTGAAGGTTTCGGAGGTGCGCAGCGTCTCCGCGGTGTATAAGGCGGTGCCACCTTGCTTTGGGCAGGGCGTCGAGAGCCAGTACAGGCCGTTTGAGTTGCCTGCCGGTGCGGTAAAAGTGTCTCCGCGGACGGAGACGTCCACGCGTCCGTTCTGGACGAAGGGGCCGTAGTAGGCAGCCAGCCGATATGACGGCTCGCCCTTCTCGTCCAGGACGAAGCAGTCTTCGATGGGAGCGAGCGGATCGGTGACGCTCTCAAGCACCGGTGCGTTGATGCCCGCACACGTCCCGGTGGCTTTCCCTGCCGGAGTATACGATTCCAGTGGCGGGACGTCCGGGACTCGATCGATCTCCCGTCCAGGCGGCGCGTTGCATCCGGCCTGCTCGGCGGCCTTTACGGCCGTGTGCGTGGCGATTCGCGCGAAGCGGGCCCGTCTCTCATCGTTCGCCTCTGTGCCCGCACTCCGAGGCTGGGCCTGCAGGTTGACAACAAGGTCTTCCGCCGCCCTGCCACCGCACGACATGACGATGGTTGCCCTGGCATCTGGCGTGGAGAAGTTACCGAACACGCCTCGCCAGCCGTTGGCAATGGGCGACACGAATGCCGTGGCGGAATAGCTCTCATTGCGTCCGAGGTCGGTCAGCAATTGCTGACTTGGCCTGCCCTGCCCGAGGGTCACCCTGAGCCAGGCATGATCTTTCTTCTCATCAGGCGCGTAGATGACGCACTTCCGGTCGGTGCGGTCGTCACTCGCCCAGGCGCGGTCAGAGGTTAGCCTGCCGTCCACGCCCAGATATTCCTTCAGCTCCTCTTGCGCGACGATGCCCCCGCACGCCCGCGAGACCGCTCTCCCGTCCTGCCACCTGCCGTAAGTACCGGTGACATAGACAGCGCCGGCCGCCACAAAAAGAACAGCCAGTGACACCGCCATCACGCGAAATGCCTTTCCCCGCATCAGATTCACCGGGGCGCGCATCAGTGTTCCCCCCGGAGAACGCCAAGGGCGGAGGCCCGGGAGGTGGCGTAACTCTGCTCGGATTCCTGCTTGACCTGACGGATGGCGTTGCTCTCGGAGTCCTGGCCGCGCACGGCGGCCCACCGGTCGATGAGGTCGTATGTGCCGTCGACACCGGCGGCGTTCTTCTCCGCACCGTCGTTGGCCGCTTTCGCGTCGGCTGCGGCCTTGACGTCTTTCGACCAGTCATACGTGGTCTGGTCGAGCAGACGCTGAGCGGTGTCGCCCACGACGGGAATCGCGGTCAACGGGATCCCGGCGCCGTGGTAGACATATTTCGCGGTGTCGTCTGCCCACTGCTTCCTGCCGTCCCGGTCATCGAGTATGACATCGGAGCCGATGGCGTTATAGGCGCCGAGAACATTGCCCGCATCGCGCGCCGGAGTTTCCCAGTCCGCGTGCGCGCCGCCCGGCTGGGCAGGTGACTTGCCCATTTGTTCGGCCGCGTAGAAACGCTCGGCCTCATAAATCTGCGCGTAGTTCTTGGGGTCGTCGGACACTCCGCGCAGGACGCGCAGCACGCTGCTCTCGGGGACGCCGATGTGGTACTTGCTTTCCCCTTCCTTGTGCCAGGCGTCCGGCCGCCCTTCTGCCGTCGTCCCGTAGTACTTCTCGTGGCCTCCGGCGATGATGTTGTGGGTGTCCTCGGTGTAGTCCGACAGGGCGCGGGCCAGGGGCTGCTGCATGTTGTGGGGGATCTTGTCGCCGCCGTTGCCGCTGTCCAGGCGCTCGATGGTGTCGTGCATGATGCGGGCCTGGCCCTCGGTGTGCCCGCCGTACCTGGTCTGTTCGTGCCCGGGCTGGGCTCCGGTGGTGGCGGCTTCCAGGACGTTGCCGAGGCCGGTGCGGGAGTTGCTCGCGTCGATCTGCTTGGTGTCCAGCACGTCGCCTCGGCCGGTGGTCTCCATGACCTCCAGGTTGGGCCAGTCACGCTTGTCGAGCAGGTACTCCAGCCGGTTCTTGTCGCCATCGTGCTTCGGGTCGAGGTAGCGGGTGGCGGTGTCCGGGTCCTTGCTCATGACGCCCAGCATGTCGTCGACCGGGTCCTTGACCGCGACCGCCTCCACGTCGGCTCCGACGTTGACCTGGTCGTGCTCGTCCCAGATGCCCGGGTGCTTCCTCTCCGCCGCGATGATGTCGCCGGTCAGTCCGGTGGTCATGTGCGCGGGGTAGCCGCTGCCGTCGCCGTGCTTGAGCAGGCCGGTCAGCGCCTGGTAGCCGAGGGTGTGCCGGTTGTCGGCGGCGTCACCGATCTGCTCGGTGCCCAGGGCACGCAGGCCCTTGCGCCACCGCTCGGAGAAGTCCTGGTCCTGGTGGGCGGCGCCGATGCCGTTGGCCAGCGAGCGTTCGATGGTGGCGTACTGCTTGCGGTGGACCTGGTAGACGTCTTCGTCACCGTGGATCCGGTCCAGCTCGTCGGCGAGCTGCAAGGTCTTCTTCGGGCCGAGGCGGTTGAGCAGCATCCGGTTGAACTCGGGGTCGTGCTGGTTGTGGTCCATGACCCGTTCGAGCTCGTTGAGGTCGTGCTGCGACAGCTTCCCGCCCTGGTCGAGCTTGCCCAACAGGTCCGTAGCCCGGGCGGCCTCGTCCGCGTCGATGCTGGTCACTGCCTTGCCGTTGAAGTCCCCGTCTTCCTTGCCGACGTTGTGGCGCAGCGCGATGGCGGCGGCCCGGTCGGTCTCGGCGGCGTCGGTCAGGACTTTCTCGATGCGGGCCTTGAGGGCTTCGATCTTGCGGTTCTGTGCGGCGACGGCTTCTTGGAAGTCCGGGTCGTGCTGTGCGCCCGGGTCCTTCGAAAGATCCTGACGTGCGGTGATCTCGCCCTTGGCGCTGACGTACAGGCCCTCGCGCTTGGCGTCCTCCTCCGCGAGGCGGTGCAGATCGTCCTGGTGCTTCTTCAGCTCGGTGTAGGCGTCGTGCAGGACGCCGCGGATGCCCTTGGCCTCCTGCAGGGCGTAGCTGAACTCCTGGTCGACGGCGGCAACCCGGGCCTGGGCGATGGCCGAGGTGCCGTCGAAGCTGATCCACCCGGCCTTGGTGAAGGGTGTGACGACCTCATTGGTGCACGCCTCGTCCATCGTCGTGAGTTTGCGGATGAGGATGTCCCACTGGTCGGCGGCCCAGGAAAGGCTGGAGACGGGGACGTTGTAGAGCTGCTCGTACGTGATCACGTCAGGGTGCCTGTCTCAGCCTAAGGGGGAGCGAGCCTTGGACACGGCGGCCAGGGTCTCGGAGTTGGCCGTCTCGGTCGTCGTGTAGTTCTCGGCCGTGGTGGTGCACTGCTCGTGCAGGTCACGGCACGTGCGGACCAGGGCTGCGGTCTGCTTCGCCCAGCGTTCCTTCGCCTCGAGCATGGCCCCGCCCAGGTCCCCGCCCCACGAGTCGCCGATCAGATCCTGACCGCCGATCTGCAGGGCGCCGTCGGCCAGACCTGCCTTGGAGTTCAGTTCACCCGCCAGTTCCAGTGCTCCCGCGCCGGCCTTCTTCAGCGAGCCCGGGTCGTCGATCGAGGTCTCACCGAACAGTCCCGAACGGGTCGTCGCCCCGGGCCCCGGCCCGGTGCCCTGCGCAGCCGCAGTGGTCATGAACGGGTCCGTACTCATCACGCCTCCCCCAAGTCCGCGCCACGGCGGGCAAGGTTCGAACACCTGATTGCCGCGCATTGGCCTTCCGCACCTTACGGAGCGGAGAGGTACGTTCTGGTTGCCTCACAGGGGCTCTAACGGATCACTTACGCCACAGTTCACCTCGCCTCGTATGCGTGCGCCAGCAGGCATACAACCCTCCTGCGACCGGCACGACACCGAAGCTGAGATCCTCGCGCCATCGTGAACAGCAGACGCACAGTGACAAGAGGTAGCAAGCCAGTTCAAGGCTCTCCTCGGCCTACCTGGTCTCGACGGGGATGCGAGTTCCCACCCGCCGGATTGTTCAGGGCAGCCACATATTCCGGGGCTTCGTCCGGCAGGAGATCCCCCCGGCCGGCGCCCGCAGTGAGGTCGATGCCGAGTCCCGAAGAGGCGTTACGGTCCGGTCCGCGGCTCCTGGGGTGGCAATGTCGCGCGATGAGTCATCCACTCAACCAGTTCAGTGCAAGGTTGGTGGCCGGGCACATGCATCGCTCGCAGGAACCAGGAACTGCGTTTGGGCATCGGCCGTACGTACCAGGCCGCAGTGGCAGCCAGCATGCGCCCGGCCGATGACCAGCTGTTTAAGGGCACCTGGCACGTTGAGCACAAGGCGAGCGACGCAGGGCGCCGTCACGGCTTGTCCAGCGTGTGGTGCCGGAACGGACGGCAGGTGTACTCGGGCGGGGTAATGGTGGCACCAGGTGATGGGCGCCCGGCGGTGTCAGGGCGACGTCAGAGATGGGGCGAGGCGCTTGCCGTGAGTCGCGCGCGCCCCTTGGATGGTGTGCGTGAACAGCCATCTGCGCCATGACGACCGGCCGCCGCATACGGCGTCGCCGAGTCCTGCGCGCTGCTCACGTCCGGTGCGGTAGCCGCACCGGTACTTCCTTAGCGGCCGCTTTGGTCCGGCCGTGTCCTTCGCTTTCCCGACGCCCCTGCGGCGCTCGGCGAGGTGAAGCGTTCCTGCATCCGGCAGCCTGCTATTCGGCGAGGCCGTGCCGCCTACCCCTTTCTCGGAGTGAATCACCATGTCTCCTGCCGTTCCGGTCTGTCGGCAGACCGTGCTCGTCACCGGTGCAACCTCAGGCATCGGCTGGCAGACCGCCCGGCTGCTCGCCGGGCAGGGCGATACGGTCATCGTCCATGCTCCGGACCAGGCGTCCGGTGACGATGCCATCACCCGCCTGGTGGCCGACGGCGCCAACGCACTTCAACTGCGCCTGGAAGTAGCAGACTTCAGCCGCCTCGACGAGGTACGGGCCATGGCCGCCCGCGTCGCCGACGAGCACCCCACCCTCGACGTCCTCGTCAACAACGCCGCCGTGGCAGCACCCGAGCGGCGCACCCTGACCGCCGACGGCAACGAAATCGCTCTCCAGGTCAACTTCCTCGCGGCCTACCTCCTCACCCACGAACTCCGCGACCCGCTCAGCGCCCAACCGCACAGCCGCGTGATCAACGTGTCCTCCTCCATACACCGCACCGCCTCCATCGCGTGGAGCGATCCCCACCGAGCCAAGCGCTACTCCCGACTCGCCACCTACGCCCAGTCCCAACTCGCCCTGACCGTCTTCGCCCGGGCCGAGGCGCCCTGGACGTCCGTCAGCGTCCACCCCGGCGTATGCGATACCGCGCTGCTCCCCCTGTACGCCCACGAAGGTGATTCCGCCGCCGAAGGCGCCACACACGTGGCGCGCCTGTGCAACCCGTCCACCGAGCTCGTCCCCGGCGCCTACTACGACCGCACCACGCTCTCCCCGCCCGCGCCGGTCGCCCTGGAAGACCGCACCGTCCGCCGCCTGTGCAAGCTCGCCGACCGACTGGTCGCACCAACCCCTTGAGCCCGCGCTCTCGCACCGAAGCCCCGCCCCCTGCCAAAGAGAAAGAGAAGGAACGCACGCCCGTGTCCAAGTGCGCCCGTAAAAAGCGAACCCGGCGCAGGAAGAAGGCCGACCACGGCAGCAGGGCCTGCATCTGACAACGGCCGCTGGCGGCGACGGGTGGTGCGGCACAAGACCGTGCCGCACTACCCGCTGCCCGACTTCTCCGGAGTGATTGGTGCCGATTCCCTTCTTTCATTGCCTCATCCCGGCCGTCGGACCGGGGAAGCCGTGGTTCCCTGCCAGCCATCCGGGCCTAGAAGCCCTCCCGAAACACGCCGCCCGCACCGCAAACGGACGCTGGTGGACCGATCACCCCACCGCTCCCCGCGCCACCGCGGTCTCCTGCGCAGGCCATACAGTCCTGGCAGGCGATCCCCGCGCAACAGCCCCCGAAGAGCTTGCGGTGCTGGCTCACACGTACATCGTCGCCCCGGACCGATTCTTGCCGGTTCTCAGTGCTGCCTTCGACGAGCTGCTGCCCTGGGAACGCATGATGCGGGTCTTGCGCACCCCGGCCCCGCCGCACAGCTCTCCCCCCGAACAATCATCCGCCGTCTCACACCCGACGACGCCCCCAGGCTCCGCGCCCTCGGCCCGGACCTGGCATGGATCAGCGCCAGTCGGGGCTGCTCGCAGGCAGCCGCTATGAGGGCATCGCCGTCGTCACCGAGCCCGCCGCATGCGGACACGGCCTCGCCTCCGCCTGCGTACGCGCGTTGTGCGCGGACATCACCGCCCGGGGCCGCACCCCGAGCTGGGCCTGCTCCCGCGACAACCATCCCAGCCGCTACCTCGCCGCGAAGTCCGGCTTCCACCTGATCTTCGAATATGTGCACCACTTGGCCGGAGCACCCGTGACCACGTCCGGCGTCCCGTAAGCACTTGGGGCACTGCTGCCGGTCCACACTCGCGCCTGGCACAAGGCCGGCTGACCGTCGCTGACGGATATGCGGGGGCCGGCCACGGCCAGTCAAAGCGGCGAGGGCGGGCGTAACGGGACGCGGGCTCGGCGTCAGCCGTCGATTGCCTGGTAGAGGGTGGTCCAGAAGTCGTGGATGGCCCGCGCCGAATCCGGAGTGGACATCCCGGTCTGGGTGAGCAGAATGCCGACGAGTTGGTTGTCCGGGTCGGCGTAGGTGGTGGTGCCGACTCCGCCGTCCCAGCCGAACTGGCCGATGGGTGCGTAGTCGCCCCGGTAGGTGCGCACCGCCATCCCGAAGCCCCAGCCGCCGTGCTGTCCCTGGCCGTGTGACAAATGCACGACGTTACGTGCCCAGGCTTCTCTGGCGGCCAGCTGCTCGGGTGTGAGGCGGTTGGTGGTCATCAGCTCGACGGCGGGCCGGGACAGGATCCGTTGGGTTCCGTGCATCCCGTGGTTCAACAGCATCCGGAAGTAGGCGTGATAGTCGTCGACGGTTGAGTCGAGTCCGCCGCCGCCTGACTGGAACGCCGGAGGCTTGCTGTGGTGTCCTCCTTCGGCCTCGTCCTCCACGTTGAACTCTCCGGTCTGCGGATCGGGGGCGTACAGGGGCGGCAGCCGGTCGATCTTGTCGGCGGGCACGTGGAAACCGGTGTCCTTCATGCCCAGAGGCTCGAAGATGCGTTCGCGCAGGAACGCCTCGAACGACTGGCCGGTGACCCTGGCCACCAGTACCCCGAGCACGTCGTCGCTGACGTTGTACAGCCACCGCTCTCCGGGCTGGTACATCAGCGGAAGCGTGCCCAGGCGGCGCATCCACTCGTCCGGCTCCACTGCCGGCAGCATCCATCCGTTCTCGCCGTAGACCTTCTGCTCGAAGTACGCGCTCATCATCGGGGAGCCCATCGCCGTCGTGTCCAGCCCGAGCCCGCTGGTGGAGGTGAGCAGGTCCCGCACGGTGATCGGACGCCGCGCCGGCACGGTGTCGTCCAGCGGGCTGTCGGGCCGCTTGAGCACCCGCCGGTCGGCCAGTTCCGGCAGCCACTGGTCTACCGGGTCGTCAAGTCGCAGTCGGCACTCGTCCAGCAGGACCATCGCCGCTGCCACCGCGACCGGTTTGGTCGTCGAGGCCATTCGGAATACGGTGTCCCGGCGCATCGGCGCGCCGCCGTCATGGCGCATCGTCCCGAACGCTTCGACGCGTGTCTCCTCGCCTCGGCTGACCAAGGCGACGAGCCCGGGTATTCTCCCGGACTCGACATGCCGTGCCAGCACCTCGCGCAGTCTGCGCAACCCTGCTTCGGAGAAACCGCTGTTGCCTTTTCCCATCGTGAATCTCCTTGTGTGAGCGTGCGATACACAGTGTTCGATCTTGCGAGACCCGTCCCGGCACGGCGCTCATGGGTTTTGCATAGGCGCGCTCGGCGTGGCCCGGTTCGCAGCCCCAAGGGCGCAGTCGCTGAACCGTTCATGGCATCCGCCATCGCCGACCGCTCTGATGAGGGTTGTCACCGTCTTGGCGCCGCCGCTGACATGCGGCGAGAGGTAGCAGCCGGACATGGCCCCGTGGCCGCGTAGTGCAGGTAGTGCAGGTAGTGCAGGAAATGCAGGTAATGCAGGCAATGCAGGTAATCGCTGAAAAGCGGCGCTCGGCCCCCGGGGCACGATGCACTGTGTCGCTATCAGACCGTCTCGTCTTCTTGTCCGGTGTCCTCGCTGGTGGCGCGCTCGATGGCGTCGACCATCTGCTTCCTCGCGCGGGAGGGGGCATAGCCGCCCTCCGAGTAGTTCTGGGCGAACGCCTCGACGAACTCCACCGGGTCCTCCCCGAGGACCTCGCGGATCGGCGTTCCATCCGCCGCAGCCTGCTCGAACAAGTCGGCGAGGTCTTCGAACATTGACGCATTGCTGTCGGCGTTGGTCGGCACGAAGTGCATCAGGTACCGCTCGATCGCTTCAACCGCCATGCGATGGCTCTCGGGAAGCTCCTTGACGCGCGCCCTGTATGCCCTCCAGCGCTTCTTGGGCCCGATCACCTTCGAGATGAAGCCGCTCTTTTCGGCATCGGACATGGCTACTTGCCCCCTTCGCGGAGCTGTTCCAGTCGTTCTGCGAGGAAGCTCCACGTCCTCCAGAACTCTTCGAGGTACTCGCGTCCCTGCGCGTTGAGGGAGTGCACCTTGCGTGGCGGCCCCTTCTCGGAAGGGACCTTCTCCACGTCGACGAGACCGCGCTTCTCCATCCTGATGAGCAGCGCGTAGATGGTCCCTTCGGCGATGTCGGAGAAACCCTGCTCCCGCAGCCGTGCCGTGATCTCGTAGCCGTAGGCGGCCCGGCCGGACAGGGACGCGAGGATGATGCCCTCCAGCGTGCCCTTGAGCATCTCCGTCAGCAGCTTGGCCATGGAACACCTCCTCCCTGATCTATTCAGCGTCATTGACTACCGGTACACCGTAACGCTGACTAGCGGTACTTAGCAAGACCGAGTAGTGGAGGCGCAAGCCGGCACCGCAAGCACTCAGTCCAGCAGCGGTACCGGCGGACCCCCGCGCGAACCACTCTGCTCGTGGCGATCGATGGGTACCTGCACGTGCGCTGCGGTGAAGCCGGTGACGACGCCTGGCTGGCAGAGAGCGACGGCGAGGGACTTGGCTGCGCAGCGGGCGCAGTCCACTGCCGGCATGGACACCTCGACCTCAGCCCTGGGCCAGCCCCCTCAGACGGAGGAACGGTAAAGGACCTGGCATACGACGTCATCTGCGACGGCCGTGCAGGGCAATGACTGTCCGCGCGTCCAGTCCGCCGGGCAGGTTCCGGTCCGACGCGGCAGGGTAGGCCGGGCGTCCCGCCGCAGCACCGGGCCTGCCGGGGCGGCTGTCACTGTTGCGGGACGTCGATGCCGGCCGCACGCAGGTGCGCCTCGATCAGCGCGTTCAACCGGGCGATGGACGGCCCCAGGTCGTCCCGGTGGTGGTTGACCAGTCCGTACCGGGAGGCGGCGTCGGCCTGCTTCTCAAACCCGGCCGGCATCGCCAGCAGCGCGCGGTTGGCCAGCAGCTTGTCGGCCAGCGCGGACGCCAGCTCCTCGACCCGCGGGTCGTCCGGATCCCAGGACTTCGCATCCCAGCCCCGCTTGGTCAGCTCGACGTACTCGGGATCGCCGAGGCAGTGTTCGAGCCGGGTCAGGAAGCTGTCGAAGACAGCCGGAACCAGCGCCCGGGCCAGCACCAGTGCCTCCCGTTGACCGGCCACGTAGTCGGTGCTGAAGCCGAGGCCGGCGAGCCGGTCCAAGACCGCGCAGGCCCGGTCGGGCAGTAGGGCCCGGTCGCCATGGGAGAGCCGGTGCAGCGTGTCGCGGCGCTCGATCAGTTCCTCGATCCGTTCGGTGAGCCGGTGATGCACGTCGTCCAAGGCGGCGGCGAACCGCTCAGGTTCGGCGTCGAGCAGGTCGCCGATCTCGGCCAGCGGCACGCCGGCCCCGGCCAGGGTCCGGACCTGGATCAGCCGGAGCAGGTCGGTCGACCCGTAACGCCGGTAACCCGAACCGTCGCGTTCCGGCTCGGCGACCAGGCCGAGCCGGTGATAGTGCCGCACGGTCTTGATCGTGATGCCGACGTACGCCGCGGCCTGACCGATCGTGAGCCCGTCTGCCATCGGCTCAACGCACCTCCGCATCGTGGGCGGCCGGACCGTGGGCGGCTGCGGTCGCGCGGACCGCGTCGGCGGCAGCGCAAAAGTCCTTGTCCAGGGTCGGGCCGTGGCCGCCGGCGACCTTCGCGCTCACCTTGAGGTACGGGTTGTGGGCGATCACAGAGTGAGGGTAGCGCGCATCTGTTCCCGCTCCCACCCTGGTTGCCGAGGCCGGCGCCCGAGCGACCGCGTACCGCGCCACGACTGCCAACGGTCGAGAACCAGGCCGAGGGCGGCGCGGAGTGCGTGGAACTCAATGGCGATCTCGGCGTACTGGCCGGCGCGGACCGCGGCCAACGCCTGGTCCTGCCCGGGGACGCTTGCGGTGCCGGTCGGTCCGTGGCCGCGGAACAGGTTGACCTTGACCTCGGGTCAGGGTGCACGCTCATCGCATTGCCGCCTCGAAGAGGCCGTTGGCCGCCAGAGCCACGTTGCACTGCGAGCGGTACCAAACACCTACTGTCGCGAGTTAAGGAACGACCATGGAGAAGTCCCTCCACACCACGAAGAACCCCGCTGTCGGGCCGGATCGCCCGGAGCTGCAGAAGGCCATCGAGGAGATCGTCGATCTCGGTCTCGTCGGGGTGTCGCTGCGCGTGCATGATGAGCGGGGCGAGTGGGTCGGCAGCGCAGGGGTGGCCGAACTGGGCGAGACCGCGCCCCCGCCGACCGACGGGCGCGTCCGGATCAGCAGCAACACCAAGACCTTCACCGCGACCCTGGTACTGCAACTGGTGGCTGAGGACAAGGTCGGACTGGACGCCCCGGCGGCTGACTACCTGCCCGGGTTCGGGCTGGACCGGCGGATCACGGTGCGGATGCTGCTGCAACACACCAGCGGGGTGTTCAACCACACCGGCGAGCTTTTGCAGGACGGGACGGTGGTGCCGGGGATCCCCTCCACGATCGCGGGCAAGGAGTGGGTGGACAACCGGTTCAAGACCTACCGGCCCGAGGAGCTGGTACGCCTGGCGCTGTCCAAGCCGGCACGGTTCGAGCCGGGGACGGGCTGGAGCTACTCCAACACCAACTACGTGCTGGCCAGGCTGCTGATCGAGAAGGTCACCGGGCACTCGTGCGCCGAGGTGACTCAGGAGCGGATCGTGGGGCCGCTCGGCCTGTCGGGCACCATCGTTCCGGGCACCTCGCCGGAGATCCCCGCACCGCACGCCCACGCCTATTACCGCTACGAGGACGCCGGCCGGCAGAAGACGGTCGACGTCACCCGCCACAACCCCTCCTGGATCGCCGCCGGCGGTGACATGATCTCCACCACCCGGGATCTCCACACGTTCATCTCCGCGCTGGCGGGCGGCAAGCTCCTGCCGGCCCCGCTGCTGGCCGAGATGCGCACGCCGCACCCCCAGAGCGGCTTCGGCCTGGGGCTGCGCGTACAGGAAGCCGGCCCCGACGGCGGCATCGTCCTCTTCCACAACGGCGGCCACGGCGGCCACGCGGCGTTGATGTACAGCACGCCCGACGGCAGCAAGACCCTGACCGCCGCGCTGAACTACGTGGACGATGCCGCACTGTCTCTGGCCGCGGTGTTCCCGAAGATACAACAGCGGCTCGTCCAGGAGGTGTTCTGCGGCGGACAGGCCGGATCGGCTGACGAAGCGGCCGAGCCGACACAGCCGGCGGGCTGAGCACCTCGGGCCCGTACGCCTTGAACGAACCTACGGGTTCTACTGAGGTTGTGGGGGGGCTGATGGATGGTGACGGTCGCGGTATGCCCGAAGCGTGAGGTAGCCGCAGGGTGGTGGCCTGACTGCTGAGCGCCGGGCCTTTCGCGAGGGGTTGCGCCTGGAGGCGGCGGGGATGTTCGCGGCCGGGCGCGACAACATGGTGGTGGCCAAGCAGTTGCGGGTGAGTGTGCGCTCGGTGCAGCGCTGGCGCCGGGCCTGGGCCGGCGGCGGACCGCCGGCCTTGTGTTCCAAGAGCTCGGCCACCCGGCCCAAATTGAGCGACGTGAAGATCGACAAGCGCAAGAAACTCGTGAGCGGTCGGCAGTCACTGCCATCGGATCGCGACGGGGCGCGGCGCTTCCTCTCGTGAGCCGCTTCCATCCCCATGGTCGCTCTCACCCCCAGAGGGGCTCTCGCGGTCGACACGGAACATAATCATCCGCAACCTGACACCCCATCAGGAAACTCAGCATCGAGTCAGCATCAGTACGACCGGAGGTGGCCAGAGGCGATCGAGCTTGCACACCTGCACCGGCCTGCTCGTCACCCCCGCCCGGGTCGGACGATCCCCCGCGTCGCCCGACCCGGGCAGCTTGGCCGGAGTCTGCGCCGTGGTGGTGCGGACATCCGGAGACCTGCTGAGTATATTGGCTCCCAGCCAGTCAACGCAGGAGTTAACAGCATGTCCCCCCGCAGCCCCTCGGTCAATGAAGAGTTGCGGCGGCGTTCCCGGGAGCGCTTGTTGCAGGCGACCGTCGAGTTGGTGGACGAGCGCGGGTACGAGGCGACGACGCTTGGGGACATCGCCTGCCGCGCCGGTTCTGCGCGCGGGCTGATCTCGTACTACTTTCCGGGCAAGCGGCAGCTGCTGCAGTCCGCCGTGCATCGGCTGATGCACCACTCGCTGCAGGCGGCGCTCGAACGCGAGCCCGTGCCGGCCGGTGAGGACGCGGGCCGGGAGCGGCTGGCGCGGGCCATCGACGCGATTCTGGGGCTGGCGCAGGAACGTCCGCTGCTGATGCGTACGCATATGGCCGGGATCCTGACGGCGGAAGGTTTCATCCAGTGTCCCGAGCAGCAGCAGCTGGCGTTTTTGCTGCGTGACACGGTGGAGCGGTACGGCACCGAGGACGCGGACACGGACTACCGGCTGTTGCGGGCGTTGCTGATGGGGTCGGTGGTGGCGGTGTTGCTGCCCGGTGCGCCGATGCCGGCCGCGCGGCTGCGGGCGGAACTGTTCCAGCGGTACGGGCTGGACTGGGAGCTGGGCTTCCCGCCGAGCGAGGGGCCGGAGCCTCCGTTGGAAGGTCCGCCTCCGTTGCGTGAAGTGCCGCCCTCGTTGCACGAGGCGGAACCTCCCGAGGCGTCCACGTTGGGGGACGGGGCCGTGTTGCCGGGGTGAACGGCCTGGGGCCGGGGGCGGGAAAATATCACTCTGGTGAGTTAATGCTGCGCGACGTGCCGGGCTCACTCCTGAGGGGGGTGTTGCTGGTAGGAGCGCGGCCCGTCCTCGACTTGGCGTATGCGGACCGCGGTCTGTCCTGGCCGTGGGGCAACTTCGGTGGCGCACCTCCCACTTCCCCTACACCAGTGCGACCCTGGTAGTACTCCGCGGGAAGGGGCCCCTCGTGCTTCGTGTCGCAGTGATCGGTTCGGGACCGAGTGGTGTCTACACCGCTCAGGCGCTGGTCGGGCAGGAGGCGGTGCCGGACGTGGAGGTGTACGTCCTCGACCGGTTGCCATGCCCGTACGGACTGGTCCGCTACGGTGTCGCGCCCGACCACGAGAAGATCAAATCGCTGCAGCACAATCTCCGTTCGGTGCTGGAGCATCCGCGCGTGCACTTCCTGGGCAACGTCGACGTGGGGGCCGACGGCCTGGGGCCGCGGGAGCTGCGGAGCGTCTTCCATGCGGTCGTGTACTGCGTGGGGGCCGCCACCGACCGCCGCATGGGCATCCCGGGCGAGGATCTGCCCGGCAGCCACTCCGCCACCGACTTCGTCTCCTGGTACAGCGCGCACCCGGACGCGGCGGGCCGCTGCTTCCGGCCGGACGCGCGGTCGGCGGTGGTGATCGGGGTGGGCAACGTCGCCGTGGACGTGGCGCGCGTCCTCGCCCGGCGGGCCGACGAGCTGGCCGGTACGGACGTGCCGCAGGGGGCGCTCGGCGCACTGGCGGAGAGCCGCGTCGAGGACGTGTGGATGGTGGGGCGGCGAGGGCCGTCGCAGGCGAAGTTCACCACCAAGGAACTGCGCGAGCTGGGAGCGCTGCCGGGCGCCGACGTGGTCGTACGGCCCGAGGAGCTGGCGCTGGATCCCGCGTACGGCGATCCAGCGGGGCTGCCCGCGGTGAACCGGCGCAACGTGGAGGTGCTGCGCGGCTGGGCCGAGCGCGGTGCGGCGGCGGGGGCGGGCGGCGGCCATGAGCGGCCGCGCCGGATACACCTGCGGTTCTTCCTGCGGCCTGTCGAGCTGGTCGGGGACGCGGCGGCGGGAGTGCGCGCGGTGCGGTTCGAGCGGACGGTGCCGGACGGGCTGGGCGGGGTCACGGGCAGCGGGCAGTACGAGGAGATCGCGGCGCAGCTCGTCCTGCGGTCGGTCGGGTACAAGGGGACGCCGCAGCCGGGCCTGCCGTTCGACGCGGCGACCGGGACGGTGCCGCACTCCGAGGGGCGGGTGCTGCGGGACGGCGTCCCGTCCCCCGGCGAGTACGTGGCGGGGTGGATCAAGCGGGGACCGACCGGTGTGATCGGCACGAACCGGCCGTGCGCCAAGCAGACCGCGGCCGCCCTGCTGGCGGACGCGGGCGGGCTGGCACGCGGGCCCGTGCCGGACGATCCGCTGGTCGCGCTGCGGCGAGCGGGTCAGCGGCCCGTTCCCTGGCCGGGCTGGCTGGGTATCGAGGCGGCGGAGGCGGCGCTCGGCCGGGAGCTGGGGCGGACGGCCGCCGTGAAGATCGCGGACTGGTCCGGGCTGCTGGTGGCGGCCGCGCGCGGGCAACGCTGACCGGATGTCGGGGCCGGGGGCCGGGTGTCGGGACCGGGTGCCGGGACCGGGTGCTCGCGGGCGCCGGTCAGGCTGCGCCGCGCTCGTCCTGGAGCTGCGCCGCTTCCAGAACCCGTTCGAGCAGGCCGGGGAAGAGCTCGTCGAGGTCCGTGCGGCGCAGCGCGTTCATCTTGGCCGTACCGCGGTAGATCTGGCTGATGACGCCGTGTTCGCGCAGCACCCGGTAGTGATGGGTGCAGGTCGACTTGCTGACGGGCAGGTGGACGTCCGCGCAGGACAGTTCTCCCTGGGCCGCCGCGAGGCAGCGCACGATGCGCATCCGCATCGGGTCGGCCAGCGCGTGCAGGACGCCTTCGAGGCGGATCGCCGCGCGGTCAGGGTGGTCCAGGGCCCGGGCGCCGGGCCGGTCGGTCGCTGTCGTCGTGGTGGTCGGCATGGCAGCTCCTGGAAGTCGGCGCCGGACGGTCGGTTTCCAGCCGGGAGCTTCATTGTACGAGGAACGTCGTAATTTGACATCTCCGTTCCGCATCGAGCCGCCCGGATTCGGCCCCGGCCCGGCCCCGGCTGCTGACATGTCCTCAGCTCGTCGGGGCACCCGTGGCGAAGGAGTGAACTGGCGGTCACCTACGGGCCACAGGGGCCGGATGGGGAACGCGTGAGGTACGAGTGAGGGACGACTGACCACGAACGCCGCGGCCGCGACGCCGTCGCCGGCTCCCGTCGGAGGCTCGATGAAGAACAGGACCGGCTCATGACCGGCGCATGGTGGCCCCTTCCACGCAGGGAACGGAGGCTGCCGGGCCGCCCCCGGTGTCTGCCGGGCCCGGCCCGCGCGGCCACCGCTCCGGGACGTACGCCGGGACTGCCACTCCGTACGGGCCGGGCCCTCCTGGCGCAGTGGCACCGGGTCGCCGGTCCGACCTGGGCCTCGCTGTGCCACCGCCGCTTGGCCGCGGTGCCGCTGACGGCGGTGTCCACGGTCCTGGTCGTCGTCTGCCACGCCCTGGCCACGACGGACGCCGGCTCGCGCCTGGTGTGGGCGCTCGGCGGCGTACGGGCCGACGTACCGCTGTGGCTGGTGCTGCCGCGCCTGCCGCTGTCGCTGTTCGCTCCGGCGCCGGGGCTCCCGTGGTGGGGAGCGCTCGCCCAGGTGGTGGTGATCTTCGGGGTGGCCGAGTGCGTCCTCGGGGCGGTGCGGACGGCGGCCGTATCCCTGGTGGTCACGGCCGCGGCGACGCTGTTCGCCCGGTTCGTCCTCACCCTCGCGCCGCATCATCCGCTGGCGGTCTCGCCCGACGAAGCGCTGCTGGCCGACACCGGTCCGTCCGCCGCCGTGGTGGGGCTGCTCATCTGTCTCGGCTGGACCTGCCGTGCGCCCGTACTGCTCGTGGGTACGGTGCTGGCCTTCTCCCTGGAGACCGTCGTGACCTCGACGCTCTCCAGCCGTGCCCACCTGGGCGGCATCGCCGCCTCACTCGTGTTCGCGGCGGTGGCCTGCCGCTCCCCGGCCCGCGCCGCCGCCCCGCCCCCGGCACCGGCCCCGGCACCGGCGGGACGCGACGGCTGAGCGTCCTGGCCGATGGGAGCCGAGTGAACTTCTGAGGCTCGTCGCTCCGTGTCTACGGCAAACCTCTCAGAACACGATCGAGCGCCGCCCGGCCCGCGGGTCCCCATGCCGGCTTGCCGCCAGGAAGGCCACGGTCTCCGTTCCGGCCCATGAGCAAGAGGAACAGGCTTTTCAGAGCAGCCAGTCCGCGGGCGCGCCGGATCGTCGCCTCGTCGGCATGCGCGTACACGTCAAAGAACCGTGAGGCGGCGCCCGCGGGAAGGACCACCCATGCGGCCGCGAGGTCCCACGCCGGGTCGCCGGCGAACACGGCACCGAAGTCGATCACGCCCGCGAGCGTCCCGTCCGAGACGACGACGTTCGCCGGATGCAGGTCGCCATGCACCCAGAGCGGCGGCCCCTCCCACTCGGGCGCCGCGACGGCGTCGTCCCAGACGGCCCGGATGTCGTCGGCGAGGCCGTCTGGGGCCACGGCGTGGAAGAAGTGGTCGAAGCCGTCCGTGCACTTCTTGGGGTGGCCGCCGCGGTCCTCACTGATCGGCGCGTCAGCGGGGGCCTCCACGTGGAGCGCCCTGAGGAAGCCCGCCAGGGTGTCGGCCGCGTGGTCGCCGCGGCTGATCGAGGTGTGATCCAGCGGCTCGCCCGGAACCCACGTCATGATGGTCCAGGGCTTGGGGAAGCGCGCCGACGGCGCACCGGTCCGCACAGGGGTCGGGACCGGAAGCGGCAGGCGCGGAGCCAAGACGGGCAGCCACCGGCACTCCTTGCGCTGAAGGTCCGGGGCACTCTCTGTCCGCGGCATGCGCACGGCCAATTGGTCCCCAAGGCGCCAGACTTGGTTGTCCCAACCGCCCGCTATCTCGCGGATGGCCAGCCCTGCGAGGTCCGGATGCTGCTCCTGTAGAAGGTCGTGGACCAAGTCTGCGGTGATCTCGATCTCGGCGTCGGTCATGCGAAGCCACCGTACTGGAGCGGGCGGGGCGGGCCCGGACCGCCGGTGGAGCGAACGGCTAGAATCGAACTCGTGAGCGAATTGCCTCCGGATTTGACGCGCCTCCGCACCCTGGAGACATGGCTGCGCCTGCAGCTCGCGAACGTTCGCGCCCGGATCCAGCACCTCGAACAGCTGGAGCGCGACCGGCCCGCACCGGTCCGGCCGCCCCGGCCCGACTGGCTGCTGGAAACCGAACGTCTCGGCGGCCGCGACGGGCGCGCCGTCCGCGTACACGCCGGCGGGTGCGGACAGGTCGCCCGCGGCCGGGCCATCAGCCGCGAGCAGGCGGTCGACGCCCTCGGCCAGGGGGTGGAGGCATGCTACGGCTGCCGTCCGGACACCGAGCTGGGGATCCTCGGCTGAACGGCCGCGGCTCGCCCCGGCCCGGCCCGGCCGTAGCGGTACGGCCGCTACGGGCGCGGGCGCGCGCGCAAGGTCGCGATCAGCGGCACGGCCGGCTGGACGAGTATGCCGACCTTGTGGGCCGCTTCCTTCGGCATGTCGTCCAGGTGGAAACGCTGCGCCAGGGTGGCCAGCAGGAGAACCGCCTCCACCTGGGCGAACCGGGCGCCGAGGCAGCCGCGCGGGCCGCCGCCGAACGGGAACCAGGCGTGATCGGGGACCGCGTCCGGGGCGTCGGCGCTCCAGCGTTCGGGGCGGAAGGCCATGGGGTCGGGGAACCAACGCGGGTCCCGGTGGGTCGTCCACGGGCTGCACCACACCGTCGTACCGGCCGCGACGGCGCTCCCGCCCAGGGTGGCGCCCTCCTTGGCCACGGCGGGGATCACCCAGGCCGGCGGATACACCCGCAGGGCCTCCTTGACGATCTGCCGGGCCCAGGGCAGCCGCTCGTAGTCGTCCGCGGTGGGCGGCCGGCCGCCCAGGACCCGGTCCAGTTCGTCGTCCAGCCCGGCCCGCGCCTCCGGTGACCGCGAGAGCAGGTACCAGGTCCACGTCAGGGCGGTGGAGGTCGTCTCGTGGCCGGCCGCCCAGAGTGTCACCGCTTCGTCGCGTACCTCTGTGGCGGTGAGTAGGCGCCCCTCCTCGTCCCTGGCTTCGAGGAGGCGGGTCAGCAGGTCGTCGCCCGGCCCGCGCGTACCGCCGTCGGCGCCCTCCGGCCTCTTCCGCCGGGCGCTGATCAGCCGGTGCATCTCCGCGTCGATGGTGGCGACGGCGTCGAGCAGGCGCCGCCTGGACGGTGTGCGCACCCAGTCGGGCAGGAAGAGGGTGACGCCGCGCAGTTCGGCGGCGACCTCCCGTTCGGCGACCGCCATGGCGCCGGCGAGCGCGCGGGTACGGACGCCGAGGTCGTTGCCGAAGAGCGTGCGGAGGACGATGCGTTGGGTGATCGTCGTCATCTCGGCGTGGACGTCGATACGCTCGCCGTCGCGCCAGCGGGCGGCCGCCGCGAGCGCGCTGTCGATCATGGTGCGGGCGTGGGCGCGCACCTGGCGCGGGCGGACGGCCGGCTGGACCAGGCCGCGCTTGCGGCGCCAGTCGGCGCCCTTGCTGAGCATGACGCTCCCGCCGACGACCTGCTTGAACGCCCAGCCGATCTCCAGGAGGCCGAAAGCCTGGTCCCGGGCGCGGAGCAGTTCGGCGATGTGCTGCGGGTGGGAGAGGAACAGGCCGCGCCGCGGGCCCAGGAACCACGTCACGGCGTCCCCGTACTCGTCCCGTATCCGGGCCAGGAAGGCCAGCGGATCCCTGCCGAAGGCGGGCAGGTTTCCGAGCCACGGCAGACCGCGCGGGCCGGGCACGGGGCGGAGCGGAACGGTCGGCGCGTGCACGGTTCCTCCAGGTGTCGGTACGTCCGGTAGCGGGCGCCGGGTCTACTGCCGGAGGTCCCAGATGGCGGCCTGCTGCCGCTTCGCTCCCTCGATACGGTCCGCCGGAAGGAAGTTGCGGAAGAGGCCGGAGTCCTCCTCGGCGACCCGCACGAACAGCTCGACGATCTCCTCGGGGTCCTTCTGGCTCTCCCCGGTCATCCGGCCGTAGTCGTCGGCCAGCGTGACCTCGACGCCGAGGTCCGTGGTGAAGTGCCGCGCGGCGGCGGACTTCTCCGGATCGAGCCAGACGCGCAGCGCATCGCCCATCCGGTCGTTGAACCCGGTCTGGTACGGGCCCGGGTTGATGGTGCAGACGCTGACACCCAGCGGCTTGAGTTCGTCGTGCATGGCCTGGGCGATCGACTCGATGGCGTACTTGGACGCGCAGTACGGTCCGAGGTACGGGTTGGTCGTCAGGCCCGCGATGGACGACAGCCAGACGATGCGGCCGCTGCCGCGCCGCACCATCTGCCGGGCGAAGCCCTGGGCCAGCGCGAGGTTGCCGAAGACGTTGACCTCGAAGACCTGCCGGAACAGTGCCATCGGGATTTCGGACAGCGGGCCCATCTCGCCGATGGCGGCGTTGTTGAAGAGGACGTCCACGTCCCAGGCGTGGGCCTGGTCGCGGTGGAGCGCGTTGGTGACGTCCAGGTTCTCCACCTGCAGGCGGACACCGCGCCGGTCCGCCTCGGCGATCAGCCCGGTCATCTGGGGCCGGTTCTCGGCGGCCGCGATGACGTGGTGCCCGCGTCCGGCGAGCCGCAGGGCGGCGTCCCGGCCGAAGCCGGACCCCGCTCCGGTGATGAGGATGCGCTTGCTGCCGGCCATGACAGGGACCCTTTCCGTGGGCGGTGGCGCTCTTCGGTGACGCGTTCCGGACGGGAAACTCACCCGTTCGACGACATGCGCGCACAGTAGTCGAATCGTTACCCTTTGTGCATGAACCAAGGGGGTTGCGGGCCACGGCGGTCGATGGCGCGAGCCTGCGCCCTGGCGCTGATCGCCACCCTGGTCGCCCTGTGCGGTTCCCTGCCGGTGACCCTCGAACCCGCCAGCGGGCCCGAGAGCGCCGTATCCATGCCGGCCGAGCTCACCGCCGACGACACCTTCACCCAGGCGGCCGGGCCCCGGACCAGCCGGGCGGCCCGTACCGACCGCTCCCCCGCGGCCCGGCCCCTCACACCGTCGCCGCCGCACCACACCACTCATGCCGCCCGGCCCTTCGGCCGCCCTGCCGTTCCGCGGCCGGGTGTACGCAACGCCGCCAACTCCCGCGCGCACCACACCGTCCTGCGCTGCTGACCGGGACCGCGCCCCGCTCCGGCGAGGGCGCTCCCGGACCCACAGCAACGACCAGCAGGAGAGGTGCGTCATGCCCATCGATCCCCAACGCGCGCTGGAAGGCTATGTGCGCGCCCTGAGCTATTCCTCGCACGACCCCGGGCCGGAACACGACCCCGGGCCGAAACACGAGCCCGCCGCCAGCCCGGCCGGCACACCGCGGCCCGCTTCCGGGTCCGGCACCGCGGAGCCGGAACGCTCCGCGCCCACGCCCGTACCCGTACCGGCGCCCGCCGTCAGGAGCGGGCCCGGCATTCTGCTGCGGCTGCTGTCCCTGCGCCGCGCTCCGGCGACCGCCGAGGAGACCCGCCGGGTCTGAGCCGCGGCGGGTGTTCCCTGCGACGGCCGGACGCCCGCCGCCGCGCCGGTGCCCTCAGGTGCGGGGCACCGGTGCACCCTTCCGGGTGGCGGCGGCCCGCCCCGCCCCGTGGGCCCCGGGTTTCCGGCCGGGCTGATGCCAGGCTGAGGGCCGGTGTCACAACCCCGGCCGGGCGGAGGTCATGGTGGTCCAGGTTCAGCAGGGCACGCGTACGGAGGCCGCCGCGGCGCCCCGCGACACGGTGGGCCGCGCGGTGCGCCGCTGGCTGACGACGACGGACCACAAGGTGATCGGGAACCTCTACCTCGTCACCGCGTTCGGCTTCTTCCTGCTGGCGGGCGCGCTGGCGATGGTGATGCGCGCCGAACTGGCCAGGCCCGGCCTGCAGATCGTCAGCAACGAGCAGTACAACCAGCTCTTCACCATCCACGGCACGATCATGATGCTGCTGTTCGCGACGCCGATGTTCGCCGGCTTCGCCAACGCGGTGATGCCCTTGCAGATCGGCGCGCCCGACGTGGCCTTCCCCCGGCTCAACGCCCTGACGTACTGGCTGTTCCTCTGCGGCGGCCTGATGGTGGTGTCGGGGTTTCTCACCCCGCAGGGCGCCGCGTCCTTCGGCTGGTTCGCCTACGCCCCTCTCAACAGCGCCCTGCGCACCCCGGGCGCCGGCGGCGACCTGTGGACCATGGGGCTGGTGGTGTCCGGTCTCAGCACCACACTGGGCGCGGTGAACTTCATTTCCACGATCATGTGCCTGCGCGCCCCGGGCATGACCATGTTCCGGATGCCGATCTTCACCTGGAACGTGCTGTTCACGTCGATCCTGGCACTGCTGGCCTTCCCCGTGCTGACCGCCGCGTTCCTCGCCCTGGAGGCGGACCGGAAGTTCGGGGCGCACGTCTACGATCCCGCCAACGGCGGAGCGGTTCTGTGGCAGCACCTGTTCTGGTTCTTCGGGCATCCGGAGGTCTACATCGTCGCGCTGCCGTTCTTCGGCGTGATCACGGAAATCATCCCGGTGTTCAGCCGCAAGCCGGTGTTCGGGTACGTCGGGATGGTGGCGGCGACCATCGCCATCACCATGCTGTCGGCGACCGTGTGGGCCCATCACATGTTCGCCACGGGCGCGGTGCTGCTGCCGTTCTTCTCCCTGATGTCCTTTCTCATCGCCGCGCCGACGGGGGTGAAGTTCTTCAACTGGATCGGCACCATGTGGCGGGGCAGCCTGTCGTTCGAGACGCCGATGCTGTGGGCGGGCGGATTCCTGGTCACCTTTCTGCTCGGCGGCCTGAGCGGTGTGCTGATCGCGTCACCGCCGCTGGACTTCCACGTCACCGACTCGTACTTCATCGTGGCGCACCTGCACTACGTGCTGTTCGGGACGGTGGTCTTCGCGATGTTCGGGGGCTTCTACTTCTGGTGGCCGAAGCTGACGGGGCGGATGCTCGACGAGCGGCTGGGGAAAATCCACTTCTGGTCGCTGTTCGCCGGTTTCCAGTTGACGTTCCTGGTGCAGCACTGGCTGGGGTCGGGCGGGATGCCGCGGCGTTACGCCGACTACCTGGCCGCCGACGGATTCACGGCACTCAACACGCTCTCGTCCATCGGCGCTTTCCTGCTGGGGATTTCCACGCTGCCCTTTCTCTACAACGTGTGGCGGACGACGCGGTGGGCGCCGAAGGTGTCGGTGGACGATCCGTGGGGGTACGGCAGGTCCCTGGAGTGGGCGACCTCCTGTCCGCCGCCCCGGCACAATTTCCACACGCTGCCCCGCGTACGTTCCGACTCCCCCGCCTTCGACCTGCACCATCCGGAGGCATGGCGGCTGCCCGCCCAGGAGCGTGGCAGGACCCGGCCGACGCCCGATCCGCACGGGGAGCGTGGCGTATGAGAATCGAGGGGTTTCTCTTCGCCGGTGTGGCGGGTTTCTTTTTCGTGGCCGGCCTGGTCTACGCGGTGTGGTCGAAAGAACCGGCCGGGACGGCGGCACTGGCCGTCTCCTTTCTGATGTCCCTTCTGGTGTGCGGCTTTTGCGCGGTGAACCACCGCAAGAGAGGGGACCGGCCGGAAGACCGCAAGGACGCGGAAGTGCGGGACCGCTGCGGCGGGCTGGGCTTCTTCCCGCCCCGCAGCGGCTACCCCCCGCTGACCGGCCTGGCCGTGGCGCTGACGGCGCTGGGGGTGGTCTTCGGGCTGTGGCTGTTCGTCATCGGGGCCGGTCTGCTGGCGGCGGGTGTCGTCGGCATGGCGCTGGAGCTCCCGGACCGTGACGCTCGACACAATGCCCCGTGAAATGCCCCATGAATGCCGGGTATTTGGCGACAGGGAGCGCGTGGCATCCAGTGGATACGCATGTCACAGTCGGATCATGAAGAAGATCACGGCGCTCATGTCACCCGTCGCGGCAGCAACGATCCTCCTCGCCGGCGCCGCCGCGCCCGCGAACGCGGCACCGTATTGGAACAAGAAGGAAAGGTGCAGCGCGGTCGACCCCGACGGCCGGCAGATACCGACGCGCATCGGCAACGCCGAGTTCGGCTGGAACCACTTCACCGGCCGGCACAACATCCGCAAGTGCGATCTGCTGAACATTCCCATCGGCGGCAAGGTCGACAAGAAGGACGGGGCCAACCTCCAGTACGAAGGCGTCGCCTCGAACCGCCAGTACGGACGGGTGACCCTCATCGTCAAGGCCCGTTATGCGCGGAAGACGGACGACAAGCGTTACGACGCCGGGAAGGGGAATACGATCGGCGTGATCACCGCATACTGCAAGGGCATGCAGAAGTGCCCCAACTGGGTAAATCAGTGACGTACGAGCACGAAGAGATGGTGGAGCAGCAGGCCGACATCACGGGCCTGCTGCTCCACCACGTCTACGCACCCCTCGTCGAGGACCAGCACGTACGGGGTGTCCTCCCGGTGCCCCCCACGGCAGAGGCCGTGCGCGTCGTGCTCGGCGACAAGGACGAGTACGCCCCCGGCCGGCTCACCGCCTACGAGATCCCCCTGCGCGCGGGCGACGAACTGCGCACACCGCACGACGTCGCGGCCCTCCTGCGTACCGTCCACACGGGCACCCACATCTACCCTCGCGACAGGGTCGGCACCGTCATGGGGATGACCCTGTTCACCGTGGACCCCGCGACCGTGGTTCCGGCCCCCTTCACCAACGACGACTGGTCCCTCACGCTCCTGCGGTGTCTCGCCTTCCCCGCCACCGAGGAACACCCGCGGGCGCGTTTGTGCGGCTTCCTGTTCCTGGCCCCGGACCGGCTCCGCCTCTACCTCGGCACCGAGGAGGAGGCGCTCCCCGGGACGACAGCCGCCGACGTACGCCCCGGTGGCGCCCTCACGGCGCTGCTGGCGGCCTTGCCTTCGCTGCTCGACGAAGAGCGGCTCACCGCCACCGGCACCGACGACCCGCACTGTTCACGCGTGGTCGACCTCACCGACTGGTGACCGCGGGCCGGCTCACCCACGGGTGTCGCGGTGGTCCGGTCCCGCCGTGCGTTCGTCGATCCGGGCCCGCTGTTCGGGGGTGACCGGCAGTTCGACGCGGTCCCGGTAGTACCAGTTGCTCAGGGCCAGGCGCAGCCGCTGCCGCCGGGCCAGGCGTGCCGCGCCGGCGGGGCGGGGCAGCGGTTCGGGGATGTCGCGGACGAGCAGCCGGTGGCGGCGGTCGGCGGGGAGGGCGCGCCGTCCCTCGCCGAGGCCGCCGCACACGTCCTGGGTGACCTCGCCTGTCTCCTCCCCTTCCGTCAGGGCTTCCCGGTCCTCGCCCTGCAGCGCGAGGCAGATCCGTTTGGTGAGCATGAAGGCGAGTACCGGCCCTGCCACGAGGGCGATGCGGAAGAACCAGGTGAGGGCGTTGACGGAGACGCGGAAGCCGTAGGCGGTCACGTCGTTGCCGCCGGCGGCGAGGAGCACCGCGTAGAAGACGATTCCGGCGACGCCGAGGCCCGTACGCGTCGGGCGGTTGCGCGGCCGGTCGCACAGGTGGTGCTCGCCGCGGTCGCCGGTCACCCACTGCTCGCAGAACGGGTAGAGGTACAGGACGAGGAAGAACAGGCCGGGCAGGATCACCGCCGGGACGAGGACGCTCCACATGAGCGTGTGGCCCCACAGGTCGGTTTCCCACGGCGGCATCAGGCGCAGGGCGCCTTCCAGGAATCCGACGTACCAGTCGGGCTGGGCGTCGGTGGCGACCTGGTCCGCCCGGTACGGACCGTACTCCCACACGGGGTTGATCTGGGCCAGCGCGCCGAGGAGGGCGAGGACGCCGGAGACCGTGCAGAAAAGGCCCACGGACTTCGCGGTGAAGTGCGGGTACATGGGGCGGCCGACGACGTTGCGGTTGGTCCGGCCGCGCGCGTTCCACTGTGTGTGCTTGAGGTGGACGACGAGGATCAGATGGGCCGTGATCAGGGCGACCAGGATTCCCGGGACGAGCAGGATGTGCAGCCCGTAGAGGCGGTTGACGAGATCCGTGCCGGGGAATTCGCCGCCCCACAGGAAGAAACCCAGATAGGTGCCGACGAGGGGGACGGACAGCACGATCGTGTTCGCGGTGCGCAGGCCCGTACCGGAGAGCCCGTCGTCGGGCAGTGAGTATCCGGCGAATCCCTCCAGCATCGCCAGCATGAACAGGGTCACGCCGATGACCCAGTTGACTTCCCTGGGCCTGCGGAACGCGCCGGTGAAGAAGATCCGGAGCAGGTGGGTGCAGAGCGCGGCGATGAAGACGAGGGCCGCCCAGTGGTGGATCTGCCGGACCAGCAGGCCGCCCCGTACGTCGAAACTGATGCGCAGGGTGGAGGAGTACGCCTGGGACATGGGCAGCCCGGACAGCGGGGTGTGCCGCCCGTGGTAGACGGTCTGCGCCGTCACCGGGTCGAAGAAGAGGGTCAGGTACGTGCCGGTGAGGACGAGGACGAGAAAGGCGTAGAGCGCGAGTTCGCCGAGCAGGAAGGACCAGTGGTCGGGAAAGGCCTTGCGCAGCAGGGCCTTCGCCCCTTCGGCCGCGGGCAGGCGCCGGTCGAGCGCGTCGAAGCCGGTGAGCGCGCGTGCCGTGGTGCGGGCGGGCACCCGGGCTTTTCGGCGGCGGAGCACGACGGGCCGCCGGTCTCAGCCGTTGCCGAACGAGCCGCTCTTCCCCTCTTTCCACGGCGGGGGCTCGTCCGCGTTGCCGGGGCGGGTCCCGTACTCGCCCATGTCCCGCACACCGGGCGGCTCGTCCTCGTGGTTCTCGCGGGACACTCCGTCGGCCGCCCGTGCCGAGGTGCCGGTCCGGCCCCCTCTCTTCGCGTGCCGGGGTCCCGTGCGGGCGCGCGGCGGGCGGTCCTTGCGCGCCGCGCGGCGCCGGTATCCGTACACCACGGCCCCGATCAGCAGGAGCACGACGACGATGCCCGCGATCAGCGGGCCGACGCCGATGACCAGGTGGGAGGCGGCCGTCGGCGGTTCGACCGGCAGGGGCGCATCGAGAGACATGGGGGCTGATTACCCGTTAGGCCCGGATTGCCATCAAAAGCGCCGCCAATCGGGTGGGGCGGGCGGCCGGCGCGCCCGGGGCGGGCCGCGCCGCGCGCCGCCCGCCCGGGTGCCTCACCGCTGCCGGGCACCGGCCTCGCGCAGGACGTCGACGTCCGGCTTCGTCATGCCGGGCGGCGCTCTCAGTCGGTGGAGAGCGCTTCGAGGAGGTCGCCCGCCTTCGAGTCGGGCAGGGCGCGGGCGACGTCGGCCAGGGCGACCATGCCGACGAGGCGGTGGCCGTCGATCACCGGCAGGCGCCGGACCTTGTGCTGGGTCATGGTCGCGAGGATCTCGTCGGCGCCGTCGTCCGCGCCGATGGTCACGGCTTCGCCCTGGGCCAGTTCGCCGGCCTTGGTCTGCGCGGGGTCCTTGCCTTGGCCCAGCACCTTGACGACGATGTCGCGGTCCGTCAGGACGCCCTTGAGCCGGTCGTCCGTACCGCAGATCGGTACCGCTCCGACGCCGAGGTCGGTGAGCTTGCGGGCCGCGTCGAGGACGCTCTCCTCGGCGCCGACGCATTCGGCGCCGGGGGTCATGATGTCGCGTGCGGCAGGCATGGGGTTCCGCCTTCCTTTTCGAGAGTCGTGCAGGTGAGTGCGTGCCCGCGGAGCCGCGGTCCGTGGATACGGGTGTCCCGGCTCCGGGACCAGCATCCGCGTTCCCGTCTGCCGGGATCCCTAACGTGAAGCCGGCGGGATTGGGCCGGATGCCGGGTGCCGCGGGCGGCGAGACGCCGTTCGCGACCTACTGGGAAGGCCGGCCGCCGCACCGCGCGGCGGCCGCTGCCGAGCTGGGAGGACGGGCCGTGGGCAAGGCGTCGGTGACGAACGGGACGGGGCCGCCCGAACGGGTCGACGCGCTGGTCGTCGGTTCCGGTTTCGGCGGGTCCGTGGCGGCCTGCAGGCTCGCGGAGGCGGGACTGTCCGTCGTCGTCATGGAACGCGGCCGGGCCTACCCGCCGGGGAGCTTCCCCCGTACGCCGGCGGAGCTGGGGCGCGCCCTGTGGGATCCGGGCGAGGGGCTGTACGGGCTGTTCGACGTCTGGCGCTTCCGTGGCTGCGACTCCCTCGTCTCCAGCGGGCTGGGCGGCGGTTCGCTGATCTACGCCAACGTGCTGCTCCGCAAGGAAGCGCACTGGTTCGTGCAGCGGGAGGAACTGCCCGGCGGCGGGCACGAGTCCTGGCCGCTGACCCGGGCGGACCTCGATCCGCACTACGACGCGGTGGAGGCGGTGCTGCGCCCGGTCCCGTACCCGGTGGACGCCGAACCGTACGCCGGGACCCCGAAGACCCGGGCGCTGCGGGACGCGGCCGAGCGGGCCGGGCTGCCGTGGTCCCCGGCCCCGCTCGCCGTCAGCTTCTCGCCCGGTCCCGGCGCGCCGCCCGGCCCGGGACTGCCGCTGGCGGACGCCCCGTACGGCAATCTGCACGGCGTGCCGCGCAGCACCTGCGGGCTCACCGGCGCCTGCGACTTCGGCTGCAACAACGGCGCGAAGAACACCCTCGACCACACCTACCTGTCCGCCGCCCGCCAGCACGGCGCCGATCTGCGGACCGGGCACCAGGCCGTGACGGTGGAGCCGCTGGGCAGCGGCTACCGCGTCGGGTACGTCGTGCACGACACCGACGGCGGCGCGGTACGGACCGCCGACCTGCCCCGGCGCCACATCGACTGCGACCGCCTGGTGCTGGCGGCCGGCACGTACGGCACCGTGCACATGCTGCTGAGCAACCGGGCGCGGCTGCCGGGTCTCGGTCCGGCGCTGGGCACCCGGTTCTGCGGCAACGGCGACCTGCTGACCTTCCTGTACGGCCGCCGGGACGCGCCCGTGCCGCGGCCCGACCAGGGGCCGGTGATCACCGGTGTGGTCGGTGTGCCGGGCGCGGCGGACGGCGGTACGGGCCGGGGGCACATCGTCCAGGACGGCGGCTATCCGGGCTTTCTGAACTGGCTGGCGGAGGGCGTGCGGCTCGCCGGGGGCGCCGGCCGGCTGGCCGCGTTCGCCGCCGGCCGCGCGCTGGACCGTGCCCTCGGTTCGCCGGACGGCAACATGTCCGGCGAGATCGCCGCGCTCCTCGGGCCGGGCGGGGGCTTCCCCGGGGTGCTGCCGCTGCTGGGGGTGGGCCGGGACGTGCCCGACGGGGTGATGGGGCTGCGGGACGGCCGGCTGGACATCCGGTGGACCACGGCCACCAGCCGGGCGTACTACGAAGGGGTCCGCACCACGATGCGGCAGCTCGCCGCCGGGATGGGGGCGGGGTACCTGGACAACCCGATCTGGTGGTGGCGGCGGGTCGTCACCGTCCACCCGGTGGGCGGCGCGCCCATCGGCGACCGGCCGGAGGAGGCCGTGTGCGACCCGTACGGCGAGGTGTTCGGGCACCCGCGCCTGTACGTGGCGGACGCGGCGGCGCTGCCGGGCCCGGTCGGCGTCAACCCGTCGCTGACCATCGCGGCGCTGGCGGACCGGATGTGCACCCGGCTGCTGGAGAACCGGCCGCCCCGGCGGGCGCACCGGCCGGCCCCGGCGCCCGCGACGGCCCTGTCGTTCGCCGAGGTCATGCGCGGGGCGCTGGCCGACGGGCCGGGGCTGACCCTGCGCCTGACCATCACCGTCGACGACGTCGACGCCTTCGTCGACGCGCCGGACCACCGGGCGGCCGCGCGCGGCGAGGTGGACTGCGAGGCGCTGGGCGGCCGGCTGCCCGTGCGGCAGGGCTGGTTCAACCTGTTCGTGCCGAGCGGGCTGCCGGGGCGCCGGCGCATGCTGTACCACCTGCATCTGGACGGTCCGCGGGGACGAGAGCTGACGCTGACCGGCCGCAAGGAGGTGGGCGACGATCCGGGGCCCGATCTGTGGGCGGACACGACCACGCTGGCCGTGGAGATCCGGCGCGGGCGGTTCGGCCCCGGCGAGGAGCCCGTACAGGCGCCGCTGTGCTCCGGCGTGGTGCGCGTGGGACGCCTGGACTTCGTCCGGCAGCTCGCCTCGATGCGCGCGACGGGCCCCGCGCCCTTCGCCGCCCTGTCCCGGTTCGGCCGCTTCTTCGCCGGGGAGCTGTGGGACGTGTACGGGCCGGGGCGGTAGCGGCCGGGCAGCGGTGGCGGCCCGCTCACCCCGCGTGTTCCGCCAGGAAGTCCGCCAGGTGGGGAAAGACGTCCCGCGCGCTGTCCTTGCCCATGAAGACGTCCTGGTGGCCGTACCCGGGAAAGAGGCGCAGCCGGGACAGGCCGGGGGCGCGGGCCGCCAGTTCGCGCTGGCAGGCGGGGTTGGAGGCGGCCATGACGCGGTTGCGGTCGCCGGTGGTCAGCAGCAGCGGAGTGGTGATGCCGGACGCCGCCTCCAGGTAGTCGTCCGGGAGGTCGCGGTACGCCGGGTCGCCGGGCCGGTACTTGACGGCACGGCCGGCCCGTACCATCGCCCGGATGTGCCGGTAGTAGTGCACGCCGGTCGCGCCGAACAGGTCCGGGATGCGGTCGTGCGTCACCGGCGACATCCGCGCGTGGTCGTACAGGGCGGGCCGCCCGGAGCCCCACATGGCGCTCACCATGTGGCAGGACGGGGCGCGGCATTCGGGGTGGAACAGCGAGACCAGGCGGGCGATCATGCGGCCGCGGGTGAACGGGGCGTCCTGCGGCCAGGCGGGGTTGAGGTAGGGCAGGCCGAGCACGTACTCGGTCAGGCCGGGGACGACCCGGAGCTTGCACCGGGACCACAGGGGCGGCCGCAGGACCAGCGCGGAGCTGTTGACCACCGCGCTGGTGACGTCCGTGACGAGGCCGGCGGCCAGGCTCATCGCGAAGGTCACCCCGCCCAGGCAGTGCGCGATCACATGCAGCCGGGGTGCCGTGCCGAGGTGCGCCCGGACCTCGGCGAACGCGGCCGGGAAGTCGTACAGGGCGACGTCGTCGAGGGTGAAGCGGTGGCAGGCCAGGTCGTACGGGAAGCGGTTGCTCATGCGGTGGTCGAGGGCCCAGACGTCGGTGAAGCCGTGGTCGAGCAGGTAGCCGGTGAGGTTGTCGTGCTCGGGCATGACGAACATGTCGCTCGACGTGGTGAGGCCGTGCACGAGCAGCACCGCGTCCGTGGGCGCCGCGCCGCCGGCCGGTGCGCGGCGGTAGCGGGTCAGGGTCAGGCCCAGCCCGTCGCCGGTCGCGAACGGGTGCACGGTGACCTCGGCGTCGTGGACGCCTTCGCTGGTGAACAGGGGGATGCGGCGCTGCATCGGCTCCAGCCTCCTCGGTCCCCACCGTTCGAAGAATTGCCCGGATAGTCCGTATCGACCAAAATATTCTATTGGAGCGCCCTCCGCCGTTCACCCGCCCGCCCCCTCAACGGAAACCGGCCCGCCCGATGCCCGACAGCTCCGCACCGCCCCACGGCAACCGCGCGCTCGTCGGCCGGGCGGAGGTCGTACGGCTCCTCGGCACGGAGGCCGGGCGGGCCGCCAAGGGCGAATTCCGGCTCGTGGAACTGACCGGGGACCCGGGCGCCGGCAAGACCAGGCTGCTCGGCGAGACGGCCGCCGCCGCGCTCGCGCACGGGCTGACCGTGCTGCGCGGCCGGGGCACGGAGTACGAGAACGACGTGCCCCTCTCCCTCGCCGTCGACGCCCTGGACGACGAGGTCGAGAGCCGGTCGGAGCAGGTGCGGGAGGCGCTGGACCCGGAAAGCGCACGGCTGCTCGCCGACGTCTTCCCGGCGCTGTCGGCGGCCCGTCCGGTGCCGGACCCGGCGGCGGCCCCCAGCACCGGCCTCAACCGCTACCGCGTGCACCGTGCCGTACGCCTCCTCCTGGAAACGCTGGCCGAGCCCGGCGGCCTGGCGGTCCTCCTGGACGACGTCCACTGGGCGGACGAGGGCTCGGTGGAGCTGCTCTCCCACCTCGCGCGGCACGCGCCGCGCGGGCCTCTCCTGCTCGCCGTCACCTACCGCACCCGGCAGGCGGGCCCCCGGCTCACCGCGGCCCTCGCCGACGCCGCGCCGGGCCTGCGGACCCGTATCCAGGTGGCGCCGCTCACCCTCCAGGAGGCCGGGGAGTTCCTCGGGCCGTCCGTCGGCGCCCGGCGCCGCCGCGCCCTGTACGAGGCCAGCGGCGGCAACCCGCTCTATCTGGAGGCGCTGGCCCGCTCCGCGCCGGCCGCCCTCACGTCCCCCGTGGAGGCCGCCGCGCCGGCCGACGGGGACGGCACCCTGCTGCCGGGCGCGGTGCGCGAGGCCCTGGCCGCCGAGCTGGCCGCGCTCCCGGAGGGCGCGCGGCTGGCCGCCCAGGCCGCCGCCACGCTCGGGGACGAGTTCGAGCCCGGCATGGTGGCGGTGGCCGCCCTGACGACCGAGGCCGAAGCGCTGGCGGCCCTCGACGAGCTGGTGGTGCGCGACGTGGTGCGGTGCGCCCCGGCACCGGGGCGGTTCCGCTTCCGCCACCCGGTCGTCCGGCACCTCGCGTACGCGTCCTCCGGCGCGGGCTGGCGGGTCGCCGCGCACGCGCGGGTGGCCGCCGCCCTGGACGAGCGCGACGCGCCCACCGTCACCCGCGCCCGCCACATCGCCCGCTCCGCCCGGTTCGGCGACCGGCTGGCCGTCGGCGTGCTCGTCGAGGCCGCCCGCGCGACCGCGTACCAGTCCCCCGCCACCGCCGCGCAGTGGCTGCGTACGGCACTGGACCTGCTCCCCGAAAAGCCCGGCGCGACCGCGGGCGGGCCCGCCGCCGACCGGCTGTCCCTGCTCGTGGAACTCGCCCGCCTCCAGGGAGTGGGCGGCCGGCTCGTGCAAGGCCGGGACACCGCACTGGAAGTGCTGCGGCTGCTCCCGCCGGACGCCTGGGCGCAGCGGGCCCGCGCCGCCCGGTTCTGCGCGATCCTGGAGCGGCTGCTGAACCGGCAGGAGGAGGGCCGGGCCCTGCTCCGCGCGGAGCTGGGCCGGGTGCCGCCGGAGCACGCGGCGGACGCGGTACCGCTGCACCTCCAGCTGATCGGCGACAGCCTCATCCGCGCCGACTTCCGCGCCGCGGCCGGACAGCTGGACCGGCTGACCGCCGTCCTGTCCGGGGCGGGCGGCGGCGCCGGGGCGGCCGGTGGCGCGCCCGACGACTGGGTGCCGCTCGTGACGCTCCGGCTCGGCTGCGCGTACGGCGCCGGCGAGCTGGCAGCCGCGTACGACCTGGCGGCCCGGGCCGAACGGCTGACCGAGGAGGCCACCGACGCCGAACTGGCCCCGTGGCTGGAGTCGCTGTCCTTCCTGTGCTGGATCGACGCGATGATGGGCCGGCTGCCGCAGGCCGCCCGCATGGTCGAGCGGAGTCTGGCCATCGCCAACGCCACCGGCCAGAGCTATCTGTCGCCCTGGATCCTGACCGCGCAGGCGTTCACGTACGGCCGCACGGGCCGGCTCGCGGACGCCGTGGACCGGGCCGAGGACGCGGTGGACGCCGCGCGGCTGCTCGGCTCGGACGAGTGCGTGGCCCTGGCGCTCGCCGTGAAGTCCCTGATGGTCCGCTGGACGGGCGAGAACGGTGCGGCGCTGGCCCTGGCCGACGAGGCGATCCGGCACGCGGACGGCCGCCGGGAGTGGTGGGCGCGGCTGGGCGTCGTCGGCCGCGGGCTGGCCCTGGCCGGGCTGGGGGAGGTGGACGCGGGCGGCACGGAGGTGCTGGCCGCGTGCGACGCGTTCGTCTCCCCGCTGCTGGAGCGCAGCTGCCTGCTGGTGTGCTGCGACGCCATGGCCGACGCGGAGGCCGAGCGCGGGCGGCCGGAGGCGGCGGCGCGCTGGGCGGACCGGGCCGAAGCGGTCCCGGGCGGCGGTGCGGACTCGGGGCACGGGGCGCTGGCGCGTGCCCACGCGGAGCAGGAGGGCGACCCGGCCGCGGCGGCGCGCGGCGCCGTCCGGGCGGCGGAGCTGTTCGAGGCGGCGGGCGAGCGGCTGTTCGCCGCGCAGGCGTGGCTGCGGGCCGGCACCGCGCACGCCCGCTGCGGGCAGAAGCCGGCGGCGCGTACGGAGCTGGCGCGGGCGGCGGAGGTGTTCGGCTCGTGCGGGGCACTGGGGCTGCACGCGCGGACCGTGCGGGAACAGCGGCGGCTGGGCGTGCGGACCAGACGGCCGGCGGCGCGGTCGGACGGAGGGCTGTCGCGGCGCGAGGCGGAGGTCGCCGAGCTGGTCCGGCAGGGGTTCAGCAACCAGGCGATCGCGGAGCGGCTGTTCCTGAGCCCGCGGACGGTCGAGACGCATGTGGCGCACGTCTTCGCGAAGCTGGGGGTGTCGTCGCGGGCGGCGGTGGCGGGGCGGCTGGCGGACGCCGGGGGCCGGGGGCCTGAGCCGGCCGGGGCCGGTGGGCCGCCCGGGGCTCAGTAGCGGGGGCCGCCGGGTCCGTACCGGTTCAGTACTGGGGCAGGTGTTTTCCCCGATGTGGCGGGGGTTCGCCGAGGCGCACGGTGAAGGAGTCAATCCAAGCACCGCCCGGAAAAGAGCCCCCGAAATGCCCGAGCTCATCGAAACCGTCACCGAACCGGCCACCGCACCGGCCGAGCCGGTTCTCCCGACCGCATCCGCTCCCGCTCCCCCGGCCGCCGCCCCGGCGGTCACCGCCCCGCAGCCCCCGGCGGCCCCGGCCCTGGAGCCGTTCCTGGACCCGTTGCGCATCCCGCCGGTCCTGCGGCCCGAGACCGACCCGGAGACCGGCCGCGCCGAGCTGACCGTACGGACGCAGCCCGTCCGCGTCTCCTTGCACTCGCAACTCCCCCCATCGCTGATGTGGGCGTACGAGGGCCAGGTCCCCGGCCCCACCATCGAGGTGCGGCGCGGCACCCGGCTGCGGGTGTCCTGGGCCAACGGGCTGAGCGGCCCGTACCCCCTGGTCAAGGTCGAGACGCGGGTGCCGGCGAACATCATGCGCCCCGGCTACGACCCGGAGGCCGACACCTTCGACCGCCGGGTGCCGGGGCTGCCGCCCTGGACGGTGGTGCACCTGCACGGCGCGCGGACCGGCGGAGTCAACGACGGCTGGACCGACAACGCCGTCCCGCCCGGCGAGACCCAGCTGTCCGAGTACCTCAACGACCAGGCGTCCTGCACCCTCTGGTACCACGACCACGCCATGAACATCACCGCGCTGAACGTGATGACCGGGCTGGCCGGCATGTACTGGATACGGGACGGCGAGGAGAAGGCGCTCGGGCTGCCGGACGACACCCGCGAGATCCCCCTCGTACTGTGCGACCGCAACGTGGACACCGACTGGAAGGGACGACCGACCGGTGTGCTGATGCACAAGGTCCTGCGGGACGACGAGGACGTGCCCCGGCCGTTCTTCGGCCCGTACAACGTCGTCAACGGCGTCGTCCAGCCGCACCTGGAGGTGGCCGCGCGCTGGTACCGCTTCCGGATGGTCAACGGCTCCAACGCCCGCTTCTTCACCCTGCGGCTGTGCCACGAGGACGGCACGCCGGTGGACCGGGAGCTGGTCGACCGGGCCTTCCACCAGATCGGCACGGACAGCGGCCTGCTGCCCGAGCCGCAGGCGCTGCCGGAGCAGGGCCTGACCCTGGCGCCCGGCGAACGCGCCGACGTCCTGGCCGACTTCTCCGTCCTCAAAGGCCTGCGCGTCCACTGGGCCGACGCCGCCACCAACCCGCCGGGCCCCGCGCCCTCGCCCGAGGTGCTGCAGTTCCGCGTCGCGGACGAGGCGGCGGACGACCCGTTCACGCTGCCCGGCCGCCTCAGCCCGTCCTACGTACGGCTGAGCCACGCCACCGCCCCCGACCACGAGCACCGCTGGGTCGTGCTGACCCCGCCCGCCGCGACCGGGATGCCGATGATGTGGGAGATGGAGACCGTCGAGGACGCCTCGTCGGTGCAGGTCCCCAGCGACGGCATCGTGCAGGTGCAGCGCCCGGGGCGGCCCCTGCTGACCCTGCGCCGGGTCGCCGAGACGTTCAACGACACCACGACGTTCATGGCCCGCGAAGGCGGCTGGGAGCAGTGGAACGTGCTGAACCTGGGCGGGCCCGTGCACCCCTTCCACATCCACCTGATCCGCTTCCAGGAGACCCGTCGGCAGAACTACGACGCCCGCGGTTTCCAGCGGCTGCTGCGCGCCGACGGCACGGTACGCGGCCACGGCACCGTCACCCCCGTCACCTTCACGGAGGACCTGCCCGTCACGGGCGCCGACCTCGGCTGGAAGGACACCGTACGGGTCGGCGACACCCGGCCCGCGCCCGCCGGGTCCGGCCAACTGGTCTCCGTACTGGGGCAGTTCGACGGCGGATCCGGCCGCTACATGTACCACTGCCACATCCTCGAACACGAGGACGAGGCGATGATGCGCCCGTTCACGGTCATGCCCGGCGTGGTGATGGACATGCACCCCGGCATGCACGGCGGCGGCCACGGCACCGGCCACGGAGGTCACCGATGACGCCCTCCCCCGCCCACCGGTCCGGCCCGCGCCCCACCCCGAAGGAGCGAACCACCATGAACACACCGACCGACACCCCGCGCATCCGCCACCGCGACGGACGCCGGATACGCGCCACCGGCGGCCAGACCCGCGTCCTGCCCGCGGAGAGCCCGGCCGAACTGGCCGAGCGGCTGCCCCTCACCTACCACGCGGCCCACACCGTGATGACCGCCCGGCACGACATCGTGCGGGTCCTGGACGGCCGGGACGACCGGCTGCTGGCCATCGTCGGGCCGTGCTCCGTACACGACAGGGCGGCCGCCCTCGACTACGCGTCCCGGCTGCGGGAAGCGGCGGCCGGGCTGGCCGACGACCTGCTCGTGGTGATGCGCGTCTACGTGGAGAAGCCGCGCTCCTGCCTCGGCTGGCCCGGCCTGGTCGGCGACCCCGGCCTGGACGGCGGCGCGGACGTCGGGCGCGGCCTGGCCGAGGCCAGGTCCCTGATGCTCGACATCTCCGAGTCCGGCCTCCCGGTGGGCTGCGAATGGGTCAACCCGGTCACCACGGCTTACCTGTCGGACACCGTCGCCTGGGGCTCCATCGGGGCCCGCACGGCGGCGAGCCAGGTGCACCGGGACCTGGCCAGCGGCCTGCCGATGCCCGTCGGCGTCAAGAACGGCACCGACGGTTCGGTCCAGGTCGCCGTCGACGCGGTACGGGCCGCCGCCGCACCGCACAGCTTCCTCGGCGCTTCCGGCGCCGGACCGGTGGCACTGCTGCGCACCAGCGGCAACCCGCACTGCCACGTCGTCCTGCGCGGCGGCGCCGAAGGCCCCAACTACGGCGCGGCGCACGTCCGCCGGGCCGCGCGGCTGCTCGCCGGCGCCGGACTGCCGGCCAGGGTCGTCGTGGACGCCAGCCACGGCAACAGCGGCAAGCAGCACGAACGGCAGCACGCGGTGGCCGAAGACCTCGCGGTCCGGGTCGCCGACGGCGACACCACGGTGCGCGGCGTGCTCCTGGAGAGCTTCCTCGCACCGGGGCGGCAGGAACCCGGCGGCCGCCCGCTGGTCTTCGGGCAGAGCGTCACCGACGCGTGCATCGGCTGGGGCGAAACCGCCCAGCTGCTGCGGGAGCTGGCGGGGGCGGCACGCGCCCGCCGCCGCGCCTCCTGCCCCGGCCCCCGCCGGAAGGCGGCGGAACCGGATTCCGCCGCCCACGGCGCCACCCCCTTCACGGAGAGGTCCTGAACCGTGTTCACCCCCCTGCGGTATCCGAGTACCGACCGCCATATGCCGGACGGCTGGGCGGCCACCGGCGACCGGTCCCCCGACCGGCCCGCGCCACGCCCCTTCGACCTCGGTGACGTCGCCCGGTTCGCCAGCCCGCTGACCCGCATGCTGCTCGCCAGCGACGGCCTGACCACCACCCTGTTGGAGTCCGCGCTGTCCACGCCCCTGCGGCTGCGCGTCCTCCACCAGGGCACGGCACCCGCCGCCGAGCAGGACGCGCTGACCCGCCGCTGCCTGAGCCTCGGCCGGGACGAAAGCGTCCTGGTGCGCCGCTCCGCGCTGGCCGACGACGCGCTGACCCCCGTCTCGCTCAACACCGTCGTCGGGCTGGTCCCGGACGACCCGGCGCTGGCCGCGTGCGTCACCAGCCCGCGCACCCCGATCGGTTACGGCCTGCGGGCCGCCGGCGCCATGCGGACCCGGCGGCTGGTGGAGGTGGGCGTGGCCGGGTGGGAACACGAGGGCCGGGTGCGTCCCGCGGTGTTCAAGTCCTATGTGGTGCTCGACGGCGAGCAGCCCTGGCTTTTCATCCGGGAGCTCTTCAACCCGCGGCTGGTCCCCGCGGAACAGGCCGGTCCCGAAGACGGCACGCACGACGGCGGGGGCCGGGTGCCGGAGGCGGTCCCGCCGCGGCCGGTCGTCGTCCCCGCGCCGCCGAAGCAGCGCCTGCTGGGCCGTCCGCGTCCGCTCACGGAGGAGATCGGTACGGCCGGCCACGCCGGCTCCGCGGTACCGGACCCGCACGCGGCGCCGGCGCCGACGGTGGGCGGAGAAACGTTCCTCCTACACCTCGGCCGGCACGCCACGGGAGCGCTGACGACGGTGGCCGCCGGACTGGTCCACTACGCGGCCGGCACGCCCGTCACCGTCGTCACCGGCGGGCACCCTCCGCCGGCCGTCCTGCCGCGCGAAGCCCGGTGGGTCGCCGAGGAGTACCGGGCCGCGGCCCGCTCCCCCGCCTGGCTGGACGACTTCCCGCAGCTGATGACGTTCCTCGACGCCTGCCCGCCCGCCATCGCGGGCCAGGTCCACTGGACGGCGGAAGGCGACCGCGTACCGCGGCCCGGCGCCGTGCTGGGGTTCTGCCCCCGGCCCGGCCGCCACCCCCGCGAGGTCGCCGCCCGGTGTGCGGCACTCAACCCCGCGCGGGTGCCGGGCCGGCTCGTACTGGCCGTGCGGCTCGCCCCCGACCGGATCCTGGCCGAACTGCCCGCCCTGATCGAGGCGGTCGCCTCCACCGGAACCCCTGTGACGTGGGTGTGCGCGCCCCGGCCCGGCGGGAGCACGGCGGTGGCCGAGGTCGAGACGTTCTTCGACACCCACTACTCGGTGGGCAGCCGGCCGGGCGGCCTGCTGCTCGACGAGACCGGCCGCACCCCCGCCGAGGTACTGCGGACGGTGCACGCCGCCGCGACCGCCTGGCGTCCGGCGCCCTGACCGGCCCGTACACCACCACGACCACCCCCGCACGACCACCCCCGCCCGCACAGAAAGCGAGCCTCTCATGTACCGCACGCGCCACACCGGCATCGCCCTGATCGACGAGCAGGGCCCCCTCACCCACCGCGAACTGCGCGCCGCGACCGCCGCCCGCGCCGCCCGGCTGGCCGCCGCGGGACTGCGCCCCGGCGACCGGGCCGTGCTCTGCCGCCCGAACGGCCGCCACTGGGTCGTCGACTACCTCGCACTGGCGGAGCTGGGCGCCGTGAGCGTCCCGCTGAACGCCGCCTCGGCGCCGGACGAGATCCGCCACGCGGCCCGCGACAGCGCCGCCACGCTCGTCCTCACCGCGGAGGGGCCAGGGCCTCCGCCACCCGGCCCCCCGGACCGCTCCCCCGCCACCGGCTTCTCCGGCATCGCGACCGTCGCCTACACCTCCGGGACCACGGGACGGCCCAAGGGAGCGCTCCAGACGCGCCGCGCGGTCCGGCTCGGCGGCGAGAACATCGCGCGGCGCCTGGCACTCGGGCCCGCCGACACGGTGCTCAGCCCCCTGCCGCTCGCCCACACGTACGGCACCAACGTCCTGAACGCCGCACGGTCCGCCGGGGCCGCCATCGTCGTCCTCACCCGGTTCACCGAGGAGGCCGTCGCCGAGGCGCTGCGCCGGTACCGCCCGACCGTACTGGCCGGCGTGCCCACGATGTACCGCAGGCTGCTGGCCTGCGCGGACCTGCCGCTGGATACGGTCCGCTGCTCCCTGTCCGCCGGCCAGCCCGCCGGGGAACGGCTCGCCGCCGACTGGCAGGAGCGGTCCGGCGCCGTCTTCGCCGAGGGCTGGGGCATGACCGAACTGGCCGGCCTGGCCGCCCTCACCCCCGCCGACGACCCCGGCCACCCCGGCACCTCCGGCCCGCCCGTGGCGGACACGGGCGTCCGTACCGGCCAGGACGGTGAACTGCTGGTACGCGGCCCCCTCGTCACCCCCGGCTACCTGCACGCCCCGGAGGCGACCGCACGGGTCCTGACGCCCCGCGGGGAACTGCGCACCGGGGACGTCGGGCGGGTGTCGGCCGACGGCGGGGTCACCGTCCTGGACCGCCTCAAGGACGTGATCCTGTGCGGCGGTTACACGGTCTACCCGGCCGAGGTGGAGCGGGTGATCGCCGATCACCCGTCCGTGGCCGCGGTCGCCGTCACCGCCATGCCGGACACGGTGCGCGGCGAGTCCCCCCGCGCCTGGATCGCCACCGTCCCCGGCACGACCGCCGACGAGGCCGCGATCCTCGCCCACTGCCGGGCGCACCTGGCCCCGTACAAGATCCCCCGCCGTACGACGTTCCTGCCCGAACTCCCCACCACCGCGGGCGGCAAGGTCGCCCGCGGCCGGCTGCCCCGCTAGGAGACCCGCCATGTCCACCACACCAACGAACGTCCTGGTCGCCGGCGCCGGGCCGGTCGGGCTCGCCACCGCCCTGCTGCTGCGGGCCCGCGGCCTGCCCGTCACCGTCCTGGAAGCGGCTGCGGAGCGCGCGCCGCGGCCCGGCAGCCGGGCGATCTTCCTGCACCGGCAGTCACTGGCCACCCTCGCCGCGGCCGACCCGGCGCTGGGCGCGGAACTCGTACGCCACGGGCTGGTCTGGGGGACGAGATGCACGTACTTCGCCGGCCGCGAGGTGCACCGCCGTACGTACGTTCCGCCCCCGGCGGACCGCGCGCCCTTCTCCAGCCTGCCGCAACCGGTCATGGAGGAGCTGCTGCGGGCCGCCTGCCACCGCGCGGGAGCCGGCATCCGCTGGAACACCCCGGTCACCGGCGTGACCCCGTCGTCCGACGGCGTGCTGGTGCGCACCCCGGACGCCGTGCACCGCGCCACGTACGCCGTCGGCTGCGACGGGGCGCGGTCGGCCGTGCGCCGGGCCGTCGGCGTCGGGCTGCGCGGGCCCCGCTCCCCGTACGCGTTCCTCGTCCTCGACGTCGCGGACGACCCCGGGCATCCGCTGCCCCTGGAACGGGCCTTCCACTACCGCGACCCGCGCGTGGACGGCCGGAACGTGCTCACGGTGCCGTTCCGCGGCGGGCTGCGCGTGGACGTGCAGTGCCGCCCGGACGACGATCCGGACGCGCTCGGCGCGGCGGCGGACGACTGGCTCCCCGGCCTGCTGCCGGCCGGGCACGCCCGCACCGTCACCTGGTCCTCGCACTACCGCTTCCAGCAGGTCGTCGCCGACACCCTCACCGACGCGCACGGCCGCGTGCTGCTGGCCGGCGAGGCGGGGCACCTCTTCGCGCCCTTCGGGGCGCGCGGCCTGAACTCGGGGATCGCCGACGCCGCGGCGGCCGCGGCAGCGGCGGCCACCGGCGACGTGTCCGGTTACGCGGCGGCCCGCCACCGGGCCGCCGTCCTCAACCGCCGGGCGGCCGGGCGGGCACTGGCCCATCTCACCGCCCCCGACCCGTGGCACCGCGCCGCCCAGCGCCTGGCCGCCGCGGCCGCGCCCCGCTCCCGGCGCGCCGGCCGCTGGCTGGACTCCGCCCCGTACGGCCCGCGCGACGCCGGCATTCCGGGGAGCCGCTACTGAGCGCTGCCGTCACACCTGCCTCGCACACCCGGTCGATCCCGCCTCACCTCACCGTTCCCGCGCTTCACACTGGTCACGTCTGCCGTCGAACCTCCTTGCACCGCAAGGGAATTACTGCATCCTGGTCACTCACGACGGTGACGACGAGGGGGCGCCGGTGAGGTCCCGACGTGACCTGCTGATCCGGGAGTACGTCGGGCAGCGGCTCGTCCGCACCGGTGGCGAGCACGCCGGCCACCCCGTCCTGCTCCTGCTGGGGCCGCGCGGCAGCGGCAAGACCGCGCTGACGGGCCGCCTGGAGACCTGGGGCCGCCGGGCGCCGCTGGCCGCCCTCGACCTCGCGGCGCTCGACGACGGAGCCCACCACCCCGTCGACGTACTGGCCAGGATCGCCTTCCAGCTCAACGCCAGGCGGCGCGACTTCCCGCCGCTGGCCCTGCCGTCCTTCGCCGTCCTGCTGATGGCGCTCTCCGCCGAGGCCGACCCGGAGAGCCGGGACGCCGCCCTGGGCCAGATGCGCGAGGCCCTGCGGACCGGCCGCGCGGAGGACCACTCCCTCGCGGTGCTGCGGGAACTGGTCTCGACGGTCGGCGTGCCCATGGGGCTGCCCGGCTGGTCCGCCGCGGTCGTGCCGCTGATACAGGGGTGGCAGCGGGCCCGGGTGTGGTGGGGCGTGCACCGGCGGCTGGGCCGGGTGCCGCGGGGCGGGGCACGGCCCCAGGTACCCGCGGACGTCCTCGTCGAGCTCAACCAGCACTTCCGGCACGGCACGGCCGCCCAGCGGGAGCGCGCCGAGTCGGTGCTGTTGCAGGCCTTCCTCGCCGATCTCCAGGGCGCGTACACCCGGCACGGCGGCGACCGCGCCCGCACGCTGCGCTGCCTGGTGGTGCTCGACAACGCCGACAGCGAGCTGGGCGACGCGTTCCTCCAGGCGCTGGTCGAGGCGCGCGGACCTGGACACCCCGACCCGCTGGTGGTCGTCGCGTGCGCCGGCCGCGCGCCGGAGGTGCTGCGGCAGCTGGAACAGGGGCCCCGCCAGCTGGGCAGTTACCTGTCGTGCTGGCAACCGCCGGAGCGGGACGACCAGCCGGAACTGTTCGTGCCGCGCGTGGTGAGCCGGCCCGGCGGCGGCGCCCGGCTGGAGGTCGCGCAGCTGCGCCCGCTGGACCGCGCCGAGGTGCAGGAGCAGGCCGGCCCGTACGCGCGGCGGATGCCGCAGGCGGCGACGGCGGGCCTCACACACCCGGTGGCGTGGCTCGGCCGTACGGTCCACGAGCTGACGCGCGGTCACCCGGCGGCGACCACCGCGGTGCTGGAGGCGCTGGAGGACTTCGCGCCCGAGGTGCCCTGCGGGCGGCGGCTGCGCCTGGTGATGGCCCCCGAGGGGCCGCACTCCGTCGCGGGCGTGCTGCTGGAGCTGCTGCTCCAGGACCTGCCGCCGGAGCTGGAGGGGGCGATGCCGCGCGCGGCCGCCGCCGTCACCCTCGGGCAGGCCGCGAACGCCGCCGGCCTGTGGCGGCAGTCCGACGCCCCGCCCCGGCTGCTGCGCGGGCTGGCCCACGACGACCGGCATGCCGTACGCATCACCGTCGACGGGCACCGGCACAGCGCGCTGCCGGACATCACCCGAAGGCTGCTGCTGGACCGGCTGGCGGTGGCTCCGGAGGAAGCCGGCGCCGCCCCGCCGTGGGACGCGGCGCACGAGGCCCTGGCCGGCGCGGCGGACGGGGGACGCGTGGGCGCCTACCACCGGTTGGCGGGCGGCGACGTCGCAAGCGCCGCGGCCTACCTGCACGAGCGCTTCCTCGAAGTGTGCACGGGCGACGGGTCGGCGCAGGCGTGGTGCGAGGAGCTGTCCTGGATCCAGCGCGCGCCGCGCCGCTGGGAGGCGGACGCGCTGGAACGCACGGCGGGCGCCGAGTTCCGGCACCGGATCGCCCTGGCGCCGGGCCCGCCCGACCGGCTGATGGTCACCCGGCTGCTGGTCGCGGGCTGGATCACCACCCACCCGGCGTCCGACCCCTACGCGTCGCTGTGGTCCGACCCGCTGGGCGACCCGGCGGCCGAGCTGTATCCCAAGATTGTCGATGCACTGCAGACCCTGAGCGGCCGGCTGAGCGACGAGACGGACCACGACGTGCTGTGGCAGCGGGCGGCCGCCTACGAGAGGAAGCCGTGGTGACCGCCGGATGAGTGACGACGACCAGCTCGTGCCGCCGCGGCCGCGCCCCCGCATCTGGCTGCGGGCCGCCGTCGCGGTGGCCGCCGCTGCCGCCCTGGGCGTGGGCGGGTACCGGGCGTACGACGCGGTGTTCGTCCGGTGTGCCGACGGGGTGCGCGAACAGGGGCCGCACGACGAGTGCGTGGGCGTCACCGACGGCTCGTACGTGTTCGACGCCTCGCTGCGGGACATCTCGCGGCAGATCCTCGCCGAGAACCGGCGGGTGGCGAAGTCCGGCAAGCCCTGGGTCTCGGTGGCCTACCTCCAGCCGATGACGACGGGCGCCGGCGACCGGGGGCGCGACAGCATCCGCCGCGAGCTGGAGGGCGCCTATCTGGCCCAGCGCGAGCTGAACGACCCGCGGCGCGGCGGGCGCGGCGACTCGCCGCAGATCACACTGCTGCTGGCGAACAGCGGGGCGGGCTCCCGGCAGTGGCGGCCGCTGGTGGACCAGCTCAAGGAGATGAAGGACGGGGACCGGCACCTGGTCGCCGTGGCGGGCCTCGGGCAGAGCCGCCGGACCACGCAGGAGGCGATCGACGCCCTGCGGGAGGCGCGGATTCCCATGATGGGCTCCACCGTGACCGCGGACGCCATCAACCGGCCGGGCGAGACCGGCTTCTGGCGGGTGGCGGCGACCAACTCGGACCAGGCGTCGGCCGCGGTGCGCCACCTGCGGGCCTTGCAGAAGCGCCCCGGGCAGCAGCGCCCGTACCGCGTGACGACCATCAGGGACCGCAGCGAACAGGACACCTACAGCACCTCCCTGTACCGCAGCTTCACCGAGGCCGCCAAGCGCCACGGCCTTCAGGTCACCGACCTCGGACTGGCCTACAGCTCGACCGACCCCGCCACCGCCAACGCGTTCTCCTCGCTCGCCGACCGGGTGTGCGCCGACCCGCCGGACGCCGTGTACTTCGCGGGGCGGGGGCGGGCACTGCGCGTCTTCATCGAGGCGATGGCCGCCGCCGGACGGCGCTGCCCGACCACGGTGGTCACCGGCGACGACGTGATAGGCGTCTTCGACGTGCCCGAGAGCGACGAGGCCCGCCAGGCGTTCCGCGAGGTCTGGGAGCGCAGCCGCCTCACCGTGCACCACACCGTACTGGCCCACCCCGACCAGTGGACGAACGCCTACCCCGGCGCCGACAACCCGCTGCCGCAGTTCCGCGACGCCTACCGGCAGGACATCCGCCGCACGGACGCCGAACTGGCCGACGGGCAGGCCATGATGGGCCACGACACCCTGCTCACCCTGGGCGTGGCCATCCGCGACGGCGCCGGCCGGCAGGGCAGCGGCCCGGTCACCACCGGCAGCACCCGCCAGATGCTGTTGCAGATCAGCGGCAGCAAGCCGGTGTACGGAGTGAGCGGGCCGATCCGCTTCGACGACCGCGGCGACCCGGAGGGCAAGCCGCTCGCGCTGGTCGAGCTGCGGCCGGACGGCTCGTACGCCTTCCGCAAGGTCGTGTGGCCCTAGAAGTTCCGGCCCGTTACGCCGCCGGTACGGCCCGTGGTGTGCCCGTCCTGGCGCGCAGGCTCGCGCCGTAGCGGCGCAGGAGCAGGACGGCGGTGGTGGCGAGACCGGTGAGGAGGCCGAGCCAGATGCCGAGGGTGTGGAGCCCGGCGGCGTAGCCCAGGAGCCAGGCGGCGGGCAGGCCGACGGCCCAGTAGCCGACGAGGGTGATGCGGAAGCCGCTCCTGGTGTCGTCGAGTCCGCGCAGGAGGCCGACGCCGATGTTCTGGGCGCAGTCGAAGAACTGCAGGACCATGACGACCAGGAGCAGGTGGGTGGCGATCGACACGGCTTCCGCGTCCCGGGGGCTGCCGGTGTCGAAGAAGGGGCTGAGGACCAGCCGCGGCAGCGTCGCGTAGGCGGTGGCGACGACGGCCATGACGACGCCGGCGCAGGCCAGGGCGGTGTTCTTGATGCGCAGGGCCGTGTCGGTGCGGCCGAGGGCGAGTTCGCGGCTGACGTTGATGGACGCGGCGTGCGAGAGGCCGACGGCGACCTGGAAGACGATGTAGACGAGCTGGTTGACGGCGGTGTGCGCGGCCAGCGCGGCGCTGCCGAACGAGCCGGCCATCAGGGCGGTGACGGAGAAGAAGCCGGCCTCGGAGCCGTAGGTGGCGGCGATGGGGATGCCGAGCCCGGCGAGGCGGCGGACCGTGGCGCGGTCGGCCTTGGCGATGTTCGGGCTGAGCAGGGGGCCGAGCACGCCGTCCCGCTTGGCGGAGGCGTACAGGGCCAGAAACGAGAGGAAGTAGACGAGGGTGGTGGCCACGCCCACACCGGGCAGCCCCAGTTCGGGCATTCCCCAAGCGCCGTGTATCAGCGCCCAGTTGAGGCCGGCGTTGACGGCTACGGAGGCGATGGTGATCCGCAGCAGCGCCTGCGGCCGCCGCATGCCCACCGTGAACTGGCGGACGACCTGGAACCACAGGCAGGGCAGCAGGCCCGGCGCGAGGGCGAGGAGCATCGTCTGCGCACGGCCGACGACGTCCGCGTCCTGGCCGAGCCGGCCGAGAACCTGGCCGACCAGGAGCATGAGGGCGGCGCCCAGCAGGCCGGAGAGGGTGGCGACGGCCAGCGCCGCGCGGACGATCCTGCGGACCTCCTCGCCGCCGTCCCCGCCGCCGGAGCCCGGCCGCCGCGCCGCGTCTTCCGCGCGCGCCGCGGCGGCGGCCACCTGGTTGCCGACGGAGGTGACGAGGCCGACGCCCATGGTGCGCAGCTGGTTGAAGATGACGATGGCCAGCCCGCCCGCCGCGAGGTCGGCCGTGCCGAGCATGCCCATCATGACGGTGTCGGTGGTCGTCAGGGCCACCTGCGCGAGCTGGGTGAGGACGAGGGGGACGGCGAGGGCGGCCAGGGCGCGGCTGTCGCGGAGGAGGGTGGTCACCTGCATGGCGGGCTCACCTCCTGCGGAGCTTGGTGAGCGTTTCGTCGATCTCGCGTTCCAGTGCGCGGTCGACGAGAGCGCGGGCGTGCATCCAGTCGTCGTTGAAGACGGTGTCCAGGTACTTCTCCCCGCCGTCGTTGACCAGCGCGACCATGGTGCTGCCCGGTGGCAGCCCGGGCAGCCGGGCCAGGGCCTCGTGGACGACACCGCCGGCGGAGCCGCCGACGAGGAGCCCGGTGGCGCGGGCGACGGCGCGGGCGGTGGCGAAGGCCTCGACGTCGCCGACCTTCACACCGTGGTCGATCAGGCCGAAGTCGACGAGGGCGCCGATCTCGGCGCCTTCGGGGGTACCGGTGCCGGACTGGTAGTAGTCGTGGGCGGGGCCGCCGAAGGCGATGGAGCCCTTGGGTTCGACGCCGACCGTGGTGCAGCCGGGGACCAGGGTGCGCAGTTCGCGGGTGGTGCCGCAGAGGGCGCCGCCGGTGCCCACCGCGCCGATCAGCACGTCGATCTTCCCGTCGAGGGCCTGGTGGAGTTCGTGGGCCACGGGGAAGTAGCCGACGCCGTTGCTGGGGTTGTTGTGCTGCTCGGTGAAGACGGTGTTGTCCTGGTCGCGGGCCAGCTCCGCGGCCAGTTCCTCGCGCGCTGCGGTGGCCAGTTCCCCGGTGCCGTCGTCGGCGGCGTAGACGAGTTCGGCGCCGAGTGCCCGCATGGCGCGCAGCTTGTCGGCGCAGGCGTGGTGGTCGACGACGGCGGTGAAGGCGTAGCCGCGTTCCGCGGCGATGACGGCGAGGCCCAGGCCGGTGTTGCCGGAGGTGGACTCGACGATGCGGCCGCCGGGCCGCAGTGCGCCGCGCGCCTCGGCGTCCAGGACCATCTGCCGGGCCATGCGGATCTTCGCGGTGCCGGTGGGGTTGTACATCTCCAGCTTGAGCAGCAGGCGGCTGCCCGTCTCGGTGCGGCACAGCTCGAACAGCGGGGTGTATCCGACGAGTTCGGATATCCGGGAAACCACGGCGGGGCGCGCGAGGGCCTCGTTCATGGGAGCGCTCCTGGGCAGGTCGGAGGGGCTGGTCGCGGAGGTCGGTCGTGCGGGTGGCGGAGGTGGCGGGCCTCAGCAGGCGGGGTGCCGGTCGAGCCGCCAGCGCGGGCGGGCGCCCAGGCGGTCCACGACGACCTTGGGCGGCAGCGGCAGGTCGTGGAACGAGGACTCGTTGGAGTCCATCTGGTACCCGGCGGTGTTCGGGTAGACCAGCAGGTCGCCGATCCGCGGCCGGGCGGGGAACGGGACCTTGCGCCAGGTGAGCAGGTCCGGTTCCAGGCAGGAGGCGCCGCCCACGCACGCCGGGTGGCTCTCCGCGCCGCGCCTGACCCGCCCGGCCGCGGTGACCAGGTGGGGGTCCGGCAGGTATTCGCTGTTGAACCACTGCTCGGACAGGCTGAGGCTGGTGCCGTCGACCGTGAGGATCCGGTAGCCGTCGCGCTCCTTGACGCCCTGGACGCAGAAGACGGACGCGCCGGCGCCGTCCAGCAGCGCCCGGCCGGGTTCCGCCATCAGCAGCGTTCCGGTCTCCTTGAGGCGGCCGGCCAGGCTGGTGCGGGCGCCCTCGGGGACGGTGTCCAGGACGGCGCGCAGGGCGTCGGCGCCGGCGACGGGCGAGTGGTACGGGTAGAAGCCGTCCGGCTCGAACGTCTTGTGCGCGTGGTAGTGCTCGGGGCGCTGCCCGTCGAGGAACGTGTGCCAGTGGGCGGCGCTGCTGTAGTCGACGGCGAAGCCGCCGCCGATGCTGATCCGGTCGGCGCGCAGGCCCAGTTCCCGTGCCCGCAGGCAGTGGCCGACGAGTTCGCCCGCGAGGTCGGCGCGCGGCCGGGTGGCGTAGCCCGACAGATGGAAGCTGAAGCCCTCCATCCGTACCGCGTCCCCGGCGCGTACGCACCGGTCCAGGGCGGTCGCCACCTCGGCGGCGGTCAGCCCGAAACGGCTGTGCGGCTGTGCGGGCGGCAGGCGGCGCAGCAGCAGGCGGGCCGGGCGGGCGGTGCCGGTCAGGGCGAGCGTGATGAGCAGGTCGAGTTCGTCGAGGGAGTCGACCGCGACCAGGCAGCCCTGGAGGGCGGCCAGCCGTAGCAGCTCGGTGCTCTTGGCCGGTCCTGTGACGACGATGTCCGCACCGCGTACGCCGTCTCCGAGAGCCGCGCGCAGCTCCGGGACGCTGGCGGTGTCCACGCCCGCGTGGTGCGCGGCGCAGCGTTCCGTCCAGACCGCGGCCTTGTTGGCCTTCTTCGCGTAGTACACCTGCCCGGTCACTCCGGCGGCGTCGAGCGCGGCGCGGAAAGCGGCGAGGTTGGTGTCGAAGCGGTGCGGCAGCAGGAAGTGGAAGGGGCCGCCGAAGGCGTAGGACAGTTCGTGCAGCAGGCCGCTGTCCATGACCCGGTCGGTGTCCGGGTCGGTGTGGGCGGGCAGCGTCGGCACGTGCACGGGGTGCGGGCCGGTCACTGCCACAGCGGCACCCGCGTTCCCCGGCCCTGGCCGAGGGCGAGCTGCGCGAAGCGGTGGCCGAGGGCGATGTCGGTGACGACCAGTCCGCTGTTGTACGCGAAGATTCGTTCCTGCCCGGTGCCGCGGCCGGTCGCGGTACCGGCGATCACGGCGGGCAGCTCCGCGTCCACGCCGGGCAGGCGGCCCTGTTCGTCGGCCATGTCGACGCCGGTGACCTGCATCTGCGCCGCGCTGGTGGCCACGACGCGGTCGGCGCGGTGCAGGGTGGAGGGGGCCAGCCCGTGGCCGACGAGCACGGACAGCGCGCCGGGCCTGAGCCAGCCGGCCTCGACGGCCGCCGGGGTGTGGCCGCCCGCGGCCGCGACGAGGACGTCGGCGTCGCCCGCCGCGGCCCGCAGGTCGGTGACGAGTTCCACGTCCCGGTCGGGGAAATGGGTGCGCAGCTCTTGCCGTACCGCCGCGATGCCGTCGGGGTGTGTGCCGGACAGCATCAGGCGGTCCAGGTCCGGCAGGGTCGTCAGCAGGAACGGGAGGGCCAGGCGGCCTTGGGTGCCGGTGCCGATGACCAGCGCGCTACGGGCGCCGGGCGGGGCGCACTCGCGGGCCAGCAGTGCGGAGACGGCGGGGGTGCGCAGCGAGCCGATGCGGCCGCAGTCCATCATCGCGACCGGCAGGCCGGTGACGTCGTCGTAGAGCGTCAGCGTCGTGTAGTAATGCTGCTCCCCGCGGTCCTCGTCGAGGCCGTGCTTGTACGACGTCTTCACGGCGACGACGTCGCGGGAGCCGTCCCGGCCGAGCATCGCGTACGCGACGGAGTGCCCGTCGGCGGGCTTGACGGTGAGTTTGCGCGGATTGTCGGAGCGGCCCGCCGCCAGGGTGCGGTAGGCGCCCTCCACGGTGGCGACCACGTCGGCGAGATCGACGCGGAGGCCGGCGAGGTCGCTGGTGGACAGGAGGCGCAGGGACTTGTCGTCGGCGGGTATGGAGCGGGTGTTGTCGGCCACGGTGCTGTCGGTCATGTCCGTCCTCGGGGGAGATGCGGGTTGTCAGCAGGCGTGCGCTTCGATGGCGGCCTGACCGTAACCGTGCTCGGATGCCTCGGCCAGGGGGCGTGTACGGCGCGCGGGAACACGGACGGAAGCACGCTTGAGCCAGCGGTCGGTGCCGTCGTAGCGCGCGCGGAAGGGGACCCTGCCGTGTACGACGAGGTCGTTGTCGACGACGAGCACTTCGCCCGGGTCGAGGCTGACGGCGACGGAGACGCGGGCGAGTTCGTCCTCCAAGCGCCGGTAGGCGGCCCGGTAGGCGGGTGTGGCGTCGTGGAGCGGGGTGTAGGCGGGGTCGAAGCGGAGCGTCAGGCCGTCCTCGGAACGGAAGAGGGTGGGGACCGCGGGCGGGCGTCCGCCGTCGAAGTGCTGGGCCTCGGTGTACGCGTCGTCGGGCAGGATCGGCAGCAGCGGGCGGCTCAGCAGCGCGATGTCGGCGTCGTCGAGCCGTACGTTGCGGATGCCGGCCGCGGTGGTGGCGACGCGGTCGTGGTTGCGCATGCAGCTGAGCATCAGCAGGTGGGCGCGGCCGGGGTGGAAGGCGTCCTCGGTGTGCGGGCTGAGCAGCACCGCGCTGCTGGCACCGGTCTGTTCTGCCTCGCGACCGGGGGCCGGGACGATGTTGTGCACGAAGCGGCCGTCCTGCTGGCCTTTCCAGGCGATGGGGGTGCCCATGACGGTGGCGAGCAGCAGCAGGACGACGTCGTGGACGGCGCCGCTGTCACCGGCGGTGGCCCAGTCGGCGGGGGTGGGGCCCAGTTCGGTGTCGTCGACCTCCAGGCCGCGCAGGACGAACAGGCCGTCGTCGGTGTCGACGGGGCGGAGCCGGTGGCGGACGGTCGCGCTCAGCCCGGCGGCGGACTTCGCGACCCGGCCGAGAAGGTGTGGCGCGGCCGCCGGGGTGCCGGTGGCGCCGAGGATCCGCTCGGCGGTACGGCGCAGTTCGGCGGCGTCTGCGGGGTCGAGTCGGCGGACGGGTGCGGCTCCCGTGGTCATGTCGAGGCAGTCCGTTTCCGTTGGGGGTGGGGAATCGGGTCCGGTGCGTCGCCGCGCGGGCAGGGCGCGGCGCGCTCGACAGCGCGGTCACGGGGCGGAGTGGGTTCCGTACCGTTTCCGGCGTCCAGCGGACAGTAACGACGCTACCCACCCAACTTAGGTTAGGCAAACCTCACTTTGTTTGTCGCGCCTGCCCACTTTCACCCAACTCCGGTCCACTAAGGCCCAGTTGACGCCCACCAACAGGCGCACTCGAAGGCGAGCGCCCTTGCGGAGGTGCTCATCGTTAGGGTAGGCAACCCTAAGTGACCGAACGAACCAAGCGAGGCAGCGTGGACTTCAACAGGCGTCAGATGCTGTGGGCCGGCGGCGGTTTGGGCGCGGCCGCCCTGCTCGCGGCATGCGGCGGCGGCAACGGTACGACACCCGCCGGCGGCGGCTCCCCGCGGCAGGGCGGCACCCTGCGCATCGGCGCCCTGGGGCGTACCTCCGCGATCACCCGCGACCCGCACGGCACCCAGGGCAACGAGAGCGACTACCTCGTCATCGCCCTGGTCCACGACACGCTGACCGCGCCGGGCGGCAAGGTGAACACCGTCGGCCGCCTCGCCTCCGCCTTCACCCCCTCGAAGGACCTGAAGACCTGGCGCTTCACCATCGCCGACCACGCCGCCTTCCACGACGGCACCCCCGTCACCGCCGACGACGTGGTCTGGTCGCTGCGCCGGCTGCGCGGCACCCCGTCCGGAGCGGCCCGCCTGCCCGGCATCACGGCGGACCACATCACCGCCGAGGGCAAGAAGACCGTCGTCCTCGTCTCCGACTACGCCAACGCCGAACTGCCCATGCTGACACGGCTGTCGACCTTCGTCCTCAAGAAGGACACCGCCGACAAGGACATACCCAAGGCCCCGGGAACGGGCCCCTTCAAGCTGGACTGGTACCGCGGCGGCAACGCCCGGCTGCTGCGCAACGAGCACTGGCACGGCGGCGCCGTCCACCTCGACGCCATCGAAGTCACCATGTTCCAGAGCCCGCAGGCGATGGCCAACGCGATGCTGTCCGGGCAGCTCGACGTGGCCTCCAACGTCGGCGCGGTCGCCGCGCGCACCGCCGCGACGCGCAAGGACATCCAGGTCGTCCGGCGCCCCGACGACATGGCCATGCCCCTGGTGATGCGCACCTCCGAGGGCCCGTTCGCCGACCCGAGGGCCCGCGAGGCGATGAAGCTGATCGTCGACCGCGAGGCGATGGTCAAGCAGGTCCTGTCCGGGTACGGGAGCGTCGCCAACGACATCCTGGGCACCGGCGACCCCGCGTACGCCAAGGACGTCCCGCAGCGCACGCGCGACCTGGCACGGGCGAAGCAGCTACTGGCCGAGGCGCGGTTCGACCTCTCCAGGACGTACCAGCTGGTCACCACCGAGGACGTGGCCGGGCTCGCCGAGTCCGCCACCCTGTTCGCCTCCCAGGCCCGCGAGGCGGGCGTCAAGATCGAGGTCGTCAAGCAGGAGTCCGGCGCCTTCTACCAGAAGACCTGGCTCAAGGGCGACTTCTACACCAACTACTGGGGCACCAACGACTCCGTGGTCTTCTTCGCGTCCAAGACCCTGACCACCGGGGCCGGGCAGAACGAGGCCGACTGGTCGGACAGGGCGTTCGACGCCGCGTACCGCAAGGTCATGGCCACCGCCGACCGCACGGCCCGCACCGCGGCCCTGCGCGACCTCCAGCGCATCGAGCACGAACGGTCCGGCTATCTGCTGTGGGGCATGGCGGACGGCATCGACCTGGCCGCGCCCAAGGTGCACGGCCTGCCGAAGCTGCCCGGCTACGGGCGCGTCCAGCTCGAAAACGTCTGGCTCGCCCCGTGACGGAGACCGGCATACGGCCCGCCGAGGCCGCCACCCGGCCCGCGCCCGCCTCGGCCGCGCGCCGCGCCGGCGCGCTCGCCGCGCGCACCGCGACCGTACTGGCCAAACGCGCGCTGCTGCTGGTGGTGCTCCTCGCGGTGGTGTTCGCCGCGATCGAGCTGCTGCCGGGCGACGCGGCCACCGCCACCTCCGAACGCGGCGAGGGAGCCGCCGGCGTCGCCGCCCGGCGGCACCTGCTCGGCCTGGACCGGCCGGTGTGGGAGCGTTTCCGGGACTGGATCACCGCGCTGCCCACCGGCGACCTGGGCACCTCCGCCCGCGGCGAGCGCGTCACCGACCTGCTCGCCGCCCCGCTGCCCAACACCGTCCTGCTGGGCAGTACCGCGTTCGTCCTCACCGTGCTCGCCTCGCTCGCCCTCGGCAGCTGGGCCGCCGCGTGCCCGAAGGGCCTGGTGGACCGGGTGGTGGACCTGACCTCCACCGCCGCCTTCGCGCTGCCCGAATTCGTGGTGTCCGTGGGCCTGTTGCTGGCGCTGTCGCTGTGGACGGGCTGGCTGCCCGCCGCCACCGTCACCAGCGCCGGCGGCACCCCGGCCGACTGGACGATGCTGGTGATGCCGGTGCTGGCCCTGATGGTCCCGCAGACCGGCTGGAACACCCGGATCGTCCGCGCCGCCCTCGCCGACCAGGCCGCGACCCCGCACGTGGCGGCGGCCCGCCTCGACGGCCTGCCCACCCGGCAGGTCCTGCTCCGGCACGCCCTGCCCGGCGCCTGGCCCGCCATCGCCACCGGCGTCGCCACCTCCACCGGCATGCTGCTCGGCGGCACCGTCGTGGTCGAGACCCTCTTCAACTACCCCGGTATCGGCACCGTGCTGGCCGGGGCCGTCGCCGACCGCGACACCCCGGTCATCGCCGCCGTCGTCGCCTGCTCGGCCGCCCTGATCACCGTCGTCCTCCTGCTGGCCGACCTGGTCCGCGCCCGCACTCTGGGAGCCCGCCCATGAGCACCGCCGTGGAAACCGCGCGGCCGCGCCCGCGCCGCCCGCGGCCCCGGGTCCTGGCCCCCGCCGCGCCCGCCGCCCTGCTGGTCCTGGTCGCGCTGGCGGGCCCGCTGCTCGCCCCGCACCCGGTCGACAAGCCGGTCACCGCACCGTACGGAGCGGCCGGTACGGACACCGTGCTGGGCGGGGACCAGCTCGGCCGGGACGTCCTCAGCCGCCTGCTGCACGGCGGGTCCGCGCTGATCGGCAGCGCGCTCGTGGTGGCCCTCGTGGTCACCTTCCTGGCGGCCCTGCTCGGCTGCTTCGCCGTCCTCAGCCCGCGGCTGGGGCGCCTGGTCGAACGGGCCGCGGACACCGCGATCCTGCTGCCCCCGGTGCTGGGCATCATGCTCGTCGCCCTGGCCTGGCCGGACGGCGGCCGTCTCGCGATCACCGCGGCCGCCGTCGTCCTGGGGACCCCGTACGCCGTGCGGATCGTCGCCGGCGCCGCGGCGCCGATCGCCGCCACCGGGTTCGTCGAAGCGGCCGCCGCCGGCGGCGAACGCCTGGGACACCTGGCGCTGCGCGAGATCCTGCCCAACCTGCGCGCCACCGTCCTCGCCCTGTTCGGCCTGCGCTTCGTCGACGCGGTGTACGTCATCTCCATGGCCGGCTTCCTCCAGCTCGGCCCCCGGCCGCCCGAGGCGGACTGGGCCCTGATGATCCGCGAGAACGGGCCCGGCATTCTCCTCAACCCGTGGTCGGTGGTCGCGCCCGGCCTCGCCATCGGCCTGCTCGCCATCGGCGTCAACCTCGCCGCCAACGCGCTCGCCCCCGCCAACGCCCGCAGGGCCGCCCAGCGATGACCCTCCCCGGCCGCCCCGCGCCCGCGCGCCCGCCTCTCCAGGACCTTCCTTTGGCCATGACCGAATCCGCGACGCCCGTCACGGTCACCGACCTCGAAATCGGCCTCGGCACCGGGCCCGTACTCCTGCGCCGCACCAGCCTCGGCCTGCGGCGCGGCCGGACCACCGCCCTCACGGGGCCGTCCGGCTCCGGCAAGACGACGCTCCTGCGCGCCCTCGTCGGAGACCTCCCCGGCGGGGCGCGGGTCACCTCCGGCAGCATCGACGTCCTCGGCCACGACGTGCTCGCCCTGGCCCCCGCCGCGCTGCGCACGCTGCGCCGCCGGCATGTCGCCTACGTCGGCCAGGACCCGGGCTCCGCCCTCAACCCCCGGATGACGGCCCGGCGCCTGATCGCCGAACTGGCCGCCGATCCCTCGCCCGGGGCCGTCGAGCAGGTGATGGCCGAATGCCACCTGCCCGGCGTGCTCGCCCACCACCGCCCTGGAGCTCTGTCCGGCGGGCAGCAGCGCCGACTCGCGCTGGCCCGTGCCCTGGCCCGCCGCCCCGAGGTGCTGCTGCTGGACGAGCCCACCGCCGGGCTCGACTCCGCCTTGCGGGACGACATCACCGCACTCCTGCGCCATCTCGCGGCCGAGAACGGCATCGCCGTCATCATGGCCAGCCACGACCCGCATGTCGTCGAGACGTGCGCGGACTCGGTCGTCACGCTCGCCGCCCCCGCAACCGGGACCGTCCCTCTCAAGGGCACCCCGCGCGCCACCCGTGGCCGGCCGCCTCGTCAGACCGCGGCGCCCGAAGGGCTGCGGGCCGAGAACCTGCACGTCGCCTTCACACACCGCGGACACACCCACCAGGCCCTCGAAGCGGCGGACTTCCACGCGCCCACCGGCTCCGCCACCGGCATCATCGGCCCCTCCGGTTCCGGCAAGACCACCCTCCTGCGGACGCTCGCCGGGCTCCAGGTCCCCCAGGCCGGCACCCTGACCTGGAACGGCCGGCCGCTGCCCGCGCAGGTCCGCAAGCGCAGCCGCGACCAGCAACGACGCATCCAACTCGTCCCGCAGAACCCCCTCGGCGCCCTCAACCCCTCCCGCACCATCGGCGCCACTCTCACCCGGCCCCTCCGGCTGCACCGCGTCGTCGGCACCACCGAGAGGCCCGCCCGGGTCCGCGGTCTGCTCGACGACGTCGGCCTGCCCGCCGACTTCGCCCACCGCTACCCCCACGAACTCTCCGGCGGGCAGCGCCAGCGCGCCTCCATCGCCCGCGCCCTGGCCACCGAACCGGACCTCCTCCTGTGTGACGAGGTCACCTCCGCCCTCGACCCGGCGACCGCCGCCGCGGTCCTGGACCTCCTCACCCGCCTGCGCGCCGAACGCCGGCTGACGCTCGTCCTCGTCAGCCACGAACTCGCCCTGGTCACCGCCTACACCGACACGGTCCACCTGCTCCAGGCCGGGCGCGTCGTCCGGCAGGAGGCGGACCGCGAGGGCGTCACCTCACCCTGAGAGTCCGCTTCAGGGCCGAACGGCGCGGCGAAGGGCCCCTTCGGCCCGTCCCCGGGCGCTCCCGGGCGGCGGAAACTGAGGACATGGGGAACCCCCGGCGCCGAGGAAGCGCCGGAGGCGCGCAGGAAGCGGAGGTGGAGCGGTAAGGACGATGACCGGACGGCTCGGCGCGCTGTCGGCGGAACACCGCGAACGGCTGATGGCGCTGGCCCGGGAGGTCTCCTTCCCGGCCGGGCAGCGGATCTTCGAGGAGGAACGGAAGGCCGACCGCTTCTGGATCATCCGTACCGGGGCTGTGCAGCTGGACATCCGGGTGCCGGGCCGCCGGGCCGCGGTGGTCGAGACGCTGCACCCGGGAGACCTGCTGGGCTGGTCCTGGCTCTTCCCGCCGCACGCCTGGCAGCTCGGCGCGGAGACGCTGAGCCCGGTGCGGGCCTGGGAGTTCGACGCGCGGGAGGTGCGCGCGCTGTGCCAGGAGGACCCCGTGCTGGGGCACGCGCTGGTGCTGATGTACGCCGAGGTGATCGGCGACCGGCTGCGCTCCGCGCGCACCCGGCTGCTCGACCTGTTCGGGCCGTACGGGAGCGGGGTGCGCTGACCACCCGTGTCCGGTCCCCGGTCGGGCGCCCGGGGGCCGGGCACGGGTTGCGACCGCCGGGGCCGCCGGTCCCTCACGCCGCCGGCCCCGGCTCCGGCGCGACGCATGTGTGGTGCACGGGCCCGCGATGGACAACTCTGGGGGCAGGAGCCCGCGCTGAAGGAGTCCGTGATGCAGGAGCCCGTGACGCAGGAGACCAATCCCCGCACCGTCGGGGACGTGATGACCCGCACCGTGATCAGCATCGGCCGCGCCGCCCCGTTCAAGGAGATCGTGCGGACCATGGAGCAGTGGAAGATCAGCGCGCTGCCCGTGGTCGAGGGCGAGGGGCGGGTGGTGGGCGTGGTGTCCGAGGCGGATCTGCTGCCGAAGGAGGAGTTCCGCGACCACACGCCCTCGCGCATCGAGCAGATGCGCGTCCTGGACGCCCTGATCAAGTCCGGTGGTGTCACGGCCGAGGAGCTGATGACGGCGCCCGCCGTCACCGTGCACGCGAACGCCACGCTCGCCCAGGCCGCCCGCACCATGGCCTGGTACCGGATCAAACGGATGCCGGTGGTGGACGACTACGGCCGGCTGGAAGGCGTCGTCAGCCGCAGCGACCTGCTCAAGGTGTTCCTCAGGGAGGACGACGACATCGCCGAGGAGGTGCGCCGTACGGTCGTCGGGCAGCTCTTCGGCGGCCGGTCGCCGGAGCCGGCCGTACGGGTGGCGCAGGGCATCGTCACGCTCACCGGCACCATCGGCGACACCTCGCTCATCCCGGTCGCGGCCCGCCTGACGCGCGCGGTCGAGGGCGTCGTCGATGTCGACATGCAGCTCAAGGGCGGCACCTGAGGGCCCGTGAAATGCGAATGAACTGCACCGGAATTGCGTGAGCAACCGTGGCGCGCGGCGGGAATGCGGTTAGGATCCCGGCATGGTCACGGCCCGGTCGCCCTTCGGTGTGCAGCGGTCCCGCCCTTCGGCGAGCCCGTTTTGCGCGCTGTGGCTGGCCGTTCTGCTGCTCGGTCTGATGTACACGCACGCGCTGAGCGCGGGAAGTGTGGTGGGGCACGGCCCCGCGAAGTCGGCGACGGCCATGGCCGTCGCCCATTTCCCTTCAGGCGGCGGGAAGATGTCCGTACCCGCCGTCGATGCGCGCGCGGACACGGTACGGCCGGACGAGCGGCGCCACGACCGTGACCTGCCGCATCCGGCCGGTGAGTGCGTGTCAGGCCAGCCGCAGCAGGGGCCCGCGGTGGCGGCGCCGTGCCCGGCGCCGCTCGACCGGGCGCCGGCCGCGCACGCGCCGGCCGGGAGCGGAACGGGACGGGCCTCCCCCGCGTCCGGGGCCTTTTCACCAGGGAACGCCGAGCAGGCGTCGGTCCTGCGCATTTAGCGGTCCGGCGGTTCTCCCCTGGACTGCGTCTTCGTGACGTCCGCCGGCTCCGTGGTGCTCTCTCCGTTCCGGGGACCGGTATGTCCAGTCGTCAGCGCCCGGTCCCCCACGCGCGGAGGCTTCGTGCCGTTCTCCTCTGGCAGGCCTGCTCCCCTTTCCCTGATGCGCCGCATACGCCGTCCGGCCGTCTTCCTGCTGGCCGTTCTGCTGTTCGCCGCCTTCGACTGCGGCGCCCTCTTCCACCTGGCGGAGCAGTCCCACAACCCGTCTGCTGCCGTGTCCGCGCAATCAGCCGGCACGTCTGCGGCAACACCGGCCGGCGAGCTGCACGCCGCCGACATCTGTTCCGCGGCCGGTCTGGGCCGACTGCCCCAGCGGGCGCCCGAACCGCCGCCCCGTACGGCCGTCGAGCCCGTCGCGGACACCGGGTACGACGCGGCCGGCTCCCCCACGCCCCGCAGTGGCGGCCCGCCAGGGGCACCACTGTTCCGGGCCGGCCGGGACACGCTCACCTCGATCTGCCGGTGGCGGGTCTAGAAGCGGCCTCCGCAGCCGGCGGTTCCCGGCTGCCGCGCGCTGCCCCGGGGGCCTTCCCCCGAGCAGGCGGCGCGCGAGACGAGCATCCCCTCGCCACCTTCGACCGAGAGCGAAAAGATGCACTCTCCGACCACCAGCGTCCACGCGCCCGCGCACGCCTCCCTCTCCCAGCTCGTCGGCAACACCCCCGTCCTGCACATCTCCGAGCCCTTCGCCCCGGGCGGGCGGGGCTTCTGGGCCAAGCTGGAAGGCTTCAACCCGGGCGGCATCAAGGACCGTCCCGGCCTCCACATGGTCGAACGGGCCCGGGCCCGCGGCGACCTGCGGCCGGGCGGCACCGTCGTCGAATCGACCAGCGGCACGCTGGGCCTGGGGCTCGCCCTGGCCGGGATGGCGTACGGCCACCCCGTCACCCTCGTCACCGACCCGGGCCTGGAACCGTCCATGACCCGGCTGCTCACCGTCTACGGCGCCCAGGTCGACATCGTCACCGAGCCGCACCCGACCGGCGCGTGGCAGCAGGCCCGCCGCGACCGGGTGCGCCAGTTGCTGGCCGAGCGCCCCGGCTCCTGGTGCCCCGACCAGTACGGCAACCCCGACAACGTGGCCGCCTACACCCCGCTCGCCCTCGAACTGGCCGCCCAGCTCGGCCACATCGACGTGCTGGTGTGCAGCGTCGGCACCGGCGGGCACTCGGCCGGCGTCTCCCGGGTGCTGCGCCAGCTCTTCCCCGGGCTGCGGCTGATCGGCGTGGACACCGTCGGTTCGACCATCTTCGGCCAGCCGGCCCGCGCCCGGCTGATGCGGGGCCTGGGCTCCAGCATCCATCCGCGCAACGTCGCCTACGAGCACTTCAGCGAGGTGCACTGGGTGGCGCCGGCCGAGGCGGTGTGGGCCTGCCGCCGGCTGGCGGCCTCCCACTACGCCACCGGTGGCTGGAGCGTCGGCGCGGTCGCCCTCGTGGCCGGCTGGGCCGCCCGTACGCTCCCGGCGCACACCCGGATCGCGGCGGTCTTCCCGGACGGTCCGCAGCGCTACCTGGAGACCGTGTACGACGACGCGTACGGCGAGGAACACGGCCTGCTCGGCGTCGTACCGGCCCCCGAACCCGACGTGCTGGAGCGGCCCGACGAGAAGGAAGCCCTGCGCTGGACGCGTTGCACCCGGGTGACCGATCCGCTCGCCGCGGCGGCCGAGGGCCCGGCGGCCGTGGAGGGGGCCCGGTGAGGGGCACCCTGGCGCGTGTGCGCTCCTACGACCGCAGCGTGCAGCTGCTCATGGTGAACCAGTTCACCATCAACCTCGGCTTCTACATGCTGATGCCGTACCTGGCCGCGCACCTGTCGGGCACGCTCGGCCTGGCCGGCTGGGTCGTCGGACTCGTCATGGGCGTACGGAACTTCAGCCAGCAGGGCATGTTCCTGATCGGCGGCACGCTGGCCGACCGCCTCGGGTACAAACCGATGATCGTCGCCGGGTGCGTCCTGCGCACGCTGGGCTTCGCGACCCTGGCCCTGGTCGACTCGCTCCCCGCGCTGCTCGCCGCCTCCGCCGCGACGGGCTTCGCCGGCGCGCTGTTCAACCCCGCCGTACGGGCCTATCTGGCCGCGGACGCGGGCGAGCGCAGGGTCGAGGCGTTCGCCCTGTTCAACGTCTTCTACCAGGCGGGCATCCTGCTCGGCCCGCTGGTGGGCATGGTGCTGACCGGCGTGGACTTCCGTATCACCTGTCTCGTGGCGGCCGCGGTCTTCGCGCTGCTGAGCGCCGTGCAGATCCGGTCGCTCCCGGCGCGCCGCGGCGAGTCGGGGCGGCGCGGGAACGTGCTGGCCCAGTGGCGGGGCGTGCTCGCCAACCGGCCGTTCCTGCTCTTCTCCGCGGCCATGATCGGCTCGTATGTGCTCTCCTTCCAGGTCTACCTGGCGCTGCCGCTGGAGGTCCGGCGGGTGGCCGGCGCGGGGGAGTCCGGCACGGTGGCCGTCGCGCTGCTCTTCGCGGTCTCCGGGCTGAGCACGATCCTGGGGCAGACCAGGGTGACGGCCTGGTGTGCGCGCCGGAAGGACCCGGCGCGGGCGCTCGTGCTGGGACTGCTGGTCATGGCCGCCGCCTTCGTGCCGCTGCTGGCCGCGACCGCGCTGCCGGTGGCGGACGGCGGCCCCTGGCGGTGGGCGGTGGCCACCGTGCCGCCCGCGCTGGCCGCCTTCCTCCTGGCGCTCGGCACCATGATCGCCTACCCGTACGAGATGGACACCATCGTGCGGCTGTCCGGGGACCGGCTCGTCGCCACGCACTACGGCCTCTACAACACCGTCTGCGGCATCGGCATCACGCTGGGAAACCTGCTGACCGGCGCGGCACTCGACGCCGCGCGGACGGCGGGGGTGCCGGCCCTGCCGTGGCTCGTGCTGAGCGCCTTGGGCCTGGCCTGCGCGGCGTCGCTGTACGCGCTGCGCCGGTACGGCCACCTGGCACCGGCCGCGCCCGCGGCACAGCCGGTCACCGCCTGACCGGCGCACCGGTCCGAAGGGGCGGGCGGCGCCCGGCCGCCCGCCCCTTGCCCCGGCCGGTCAACCGGATGACCGGACGCCTCATCAATTCGCGGCCGAATTCCCCGCGATGCGCTCCGAAAGGCGTACCGGCGTCGGTAGTGCGGACGTAGACCGAAACGCACCCGGGCGTAAAGCCCGTAGTGCAGGGAGACCGAGGTGGGCGAATCATGCATGCTGCCGTACGACCCTTGCGCCGCCGTATCGCACTGGCCGGAGCCGTCGCCGCCGGAGCGCTGGCGCTTGCCGCCTGCGGCCATGGCGACGGAAAGCAGGAAAAGGAGGCGGGCACGGGAAGCGGTGGTTCCGCCGTGGCGTCCCGGGACGGTTCGCAATCACCGGCGGACGGCACCTTCGGCGAAGCGGACGTGACGTTCGCGCAGCGGATGATTCCGCACCACCGGCAGGCCGTGGAAATGTCGGAGCCCGCCGCCGAACGCGCCTCGGACACGGAGGTGAAGCAACTGGCCGCCGCCATCGTGCAGGCCCAGAAATCGGAGATCGCCACCATGCGCTCCTGGCTCTCGTCCTGGCACAAACCGGAATCCCCCCGGGCCGACGAGGGTGAGCAGCCTTCCGTCTCGCCCGAACACAGCCGGCACGGCATGGACCCGGGTATGGCCGGACCCGGCAGCCCGGGCATGGCGGGCATGATGTCCGACGAGGACATGGCCGGCCTGAGGTCCGCGCGGGGCCGTGCCTTCGACAAGAAATTCGGCGAAATGATGATCAAGCATCACGAGGGCGCGATCGAGATGGCCGAAAAGGAGCTGAAGCAGGGCCGCAACGCGGACGCGAAGCGGCTCGCCGACTCCATCGTCACGAGCCAGTCGGCGGAGGTGGCCAGGTTCAAGCAGGTGCTCGACCGGCTCTGACCCGCCGGCCCGCCGGGCCCCGCCGGAGGGTCCGGCAAAAGACCCGCCCTCCGGGGGCGCGCCAGCCGATTTTCAGACATCACACGGTGTTCATCGAAAATACACCTTCATACTGAAACCAGTTGTTAGCTTGCCGAGAAGTAGTAATCGCCTACATCAGTAGGGAGACATACTTCATGACCGCTCAGACAACTGCCGTCGAGGTGAATTACCCTTCGAGCGAATTCCGCACCTATGTCGAATCCGTCCTCGACGTCCTGTCGGCCGATCCCGACCGCCCCGTGATCACCACGGCGGACGGCCGCCAGGTCACCGCGGGGGAATTCCGGGACGGCGTCCACCGCATCGCGAGAGAACTGGCAGGCTGGGGAATCGGGCGCGGCAGCACCGTGTCCCTGCTCTCGGGAAACCGGCCCGAGGTCCTCACCGCACGGTACGCCGCCAACCTGCTCGGCGCCCGGGCCGTCTTCCTCTACCAGGGCATGGCCCCCGAAACGCTCGCGCACATCGCGCACAGCGTCGACACCGAACTGCTGCTCGTCGACCCCGGGCTGCCGGACGCCGCCGAAAGCCTGCTGGCCCACGCGCGGCCGCCGTACGTTCTCTCCCTCGGACCCGGCCCGCACGGCCAGGACCTGCTGGCGCGCGCCGCCCGGCACGAACCGCTCCCCGTGCGGGGCGCGGCACGCCCCGAGGACGACTGGTGCATCCGCCACACCGGCGGGACCACCGGCGTCCCCAAGGGCGTGCGGATGGCCCACGGCCCCTACCAGGACATGCTGGCGTTCGGATCCGTCGGCGCCGGCGAACCGCCCCGCTTCCTGGCCTGCACCACCCTGGCGCACGTGGCGGGCAACATCGCCGACGCCACGCTGCTGGCCGGCGGCTCCGTGGTGCTCCAGCAGTCCTTCGACCCCGGCGAGGTACTGGCCGCCGTCGAACGCGAGCGGATCACCCACCTGTGGCTGCTGCCGCCGCTGATCTACCGCCTGCTCGACCACCCCGCGCTCGCCGCCACCGACCTGAGCAGCGTCCGCCGGATCTCGTACGGCGGGTGCGCCGCCTCGCCGACGCGGCTGCGGCAGGCGTACGACACCTTCGGAGCGGTCCTGTTCGGCGGGTACGGCCAGTCCGAGGCGGGGCACGTCACCGTCATCGGCCCGGACGAGCACGAGAACCTGCCGGGGGAAGGACAGGCCACGGTCGGCCGCGTGATCCCCGGCGTAGAGGTCGCCATCCTCGACGAGCACGGCGCCCCCGCGCCCGCCGGGACGGTCGGCGAGATCCGGGTGCGCTCGGGGCAGGCCATGTCCGGCTACTGGAAGCAGCCCGAACTCACCGCCGAGGTGCTGCGCGACGGCTGGGTGCACACCGGGGACATGGGCTACCTCGACACCGAGGGCTACCTCTACATCGTCGACCGGCTCAAGGACATGATCATCGTGGTGGGCGGTCACGTCTACACCAGCGAGCTGGAGGAGCTGCTGCTCACCCACCCGGCCGTCGCCCACTGCGCGGCGTTCGGCGTGCGCCGTCCGGACGCCTCCGAAGAGGTGCACGTCGCGGTCGTCCCCGCACCGGGTGGCGGGCCGGACCTCGGCGGGCTCCGGGAGTTCGTCACCCGGCACAAGGGCGAGATGTACGCGCCCACCGGCCTCCACCTGGTCACGGAGATCCCGCTGACCCCGGTGGGCAAGCCCGACAAGAAGCGCATACGCGCGACGCTGGGCGCTTGAACGGTGCCGCGGTGCCCCGGCCGCCCGCCCCCGCGCCGGCGGGGGCACCGCACGCTGACGTACCGTCAGCCGGTCCCGCGACCGCCCTCACCCCTTCTCCCCCACCCGCGCTCCCCCGCCCCCATCAGGCCACTCTCTGGCTGCCCGCCCCCTTGTGCCGTGCCGCGCGAGCGTTTCCTATGTCAGCAGGCCCGAGAACGCCGTCCTGCTGGCCGTCGCCGGTCGAGAGAGGCTGTCGTATGCGGAGCGTGGGTGTGGAAGAAGAGCTTCTCCTGGTGGATCCGCATTCAGGGGAGCCGCGTGCCGTCTCCGGGACCGTGCTGGCCATGGCCCCGGACGACTCCACCTTGGAGAAGGAACTGCACCGCGAGCAGCTGGAGATCGCCACCCGCCCCACGACGCTCATGGAGGACCTGGCCGCCGAGGTCGCCCGCTGGCGCGGCGAGGCGGCGCGCCGGGCGCGCGTGGCCGGGACGGAACTGGTGGCCCTGGCGACCTCGCCGCTGCCCGTCACGCCGTCCCTCAGCGTGGACGAGCGCTACGAGCGGCTACAGGAGGAGTTCGGCCTGACCGCGCAGGAGCAGCTCACCTGCGGCTGCCACATCCACGTCTCGGTCGAGTCGGACGACGAGGGCGTGGCGGTGCTCGACCGGATACGCCCGTGGCTGGCGACGCTGCTGGCGCTGAGCGCCAACTCCCCCTTCTGGCAGGGCAAGGACAGCTGCTACAGCAGCTACCGCAGCCGGGTGTGGAACCGCTGGCCCTCGGCAGGACCCGTCGAACCGTTCGGCTGCGCGGCGGGGTACCACCGGCAGGTACAGGCGCTGCTCGCGACCGGGACCCTGCTCGACGAGGGCATGATCTACTTCGACGCCCGGCTGTCGCGCCGCTACCCGACCGTCGAGATCAGGGTCGCCGACGTGTGCCTCCAGCCCGACGACACGGTGCTGCTCGCCGCCCTGACGCGCGGGCTGGTGGAGACGGCGGCCCGCGCGTGGCGCGCCGGCGAACCGCCGGACCCCGCCGGGATCGGCCTGCTGCGGCTGGCGTCCTGGCGCGCCGGCCGCTCCGGGCTGTCCGGCCGCCTCGTCCACCCGCTCACCTGGACGCCCGCGCCCGCCGAAGCGGTGGTGCGCGCCCTGCTCGACCACGTCACCGAGGCGCTGGAGGACTCCGGCGACCTCGGGCTCGCCAAGGAGCGCCTGGACACCCTGATGGACCGCGGCAACGGGGCCCGCGTCCAGCGGGAACACCTGCGCCGCACGGGCGACCTGCGCTCGGTCGTCGAGGAGTGCGTACGGCGTACGGCACCGTGACCTGCGGTCGGCGCGCCCCGAAACTACGGTGCGCCCTTCGGTCGCACCGTGAAGACCCCGCCCGCACCGCCGCACGAGGATCGGGGTGGGCCGGATCCGGCCGGTGCCGGGACCGGCGCTCCGGAACCGGCGACCGTCGAGATCAACGGAGGGCGAGATGTTGACCGGTAGCGACCGGCTGGACCCCGGCACCGTAGAGGGCTCGGACTGGGTGAGCGCGCACGTCTTCTACGACACCGACCAGGACGCGCTGCTGACCGGCTGCGTCCGGCCGCTGGTCGCCAAGCTGACCGCCGACGGCCTGGTGCAGCGTCACTTCTTCCTGCGGTACTGGGAAGGCGGGCCGCACGTCCGGCTGCGGCTGCTGCCCGCCCGCACCGCGGACCGCGCAGAAGTCGAACGGCTGGTGACCGAGCAGATCCGCTCGTTCCTGACGCGCACACCGTCCCCCGACGTCGTGGACCGGTCGCGCTTCGCCGAGGTCTCCGAGGGCCTGGCAAGCCTGGAAGGCCGCCCTGACGACCGGCGGCAGGAAGAGGTGCGGCCCAACAACACGCTCGACTTCCCGCCCTACGAGCGGGAGCACTCGGACTTCGGCCACGGCCCGGCCATCGCCGCCGTGGAACAGCACTTCCAGGAGTCCAGTCGGCTGGCCCTGTCCGTCGTCGACACCGGCGCGACCGTGGAACAGCGCGCGATGCTGGCGTTCGACCTGGTCGTGGGCGTCTTCGCGCTCTGCGACGAGGTGCGCGACCGGTGGTCCCGGCACGGCGGCCCGCCGCTGCCGTTCGGCAGCGGCCCCGAATCCGCCGACGTCGAACCGCGCTACCGCGCACAGCGCGCACAGCTCCAGGAGCGGGCCCGGCGCACCTGGCGCCTGGCGGCCCGGCCGGAGGGTCCCGATCACCGCGCGTACTGGCTGGCGTCACTGCGCCGGCTCCGGCACGAGCTGCACGCCCTGGAGGACGCGGGCGCCTTCGCCAACGAGTGGCCCGCCTCCCCGCTGGCCGGCCCGCTCGAACTGGCCGCCACCGCCCACCCGGCCACCAGCCTCGTACTGCTGCGCTGCGGCCACCTGGTCAACAACCGGCTCGGGCTGACCCTCTGGCAGGAGAGCCAGGTGCGCTTCCTGGTCGGCCGGGTCCTCGCCGAGCTGCCCGAGGCGCTGAGCGCCCCGTGAACCAGCCGCCCGCACCGTGGCACAGCATCCACGTCCACCACCACGACGAGCACACCGAACCCGCGCTCGTCCTGGACGCCGTCCGCCCGGCGTTCGAGGCGGTACGCGCTTCGGTCAGCGGCGCCTGGTTCGGCCGACACTGGCTCCGCGGCCCGCACCTGCGCCTGAACTTCCGCACACCGGACGAGACCTGGGCCTCCCACGTCCGGCCCCAGGTCGTCTCGGCACTCGACGCCTACCTCCGCGACCACCCGTCCACGGCCCGGCTGGACGAAGCCGCACTGGCCCCGGTGCACGAGCGGCTGGCGGAACTGGAGATGGAGACGGGGCCACGGCACCCCTGGGTGCCCGACAACACCGTCCTCGAACAGCCCTACGACCACCGGCTGCCGGTGCTCGGGTCGATGCAAGGCAGCGAGGTGCTGGCCGGCTTCCTCAGCGACACCAACGACCTGGCGTTCGCGATGTACGACCACCTCCGCTCCGGCGGGGCGCTGCCCGTACTGGCACTGGACCTGATGTGGACCACCGTGTCGGTCGCGGCCGTCCCCTTCGACGAGGACGGCGCGGCCATCGAACGCGGCTTCATGTCCCTGCGCTCCCATGCCGACGCGTTCCTGTCCCGTACCCACGACCCGGACGGGTACCGGGCGGCCTTCGACGAGCGCCACCGGCGGCAGGCCGACGCGCTGGCCGGCCGCCTGCGCGCGGTGGAGTCCGTACTGTCCGGTGACCGCGGGGACGAGCTGCCGTTCGTCCGCGACTGGGCCGGGGCCGTACGCCGCTGCCAGCGCACCGCGCTTCCGCTGCTGGAGTCCGGCGAGCTGACGCTGAGCGGCGCCGGCCGCGCACCGCGCCTGCCCACCCGGCAGCTCAGCGACTTCCACCGCCTCCTGCAGACCGACCACGGCCACGCGGACTTCCTCCGCGACGACCACTGGTTCGCGTCCTTCCGGCTGGTGGTGAACTATCTCTACGTCCACCTCAACCGCCTGGGCCTCAAACCGGTGGACCGCGGCCTGCTCTGCCACCTGGCGGCCAACACCGTCGAAGCGGTGCACGGCGTCTCGGCGATCGGCAACTTCGAGCGCTACGTCGTCGCCTCCCCCACGGCCGACACCCCCGAATGGTCCCGCATCGGCACCCGGTGGGCCTCCGAGGGCACGGACGCACAGACGCCGTGAGACGGATGACTACGCCTCGCGCGGATGCGCTTCCGCACTCAGTTCCGGCAGCTTCCCGGCCGTGCCGGCGTCGGACGGCAGGCAGGAGACCAGCGTGACGCCGGGGGTGTCGACCGGGGTGAGCTTCACGTAGTCGAAAGTGAGCCGGCCCAGGCGCGGATGGTCGAAGATCCTGCGGGTGGGCCGGAACTCGGCGACGTCGTGGGTGTCCCACCACGTACGGAACTCCTCGCTGCGGCCGCGCAGTTCGGCGGTCAGCCGCTCGAACGCCGGGTCGCCGGTGTGCCGGTCGGCGACCGCGCGGTACTGCTCCAGGAGCGTACGGGCCTGGTCGGGCCAGTCGGCCAGCAGCGAGCGGGTCCCGAGGTCGGTGAAGACGAGCCGCAGCAGGTTGCGCCCGGGGTCCGCCCAGCCGTCCGGGTCGCCGATGAGGCCCGCCTCGGCACGGTTCCACGCCAGCAGGTCCCAGTTGGGCGCGACCACGTAGGACGGGTGCGGGTCGAGCGCGTCCACCAGCCGCTGCAACGGCCGGCTCCCGGCGCGCCCGGCCACCGGTTCCGGCAGCGGCTGCCCCGCCAGCGCGAACAGGTGCCGGGCCTCGGCCGGTGAGAGGCACAGCACCCGGGCCAGGCTGTGCAGCACCTGGCCGCTGACGGTGATGTCCCTGGCCTGTTCCATCCATGTGTACCACGTGACGCTGACCCCGGAGAGGGTCGCGACCTCCTCGCGGCGCAGGCCGGGCGTACGGCGGCGGGGTCCTGCCGGGAGGCCGGCGTCGGCGGGCGTGATCCGTTCCCTGCGGGAACGGAGGAACTCGGCCAGCACCCGGCGGCGTTCCCTGCCGTCTCCCGCGGCCCGCCCGTCCTGTGCGGCGCCCTGCCCGCGCGCTCCCACCCGACCGCCCATTCCCGTTCGTCCGCCCGTTCGTCCGCCCGTTCCCCGTACGCGCCGCGCCAAGGGGGTACCGCGACCACCAGCATAAGCAGCCTCTGTATGCCCGTCGCCGCCCCGACCAGGCTCGGAGCATGACGCACACCAAGCCGACGGCCGTTCCCCCACCATCCCCCCGCAACGCTTCGAGCAGCACCGGCACCCGCGGTACCGCTCCGCGCGGGCCCTCGCCCTGGCGCGCCCTGTCCGTCGTCCTCATCGGCGTCTTCATGGCCGTCCTGGACACCTTCATCGTGCTCGTGGCCGCGCCCGCCATCCAGCAGGACCTCGCCGCCTCGGACGCGGACGTCCAACTCGTCCTCGCCGGCTACCAGCTCACCTACGCCGTCGCCCTGATCACCGGCGCCCGCCTCGGCGACCTGTACGGGCGCAAGCGGTGCTTCCTGACCGGCATGGCGCTCTTCACGCTCGCGTCGGCGGGCTGCGCCGCCGCGCCAGGCCCCGGCGCGCTGATCGGGGCGCGGCTGGTGCAGGGGCTCGGGGCCACCGTGATGTTCCCGCAGGTCTTCTCGACGATCCAGGTACTGCTGCCACGGGAACAGCGGGCCCGCGCGTTCGGGGTGCTCGGTGCGGTCATCGGTACGGCGGGGGTCGCCGGTCAGCTGCTCGGCGGCGTCCTCGTCTCCGCCGACCTCTTCGGCACGTCATGGCGCCCGGTCTTCTGGGTGAACGTCCCCGTCGGCCTGCTCACGCTGGCACTCGCCGCCGCCTTCGTCCCCGAGACACGGGCTCCGGAGGGCCGCCGCCTCGACCTGGCGGGCACGGCCGTCCTGACACCCGCGCTCTTTCTCCTCGTCGTGCCGCTGATCACGGGCCGCGAAGCCGGCTGGCCGGTGTGGGCCTGGGCCGGCCTGGCCGCGGGGGCGCTCGCCCTCGCCGGGTTCGCGCTCGTGGAACGCCGCGTCGAGGCGCGCGGCGGCTCGCCCCTGATACGGCTGGGCCTGCTGCGGGAGCGCGCCTTCGCCGTCGGCATGCTGCTGGTCCTCCTCGCGTACTTCGGCATCAACTCCTTCTTCCTGGTCCTGTCCGTCACCCTGCAAGACGGCCTCGGCCTGAGCACGCTCACGGCGGGGATGTCCTACCTGCCGTTCGCCGCCGCCTTCTTCGCGGGCAGCATCGCCGCCGGGCGCATGGCCCACCACGGGCGCCGGCTGCTGCAGGCCGGGGCGCTGACCCTCGCCCTGGGCCACGCCGCCGCCATCGCTGCCGTCGTCCACGCGGGAGCGGCGCTGACGGCCTGGACTCTCGTCGTACCGCTGCTGGTGATCGGCGCGGGCACCGGCATGCTGGTCACGCCGCTGCTCAACGCCGTGCTCTCGCGCGTACGCCCCGCCGAGATCGGCATGGCCTCCGGCGTGCTGTCCACCGGGCAGCAAGTGGGCGGCTCGGTCGGCGTCGCCGCCGTCGGCGTCATCTTCTACGGCACACTGGGCGACGCCCCCCACCACGACACCGCCGCATACGGCCACGCCCTGACCGCCGCCCTGGCCTTCAACCTCACCCTGGCACTCGCCGTCTCGGCCCTCCTGCACTGGTCGGCACTCACTCCGGAACAGCGGGCCGGCCGGCGTCACCGGCGAACTGCGTGAACTGCTCCACGCCACCGGCACTCCCGGCCCGTACCTGCTGGTAGGCCATTCCCTGGGCGGCGCTTACGCGCGCCACTACACCAGACTCTTCCCCGACGAGGTGTCCGGCCTGCTCCTGCTCGACCCCTTTCACGAGGACCTGGTGGTCCGCGCTTCCCGGCGCGCACGGGAGAGGCTCGACGAGATGCTGGAGCAGATGGCGGGCCAGGAGTCGGCCGAGCCCACGCCGGAACAGCTGGAACAGGCCCGCGCCCGGCTGCTCCGGCACTTCGCCGCCTGGCCGGGGCCGCTGCGCGACGAGTTCCGCCGCGCGGCGAGCAGCGGGTCCTCGGCGACGCGGGGCACGGGTGGCTGCACGAGGAGAGGGCGGACGCGGTGCTCCAGGCCGTGGACGCGCTGCTCGCGCGGGCGTGTTCACGGTATCCGGGGCGCGTACGGGGTCAGCCGAGGCGGCGTACCGGCTGGCCCTTGAGGTAGGCCTCGATGTTTTCGACGGCCTGGCCGTAGTAGGTGCGGTAGTTGTCCTCGGAGACGTAGCCGAGGTGGGGTGTGGCCAGGAGGCGGGGTGCGGTGCGCATCGGGTGGCCGGCGGGCAGCGGCTCGATGTCGAAGACGTCGACGCCGGCGCCGGCGATCCGGCCCTCGTGCAGCGCGGCGAGCAGCGCCTCCTGGTCGACGATGGCTGCCCTGGAGGTGTTCACCAGGTACGCGGTCGGCTTGAGCAGGGCGAGTTCGGGGGCGCCGAGCAGGCCGCGGGTGCGGTCGCCGAGCGCCAGGTGTATCGAGACGAAGTCGCTGCTCCGCAGCAGTTCCTCTTTGCTCGCGGCGAGCCGCGCGCCGGCCTCGTCGGTCCGCTCCTTGGTGAGGTTCCGGCTCCAGGCCACCACGTCCATGCCGAACGCCGCACCGATCCGGGCCACCCGGCTGCCGATCTTGCCCAGGCCGAGCAGGCCGAGGCGCCGGCCGTGGAGGTCGGCGCCGACCGTGGACTGCCACGGGCCGCCGGCGCGCAGCGCGTTGCTCTCGTGCACCACGCCGCGGGCGAGGCCGAGCAGGAGCGCCCAGGTCAGCTCGACGGGCGGGGTCGGGGAGCTGGCCGTTCCGCATACGGTCACGCCGTGTGCGGCTGCCGCAGCGTGGTCGATCACGGAATTGCGCATGCCGGAGGCGACGAGCAGCTTGAGCCGGGGCAGCCGGGCGAACAGCGCGGCCGGGAACGGCACCCGCTCGCGCAGCGTGACCACGATGTCGAAGGGAGCCAGCGCTTCGGCCAGTTCGTCCTCGGTGGCGAAGTGCCCGGTGAAGCCGGTGACCTCCACCCGGTCCTGGACGGGGCTCCAGTCGGCGATGGTGGTGGCGACGTCCTGGAAGTCGTCGAGCACGGCGCAGCGCAGTCGCATGGCGGTCATCTCCCTCAGTACGGTCCGGCAGTACGGTCCGGGGCGCCGGCCGGAGAGGCTTGGCAGGGTTCGACCGGCCCCGGTAGAAGGAGATCATGTACGACAACTCCGGCTTCGGCCGCATCCCTTCCACCACCCTCGCCGAGCTCCTGGGCCGCGAGCAGGGGCCGAGCTGGCCAAGGAGGCCGCCGAAACCCTCGACGTGTGGGAAGCGGCCCACCGCGGCCGGCGGACGAGCACGGGCCGCCCGTTTCCGGCCCCGCGCACGTCGGACGCCTCGCGCAAACCACCGGATCGAGATCTTTCTCACGCTCCGGATTCCCCTTGCGCAGGTGTGCGAAGGCGCATTCCCGGTACTCGGGTGTTCACCTCTTGTCCGCGGGAAGGTTTCGTTGGGAGGGACCGGTAAGGAACCGGTGACCGGGCGTGGCCGCCGTCACGCCGGCGGCGCAGGGACGGACCTGTCTTCCTGCCTCCGGCGGGGCTCGGTAGCATTTGCCGGACGGTAATCGAAGATCGCGTGTGGTTGGGTACGCACCGCGCCGGCGACACGCCCTACGCGCTGACGCGCGTCAACCAACAGGAAAGGACCGCGGGTTGAGTTCCATCGAGGCTGCGGCACGTGAGCGTGTCACCGACGCGCTCCGCGCGGAGGCCGACACCGTCGCCGACCGCTGGGTACAGCTCCAGCTGGCCCAGGAAGAGCTGGGCAACGGCGTGAGCGAGAGCGAACTGCGCGAAGAGGCCGACAGTTTGCTCGGCGCCCTCGCGCAGGCGCTGGAGAGCACCGTGCCGGTGAACCGGCTGGTGGCCACGTACCAGGAGCTGCACGCTGCGGTCACCGAGCTGTCGATGCGCCGGGCCCGCGCGGGCGCGAAGCCGACGATCACCTCGCTGGCCGTACTGGCGCTCAAGGAAGCCCTGCTGGAGGCCGTACAGCGGCAGACGCGGGACACCGAGGAACTGTTCACCGCCGCGGTACTGATCAACCGGCTGCTGGACAGCGCCGGCGCCCTGTCCTTCGAGACGTACGTCGAGGGCCGCGAGGAGATCATCCGCAGGCAGAGCCGGCAGCTGCTGGAAGTGTCCACGCCGGTGGTACGGCTGTGGCGCCAGGTGCTGGCCGTCCCCCTGATCGGCACCCTCGACACCACCCGTACGCAGGTGGTGATGGAGAACCTGCTGGAGGCCATCCAGGAGCACGAGGCGCTGGTGGCCATCGTCGACATCACCGGTGTGCCCACGGTGGACACCGCCGTCGCCCAGCACCTGATGCAGACCGTGAACGCGGTACGGCTGATGGGCGCCGACTGTGTGATCAGCGGCATCCGCCCGTCGATCGCGCAGACCATCGCCCAGCTGGGCATCGACCTGTCCACCATCCTGACCCGCGCCACCCTCGCCGACGCGCTGGCGGCCGCCGTCGAGATCACCAAGGACAGCGCCGCCCGGCCCGCCACGGCCGCGGCCGAGGAGAACCGGTGAGCGGCGCGGGCCCGGTCGGCATCCCCATCCTGCGCCTCGGCGACGTCCTGGTCACGGGGCTGCTCAACGAGCTGGACGACGCCACGGTGGTGGCGTTCACCGAGGAGCTGACCACCCGCATCACCACCGACCGGGCACGGGGTGTGCTCATCGACATCTCCCGCCTGGAGATCATCGATTCCTTCGTGGCCCGCACCCTGATGGAACTGACCACCATGGCGAGGCTGCTGGGGGCCCGGGTGATCGTCGCCGGGATGCGCCCGCCGGTCGCGCTGACCCTGGCCGAGCTGGGGCTGAGCCTGACCGGCGTGGAGACCGCGCTGAACGCGGAACACGGCATGGTCGCGCTGGGCTGGCACCGCAGCCCCCGATCCTCCGGAGAGGTATTGCATGACGGACGCCGGTGAAGTCCGCGGTACGGGCACCGCCGGTACCGCGGTGCTCAACGGCGGCGAGGGCCATGGCCGCGGCGGCGACCCGGCCGGTGCCACGGTGCTCACCGTGCGCAGCGAGCCGGACCTGATGGCCATCCGGCACGCCGTGCGCGCCGCCACCCTGCGGGTGGGCTTCAGCATCGTGGACCAGACCCGGGTGGTCACGGCCGCCAGCGAGCTGGCCCGTAACGCCTACGTGCACGGCGGGGGCGGCACCGTCGCGATCGAGTACCCGACCCGGCCCGGCTCGGTGGGCCTGCGGCTGACGGTGAGCGACAGCGGCCCCGGCATCGCCGACGTGGACGCGGCGCTCGCCGACGGCTACACCACGGGTGCCGGGCTCGGTCACGGGCTGGGGGGTGCGCAGCGCCTGATGGACGAGTTCGAGATCCGTACCGGCAAGGGCGGCGGTACGACCGTGACCGCCACGCGATGGGCCGACCGTTGACCGCTCTGCCCACCGTCCCGCCGACCGCGTACATCCGTATCGACCACTACAGCGCGGTGCACCTGGCCGCCGAGGCGGCCAGGGCGCTGGCCCGGCGGTGCGGGCTGACGGGCGCGCTGCCCGACCGGGCCGCGGTCGTCGCCTCGGAGCTGGGCAGCAACCTGGCCAAGCACGCGACCGACGGGGCGCTGTTCCTCCAGAAGGTGCCGCTGGGCACCGGCGTGGAGATCCTCGCCGTGGACCGCGGGCCGGGGATGGCCGAGCTCCAGCGGTGCCTGGCCGACGGCTATACGACGACCGAGACCCTCGGCGCCGGTCTGGGCGGGGTCAGCCGGATAGCGACCACGTTCGCCATCCGTACCCAGGAGCCCGAAGGGACCCTGGCCTGCGCGCGGCTCACGGCGCCCGCGGACGCGGAGACGGCCCGCCGGGCGGTCGGCAGCGTCTGCCTGCCCATCGAGGGCGAGGAGGTCAGCGGGGACGCCTGCGCCATGGCCGAGACCGGCGATGGCGGGCTCACCGCGATCGTCGTCGACGGGCTCGGGCACGGGCCACCTGCCTCGGAGGCCGCCCAGATCGCACTGCGCGCGTTCGCCAAGGTGCCGGACGAGCCGCTGCCCGCGTTGCTCGTCCGGGTGCACCGTGCCCTGCGGCGCAGCCGCGGCGCGGCGGTCGGGCTGCTGCGTCTGGACTCCGGGCGCGCGCAGTACTGCGGCATCGGCAATGTGCGCTTCCTGGCCGTCACCCACCAGGAAACCGGCCACCGGCTGACCGGCCAGCCCGGCGTCGCCGGGCTGGAGATGCCGCCGCCGCGCACCCGCGAGCTCCCGTGGGAGCCCGGCGCCACCGCCGTGCTGCACACCGACGGCATAGACCACCGGTGGGCCCGCGACCCGGCCCCGTTCCTGCTGCGGCTGCCCGCACCGCTGCTGGCCACCGCCCTCGTCCACGGCCACCGCCACGCCCGGGACGACGCGACCGTACTGACCGCCAACCTCCACCAGAGACTTCCGTGACACCTCACGTCTTCCACTCCCCGCAGGCGCTGCGCCGCGCCGTGCGCCTGCTCGGTACGTCGCACTCCCTGCCCGCCGAGACCCGGGCCCGGCTCGTGCTGTCGGTCAGCGCGCTGGCCGGCGCGGCGTTCCGGGCCGGCCAGGGCGTCACCCTGGAAGCGGCCCTGGAGCCGTCCTCCCGGCCGGCCCAGGCCGACGCGGGAGACCGTTCCTCCGCACTGTCGCTGGCCGTCACCCTCCGCTCCCCCGTCCCCGCTCCCGACGAGGCCGTGCCGCTGCCGGCCCAGCGGTCGGGTGACGGGGGCACGACCTGGCACGTGCCGCTGCCGGGACCGGAGTACGCCGCGGACGGAGCAGGTCCGGACGGCTGCTCGGGAGGGCTCGGCGGCTCGCCGGCCTCCGGTGCCGAGACGGAGCTGCTGGAGGAGGAGCTGCGCGCGGCACTGGCCCGCGTCGACGCGCTCACCGCCGACCAGCGCCGGCTGACACACGAACTCGCCGAGACCAACAGCGGGGTCCTGGCCCTGTACGTCCAGCTGGAGGAGCGCGACGAGCAGCTGCGCACGGCGCACGGGCACATCCTGCGCGAACTGGAGGACGCGCTGCGGCCTCCGCCGCTCTTGGTGGACGGGCTCGAACTGGCCGTCCACTACGCTCCGGCCGGCACCGACGCCCCCACCGGCGGAGATTTCTACGACTGGTTCGTCCTGCCGGACGGTACGGTGCACATCACCGTCGTCGACGCGCTCGGCCACGGGGTACGCAGTACCCGCAGCGCCCTGAACGTCACGCACGCCGTACGCACCCTGGCCCTCGAAGGCCACCCGCTGACGTCCATCGTGGCGCGCACGGACGAGATCCTCTCGCCCTTCGATCCGGAGCTGATGGCGACGGTCCTGCTGGTCAGGATCGACCCGCGCACCGGCGAGGTGCAGCTGGCCAACGGCAGCCACCCGCCGGCCCTGGTGGTCCGCGCGTCGGGTCGTCACGAGTATCTGGAGGTCCGCGGCCGCGGCGTGGGCTACCCGCTGCCCGGCAGCGACCGGCTCCTGCGGGCCGGACTGGCGGAGGGCGACCTGCTGGTCCTCTACACCGACGGCCTCACCGAGAGCCGCCGGGATCCCAGGGAGGGCGAACAGCGCCTGGCGGAGAGCGCCCGGCGCCACCGGCACCGGCCCATAGCGGACGTGCCCGGGGCGATCGCCGCCGACATGCACACCGTCATCCTGCACTCCGACGACACGCTGGCCCTGGCCATCCGCCTGGCGTCACGGCCGTCCTGACGGGCCGGGCACCCGTGCCACGACGGCTTCGACGGTCTTGCCGCGGGGCGTGGGCCGCACGGAGGTGGACGCCGCGAGGCGGCGGACCATCGGCCAGCCGAAGCCGCCGCCCTCGCCGCGCACGTCCGGGTCCCGCTCGTGCGGTACGCGGGGGCTGGAATCGGCCACGGACACCGTGACCGAGCGGGCGTCCGCCGCCAGGCGCAGCGTGCAGACGCGGCCCTCGGCGTGCCGTACGGCGTTGGTGACGAGTTCGGAGACGATCAGTACCACCGCGTCGCGGGTGTCCGGATCGACCGGGGGCCCCAGGCTCCGTAGATGACCGGCGGTCACATCACGTGCGGTGGCCGCCGCCTGGGGGCAGCTCTCCAGGGTCACCACCAGTGGCGCCGGCGCGGTGACGTTCCGCGCTGCCGTGGTGCTGCTCATCGGGCTCACCTGTTTCCCGTTCGGCGATAAGACGTACAGTCGGGCAGCTTTCCCGTCCCCGTATCCCGTAATCACCCCTTCGCGCACCGAGCACCTGTTTCTTCCCAACTGGGGCCCCGGACTCCGGTAATCGGTGCCGGCGGCGTCACGGAGCGCAATACACCGCACACATACGGAATACTCATCCGATCGCAGGGTAGACGCATCGCCGGCAGCCGCCGGGGACGGGTACCCGGAAGCTGACGCGGTGAGCGGCAGAGCGGCGACAAAAATATCGTGGCACGCATAACCGCCGCACCCCGGCCCCGCATTACCCGACTCCGGGTCCGGTTCCGGTCACGGTCCGTCACACCCTCGGATCACTGCCCCGGCATGGGCAGCAGGGTGGGATTGTCGCCGTTGAGGAGCTGCGTCATCCGGTGCTCGATGTGTTTCCCGTATTCGGGATGCGTCAGAATGTAGAAACGCTGTTCGCGCATCGCCTCCACCACCCGCTCGCCGACGGCCCGGGGGCTGAGACCGGTTTTGAATGCCTTCTTGGCGGCCTCGACGGACCAGTCGCCCGGAACCGGACCCGCGTCGGAGAGACGGGCCGGCCGGTTGCGCTGGGAATGGTAGATGTTCGTGTCGACGAGGCCGGGGCACAGCACGGATATCCGCGGCTTGAGACCGTCCCGGACGAGTTCGAGGTGGACCGTTTCCGACAGGGCGACCACGGCCGTCTTCGTCGCGCCGTACAGCGATCCGCCGGTCAGCAGTCCGGCCAGCGAGGCGGTGTTGACGATATGGGCGTCCTCGTTCTGTTCGATCATGACGGGCAGGAAGGTGCGGATTCCGTGCACGACCCCCATCAGATTCACGCCGAGGATCCATTCCCAGTCGTCGAGCGTGCTCTCCCAACTCGGTCGGCTGCCGGTGTAAACGCCCGCGTTGTTGCACAGTACGTGCACGGCGCCGTAGGTCCCGAGCGCGGACTCGGCGAGCGCGGCGACCTCCCCGGCCGAGGACACATCGGTCACCACGGCGTGCACGTCGGCGCCCGCGTCGCGCAGCCCGGCCGCCGTGGCGCGGAGCGCGGCCTCCTCCACGTCGCTCAGCACCACGCGCATTCCCGCGCCGGCGAACGTCTCCGCCATTCCTTTTCCGATACCACTCGCCGCACCGGTAACGACGGCAACTTTGTTCTCCAGGTTTTCCATTTCCCCTCCGCATCGCGCCGGCCCCGCGTCGGGGAGACAGATTAAGGAAGGTCTGCCATTCAAGGAAGAGGCTGTCGTCCGGCACCCACCCCTGGGGACCCAAGGCCGGAACCATGATGATTCGGGGCATACGGGTGTCGACGACCCGCCGGACACCGGCACCTGCCGACCACAACGTGCCGTCCGGGTGACCTCTGAGTAACGACGGCAAAGCGCGGCAAAAATGTAGTCCAAAGCTGCCCAACTGGCGAAAAAGCGTCCCCGTATCGGCCCGCGGCAAGAGGAATCTGGAGTGCGTTCGTCGTGAGGCGTGGCGATGCGAAGCGCCACCGTGGCCCGAAGAGGAGCCGCTCGTATGTGGCGTGGCAAAACGAAGGCGGAGCGTGTCGCGGCGGATGCGGCCGAACGGCTGCTCGCGGCCGGACGACTGCTGCGCCGCGCGCCGGTGACGGCGGACGGGCGGGCTGTTTTCCGGGTGGACCAGGGCGTCAACGACGCCCCGTACCGGGAGCGGTGGGCCCACGACAAGGTGGTGCGTTCCACCCACGGGGTGAATTGCACGGGGTCGTGCTCGTGGCAGGTTTACGTCAAGGACGGTCTGATCACCTGGGAGACACAGGCGACCGATTACCCGTCGACGGGCCCCGACCGCCCGGAGTACGAACCCCGGGGCTGCCCGCGCGGCGCCGCCTTTTCCTGGTACACCTACTCGCCCACCCGGGTGCGGTATCCGTACGCGCGCGGCGTGCTGGTGGAGATGTACCGCGAGGCGCGGGACCGGCTGGGGGACCCGGTGGCGGCCTGGGCCGAGGTCACCGGTGACGAGGAGAAGCGCCGGCGCTACCAGACGGCGCGCGGCAAGGGCGGCCTGGTGCGCGTCGGCTGGGACGAGGCACTGGAGATCGCGGCCGCGGCCCATGTGCACACCCTGCGGGAGCACGGCCCGGACCGGATCGCCGGCTTCTCCCCCATCCCGGCGATGTCGATGGCCTCGCACGCGGTCGGCGCCCGGTTCATGTCGCTGATCGGCGCGCCGATGCTGTCGTTCTACGACTGGTACGCGGACCTGCCGATCGCCTCGCCGCAGGTCTTCGGCGACCAGACCGACGTGCCGGAGTCGGGCGACTGGTGGGACGCGGCGTACCTGATGCTGTGGGGCTCGAACGTGCCGGTGACCCGGACCCCGGACGCCCACTGGATGGCCGAGGCCCGCTACCGCGGCCAGAAGGTCGTGGTGGTCTCGCCCGACTACGCGGACGCGACGAAGTTCGCCGACGAGTGGCTGCACCCGCATCCGGGCACGGACGGGGCGCTGGCGATGGCGATGGGCCACGTGATCCTGCGGGAGTGCTTCGTCGACCGCGAGGTGCCGTATTTCACCGACTATGTGAAGCGGTTCACGGACCTGCCGTTCCTCGTCGGGCTGGAGCCGTACGAAGGCCCCGGGCAGCCGGACGGTGCCCGCGTGCCGGGCCGTTTCCTCACCGCGGAGGACGCGGGACTGGCCACCGGCGCCGCCGCGGAGGCCCGCCGGTGGATGCCCGTGCTCGTCGACACGGTCACCGGCGCCCCCGTCGTACCGCGCGGCACGCTCGGCGACCGCTGGGCCGAGGGCGGCGCGGGGCGCTGGAACCTGGGCCTGGGGGACATCGTTCCGCAGTTGAGCCTCCACCGGAATTCCGGTGGCCCGACCGCCCCGGTGGTGCTGCCGCGTTTCGACGAGGCGGGGGCGGTGGTGCGGCGCTCGGTGCCGGTGCGCGAGGTGGGCGGGCGCCTGGTGACCACGGTCTTCGACCTGTTGCTGGCGCAGTACGGGGTGGGGCGGGCCGGCCTGCCGGGGCAGTGGCCGCTCTCCTACGAGGACCCGGCCCTTCCCTGCACACCGGCCTGGCAGGAGGCCATCACGTCGGTGCCCGCCCGGGCCGCGGTGCGCGTGGCGCGGGAGTTCGCGCGTACCGCGGAGCGGACCCGGGGCCGCTGCATGATCGTGATGGGGGCGGGCACCAACCACTGGTTCCACTCCGACACCATCTACCGCTCGTTCCTGTCGCTGCTCCTCCTGACGGGGTGCCAGGGCGTCAACGGCGGCGGCTGGGCCCACTACGTGGGCCAGGAGAAGGTGCGGCCGTACGCGGGCTGGCAGCAGCTGTCCACGGCCGCCGACTGGGTGCGCCCGTCGCGGCAGATGGCGGGCACGCCGTACTGGTACCTGCACACCGGCCAGTGGCGTTACGACCGGGCCCCGGCCGACGCGCTCGCCTCCCCGGCCGGCCGGGGCCTGTTCACCGGCCGGCACACCGCCGACCTGGTGGCCCACTCCGCCCGCCAGGGCTGGATGCCGTCGTACCCCACCTTCGACGCCAACCCGCTGGACCTCGGCCGGCGCATCCGCGAGGCCGGTGCGGAGCCCGGCCGGTGGCTGGCGGCCGAGCGGGAGGCCGGCCGGCTCTCGTACGCCTGCGAGGACCCCGACGCCCCGGCCAACTGGCCGCGTGTCCTGACGGTCTGGCGGGCCAACCTGATCGGCTCGTCGGCCAAGGGCAACGAGTACTTCCTGCGCCACCTGCTGGGCGCCGACGACAACGCGGAAGCCCAGGAGGCACCACCCGGAGCCCGCCCGCGTGCGGTCGCCTGGCACGAGCAGGCGCCGCGCGGCAAGCTCGACCTGCTGCTGGCGCTGGACTTCCGCATGACGTCCACCACCTTGTTCGCCGACCTCGTGCTGCCGGCCGCGACCTGGTACGAGAAGCACGATCTGTCGAGTACGGACATGCACCCGTACGTGCACGCCTTCTCCCCCGCGATCAGCCCGCCCTGGCAGGCCCGTACCGATTTCGAGATCTTCCACGGGCTCGCCCGGGAGGTGAGCCGGCTGGCCGCCGGGCGCCTGGAGGGCGCGTGCGACCTGGTGGCCACGGCCCTGCAACACGACACGCCCGACGAGGCGCCGCCGCACGGGCCGACCGGACCGCGGTTCACGCTCGTCGAACGGGACTACACCGCGCTCGCCGACCAGCTCGCGGCCTTCGGCCCGCTGTCCGGGGAGCGGGGGTTGTCCGCCAAGGGCGTCACCGTCCGGGTCGGCCCGGAAACGGACTGGCTCGCCGCCCGCTGCGGCACGGCCACCCGCGGCGCGGCACGCGGCCGGCCGCTGCTCGACACGGACGTCAAACTGTGCGAGGCGATCCTCGCCCTGTCGGGCACCACCAACGGCCGCCTCGCCGCCGAGGGCTTCGCCCGGCTGGCCGAACGCTGCGGCCCCGGCCACGGCCTGGAGGAACTGGCCGCCTCGGTCGCCGAGCGGCGCGTCGTCTTCTCCGACACCCAGGCCCGCCCGGTGCAGGTGTCGGCGAGCTTCGAGTGGTCGGGCAAGGAAGGGCCCGAGCGCCGGTACGCGCCGTTCACCGTCAACACCGAGCACCGCAAGCCCTGGCACACGCTCACCGGCCGCCAGCACTTCTACCTCGACCACGAGTGGATCGCCGAGTTCGGCGAGCAGCTGCCCGTCTTCCGCCCGCCGCTGGACCTGGCCGCACTGGGTGAGCGGCCGCGTCCCGGCGCGTCCGCCGGGCGGTCGGTGACCGTGCGCTACGTCACGCCGCACTCCAAATGGTCCATCCACTCCGAGTACCAGGAGAACCTGCTGATGCAGACTCTGGCCCGCGGCGGCCCGGTCGTCTGGATGAGCGTGGCCGACGCCGAGGCCGCCGGCGTGGCGGACAACGACTGGATCGAGGCGGTGAACGCCAACGGCGTGGTCGTGGCCCGCGCGGTCGTCTCCCACCGGATGCCGACCGGCACGGTGTTCATGTACCACGTGCAGGAACGCCTGGTGAACGTGCCGCTCTCGCAGACCACCGGGCGGCGCGGCGGTGTCCACAACGCGCTGACCAGGCTGCTGATCAAACCCACCCACCTCATCGGCGGCCACGCCCAGCTGTCCTTCGCCCCCAACTACTACGGCCCCACCGGCAACCAGCGCGACGCGGTCACCACCATCCGCCGCCGCTCCCAGGAGGTCAGCTACTGATGCGCGTCATGGCACAGGTCGCGATGGTCATGAACCTCGACAAGTGCATCGGATGCCACACCTGTTCGGTCACCTGCAAACAGACGTGGACCAACCGCTCCGGCACCGAGTACGTGTGGTTCAACAACGTGGAGACCAGGCCGGGCCAGGGCTACCCCCGCGGCTACGAGGACCAGGACACCTGGCAGGGCGGCTGGCAGCGCAAGCACGGCCGGTTGGTCCCGCGCAGCGGCGGCCGCGCCCGGCGCCTGGCCCGGCTGTTCGCCAACCCCCGGCTGCCGACCCTGGACGAGTACTACCAGCCGTGGACGTACGACTACGAGAACCTCACCGCCGCCCCGCTCGGCGACGACGTCCCCACCGCGCCGCCCCGCTCGCTGATCGACGGCCGCCCCACCGCCGTCACCGGCGGCCCCAACTGGGACGACGACCTGGGCGGCGGGCCCGGCCAGCTCGCCGGCGACCCCGTACTGAAGAAGATGAACGACCGGGTGCGCCTGGAGTACGAGCAGGCGTTCATGTTCTACCTGCCCCGGATCTGCGAGCACTGCCTGAACCCGTCGTGCGTGGCCGTGTGCCCCTCCGGCGCCCTCTACAAGCGCATCGAGGACGGCATCGTCCTCGTCGACCAGGACCGCTGCCGCGGCTGGCGGATGTGCGTGACCGGCTGTCCGTACAAGAAGGTCTACTTCAACCACCAGACCGGCAAGGCCGAGAAGTGCACCTTCTGCTATCCGCGCATCGAAGCGGGCGACCCCACCGTCTGCTCGGAGACCTGCGTCGGCAGGCTGCGCTACCTCGGCGTCGTCCTGTACGACGCGGACCGCGTCGGCGCGGCCGCCGCCACCGCCGACGAGCAGGACCTGTACGAAGCGCAGCTCTCCTGCTTCCTCGACCCCGGCGACCCCGGGGTCGCCCGCGCCGCCGAGGCCTGCGGCATCCCGCACGACTGGGTCGCCGCCGCCCGGAACTCCCCCGTGTACGCCCTGATCAGCACCTACAAGGTGGCCCTGCCGCTGCATCCGGAGTACCGCACGATGCCCATGGTCTGGTACGTGCCCCCGCTGTCCCCCGTGGTGGAGTCCCTGACCGCCACCGGGCACGACGGCGAGGACCCCGCCAAGCTGTTCGCCGCCATCGACTCCCTGCGCATCCCGCTGGAGTACCTCGCCCACCTGTTCACGGCGGGCGACGTGGCACCGGTCGAGGCCGCTCTGTGCCGGCTGGCCGCGATGCGCGCCCACATGCGGCGCGCCAACCTCGGCGAGGACCCGGATCCGGCCATCGCCGCCTCGGTGGGCATGACCACCGAGGCCGTCGAAGCCATGTACCGGCTGCTGGCCATCGCCAAGTACGAGGAGCGCTACGTCATCCCGACCGGTTACACGAGCGCCGGGGCCCCGCACACCGACGAGGGGTGCAGTCTCGACGGCGACGGCGGCCCTGGCATGTATGGCGGAACGTACGACGCGGACGGCTTCCACGCCTCGCCGGCCGCCGTACCGGCGTCCGGAACCGGCACCTCCTTGCGTGGCCGGTTCAACCTCCTCAACTGGAACGGCAGCGGCCGCCCCAACGGCCTCTTCCCCCGCCGTTCCGACGATCCCTCGCCCCGCCGACAGGGCCGTTCATGAACACACCGCTGATCCACCAGGCCGCGTCCCTACTACTGAGCTACCCCGGTACCGACTGGCCCGCCCGGCACCGGGCCGTGCACGAAGCGCTGCGCCCCGTACCCGGCGAGCAAGCCGCGCTCCTGCTGCGCTTCTGCACCCGCGTACAGGACGTACCACCGCTCGTCCTCGCCGCCCGATACGTCGCCACCTTCGACCGCAGCCCCCGCCGCACCTTGCACATGACGTACTACACCGACGGCGACACCCGCCGCCGTGGCGCCACCCTCGCTCACCTCAAAAGCCGCTACCGCGAAGCCGGTTGGCAGCCACCCCCCGACGAACTGCCCGACTACCTCCCGCTGCTGCTGGAATTCGCGGCCCGCACGCCGAAAACCGGATGCCGACTGCTGGCCGAGCACCGGGCCGCCCTGGAACTCCTCCGCATGGCACTGGAGGAACACCGCAGTCCCTACGGCGACATCCTGAATGCCGTCTGCCACACACTCCCCGGGCCACGCCCCGCCGACCGCGCCGCCGCCCGCCGCCTGGCCCGCTCCGGCCCACCCCCCACGGAGGCCGTGGGCCTGGACCCCTTTCCCGGCTCCCAGCCGCAAGGAGCCCGACGGTGAATCACCTGCACACCGCTCTGTGGGGCATCCTGCCCTACCTCGTCGCCACCCTGCTCGTCGCGGGCACCGCCTGGCGCTACCGCTACGACCGTTTCGGCTTCACGACCCGCTCCAGCCAGCTGCACGAAAGCGCGCTCCTGCGCATCGGTTCGCCGCTGTTCCACTACGGCCTGCTCTTCGTCATCGCCGGGCACATCACCGGCCTGCTCATCCCCGCATCCTTCACCGAGTACGTGCACATCCACGAGTGGCTCTACCACGCCAACGCCCTCACCATCGGCGGCGTGGCCGGCCTGGCCACCACCGCGGGCCTCGCCATCCTGATCTACCGCCGCCTGACGGTACGGGCCGTACGCCACGCCACCCGGCGCAGCGACCGGCTCATGTACCCCGTCCTCCTCTGCGTACTGCTCGCCGGACTCGCAGCCACCGCGACCACCACCAGCGCCCACCCTTACGACTACCGCCAGGGGGTCGCGGTGTGGTTCCGTTCCCTGTTCACGTTCGCCCCGGACGTACCCGTCATGGCCCATGCGCCCTTCGTCTACCAGCTCCACACCCTTCTCGGCATGGCGCTGTTCGCGCTCTGGCCGTTCAGCCGCCTTGTCCACGCCTTCACCGCGCCGGTCGGCTACCTGGGCCGCCCGTACATCGTCTACCGGTCCCGCGCCACCGCCAGGCCAGAATCACGCGGAGCCGGGCTCTCGGAGTGAACCCCCCGAGAGCCCGGTTGCTCGTCACGAGCCGGCCATCAACGCCGCCACCGCCGCAGCCGTATCCGGATAGGCGCTGACCAGCGCCGCGCCCGAAGGCCCGGGCCCCGCGGTCTCCCAGGTCCCGTCGCAGCCCAGCAACCGCGCCACCGCGTCGCACGTTCCGGGGTGCGCTGCGAGCAGCGCGCTCCCGCCGGCGCCGCCCGTACGCGGCGCCGCGTACTGAGCCTCCGGTTCCGGCCGGTCCCGCCATGGCGGGACCCACGCGTCCAGCGCCGACAGCCGGCCGGGGAAGATCCGTCCGGCCTCGCGGATCAGCAGCGGGGCCAGTTCGGCGCCGCCCGACCGCAGGGTGGTGATCAAGGTCGGCAGCCAGGGCAGGAGCACCGTATCCGGCAGGCGCGCGAAGGCGTTCGACACCGCTTCCACGACGAAGTCGGTGAGGCCCGGGACGGGTTCCAGGGCGTGCACGAAGCCGCTCAGATAGCGCGGATACGACGGCACCACCAGGGGGTTGCCCAGCAATTCGTCGCACTTCGCCCGGAGGTCCGCGCGGGAGAGTGCGCCGAGATGCGACTTGGCCGCCCACAACAGTGCCGTCTTGGACGGGTCCTCCGGATGCGACTGGGCGACCGCCAGTTCCAGTTGGGTGCGGTCGCAGCCCAGCGACAGGGCCAGGCTCTCCATGCTGAACAGGAAGCCCAGCATGGCGGCCACTTGGCGGACGGTGGCATCGTCGTCGGTGAACGCCGTAGGCAGCAGGGTGCAGTAGTGCGCGTACCCGGTGGTGGCGAAGGACTCGATCCACGGCGGCAGCACCGGCTCGCTCGTGCGGTAGTACGCCAACAGCCCGCGTACGCGGCGCAGCACCTCCGGGGCGCCGTCGACGTTGCGTTCGGCCGACAAGGCCTCCAAGGCGCGGGTGCCCAGTTCGTCGGCGAGGCGGCGGCTGCGCAGGTACAGCGTCGCATCCTCGACGCACCGGAGGACGGTCGCGGCAGTGGCCTGCGGGGCGTATGCCGTGCGGCGGAGGCGCTGCTCCAGGACCTGTTCGATGCTGACGCCCTCATAGCCCAGCTCGATGAGCGCACGTTGGTGGGTGCCCAGTGCCAGGTCCCACGACTCCTGGACCGACCGCTCGCCGAGCCTCCGCTCGCCCATGATCGGGCGGGCGGCGCCGTGCGGCATCAGGTGACGCAGCATCCACAGGACGTCGGAACACCGCTCCAGCTCCGGCCGGCCGGCCATGTCCAGCAGAGCCCGCTGCACGCCGCGCTTCTGGAGCTTGAGGTTCAGGGGCGCGAGCCGGTCGTGCACGTCGCGGGCCAGGGGAGGCAGCGCGTCGTAGCCGACCCGGCCGATCCGGTCGCCGCCCATCATGATTTCCACGAGACGGCGCACATCGCGCCGGCCGGGCACGGTGTCCTTCTCGATGCAGGTGACGGCCGCGTCCTGGAAGTCGTACGGCGTCGGCTTGGCCCGGTCGCGCATCCCGGCGAGCAGGATCGACGTTTCGAACACCGCGATGGCGTCGGCGGTGGAGGCGAGGTATCCGTTACGCCGCGCGGCGCGCACGATGTCCACCGACCAGCCGAGCAGTTCGGCCTCGTCGAGCCGGTCCAGCGCGGGTGGCCGCTCCAGGAAGCCGGTCAGCCTGTCCGAGGGCGGGACCGCCGCCACGGGAGCCGGTGCGCCCGCGGACTTCCCGGCCCTCGGCTTCTTGGTGCCCGCTTGCCCCGCCAGGCGGTACGGCTCCACGCGCGTGCGCTTGACGTTCTTCGCCCAGACCGTCGCGGCTATCGACACCGAGCCGGCGGCGAGGCCGAACTGCGCCTCGATCGCCGCGTGGCTGGACGGGATCAGGCCGTGCTGCCAGGTGGTGGCGGTGCGCGGGCCGATCTCGAAGGTGTCGGTGCCGTGGACGCCGAACTCCGCGACGCGGCTGGCCGCGTGGAAGGCGCCGCACACGTAGAGGCAGTCGGCGGGGTCGGCGCCGGTCGCGGCCAGGTGCTCGCGCATCCTGGTCCACATGTAGCGCTCGCGGTCCTCGTCCACCCGCACCCGGTGGGGGTCGCCGGGCGCGAGACGCCTGAAGAGGCTGCCGATCAGGAGCATGACCTGGCGGTAGGTGTCGTGGTCGCTGTCGCCGAGCGGCAGTTCGACGTACTGGTGCCACCATTCCGACCAGTGCCGCACCCGCCCGTGGCGCAGCAGGTGCTCCTCCAGCTCGGCGAAGCGCGGCCGCAGGTCGCCGATCTCCAGGCCGACCGCTTCGCCGTGCAGCGCGGCCTCTTCCTCGGCGGGTGGCGCGTCGTGGTCCGCCGGCGCGGCGGCGGACGTCCCGCGCGCGTCCCACTGGAAGACGTGGTCGGAGGAACGGTCCACGAGGACCAGTTCGACGCCCGGCGTGTCCAGCGCGTAGGCGATCGCCTGGTACTCGGCCGATGCCTCGGTGATCGGGGCGACCACCGACAGCGGGGACCACTCGGCCGGGAAGCCGTCGACCTCGCTCGCGAACGCCTGGACCGCGACCGGGAGCCGGCAATTGCGCAGCTCGGTCAGCAACGGCGCCATGTCCTCGCACAGCTCCAGGTACACGACCTTCGGCTGCTTCTCCCGCAGGCGGCGTGCCATGGCGATGGCGGAGGCGGGCGAGTGGTGGCAGACGGGGAAGATTTCCAGCGGCTCGCGCACCGCGCGGTCGACGTCGTCGACGAGGCCGAGGAGGATGCCTTCCAGGGCGCCGGGGCCGTCGGAGAAGGCCGCGGCGGCCTCCTGCAACTGCGTGCGCAGTGCGGTGAACGTCTCCTCGCGGCTCCCCTCGTACGCGCCGCTCATGACAGGGTGGCGATCGCGTCGCGGCCGCCCTCCAGGAACTCCGGCCAGGGGCCGCCCTCGTCCTTGCCGCGCGGCTCGACGACGCCGTGCAGGTACTTGTTGAGTATGGCCAGGTCCTCGGGCTCGCGCCGGGCCAGTGAACCGACGAGCGAGGAGGCCAGCGTGCGGGCGGTCAGGGCGCGCTCGCCGAAGAAGTTGCCGTGCAGGATCGCGTCCTCCAGTACGCCGATCTGCTCGGCGGTGGACAGCGCCGACTCCAGCTTCTCGTCGTCGCTGCCGGCCGAGGCCGCCGAGGCGCGCAGGTCCGCGAAGCTCTGTAGCAGTACGTCCAGCAGGGTCGGCGGGACGTCCAGTTCGATCCGGTGGCGGCGGAGCAGTTCCTCGGTGCGGAAGCGGACGATCTCCGCCTCGCTCTTCTTGTTCGTCACCACCGGGATGCGCACGAAGTTGAATCGGCGCTTGAGGGCCGAGGAGAGGTCGTTGACGCCCCGGTCGCGGCTGTTGGCCGTGGCGATGACGGAGAAGCCGGGCTTGGCGAAGACGATGTTGTCGCTGTCCAGTTCGGGAACGGAGATGTACTTCTCGGAGAGGATCGAGATCAACGCGTCCTGCACGTCACTGGTGGAGCGGGTCAGTTCCTCGAAGCGGCCGATCGCGCCGCCCTCCATCGCGGTCATGATCGGCGAGGGGATCATCGACTCCCGCGACTGGCCCTTGGCGATGACCATGGACACGTTCCACGAGTACTTGACGTGGTCCTCGGTGGTGCCCGCGGTGCCCTGCACGACCAGCGTGGAGTTGCGGGAGATCGCGGCGGACAGCAGCTCGGCCAGCCAGCTCTTGCCGGTGCCGGGGTCGCCGATGAGCAGCAGGCCGCGGTCTGAGGCCAGCGTGACGATGGAGCGCTCGACGAAGCTGCGGTCGCCGAACCACTTTTGCGGGATCTCGCGGTCCAGGCCGTCGGAGCGCTCGGAGCCCAGGATGAACAGGCGGACCATCTTCGGGGACAGCCGCCAGGAGAAGGGCTTGGGGTTGTCGTCGACGGATTCGAGCCAGTCCAGCTCTTCGGCGTACTTGATTTCGGCGGGAGCGCGCAACAGGTCGGACATATCGGGCCTTTCGGAGAGAAAATGAGCAGGGTTCAGCACGTCGAACAGGTCGCTGTTCGGCCTTGATCAGCTTTGGTCGGCCTTGATCGCTCGTGAATCGCCGTCAGGTCAGGCGAGGAACGTCTTGAGCTCGCGGACCAGCTTGCGTATGTGGCCGGAGAGCACCGGCGTACCGAGGTCCTTGAAGCGGTCCCGGAACCAGGGGTTGACGCTGCCGCGGCCGGAGCTGGTCACCGAGCCGACGGGGATGAACCTGGCTCCCGAGCGGTGGATGGCGGCCATGCTCTCGAACAGCGGCTCGGTCTGCCATTCGTAGAAGTCGGAGATCCACACGACGACGGTGTTGCGGGGCTCGGCGATCTTCGGCTGGGCCAGCGCCATGGCGACCGTGCCGTCGGTGCCGCCCCCGAGGTTGGTGCGCAGCAGGGTCTCGAAGGGGTCCCGCACCCACGGTGTGAGGTCGAGTGCCTGCGTGTCGTACGCGATCAGGTGGACGTCCACCTTCGGCAGCCCGGCGAAGACCGACGCCAGGATGGTGCAGTTCACCATCGAGTCGACCATCGATCCCGACTGGTCCACCACGACGATCAGCCGCTGGGGCGTCGTCTTGCGGGCGGTGTGCCGGTAGTAGAGGCGGTCCACGTACAACCGCTCCTCCTCCGGGCTCCAGTTGGTGAGGTTCTTCCAGATCGTGCGGTCGAGGTCGAGGTTGCGGAACACCCGCTTGGGCGGGACCGAGCGGTCCAGGGCGCCTACCGTCGTCTTCTCGACCTGGGTACGCAGGACTTCGGCGACCTCGTCGACGAAACGGCGGATCAGGGCCTTGGCGTTGGCCAGGGCCACGCCCGAGAGGTTGTTCTTGTCCCGCAGCAGCTGCTCGATCAGGGACATGCTCGGGGTGAGCCGGGCGGCCAGCTGTGAGTCGGCCAGCACCTCGCGCAGGTGCATCCGCTTGACCAGGTCGGCTTCGATGGCGCCCAGCTCCGGACCGATCTCCGGAATCAGCCGGCCGAGGTCGGGCAGCGCGCCCCGGCCGCCGGTGCCGGTCGGGCTGACACCCTGCCCGGCGGCTCCTGCCCCGGCCCCGTGCCCGGCTCCCTGTCCGGCGCGGCCGCCACGCAGCCCGCCGGGCTGGCAGCCGAACGCGCGCTCCAGCCAACCCGCGTCGGACTGCCACCGTGCCAGCTGCCCGGCGCTGACCGTGCCGGAACCGGAGGTGAAGACGTTGAGCAGCACCTTCGACGCCAGCGCCGCGCGCCGCACCTCGGCGGCCCGGTCGCGGGTGCCCTCGTCGTCGGGCTCGGGCGCCATCAGGCCGTCGAACTCGGCGGCCAGTTCCGGGTGGCGCTGCACGACCGAGTCGACGGATGCCTGCGGGTCCAGCAGCGCGGACGGCAGACCGATGTCCTTGACGACGGCGAGGCTCGCCGACTCCAGCGTGGCCTGCTCCTCCTGGTCGAAGAGGCGGGCCAGGAGCCGCCAGTAGAGAACCTGCCGGCGGTTCTCGTCAGGGTCCGCCTCGGCCCCTGCCGTATGCCTGTTCGTGTGCTCCGTCATTTCCGCAGCAACCTTCCGGCGCGCTCCCGCAGCACGTGGACGGCGTCGGTGGCGGCCTTCTCCGCCTTGACGCCGGCCTTGTCGGCCGTGCCGCCGGCCCATTGCCCGGCGTGCACCGCGACGGCCTTCTTCCGCACGGTCGTCTCGACGGCCAGGGGCTGAATGCTGAACGTCCCCGCGTCCCAGCGGAGCAGCCCTATGCACGCGCCGGACGCCGCGACGGCCTGAGGGGTGAGCGGCCCGGCGGCCGGAATGCGGTCCGTGTCCACGGCCAGCGGCCGCCCGGCGACGGCGAAGGTGACCGCGTCGCCGTCCTTCCGCGCGGCGTAGCCCTCCATGAAGACGGGCACGGCGATCCGCGCAGGGTGCCGGTCGAGCGGGGCGGTGACCGCGTCGGCAGCAGTGGGCAGCGCGACGCGGGCGGTGGCGAAGGCGTCGGCCGGCTCGCCCTGACGGGCGTGCTCATCGCTCCAGAGCAGGTCGCCCCCGGCGGTGAGCGGCATACCGTCGAGGTCCATCGAGCGGCCCTCGCTGACGGCTTCCAGGAGCGACATGTGCGGGCGGAGCAGCTGCCACAGGCCGGCTCCGACGACCGTGTCGGGTTTCGGCGCCGACACACTCGCGCGCACCAGACGCGGCACCGCGCCGTCCGCCGGCTCGAACACCGCGTGGACCTGGGCCTGTACGGCGGTCGCGTGTTCCTGCAGGTCGACGCCGAGGGGCAGGAGGCGGCCGGTGGCCGTACCACTCGCGGACGCGTCAGCCGCACCTGGCAGCGTCAGCAGCAGCGCGCGGGACCACAGGTCGGCCCAGCGGCGTGCCGGAACACGTTCCAGTGCCGCGCCCGGACAGGACGCGGCCAGTTCGGCGGCGAAGCCGTCGAGGAGCGTCGCCAGGCGGCGCAGGTCCGGGTCCCGAAGCAGCGCGGAGACGACTTGCGCCGCCCCGGAGACGAGGTCGTGGTCGATGCCCTGCCAGCCGGAACGCGCCACGTCGGACAGCCAGGATCGGGCGGCGGCGAGCAGGTTCACCGTCTCTTGCGCGCGGGGGGACTCAGCGGTCTCCCCGCCACACGTCCGGCCGGTCACCTCCTCGGCCCTGACCAGCAGCGCGTCGTGGACGGAGCCGAGCAGCGCGGTGCGGGCAGCGGCGAGAGCCACGAAATGGTCCTCGCTCGCCGCTCCGGCCGTCGCCTTCTCGGCCGCCTCGGCGGCCCTGGCGGCCCTGGCGGCCAGCGGCGTGCCCGCGACGGCGTGGGCGAGCTGGGCCGGCCCGGCGGCCTGGGCGGGTTGGGGGCGGAGCAGACCCGCGACGAGGGCCTGGTCGAAGGCGTCGACGGCCGCCAGCGCTTCACCGAGCCCGTCGATGGTGTCGGCCAGCAGTCCGACGGGCTCCTCCTCGCTCGAACCGGGCTCGCTCGGTGGCGCCTCCGGCGCTGCCGCCCTGGTCGGCGGGAACCACTGCATCTCCGGCAACGGCGCGGTGACGGGCGCGAGTTCAAGGTAGGCCAGGTGGCGCAGGAACCTGCTGAAGACGGCGGGCGCGGCGGCCTTGGCGTCCCCCGGCGAGGGGCGTGTACCGACCATGCCGTCGGTGACGGACTGCGCGGTCGGCTCGTCGTCGGCGGTCTCGACTCTCAGGTAGCGGGCGACGCGCTCGGCGCCGTACTGCAGCACCGCCTCCTTGACCAGGGCGCGGATGTGGTTGCAGAACGAGCCCCGCGCCCCGCCGCAGGGCCGGTTGTTGTTGGTGCTGCAGGCGTACGCGTACGTGCCGGCCGCGACCGACGAGACATAGACCCGCTCGATGTCGGAGCCGCTGGACACCACCCCCTGCAGACGCCCGTCGGCCAGCTCGACGAACGGGACCTTGGCCAGCTTGCGCGGTCGCGCGGGCGGCACCACCCGCGCCGTACTCGACCTCTCCCAACCCGACACCGCACCATCTCCCATGCACCAAGAAGCCTTCCGCGCCACATCGGCGAGGCACGACTGAACATACTTCCGACCACTGACAACGCCGGTCGGGAACGCTCAGGGGGCACCAGCCCGCCCGGCCAGGTGCGGCGTCCCGTCGCCGGTCGTCCGCTGGCCTGAAGCCGCCCACCCGTCCCGCCGGCGGCATCGCGCCACTGTGGCAGGCGGCACCGCGTCGTGCGCGCGGGAAGCGTGCGGCGCCTCTTCCTGTGAAACGGCGCGTCATTTCCGGACGTTTTCCGAGAAACGGCGTGCTGATGTTGTGATGGGTGTACTCGGTCTGAGCGCGGGGTGCTGCGGGTCGAGGAGTTGTCATGTATTGCAACCGGTGTGGTGCTCAGGTTATTCAAGGCCCGGACGGCGGGTGGTCGTGCAACTGTGGAGCGTCCGGATGACGGAACCCGAATCAGGCTCGGGTAACGGGAGCACCGGCGATGCGGTCGGGCGGGGGCCGGCGTATTTCACGACCGCCCCGTGCCCGCGGTGCCAGACGGCCAACGACGGGCTCAACGGCCGCTTCGCCTGTGACGCCTGCGGCCACGCCTACTCATTCCACCCACCACCATGACGATACGCGGGGCTCGGCCCAGGGCCGCGGCCGAGCCTGCGAAACCACCCGTCGCAAATCTGCGGCGCTCTGTTGAAAAACCGCCGGGCGGGTAGAAGGAAAGCGTGGAGTACGCAGTGGTGTTGTTGCTCGCCTCGGTACTGGTCGGCGGGCTGGTGGTGTTCATCGTGGAAGCCGGACTGCGTCGCGCGCGTTCCATGACCGCCCGCGACGAACAGGAAATCAACGAACTGCATCGCCGTTACGGTGAGGGACGGTGGTGACACCCGTGGTCCTGTGAGCCGGCCGCGTTTCGCGCCGGCTCGTAGGCTTCCTGTTCACGCCGCTGCGGTGGTGCGCCTGGCAATAGGCGTCGCGCACCTGGCGATAGCCGGGGACATGGACGGTGTTCAGCAGTGACGCCCAGCGGGCGGCATTGTTTTCGATCCGCCGCACGATTTCCTTGCGCGCGGACGGGCCGTCGGCTTCGGCGAGCTGCCGTGCGTGCGTCCAAGCCTGTTCCCGCCACATACGGAACAGGCGGCTCGCGGTGTAGCCGGCAAGGGGGTTCCAGCGCGCGTCGGCCAGGGCGACCACGGGGTCGTAGTGCCGCGCGATCTCTTCGACTGCGGACGCGTAGGCCCGGTCCAAGACTTTCTGGAACCGGTCGTAGTCGGCTTTGCGCGAGGCTCCCCCGGGACGGGCGAGCCCCAGCGAGGCCAGCACGTAGGGCATATCCCGCTGGATATGGGCGTTGGCACCGAGCAGGACGTCCTGGCCGGCGTTCACATCCCCCGTACGCGCCGCGTCGAAGGCTGTTTTCCACGCCTGCGGAACCGCCCTTGACCCTTGGTCCGCGCGATAGGCGTCCAGGTACAGATTGACGAATCCGGTGTTGAGATCCCCGGCCAGCCATTCCGGCTCGTCGAAGGAGCCCGGTTTCGCGGCGGCTGCTTCCAGCGCGCGTTCCAACTGCACGTAGATGACGGGAAAAGGCGCCCGGTGATCGCAGCCCAGCGCATCGCGTACCTCGGTCAGGGCGTGGCGCGCTTGCCGGACGCAGCCGACCACCGGCCCTTCACAGGCGAGGCGCCGGGCCTCGCCCCTGGGTGGCGGTGTGGCAAGGGCCGGTCCCCCGGCCAATAGCACCGCACCCGCCAACGCCACAGCGGAAGACTTGAAGAAAGCATTACGCATCCGGGCCACCCCTCCTCGCCGCCTCGTCTGCCGAACGACCCAACTCGCAGAAGGTCACGGCAAAACCCGGAAGAAGTCGCGCATCGCAACGCCGTACGATATCCGCGTCGTACCAGGCACCCTGCGAATCCCGGGCCGTGTCCGCACCGGCCCCGCCCGCCGGCACGGCCCTCCTCGCCACCGACAGACCGCTAGGAGCGCCACCATGTCCCCTCCCCCGCAACCCGCCCGACCTTCCTCCTCGTCCACGGCGCCTGGCACCGCCCCACGTGCTGGAGCGCTTTGCAGGACGCCCTCGCCGCCGGCGGCTGGCAGTCCCGTGTGGCCGACCTGCCCAGTTCCGGCCCGCAGAGCACGCCCTCCGCCGGCGTCCATGACGACGCCGAGGAGATATCCGCACACCTGCGGCAGATCGAAGGCCCCGTGGTCGTCGTCGCCCACTCCTACGGCGGCCTCCCGGCCACCCAGGCAGCCGTCGGCCACCTGGGCGTCGCCCGCATCGTCTATCTCGCGGCCTACATGCCGGAGGAGGGGCAGTCCCTTGCCACCGTCCACGGCGGCAACAGCGTCAAGCCCGAGGACGAGGACCTCAGCGGCATTGCGCCCCTCGTCTTCGAGGACCCCCGTACGTCGCTGTACGGGGACCTGCCGGACGACCAGGCCGAGCACGCCATCAGCCAACTCGTCGACCAGAGCCGGCGGTCGTTCCAGCAGCAGGTGACGCATGCGGCATGGCGGACCGTGCCCTCTACCTACGTGATCTGCGAACGTGACCAGGCACTGCCGCCCGCGCTTCAGGAGAAGATGTCCGCGCGCGCCACACACGTCGAACGGCTCGGCACCGGGCACTCCCCCTTCCTGTCCGCCCCCGCCGAACTGGCCGCCCTCCTCGGCAGGATCGCTTCCGCACCCACCGAAGGCTGACCCGGCCGGGCGGCCTGGCCGCTCACGCGCTGGTCGGCACGCCCGCGTTGACGAGGATCTCGCGTGCCGCCAGGGCGGTGCTCTGGGCGGCGGTCAGGCCGGAGGCCGCCAAGTGCGCGTCCACGATGCGCAGCCCGGCGCCGTACCCCGCGAAGTCCGGCAGCCCCACGGCCGGTTGGCCCAGGCGCCGCGCGGTGGCGTCGCCCAGCACGTAGGCCGTCAAATGCTGCATCCCGGCCACGTCGACGTCGGCGGCGATCTTCTCGTACGCGCTGTCCAGCGCCGCGCCGGCCAGCGCCTGCGACCACGGCCCCATGGCCTGCTCACCACCCAGCTCCCGTACGAACGCCTCGGCCAGCCCTTCGGCGACGACGTGTTCTCCGACCGTGACGGTCATGGGGTCCCAGACGACATTCGCATAGCGCACGTTGTGGTGGAGCTCGTGCGCGGCGGCATACTCGATCTTCTTCAGGCTGGTCTCGGTGGGCCACATCGTCAGGTGGATCGCACCGGGAATGCCGCCCAGGCCGAAGTAGCCGGCACTGCGGACCGTCAGATGGTCGTCGTCGGGATCACCGAGCACCAGGACGACGTGCACCGTATCGGCGTGCCGAATGCCCGGAACCGCGGCGCTGATCCGCTCCCACGCGGCGCCGAGGGTGTCCTCGATGCGGTTCCACACCGCCGCGTCCTGCATCCGGCGGATGGCGGGCACGTACCGCGGATCCTCCCGGTCCAGCCGGAAGCCACTGCCCTGGCCGCGGTGCATTTCGGTCAGGTCCGTGATGCCCACAGCGGACATCACCCGCTGGATCGGGCCGAGCATGTCCCGTAGGGCGTCGGGCCGTTCCGCCAACGGCCGCTGGAGGATGCCGAGCATGGCGGACGCCGTGTCATGAACAACGATCTTCATGGTTCCGAACCGTAAGACCTCCCGTTACGTGAGGAGCAAGTCGTATTCGGCACGACCGGCGCACGGTTCCTTTCGGAGGCAGGGGCCGAAAGGAGGCTGGCCCCCATGCTCGGTGCGTCGTGCGCGAAGAAGGGCCGTGTCATATTCGACGGCGTTCGTCAGGCTTCGCCGTTCCCGAAGATCCCGTCGGCGGCGAAGACCAGCTTGGCGAAACGTTCGCCCATGCGGCGGTGGGTGGCGGCGTCCGGGTGGATCCGGTCGGGCAGTGGCAGCTCGGCGGCGTCCGCCTCCCCGTAGAGTTCGCGGCCGTCGAGGTAGTGGATGTTCGGGTCCTCGGCGGCTCGCTGCGTCACGATCCTGGCCAGTTCGTCCCGGATGACGTTCAGGGTGAGTTTCCCGCTCGCCCGCTCGGCCGGGTCGCCCGCGGCGCGGAAGCGCAGTTGTCCCTCGCTCATGCCGGAGAAGTCCGGGACGGCGGGGCCGGGCGTGTCTTCGTGAATGGGGCACAGGACGGACGAGACGACCAGCAGCGGGGTGGCGGGGTGGCCTTCCCTGACGGTGTCGAGGAAGCCGTGCACCGCGGGGGTGAAGGCGCGCAGGCGCATCAGGTCGGAGTTGACCAGGTTGATGCCGATCTTGATGCTGATCAGGTCGGCGGGCGTGTCCCTGAGGGTACGGGCGGTGAACGGGTCCAGCAGGGCGCCGCCGCCGAAGCCCAGGTTGATCAGGTCCACGCCGCCGAGGGAAGCAGCGAGCGCCGGCCAGGTGGTGGTGGGGCCCGCGGCGTCGGACCCATGGCTGATCGAGCTGCCGTGGTGCAGCCACACGCGGCGCCCGGTGTCCGCCGCGCGCTCGACGGGGGCGTCCGTGCGCAGGGCGAGCAGTTCGGTGGTCTCGTTGTGCGGCAGCCAGATCTCGACGTCCTTGCTGCCGTCGGCCAGGCCCGTGAAGCTCAGGGTGCCGGCCGGACCGGACTGGCGCTCGGCGGTGCCTGCCGTCATGTCGATGGTCAAGGTGTCGCCGCCCGGCACACTGGCCCGGCCGGCCGGGCTGCCGTCGACGAGCAGCTCGTACACGCCGTCCGGGCGCGGCGGGACGCCCACGTAGACCCGCTTGGTGGGCACCGTGTCCAGTTCGATCGCGGTGGCGCGGGTGCGGAAGGCCAGCCGTACGCCGGAGGGCTGTGACTCGGCCATGGCCAGCTGCCCGTCGGTGCACTGGGCTCGCGCCCAGGCGGGCAGCCGGTGCGGCAGTACGCCGCGCGCGGTGCGCTCCACTTCGAGGGCACCGCGCAAGAGGTCCTCGGTGATGGGGGTGGTGATCCAGTCGTCCTTGGTGTGCATGGCCTCAACCTGTCGATCAATGTGAGTGGGGTGTCACGCCGCGGGCCAGTTCCGGAGCAGGGCGTCCAGGGCGTCCAGGGTCCGCGACCAGCTCTCCTGGCTGTCGGGGGCGCTGTGGCTGAACCCGCCCGCCAGCTCCAGGCTGACGTAGCCGTGGAAGACGCTGCCCAGCAGCCGGACGGCGTGTGTCTGGTCCGGCTCGGTCAGGTCGTAGCCGCGCAGGATCGCCCGCGTCATCCGCGCGTGTCTGACACCGGCGCTCGCGGCGGCCGTCGCCGGGTCGAGCCGCAGCTGGGCCGCGGCGTAGCGGCCGGGGTGCTCGCGGGCGTAGTCGCGGTAGACGTTCGCGAAGGCGGCCAGGGCGTCCTTGCCGGCCCGCCCGGCGAGGGCGGCGGCGCACCGGTCGGCGAGTTCCTCCAGGGCGAGCAAGGCGATCTTGGTCTTGAGGTCCTGGGAGTTCTTCACGTGCGAGTACAGGCTCGCGACCTTGACGTCGAACCGCCGGGCGAGCGCCGAGACGGTCACCTGGTCGAAGCCGGCCTCGTCGGCCATCTCCGCACCCGCCCGGGTGAGACGTTCCGTGGACAGCCCTACGCGTGCCATAGCCTTCCCTCCGCTAGCCATAAACCAGTGTGCACTCACCTAAAGGTTTTAGGCAAATACTTATGGCTATTAGGGGTCTGTCAGGGAGCGGCAAGGGTGCGTCAAGGTGTGCCGGCTCGGGTGCGGGACAGGGCCAGGGCCGCCAGGGCCTCCGGGGCGCCGGCCTGCCCCCGGACGCCGGGGAAGGCGTTGACGTCCACGATGAGCGGGGCGCCGCCGCCCGTGTCGATGATGTCCACGCCGTAGACGTCCAGCGCGAAGACCTCACCGGCCCGGCGCACCAAGGCGGGCCAGCCGGGCGGCAGGTCGTCCAGGGCCAGCGGCACGGTGGGACCCCGCCCTTCGGGGGCGAGTTCGGAACGGCGCAGGGCGGCGAAGAGCCGGTCGCCGATCGCCCACAGCTTGTGGTCCCAGCCGCTGTTCGCGACGAACTCCTGGACCACGACCGGCTCCTGCGGGTGCGCGGCGGCGAGCTTTCCCAGCTGCGTGTCGTTGTCGACGCGGGCCACCAGGTCGTGTTTGCGGCTGTGCCGGCTCTTGACCACCACCGGGCCGGAAAGCCGCGGCTCGCGGGCGAACCGGGCGAGCGTGGCGAAGGTACGGGTGTCCGCGAACGGGAGTCCGGCGCGCCGGGCGCGTGCCGCCATCTCCGTACGGTCCTGGCACAGCGTGGTCGCCGCGGCCGAGTTCACCACCGGGGAACCGCGCCGTTCCAGGTCGCGGGCGAGGGCCAGGGCCCGCGGCGTACGTGCTTTCAGCAGGTAGACGTCGGCGCCCGGCCCGGTGTTGCCCGTCACGCTTTCCGGGTCCAGCGTCTTCACGTGGTGTTCGGGAGTGAGCAGGGCGGCGGTGGCAGCCAGCAGCGGGTGGCCTGGATCGCTCGTGATCAGGCCGATCCTCACGCGCTCTCCCCCGCCGCCGCGGACAGCTGCACGGCAACCGCGCCGTGCTGTTGCGGCGGGCCGGCGGCGGCCGGCAGCGCGGCCGCGGCGAACGGCCGGTCCGCGCGGGCCAGCCCGAGCACGGCGCGCGCCACCCGGGCCACCGCGTCGGGCACCTGGCGGAAGCTGGGGAAGTCGTTCACGTCGACGACCACGGGGCCGTCGGGCCCCAGCAGTACGTCCACGCCGTACAGGTCGAGGCCGTAGACCGCACCGACCTGGTTGACGATCGCGGCCACCTCGGCCGACAGCGGCACGCGGCGTTCCCTGACGGGGCGCTCCGGGTGCAGCGGGGAGCGGCGTTCGGTGGCGTAGAGCTCGCCGCCGACGCAGTACACCTTGACGTCGATGCCCGCATTGGGCACGTACGGCTGGGCGATGAGCAGGCCCTCCCGGGCCAGTTCGGGAACCACCCTGGCAAGTCGGTCCGGCGACGCCACCAGGTGCACGGCCCGCCCCGAGCTGCCGTCGGCGGGCTTGACCACCAGCGGGTACTCCGCGTCCGGTATCTCCGCCAGCAGCTCCGGCCGCGCCACGGCGTACGTCGGCGGGACCGGCAGCCCGCGGCCCCGGCCGATCGCCGCGGCCAGCGCCTTGTCCCGTACGCGCCGGATGGCGCGGGCGTCGTTGACCGTCGTCGTCCCGGCCGAGGCCGCCGCTTCGAGCAAGGTGAGCCCCGGGCCGCCGGAGACCGTCTTGAGCACCCACGCGTCGTGGGTCCCCGCCCGCACCGCCTCGGTCATGCGCAGCAGGGAACCGCCCGGCCGCAGCACGTCCACCTGGTGTCCCCAGCTGGTCAGTTGACGGATCACCTCATTCGGCATGCCGTCGTGCCGGTATTGTTCCTCCACCAGGAAGCAGAGCCTCATCGATCATCCTTGTAATCCGCCGGGCCTGCCCGGCGCGTTGCGAGATCACAGGATGTCATGAGCCGCCGCCGGCCCTTTCCCCGGCGCCGGGTGCCTGATGCCGGGTGCGGTTCCCCGTCGCACAACGCGGCACGAGCCCGCATCCGGCGGGCGGATGCGGGCTCGTGCGGCGAAGCGGTGGGGTCAGTTGCCGGCCTTGGCTCCGCGACGGCGTACGACGAAGACCGTTCCGGCGCCCAGCAGCACGGCGGCGCCGCCCGCGAGGGCGAGCTGCGGCACGGCGGAGGAGGCACCGGTGCTGGCGAGGTTGCCGCCGGCCGGGGTGGGCTTGGCGGAGTCGTCGTCGCCGGCGCCGGGCACCGGCTTGGCGGAGTTGCCGCCCTGCGCCGACTTGCCGGGCTCCTGGCGGTCCTTGTCGGCGACCTTGCCGGGCTTGGCGTCGTCCACCTTGCCGGGCTTGCTGCCGGCGGGGAGCACCTCGAAGTCGTAACGCTTCATGGGGCCGAGCACGCAGGGGTTGTACTGGTCGGAGGCGTCGCCCGCGAACAGGGCCAGGCCCTTCTTCGCCGGCACACCGGTCTCGATCGTCATGCGCATCTTCACGTCGGCGCGGGCGCCGGGCTTCATGGCCTTGACGGGCTCGGTGTAGGAGTGGCCCCGCGAGTCCAGCTCCTTCCAGCCGGAGCCGTCGGACCACTGCACCTTCATGAAGTGCTGCTGGTCGTTCTTGGCCCGCAGGTTGAAGAAGACCAGCGGGTCCACGTCCAGGGTGCGGTCGGTGCCGTTGGCCACCGTGAACGAGAAGTCGACCGTGGTCCCGGCCACGACCTTCGAGGGCAGGCCGTCGGCGAGGACGGTCAGGCCCGGGACGCGGACGCATTCCTTGGCGGCGGCGAGCGCCTCGTCGGCCGCCTTCTTCGCCTTGCGGGCCTCGTCCAGGGCGTACTTGGCCTTGCTGAGCTCCCGGAACGCCTCGACCCGGGCGTCGGTCACCGCCGTCCAGGCCGCCTTGCTCTTGGCGTCCGCGTCCGTCTTGGCGCGGGCGGCCTTGTCAGCCGCCGTCTCGGCCGCCGCCAGTTCCTTCTGCGCCGCGGACTTCCCGGCCTCGTCCCCGGCCGCGGCCAGCTTGGCCTTGGCGTCCGTGACGGCCTTGTCGGCGGCCGTCTTGTCCGCCTCGGCGGCCCCGGCTTCCTTGTCCGCGGCGAGAGCGGCCAACCTGAGCGGGTGGGACCCGCCGTCGTCCATGGCCTTCAGCGTCTCTTCGATCTTCTTGTTCTCGTTTTCCTCGGCCGCGACCGCGCGCTTGTACGCCTCGTCCGCGTCGTCGGCCGCCTTCTTGAGTTCCGCGAAGGTCGGCTTCTGCTGCGCCTGTGCCGAGGGGTTGGCATCGGCCAGAGCCGCGGAACCCGCGGAGAGCAGGACAGCGGGGGTGGTCACGGCCGCGACGGCAGCGGTCGCGAGGGTGCGGCGAAGGTTCACTGAGGCCTTTTCCTGGTCAGAGAGAAAGGGGACCCGCTCCATGGCCGCGTCGGCGGCGCACTTGGGGCGGGCACATGTGATCGTATGACCGGAATAAGGGCTCGGGGTAGCGTATTGCGCCCGAGGTGAGCGCCCTCATCTGTGACGTCGGAGGAAAATTCCGGGCAAAGGTGAACAGTTGCCTGCCTTACGGCAGGTTTCTCTGTGATCTAGCCAACGACGACGACCGCCGGGGTGTCAGTGGTGCCTGTTACGGTCGCTGACCGTGACCGAAGCGCTGCCCGAATTCCCGTACCACCCCGACCCCGTGGCCACGGGGTCCGTCGTGCCGTCCGGCATCCCGTGTTCCTGCTGCGGCCGGGCCCGCGGCTACGTCTACCCCGGCCCCGTCCACATCCGGAAGGAAGAGGTCGGCATCGGCGTGCTGTGCCCCTGGTGCATCGCCGACGGGTCCGCCGCCGCACGGTTCGACGCGGAGTTCACCGGCGACAGCGACGTGCCGGACGAGGCGTGGGACGAGATCGCCACCCGGACGCCGGGCTACCTCGCCCGGCACAAGGGCTACTGGCTGGCCCACTGCGGGGACGGCGCCGCGTTCCTGGGCGCGGTCGGCACGGAGGAACTGGCGCCCTACCCGGACGCGGTCGAGACCCTGCGGCAGGAGGCCGGCGGCTGGGGCTGGTCCCCTGTGGACGTCGAGCACTACCTCAACGTCCTGCACAAGGACCGGCAGCCGACCGCCTACCTCTTCCGGTGCCGTGTCTGCGGCACCCACCTCGCGTATTCCGAATACGCGTGAGCCGGCAGGCTTTGATCGGCCTGCCGGCTCTGATGTGACGCGTCCTCAGCCCTACGACAGGTTGAGGGGACCGCTCCAGTAGACGTCGTCGAAGTCGAAGTCACCGACGCTGGGGTTGAACTCGACCTCCGCGCTGCCGGCGGCGTCGGGCGGCAGCGAGAAGGCGTACTTGCCGACCACGGTCTTGCCGGGCTCGACAGAGCCGCTGATGAGCTTCTGCCGGCCGCTTCCGTCGATCACCAGCTCCGCCGAGGTGCCGTTGGCGTCCTTGACGGTCGGCAGTCCGGGCTCGGTCTTGATGCGCTCGGAGCTGGTGTTGACCACCGTGACCGTCACCTGGATCGCCTTGTTGCCCTTCGCGTGACCGAAGACCATGCTGTCCGGGACGAACGTCTCCGGCTTGGCGACCGTGATCTTGAGGCCCTTCTCGAACGTGTACGTCTGGCCGAACGAGATGTGCCGGGCCTTCTCCTTGGCCGCCTCCGCGGCCTTCTCCTTCTTTTCCTTCTCCGCCTCGGCCGCCGCCGAGGACTTCACCTCTTCGACCCCCGCGCGCACGTCGTCGGCCGCCTTCTTCACCACCACGACGGTGAAGATGCCGCCGCCGATCGCGGTCAGCAACCCGATCCCGCCCAGGATCACACCGGCCAGCGCCAGGCCCTTGTTGCTCACCTGGTCCTTGCGTGCGCGGCTCAGCCCGATGAAGCCGAAGACCAGGGCCAGCACGGCCGGCAGCCAGGACAGCCAGAACAGGATGATGAACATGCCGAGCAGGATGCCGATGATGCCGAGCACCAGGGCCGAGATGCCCAGGCCGTTACGGGGCTGGGGCTGAGGGGCCCACACCGGCGCCGCCGGGTACGCCGCCGGGCCGGCGGGAGCCGCTCCGGGCGGCGGCGGGCTCCACGGGTTGCGATCGTCCGGCGCCTGGTCCTCGGGCTTCTGGTCGCCAGGCGGAGTGGACACGGTCATGCACAGTCCTTGAAATAGTCCGAAAGAGACAAGTCGCTGACATTACCAGTCGTTTTACCTGTGCATCACGGTATTTCGGGCAGGTGGGAAGACCGTGATCACACGGAAACATCCGCCCGGTCCCCCGGCGCCGGCTCCGGGCGTCGCAGCGCGAAGGGCGGGCGTACGCCGCCGAGTTCACGGCGACGCCCGCTTCCGCCGAACCCCTGTACCGGACCCCCGCGGCGACGCGGGCGATGCGGTCCGGTACGGGGGTGACCGGTACCCGGCGGCCGCCCTGGCCGGCGTCGGCTCCCTCTTCGCCGTCACGCGGCCCACATGTCTCGAACGGTGATCTCCGGCGGCGTTCACGGACGACTACACCAGCGGCTGAACCCTCGACGGGCTGCGCGAGGGCTCGCCCTCCTGGCCCATGCCCGCCGACCGGCCGCTCACGCTCATCCCGGCCGCCGCCATCGGCGCGTGCGCCTCCTGTCCGCCGCGCCGTCGTGGTCCCCGCGTCCGGGGCGCGAGCCCCCGGACGCATCGCACCGCACTCCACCTGCGAACCTTGTGGTGATGGCTGCATGACAAGGAACGACTCGGAACCAGCGCCGCCCGATGGGCGATGCGCACCGGGCCGGTTCGGTTCCGTGACAACGCTCACGATGTTTCCTCGCCCTGCATGTCGACCGAATGCCTCCTGCGAGGCGTATGGCAGGTGAAGCGAGAGATCCGGGAGTGGCTGTTGACCGTCGAGGAGTTCGAGGAGTTCTACGCCCAGACGGTCGCGCGGCTCACGGGACAGCTGTACGTGATGCTCGGCGATCTGCACGAGGCGCAGGACGTGGTGCAGGAGGCGTTCGTCAGGGGCTGGAGCCGGCGCCGCCGGCTGGACCGGGACGGACAGCCGGAGGCGTGGATCCGCACCGTCGCCTGGCGCCTGGCGGTGAGCCGGTGGCGGTACCTGCGCCGCAGCGCCGACGCGTGGCAGCGCAGCGGTGCGCCACCACACGTCGAAGGGCCAGGACCGGCGCAGGTCGCGCTGGTCGAGGCGCTGCGCGGACTGCCCGCCCAGCAGCGCCGCACGCTGACCCTCCACTACCTGTGCGACCTCACCGTCGAGCAGATCGCCAGTGAGACGGGTCTGTCGGCGAGCACGGTCAAGACGCACCTGAGCCGCGGCCGCAAGGCACTCGCTCCCCGTCTGCACGACCCGCGTATTGAGGAGGCGCCCGGTGCCTGAACCCCAGGACCCGCTGCGGTCCCTGTTCCAGCAAGCGGCCGGCGCCGGACAGGACAGCGCCGTGACCGCCCCGGTCGCCCTGATCGCCGCGCGCGGGCGCCGGGCGCGGCGGCGGCGCTTCGGCGCGCTGGCGGTGGTCGCATGCCTGGTCTTCGGCGGCGGTGCCGCTGCCGTCGCCGCGCTCCTGCCCGGCAAGCCGGCCCCCGTAGGCCCGGCCGGCACTCCCCCTCCCAGCCGGCCGTCCACGAAGGGCCTGCCCTTCCCCGCGGCCACGGCCACGGCCACCCGGCTCGGCCCGGCGTCCTCCCCCACCCCGGAGTCCTCGATCAGCGCCCCCGCGTCGGGCTCCCCTCACACAACGGCGACGGAACCTCCCTGACCCGGCCCGCTTCGCAGTGACCCGGCGGAACGCCGCCGGGTGGTCCAGCGCGCCGCAACCCCCTCATGGAGTCCGTCATGCCTGCCATGCCCTTCGACGTACGCGAACACCCCGGTGACACGCCCCGCTCCCCGGCAGCGCCCCGGCGCCTGCCTGCCCCACGGAAAGGCCGTGCGAGCTGGGGCAAGCGCATGCTCTGGCGCCCGAGCCCGGCCGACAGAGACATTCTCTGGCTGTATCTGCTGACCCGAATATCGATCTGGATCACGGCCTACTGCGCCCGGTGGCTGTTCCCCGGCGACCCCGAGACCCACGACCCCGGCCCCGCCCTCGCGCCGTTCCAGCACTGGGACTGGGACCACTTCCTGCATATCGCGCGCGAGGGCTATTTCCCCGGCCAGGCCGGGCCGTGGCAGCCCGGCTGGGACAACCGGGAAGCCTTCTTCCCCGGTTTCCCCCTCGTGCTGCGCGCGGTCCACTTCGTCGTGCCGCACTGGGGCCTGGCCGGGCTGCTGATCTCCTTCGTGTCCGGCGCCGTCGCCGTGCTGGCCCTGGCCCGCATCACCCGGCTGCACCTGCCCGACACCGGAGCGGGCAAGCGCGCCGTACTGTTCTTCCTGCTCTCCCCGTGCGCCGTCTTCCTGACCGTCGGCTACACCGAGGCGCTCTTCCTGGCCCTGGCGCTGCCCGCGTGGCTCGCGGCCCAACGCCGCAACTGGCCCCTGGCCGCGGCACTGGCCACCGTGGCGACCGCCGTACGGGTCAGCGGGCTCTTCCTCGCCGCCGCCCTCGCCACTCACTTCCTCCTCACTCTTCGCAGCACCCGGAACCTGCGCCCGCTGCCCTGGCTGGCGCTGCCCGCGCTCCCCCTCGCCCTGTTCAGCTGGTATCTCCACGCCCACACGGGCGACTGGATGGCCTGGAAGAGCGCGCAGGAACGCGGCTGGTACCGCGCCTTCCACACGCCGTGGGAGGCCTGGGCCAACACCTGGCACAACGCCTTCGGCCACGCCCAGAGCACGGGGTACGGCTTCATGTTCCAGGCCGAACTGGTGGCCATGCTCACCGGACTGGTCCTGCTCGTCGTGCTGGCGCGCAAGCGCCGCTGGCCCGAACTCGTCTACGTCGCGCTCAGCCTGTGCGCGCTGGGAACGTCCTACTGGTACACGTCCATCCCCCGCGCCGCCCTCCTGTGGTGGCCGCTGTGGGTCAGCCTGGCCGCCTGGAGCCTGCGCCGCCCGCGCGTCAAAAGCGCGTATCTCTGCCTGGTCGCGCCGCTGAGCATCGTGTTCGCCCTGACCTTCCTGACCGGGCGCTGGACCGGTTGACCGATGGGCCGGTTGACGGCTGCCTCCGCCGCGCCAGGGGCACACCGCCTGGGTCCTCGACACCGGCGACGGCCGGCGGGTCGTGGCCTTCGGGGACGCCCTGCAACACCCCGGCCCAGGTCCGGCACCCGGGCTGGGAAGTGGTCCTCGATCACCACCGGGCCACGGCCGAACGCTCACGGCGCCGACTCGTGGATCACCTGGCCAGGGAAGGAGTCCTCGGCTTCGGCGTCCACTTCGCAGACCAGCAGCTGGGCACGGTCGACGGCTCCGGCCGCTGGCGCCCCTGGACGGACGGCAGCGACGCTTCGCGTGCCACCGGGTGACGCGTTCACCGTACGCCGCACAGCCGGAGCCGGTGAGGACTTCGGTACGTGTCAGCGGTGCCGCGCTCGCCAGTTCGCCAGCACGGCGTCGGCCGCGGCGTGCAGGTCCCGGGCCGGCGTGCCGTCGCACACCTGCGTCGACACGCCGAGCAGAAAGCCGTGGACCATCGACGTGACGCCTTCCACGTCGGCGTCTTCGGCGAGTTCCCCCGAGGCCACGCCCCGCGCGACGCACGCCCGGATGCGCGCCCGGTCCGCCGCACGGCGCGCCGCCACGATCTTCCGTGCCCCCGCCGCGTCCACTCCGGGCGCCCGGACCGTTCCGGCGAGAGCGATCAGGCACCCCCGGGGGCGCGACGGGTCGGTCTGCATGGTGATCGACCCGTGCAGGAGCCGGGCAATGGCCTCACGGGGGCTCACCGTCTCGTCGGCCACGGCGTCGGTGACGCTGCCCGGCCCGGCGATGTAGTGCTCGACCGCCCGCTCGAACAGCCCTTCCTTCGAGCCGAAGGCGCCGTAGAGGCTCGCGGAGGACAGCCCCGTGGCCGCGCGGAGCTGCGCCAGCGATGTCGCCTCGTAGCCCTGTTCCCAGAACAGCAGCATCGCGGCCTCCAGAACGGCCTCCGTGTCGAAGGCACGGGGACGGCCGGCGGGTGGCACGAGGGGCCTCCTTCATTACGGAATGGCTGATCCAGCTTGATGTCCGCCGTCGGCTTCCGTCAACGTGATCCGTCGGCGGCGGTCGCGGAGGGCGTGCGCAGAGCCGGGCTGCCGGAATCGTCACGCAAGGATCGCAAAAGTCGCAAGCCATCTGATCATGAACTAGAACTGTTTTTGTCCGGTTCAGCAGATCCACCGAGCGAGCCGGCACCTGACCGGTCTTCTCGGGATCAGAGAGGAAGTCAATGAGGCCAGACGCCGGGGCGGAGGAAATGCCCCCCGCGGGCTACGCGGACCCAGTGAGTGAATTGGTGCATACGGCTGTCGTGTGTCAGCCGTTGGACGCAGTCGCGCGCCTTGTCGATTTGCTGGAGCGCTCACCCCACGGCAGGTGCGCCGTCGACGAGGCACTGCGCACGGCCGCGACGGAACTGCCGGTGCGCGAGGTGGCGCAGTTGGTACACCTGCTGTCGCAACCGCCACGGCCGTACGACGGCGCGGACCAGGTGCTGCGCACCGCCGCGGAACAGCGGCCCGTCGCGGAGGTCAGCCACCTCATGACGCTGCTGCACCAGCCTCCGCACGCCGCGCGCTCCGGCTCGGAGACGACGCGCACGGTGGCGGGCCGCCGGCCGGTGGAGGACCTGGCGGAACTCATCGACACGCTCGCGGAAGAACGCGCGAAAGCCACCGCTCACCCGGCTTCCCCGAATGCCGCGGCACCGGTCGGCAGCGATGACGAGCCCGCGTCGCACAAGTCGGCGCGTGACCGTAATCCCTTCGCGGTCGCGGACAAATGGCTCCCGTGGCTGGCGGGCGCGGGAGTGCTGCTGTGCGGCGCGGCCCATTTCCCGATGGGAATCCGCAGCGGCTCCTCGGTGTCCGCGGAGACCGCGGCCATCGGCCTGCCGGCCGTGTGCGCCCTGCTGGCCACCCTGCTGTTCATCAAGAACACGATTCCGCGCCTGGCTGCCGCTGTCGTGATGTCCGCGGCAGTACTCGCACAGCACGTACTGGAAAGCGGCCTGTTCTCCCGCTCGCCCTTCCCTCACCTGCTGCACCACACTTTCCTGCCGCCCCTCCCGGCCTTTGCGGCAACCGGGCTCGCAGCTGCCCTGTCGCTCGCCGCGCTGGCACGCGTCCTGGCCGCCTCGCGGCACCCGCGAGCCGCCGCTCCCCTGCCGACGGTCTGACCGCGGACAGCTCCGCCGCCTGCGCCGCGCGTGCGGCAGCAGGCCGTCAGCCGTCCGCCTGCCGCGTGGCCGCGGGAGCCGCCTTCGCCTTGGCGACCGCGACCGCCAACTGCCGTTGCACCGAATCCGGCAGCGCGGTGCCCTGAACGCTGTCCACCAGGCCCTGAGCCAGCAGATGCAGCTTGGTGTTGGTGTTCTGGGACGCGGTGACCAGCACGGCCCAGGCCGCCTCGGGACTCAGGCCGAAGGTGGCCATCAATATGCCGCGGGCCAGGTCGATGGCCGGCCGGGTCTGCATGGCGCGCCGCAGCTGGGCCACTTCCACAGGCAGGTCCTGATGTGGGTTCCGGTCGTGGTCGCGACCGTCTTCCTGGTGGGTGTCCTCGGGTGAACTCCGGCTGGGGGCAGCGCCGCTCGGCGCGTCCGGGCCGTCCGGGTCCGGGTACATGAGCAACTCCCGTGCTCCGGTCAGGTCCAGGAGCCGCTCGACGGCGCGGCTGCCCGAACTGATGACGACGGTCTTGTTCTGAACGAGAGCCCGCAAGCGCAGGCGCAGCAGCATGTTGAGGCCGGAGCAGTCGCAGAACGGCACCGCGTCGAGGTGGAGTTCGACGCCCCGTACCGAGCGGCTGAGGACATCGCGCAGATCGCGTTCGATCCGCCGGCAGGTGTCCAGATCGAGCTCTCCCCGCACCGCCACGCGCATCCGGTCGCCGTGCGCGAGGACATCGGTCCGCGGCAGGCCTGGCGCAGCCTCGGGCATGGCCTTCCTCTCCCGTTCTCGGCTCGCCCGCTTCGGCTCCCAGGCTCGCCTACCACCCCTACACGCTAACAAATACACGAAACATGGTACGTGTTTCCTGGTGCGTGAATACCCGATCGGTAGACTTGGCGCATGAACGGAGTGCCCGAGTCCCACAACGGAGTGCCTGAGCCGCATACCGGATGGACGTTCGTGACCAATCACGCCAGGGTGCTGGCGGCCATCGCCGACAACCACAGCGCCCGCATCCGTGACATCGCCGCTCACTGCCGACTGACCGAACGCGCGGTCCAGAAGATCATTTCTGACCTGGAGCAGGACGGATACCTCTCCCACACACGGGAGGGCCGCAGCAACACGTACCAGATCGATCCGGGGAAGGTCCTGCGCCACCCGGCCGAAGCGGGCCTGACCGTGGCGTCGTTGCTCTCCCTGCTCGTCCAGGACGAAGCCGACCGCACCACGGTCCCCGACGGCCGGCATCGGCACAGCACGGCCTGAACGGCAAAGGGGCGGGCCCGGGAACCTCCGTACGGAGTTTCCTCCGCCGGCGTTCCCGGACCCGCCCCTTCGGTCAGGCGGCCGGCTTACAGCAGGTTGAAGATGTCGTAACCCCAGCCGATCTTGACCGGCGTGCCGTACGGAGCGCCCGCGTCACCGGTGCCGGAGTACCGGTACAGGTCGCCGCCGGGCGTGCGGGCCACCAGGTCGCTCCTGCCGTCGGCGTCGAGGTCGCCGACGGGCAGCAGACGGTCGTACATGTTCCAGCCGCCGCCGATCTTGGCGCGGGGTTCGAAGGGGGCCTTGTAGTCGCCCGTGCCCTTGTAGAGCCACAGCGTCCCGGCCTTGTCGCGGGCGACGACGTCGGGCTTGCCGTCGCCGGTCAGGTCACCCTGGCCGGCGATCTCGGTGTACTGGTCCCAGTTGGCGCCGATGCGCACCCGGTCGGACACCCGGCCGTCCGGGTAACCGAGGTACACCCACATCACGCCGGCCTTGTCGACGGCCATGAGGTCGGCCTCAGGGGCGCCGCCGAGGTTCCCCGGGGACAGGACCTTGTCGTAGATCTGCCAGCCCCTGCCGATGTCCTTGGTGTACACCTGCATGTCCTCGGACCAGGTGTAGGTCAGCAGACCATCCTTGTCGAAGATCCAGGTGCCGTCGCCGTAGCCGTCCTTGTCGTTGTCGACCCTGGCGACGGCGGCGGCGAAGTCGAAGCTCACGCCGACGTCGTACGCGGCTTCGAAGCCACCGCGACGGTCCGGGTAGTAGTGGCTCAGGTTGCCGGTCTTCTTGTCGACGGCCATCAACGGGAAGCTGGGCGTCTCCACCTGGCCGGGCGCCGCGACACGGGGAGCCGCGACCGCGCCCCGGGGAGAGTGGGCCCGGTGCTCCGCCTCGGCCTTGACACTGGCCTTGCCGGCTCCGGCCGGGTTCCCGGCGGCGGTGGCGGTACCGGCCGTGGCGGCCACCGCGGCAACGAACGCGGTGGCGGCGAGCGCGCGCCTGAAGGCGCGGCCACGCTTGACGAAGGTCATGAGAAGTCCCCCTGAAAAGGTCACTGGCTGGTGCGATTGGTCTGGACCGCACCACAGATTCCCGCAACTTTCTCACAAAGACTTCACAAACAACGCCGAAAATCCCCTCTACCTCACGGCTCCCACGAGGGAGGTACACCGAAAGGGGAGCGCAAAACCCGACGTTTCGCAGCAAATGCCGAGGTATCGCAGGTCATGCGATGACCAGACCACGAGTCGTCATTGGGTACGACTCTGCCATGTCCGGGGCATGACGCCGGGGCCGGTCCGCCGGGGCCGGGCCTCTAAGCGTCCTCGGCCGCCTGCCGCACCCTCTTGTTGCGCGCGCCCACGACCAGCGCCGTGGCCGCCCCCGTCACCGCCAACGCCGCCGGGACCATCCAGCCGCGGTTGGCGAAGTGGCCGAGAGCGTGGTCCAGGGAGATCCGGCCGGGCCCCGTGACGCCGAGGCCGGCGGCCGTCAGGCCCAGGAAGGCCGGGTGCTCGTAGCCGCCGCTCTGCGCGAAGAACCCGTTGGGCGTGTGCACGGCGGCGGCGCCCGCCATCGCTCCCGCGGCGCCCGCTCCGGCGGCGGGGGTGGCCAGGCCCAGCGCCAGCAGCACACCGCTGCCGGCCTCCGTGAGCCCGGCGATCGCCGCGTTGGCCTTGCCCGGTACGTAGCCCACGGACTCCATGAACTGACCGGTGCCCTCGACCCCGCCGCCGCCGAACCAGCCGAACAGCTTCTGCGCACCGTGCGCGGCCAGCACCCCGCCGGTGCCCACGCGGAGCAGCAGCAGGCCCAGATCTCGTCGGTCGAAACAGGTCACGGTGACTCCCTGAGCACGCGGCAGGAACAGTCCCCTCCGGGTGCCCAGGGTCGCGTTCCCGACACGTCGCGGGCTCGCCCGTTCGGCCATCCGGGCGACGGTGCGCGACGGGCCCCGGCGCCTGCCCCGACCGGGCCCGCGCGGCTCAGTCCCCCGGTTCGAGGACGAAGGGCCGGGTTCGGGTGACGAACCGGAAGCCCATCTTCCGGAGAATGGGCTCCGAGGTGGGGAGCGCGTCCACCAGCACATGCGTGCGGCCCCGCTCCCGGGCCTCCCGTAGGCGAGCGGCCACCAGGGCGGTGAACAGCCCGCGCTTGCGGTGCGTCGTCTTGGTGCGGCCCCCGGCCAGCTCGGCGAACCCGCTGCCCTCGGGGAAATAGACGCGCCCGCAGGCCGCCGGTTCACCGTCCACGTAGGCGACGTACACGCTCATCCCGCCGGGCGCCTCGCCCAGTGCCAGGAGCAGCCGGTGTGCTTCCTCCTCGGCGTTCTCGCGGCCGATCTCGCGGGAGATCTCGGCGTAGTCCCTCAGCCCCTCCTCGTCGTCCACCCGCCGGATCTCGTACGCGGAGGTGCCGAAGTCCGCCAACCGGCCCTCGTCCACGGGCAGGACGAGCACGCTCTCGGCGTCATCGGCCGCGAAGCCCGCCGCGCGCAGGCGGTCTCCCAGGCCGGCCGGGGTGTCGTGCTCGTAGACCTTCCACTCCAGGGAGTAGCCGGCCGCCTTGGCGCGCGCGGCCTCCTCGGCGATCACCGTGTCCAACTCGTCGGCCGTACACCGCGAATGGACGATCCGGCATTCAGAGCCGTCGGGGGCCGGCTCCCTTACGACACCGTTCGGGGCCGGCTCGCCGGCGGACCGGCGCAGGGCGTCCAGGCCCTTGAGGATGTCGGCGGTCATTGGCCCTCCGGATTCACGGATGTCGCGATCTCTCGTACATTCGCGTGATCGTAACTCCCGCGGGCCCGTCCCGGCGGGCAATAACGGCCCCTGTGCCAGTCGGCCAGGCGGCGCCCGGCCGGGAATTCGGTCGTGCTGAAAGCGCACGTCACCGTACTGTGACCCGGTTGACCACGGTGGGGGGGCACGGGCGCGGGAACGCGTCCGCCGCGGCCCCGCCCAGCAGTGACGAGCGCGCGGAGGACGGGGAGCAGTGGTGCAGTACCAGGGTTGGGCCGACGAGGGATTCGGGGCCGTCGCCGACGCGTTCGCGCGGAACTTCACCGATTTTCCCGAACTCGGGGCGGCGGTCACGGTGTACGCCGGCGGGCGCAAGGTGGCGGACCTGTGGGGCGGGGTCGCGGACGAGGAAACCGGCAGGCCCTGGAAACAGGACACCGTCGTACCGGCCTTCTCCTGCGCCAAGGGAATCGTGAGCCTGTGCGCGCATCTCCTGGCGCAAGAGGGACGTCTCGACCTCGACGCCCCGGTGAGCCGGTATTGGCCTGAATTCGCACAGCACGGCAAGGAGGCCGTGACCTGTCGGATGGCCCTCGGGCACCGGGCGGGAATCCCCGCCCTCGACCCGGTGCTCGGCTTCGACGAGATCGCCGCCTGGACTCCGGTGATCCGCGCCATCGAGGAGCAGAAACCCCTGTGGGAGCCCGGCACCTCGTACGAGTACCACGGTCACGTCTTCGGCTTTCTCGTCGGCGAGGTCGTCCGGCGTATCACCGGGCTCACCCCGGGTGCGTACTTCCGCCGCGCCGTGGGCGACCGGCTGGGCCTGCGGGCCTGGCTCGGTCTGCCCGAGGAGGAGACGGCGGGGTGTGCCCGGCTCGTCGAGGCCGCGGGACGGCCCGCGATGCCGGGGCCCGAGCATCTGCTCACCCGCATCGTGACGATGAACGGGGCGCTGGTCTTCCCCGGCCTCGACGTGCCGCACGGCTGGAACGATCCCGCGCTGCTCCGCATGGAGTTGCCGGGAGCGGGCGCCACGGCGTCGGCCGGCGGGCTCGCCGGTGTGTACGCGGCGGCCGCGACGGGCATCGAGGGCCGGGAGCGGCTGCTCACCCGGGACACCGTGACGGACGCGGTCCGCGAGGTGTCCGCCGGCGCGGGGTGGCTGGGCTTCGACGCCGGGGCGCGCTGGGGCTCGGGCTTCCTGCTCGGCTCCCCGGCCTTCCGGCCGATGCTGGGCGAGCGCAGCTTCGGCAACGACGGCGCGGGCGGTCAGTTCGCCTTCGGCGACGACGAGTTCGGGGTGGGCTTCGCGTACCTCGCCAACCGCATGATCGGCCATGGTGACGCCCGCGCCGACCGCCTGGTCGCCGCCGTGCGCACGTGCCTGGACGGCTGACGTACGCGAGCGGGCGCCGGGGAGGCCGTCACGGCTTCAGCACGTCGGCCTCCCGCACGGCGTGGAGGTGGACGAGGACGTCGAAGGAACGGGCGAGCGCGATGTCGGCGGGCGGGTAGTAGTACTGCGTGCCGATGTTGTGCGTGGGCCGGGCGACGTTCAGCCAGGCGCGCGCGGCAGCCGGGGCCGTACGGGCATCGAGGTAGAAGTCCCGGTAGCGGACCTGGTCGAGGGTGTGTTCGTTCATGCCGGGGTCGGCGGCGCCCACGGTGAACTTCTTCCAGTCGCCGCCGAGCGCGGCGTCCTTCGACAGGAAGGAGCCCCGGTCGAAGGTGAAGCCGATGGGGAGGTAGCGCTTGCCCAGCGTGTCGCGCAGGAACGCCCCCTGCGTCTTGGGATACATCCCGGGCTCGCCTGAGACGTAGCCGACGTGGTCGTTGTGTGCCGACACCAGGATCTTGTGGCCGGTACGCCGCTGCCACCAGACGACGTTCCGGGCCATCACCTCGTCGCGGAAGCGCTGGGCGGCGGCGACCGATTGCGGGTCGCCGACGTTCACGGTGAGGAACCGGGCGGTCTGCGCGATGGACCTGGCGTCCTGCTCGGCCCGTTCGTACGCGTCCCCGCCCGGCCCTTTCCGGCTGCCGATCAGCTCCAGGGCCTGCTGCGCCCTGGCGGCGAGCCGCTGTCGTTCCGCGAGCGGCTTGCGCAGGTAGGCGAAGGCGTCGTCGATCGGGCGCAGGCCGGTGTAGAGCTCGTTGATCCGCGGCAGCGACTGCGGGTGGTGCCGGCGTACGTAGCCGGTCACGCGGCCGAAGAACGCGTCGCTCAGGGTGGGCGCGCCGATGTCGTCGCCCATGAAGTGGACGGTACGGCCGGGGTGGCGGCGGTTGTGGTCGCGCATCCACTCGATGAGGCTCAGGAACTCCTCGCGGTCCCAGGGGGAGCCCGCCAGCGCCTCCTTCGCGATCCGGCGGGCGTCGCCCTGGCCGGTCTGGAGGTACTCGTCGATCCGGAGCCCCGCCGACCAGCTCAGCTCCAGGGCGAAGGTGGTGAAGCCCCGCTCCTCGACGAGGTGGCGGAAGACCCGCTCCTTCATGGTGAAGAACTCGTGGGACCCGTGCGTGGCCTCGCCCAGGCCGACCACCTCGGCATCGCCGATCATCGCGGTCAGGGCACGCAGGTCGGCCGTGTTCCCTCCGGGAGCGGTCGAGCGCAGTGGGTGGGCCGCCCGCTCCAGCGCGCGGACCGGGTTCTGCTGTGCGGCGGCCGGGGCGGCCTGGGCCGTCCCGGAGGCGAGGAGCGCTCCCGTCGCGACCGCCGCCGTCGCCGTCGCCAGGAGCCTGCGGCGGCTGATGTGCTTCCGGTGCGTGGCCATGCTGTTTACCCCTCAACTTGCGTGTGGCAACTGAGAAGGATCATCGCCTGCGGCTCTCCGGCCGCGCGCTGGGGACAACCGCCGGATCGTTCGGGGGGATTGCACCCCCTCGGCCGTGGACCTCCGTACACCTAGCCCCCGCGATCATGGCATGATCACGCAGATCCGTTCCGCGACTCATCGCGACGGTCCCGTTGTCGTGAGGCGCGGCAGGAGGCGACTCCGTGCCGCGCACCCCACCCCACGTCCCCAAGGGCCCACTGTGCACAAGCTCACCAAGCAGGCACTCATACCTGCCTTGACCGCCGTCTCCCTGCTGGCCGCGGGCTGCTCGGCGGCCGGATCCGGCGCTGCCGCCGAGCCCGCCGCACCCGGTGGCGGAAAACCCGCCGCACCGGCCGCCGAACTGGACTCCGCCACCGACGGCACCCCCGCCGGCAGCACCGCCGCCGGCGGGCAGCGGCTGCCCGTCGCCGCGGCCCAGGCCCCGTCCGGCCCGGCCGGCTCGACCGCCGTGGCGCGCCCGTCGCGCGACGGGCGCCCTGCCCACAAGTCCTCGCTGCGGATCGCGTCGTACGACCGCCACAACGGGCGCGCGGTCATCGCCGGCCCGACGGACCCCCCGAAGAATCCGCCGGCCACCCCCACACCCTCCGCCTCCGCCTCCGCCTCCCCCGGGAAGAACTCGGCCGTGGCCGTCGGCGACGTCATCGCGAGCGCGCCCGCTCCAGGCGCTCCCAGCGGCGTACTGGCCAAGGTCACCAAGGTCCTGGGCACGACGCGGGAGGGGACCGAGGTCAACACCGCCCCGGCCACGCTCGACGCGCTGCTGGGCAAGAGCAAGGCCGACGGGAAGGTGCCCGTCGACCCGGCGGGGGTCTCCGTGGAGCCGCTGGTCAAGGGCGTGAAGGTCTCCTGGGCGAAGAACGGCGAGCGCCGTTTCGGGCCCCATGGCGCGACGCTGCCCCTGGGCAGCCTGCGCCTCGACGTCGGCGCGTCGGTCGCCACCGCCGAGGGCGCCCCGGCGAGCGCCGCGGCCTCGGTCGCCGGCTTCGTGCAGCTCTCCCCCACGGTGGAGTTCGCCTACGACGGCAGCCGGCCGCACGCGAAGTCCGCCACCGGCGCGGGCACCGGCACGTCCCCCGGCGGCGCGTTCATCGGGCTGTCCGGCGACTGGTCCTCCCAGTGGCAGTTCAAGGGCCAGGCCGCGGCCTCGACCGGCGGCAAGCCGCTGCGGATGCCGTTCGCCAAGCTGCACGCGGACCCCGTCGTCCAGGTCGGCCCGGTGCCGGTCGTCGTCAACCTCGACCTGACCTGCTACCTCACGGTCGAGGCCGACGGCCGGATCAGCGTGGACGTCAAGCAGGATCTCAAGGGCGGCTTCCGGGTCGGCGGCAGCTACACCTGGGCCAAGGGCTGGAAGCCGGTCAGCGAGTCGGGACTGACGTCCACTCCGGTCCGGGCCGGCGTCACGGCGGCCGGCCGGGTGAAGGCGGCACTCGGCGCCGAGGCGAGCGTCGGCCTGTACGGCATGGCCGGCGTGAGCGCCGACATCGCGCCGTACCTGCGCGGCGAGGGCAGTGCCGTGGCCACCGGTTCGTCCGACGGCAAGGGTTCGGCCTCGGCCGACTGGAAGGTCTTCGGCGGACTGGACCTGTCGGGTGCGCTCCAGACCCAGCTGACGGTCTTCGGCACGCCGCTGTTCCAGAAGCGCGTCCCCTTGGGCGCCCTGCACCGGGAGTGGAAGCTGGCGGCCGGCCACCTGTCGTACCCGGCCGGGCAGCCGCACACCGGCTGACACCGGTCCGGCGGCCCGCCCCGGCGCCGCCCTGCCACGACGCCGGTCTCGAAACCGGACCGCCGGAGCGGCCCCGGGCGCGCCGGCTGCATAGAATCTGCTCTCATGTCGAAGCCTGACGAGTTGCTCGTTGACCTCGCCGCCATGGTGGAGTCCGGGCACAGCAACCAGATGTCCCTGACCGTGATCGCCGGAGGCTCTGTGATCACCGGGCGACTGGCCCCCGAAGCCGTGTGGCGGCAGCGCGTGTCGGAAATCCTGAAGGACTCGGACCGCCTGCGCGAGTTCGCCGGCGTCTTCACGTCCTCCGAGCGCAAGGAGGGGCCGCCCACGCACCTGCACTTCCACGTCGCCCGGATTCTCCAGGGCTCCATCGGGATCCCGGAGACAGGCGGGATGTACCGCGTCTCGATCGAGGACGTCAGCGGCTGGACCGTGGGCGACTTCAGCTACTCCGAGAACTGAGGGCCCGTGCCGCCGCCGGGACGCGGCGGCACACCCTCGGGGCCCGGCCGGTGTCCACCGGCCGGGCCCTTTTCGTTCGCCGCCCTGCGGGACGTGCTCGCCGCCATGGCACCGGCGGCCTGACCGCCGGCGGGCCCCGCGGTCCGGCCAAGTGGTGCTGACACCCCTTGGGTTCGGGGGAAACCCGTAGTGAGTGCGGACGTCTGTGCCTCTAGCGTCTGACGGTGTGAAACACATACCGAGAAGAGCGCAGAGGTTTCCCGTCGGAACGCACCGGTCGGCGTGGCGCGCGACGGCGTTCGCCGTGGCCTCCGCGGTGTTGGCCGTCTCCGCCCCCGCGGCCGACGCGGCGGCCCGCCCGGCCGCGCCGGCCGGCTGTGACGCGGTGCGCGGCGCGCTGACCGCGTCCCTGGACACGCTCGTCACCCGCCACGGAATACCGGGCGCGGCCGCCGAGACGGCCGACCCGCGCTGCGGCCGGCTGACCACCGCCCGCGGCGTCGCCGACCTGCGCACCGGGCGCCCGATGCGCGCTGCCGACCGGCTGCGGATAGGCAGTGTGACCAAGACCTTCACCGCGACGGTCGTCGTGCAACTCGCCGCGGAGGGCCGCGTCGGGTTGGACGCCCCGGTCGAGCGTTACCTGCCCGGACTGGTCCAGGGCAACGGGTACGACGGCCGCACGATCACCGTGCGGCAGCTGCTCCAGCACACCAGCGGCCTTCCCGACTACACCGGGAAGCTCGTACAACTCCCCTTGGAAGAGTGGAGGTGGAAGCACTCCGAGCCCCGCGAGCTGATCGCCACCGCGCTCACGATGCCCCGGCCGGACAAGCCGTGGCATTACGCGACCACCAACTACCTGATCGCCGGGCTCATCGTCGAGAAGGTCACCGGGCACGGCGTCGAGGCGGAGGTGAACCGCCGGATCGTCGAGCCGCTCGGCCTGCGCGACACCTATTGGCCCGGTGACAGCACGCGCATCGAGGGGCCGCACTCGCACAGTTACTTCACCGACTCCGACCAGGGAGGAACCGACGGCACGACGCTGGTCGACGGCACCGCCTGGAACATGACCTTCGGCGGCGCGGGCGGCGCGCTGATCTCCACGCCCGCCGACGTCAACCGCTTCTACCGCGCCCTGCTGGGCGGGAAGCTGGTGCCCGCACGCTGGCTCGCCGAGATGCGGCGCACCGTAGCCGCCGACCCCGAGCGGCTGTGGCCCGGCGCCCGGTACGGACTCGGCCTGATCGCCACGCCCCTGGAGTGCGGCGGCTGGTGGTGGGGGCACGCCGGCACGGTACCCGGCGGGCACCGTGCGCTGGGCGCCGTCGGCCCGGACGGCCGCGGCGTTTCCCTCGCCCTCACCGCGGCGCCCTCCGCTGCGGAGGCCGCGAAGGACTTCCGCGCGGCCGTGGACACCGCCTTGTGCGCCCCCGACCGCGAGCACCGGCCCAAGGAGAGCATGTGATCACCCCCCGCCCGGCCGTGCGCCGCGCCGCGGCCGCCGGCCTCGCCCTCGCCGCCTGCCTCACCGCCTCCCCCGCCGTGGCCACCGCGGCGACGGACCGGGACGCCACCGGACTCGACCGCTACTACCGCCAGCACCTCGACTGGGGCAGCTGCGTCCAGGGCCCCGACGACACGACGGGCCGTGACCTGGAGAAGGCCGGCGTCCAGTGCGCGGACGTGACCGTACCGCTCGACTACGCCGCTCCCCTCGGCCGTACCATCACCGTCGCGATCTCCCGCCTCAAGGCCACCGACACCCGCCACCGCATCGGCGCGATCCTGCTCAACAACGGCGGCCCCGGCAGCACCGCCCTGGAAAGCCCTCCCGAGATCCGCCAGGCGATGAAAGACGTCGGGCCGCGCTACGACATCGTCGGCTTCGACCCGCGCTTCGTCGGCCGCAGCACCCCGCTGGACTGCGGCTGGCCGGTCGGCACCAACATCCTCTCGGCCGGCCTCGGCCGCACGAGCTTCGAGCGCCAGGCCGCCTTCCAGAAGGACCTGGCCGACAAGTGCCGCGCCACCAACGCGTCCGTGCTCCCGCACATCAGCACCCGCAACACGGCCCGCGACATGGACGTCATCAGGGGCGCGCTGGGCGAGCGGAAGATCTCCTACCTGGGCTACTCGTACGGCAGCTACCTGGGCACCGTCTACACCCAGCTGTTCCCCGGCCGCTCCGACCGGATGGTGCTCGACGGCGCCATAGCCCCACATCACTACAGCCCCCGGCTGCTGCAGTACGCGCTGCGGGAGAACGAGCAGGCGCTCTCCGCCTGGGCCGACTGGGCGGCACGCCGCAACGGCACCTACGGACTCGGCCGCACCCGTGCCGAGGTGCTCGCCGGCATCGACCGGATCGTCGCGGCGGCCGCCCGCCACCCGCTGACGGTCGGCACCGGGCAGGAGAGCTTCCGGCTCGACGACACGCAGGTGCCGTTCCTGGTCTTCGTCGCGCTCGCCGACGACACCGACCCGGCACGGGCCGAGTTCGGCGAGCAGCTCGCCGTGCTCCGCAAGGCCGCGGCCGGTCAGCCGACCCGCCTGTCGCCGCAGTTCGCCGCGTTGCTGCGACTCGTGCTGACCGGCGGCCTCCCCGGTGCGGCGCAGAGCGCGTTCCTCTGTGGCGACAAGGCGGCTCCGCGCGACCCCGAGCGCTACTGGCGGGACATCCAGCAGAGCCGCGCGAAGCACCGGCTGCTCGGCCCGCTGGTCAACAACATCGGGCCGTGCGCCTTCTGGGACCGGCCGCGCGAGGAACCCACCCAGGTACGGCACGACGCCTCCGCGCTGATCGTGGCCGCCACCGGCGACCCGCGCACCACATACCGGAGCAGCCGCGATCTGCACGGCCTCCTGCCGGGCTCCAGGCTGCTCACCCTCAAGGGCGCCAAGCGCCACGGCATCTACGGCGCCTACGGCAACGCCTGCGTGGACGCCAAGGTCAACCGGTACCTGGCCACCGGCGAACTGCCGGCGGGCGACGAGACCTGCGTGAAGCAGGGCGGCTAGAGACGTACGGGGAGCGGCGGTTCACCGGGAGGCGCCGCTCCCCACCGACGGCAGGTAGCGCGGCGCCCGCCAGGCGTCCAGCCGGCGTTCCACCGCGGCTCCCAGGGACAGCAGCCGGGTGTCCTGGCGGTTTCCGGCCGTCAGGAGGAGGCCGACGGGCAGTTCGCCCACGGACCCGGCGGGTACCGACAACGACGGGTAGCCGGCGACCGCGGCGGGGGTGGAGGACGGGATCACGTCGTTGTCGCCCCGGGCGCAGTCCGTCGTCCAGGCGGGCGGGTTCGTCGGCGCGGCGATGGCGTCCAGGTGGTGGGCGGCCAGGGTCTCGTCGATGGACCGCCGGGAGAGGTCCGTCAGCTCGGCGCGCATGGCGCGGTACTCGGGGTCGGTCGTGGGAGGCGCGGCGAGGGCCTGCTCGAACAGCTCCTGACCGGCGAAGCACGTCTGCTCGGCCGGGTGGGTGCGGTTGAACTCGATCAGTCCGGCGAGGTCCCTCGGTCCCTTGCGGGTGGCGAGGTAGGCGTCGATGTCCCGGTGGAACTCGCTGAGCAGCGCCGGGAATTCGAGTTCGGCGAGCCGCTTCTGGTACGGGGGCGTCACCTCGACGACCTCGGCTCCCGCCGTGCGCAGCCGCGCCGCCGTACGGGTCATCACGGCGTCGACTTCGGCACCGAGCGAGGGCAGCCGCCACAGACCGATCCGTTTGCCGCGCAGGCCGTGGGAGTTCCGCGGCCCGTCCGCGCGGCCGGGGACGCCGTGCCACGCCGTCTTCCCGCCGCTGAGCACCGAGAGGGTGAGCGCGACATCGGTGACATTGCGCGCCATGGGCCCCGCGGTGTCCTGCTCGGCGGAGATCGGCACGACACCGGCTCCGCCGACCAGTCCGAGGCTGGGCTTGTGACCGGTCACGCCGTTCGCCCCGGCGGGGCACACGATCGAGCCGTCCGTCTCGGTACCGATCGCCACCTGCGACAACGACGCGGCGAGCGCGGCGGCCGACCCGGCGGACGACCCGCACGGGTTGCGGTCCAGTACGTACGGGTTGTGGGTCTGCCCGCCCACCGCCGACCAGCCCGACGTCGGCTTCGTGGAGCGGAAGTTCGCCCACTCCGACAGGTTGGTCTTGCCCAGGATCACCGCGCCCGCCTCCCGCAGCCGGGTCACCAGGGCGGCGTCGGTGTCCGGCGGACTGCCGGCCAGCGCCAGCGACCCGGCCGTCGTGGGCAGGCCGCGGGTGTCCACGTTGTCCTTGAGCAGGACGGGTATCCCGTCGAGCGGGCCCAGGGTGTCGCCGCGACGGTGCCGGGCGTCGCTGGCGGCCGCCTGGCGCAGGGCCGTCGGGTCGGTGCGCAGAACCGCGTTGATCGTGGGGTTGACCGTCTCGATGCGGCGCAGGTAGGCGCGGGTCAGTGCCGAGGAGGTCAGCGAACCGGCCGCCATACGGGCCTGGAGCTGCGGGATCGTCACGGTGTCGAGATCGACGCCCGGCAGCGGGGCCGACCCGGCCGCCGGCGGGCCACCGGCGCCGGGCCGGCCGGCTTCCGCGTGCGGAGGGGCGGTGCCCGTGACGAGGGACCCCGTGACCAGAACGGCAATCAGTGTGGCAATTCTCTTTTTCACCATGGGCGGTAGCGCACTACAAGCGGCACTTTCGACGCAAGGGTGTCGGGCGGGCGCTTCCTCATCTCAGACAAGCGTGCGGCGCACGCACTCGGTCACCACCCCCCGCAGACTGCCGGTGCTGCGCAGCAGGTCCCGCTGGACCCGGGCGCCGTTGCCCGTCTTCAGCAGCGCGGCCAGCGCCTCCTGCGTGGGCAGGACGTCTCCGGTGTCCTCCAAGGCGTCGCGTACGTGGTCGAACAGGGCCCGCACCACGGCTTCGGCGGGCGCCGGGCGCATCGCGGCGGGGTGGATCAGCTGCCCCTCCAGCCCCGACCTGGCCGCCCGCCACGTCGCCAGGCGCAGCATCGCCACGCTGTGGCGCGCGGGCGGTTCGCCGTCGCGCCACTGCCGTACCGCCGTCTCCACCAGCCCCCGGGCCAAGGCCGCCAGCACCACGGTGGTGGACGGGTCCAGGCAGACGTCGGCGACCCTGACCTCGACGGTCGGGTACGTGCGGGACAGCCGGGCGTCGAAGTAGACCATGCCCTCGTCCTTGAGCACGCCGCTGGCCGTCATCTCGCCCACCAGCTCGTGGTACCGGTCGGCCGAGCCGAACACCTCGACAGGGCCGGCCGAGGGCCACCGCCCCCACACCCGGTTGCGGTAGCTGCCGTACTCGCTGTCCGCGCCCTGCCAGAACGGCGAGTTCGCGCTCATCGCCAGCAGCACGGACATCCACGGCCGGACGCGGTCGAGCACCGCCACGCCCTCTTCGTCCGACTCCACCGACACGTGGATGTGGCAGCCGCACGTCAGCTGCTCCTGGACCGTGAGGCCGTAGTGCTCGGCGAGCCACCGGTGGCGCTCGCCGGTGCCGATGGCCGGGTCGGCCGCCAGCGGCGAGGTGGCCAGGGCGGCGACGGAGGCGCCCAGCCCCTCGGCGTGGCGGGCCGCCTCCGCCCGCCACCGCCGGATCTCCTTGTCCAGGTCGCCCATGTCCGTCTGCGGCCGGGTGGCGAACTCCAGCTGCTGCCGGTGCAGCTCGCTCTCGAACATCTCCTCGTTGCCCCGCGGGTCCCGCGAGGCCGCCGCGAGGACCGCGGCCGACAGGGCACGGGGGTCCCCTGTCCGGGCGTCCACCAGCAGCAATTCCTCCTCCACACCCACACTGCGCACGCCGTCCGCCCTTTCTCCGCCTCCTGGGTTCCGCTCACGTACCCCGCCGCGGCCCCTTCACCCGCTACGACGCGTCTTCGGAGTCCCACAGCTCGGTACGGCACGCTTCGACCAGGTCGCCGATGCGGTCCAGGACGGCGTCGGCGGGCCGCGGGCCGAGCCTGCGTCCGTCACGCAGGCGCAGCGCCACCTGGCCGGCGGCGGCTTCCCTGGCGCCGACGACCGCCTGGTACGGCACGAGGCGCGCCTCCCGGACGCGGGCACCCAGGCTGCCGCGTTCCGGCCCGTCGAGCCGGGCGCGCAACCCGCGACCGGCGCAGCGCGCGGCGAGCGCCTCGGCGGCCGGCACCTGTGCGTCGGAGACCGGGAGGATCGCCAGTTGGGTGGGGGCGAGCCAGGCCGGGAAGGCGCCGCCGTGCTGTTCGACCAGGTGGGCGACGGCCCGCTCGACGCTGCCGATGATGCTGCGGTGCACCATGACGGGGCGGTGCCTGGCGCCGTCCGGGCCGATGTAGTGCAGGTCGAACCGCTCGGGCTGGTGGAAGTCGACCTGGACGGTGGAGAGGGTGGACTCCCGGCCCGCGCTGTCGGTGACCTGCACGTCGATCTTGGGGCCGTAGAACGCCGCCTCGCCTTCGGCCGCCTCGTAGGGCAGTCCGGCGCGGTCGAGGACGTCGGTCAGCACGGCGGCGGACCGTTTCCACAGGCCGGGCGCCGCGACGTACTTCCCGCCGGGGCCCGGGAGGGAGAGCCGGTAGCGGGACGGGCGGATGCCGAGCGCCTCGTACGCCCGGCGGATCATGTCCAGGGCGCCCTGTGCCTCCTCGGCGACCTGGCCGGGGGTGCAGAAGATGTGCGCGTCGTTGAGCTGGATGGCCCGGACGCGGCCCAGCCCGCCGAGCACGCCCGACAGCTCGGCACGGTACATGCCGCCCAGCTCGGCCATGCGCAGGGGCAGCTCGCGGTAGCTGTGGGAGCGGGAGCGGTAGATCACCGCGTGGTGGGGGCACAGGCTCGGCCGCAGCACGAGCTGCTCGCCGCCGAGGTCCATCGGCGGGAACATGTCCTCGCCGTAGTGCGACCAGTGCCCGGAGGTCTCGTACAGCTCCCGTTTGCCGAGTACCGGGGAGTACACGTGCTGGTATCCCGCCCGGCGCTCGGCGCCGCGGACGTACTCCTCCAGGGTGTGCCGCACGGTCGCGCCGTCGGGCAGCCAGTACGGCAGCCCGGCGCCGATGAGCGGGTCGGTGCCGAACAGGCCCAGTTCCCGGCCCAGCTTGCGGTGGTCGTACATGGTGGTCTCCTCGCGGACGTCGGGCGAGTGACCTCCATGGCGAAGCCCCGGGGCACTCGCCCCGGGGCTTCGACTAGGACATCGGTCAGCGCGCCGGGACTCTCTCCGGCGTCGTCGTCATTCCGGCGCGCTTCATGCCGGGACCGTAGCAGAGGAGCCCCTGTCCGCGAGCGGGATTTTTTCCTAGGAAACCGTCACCGGTTCCTGCCATTCGATGCGGTGACCGGCCAGCCAGCCGGGGGTTCCCGGGCGGCCGCGGGCCAGCAGGCGGGGCATCATGGCGTCCCGCAGGGCCCGCTTGAGGCGGGAGGGCATCTTGTCGTCGCCCATGCGGGCGCTCATGGCCACGACGCGCTCGACGCGTTCCCTGCGCAGCCCTTCGTACGCCGCCAGCGCCTGGGGGACGCCGGGGACGTCGCGCAGGCACTTGGCGAGCACCACGCTGTCCTCCAGGGCCATGGAACCGCCCTGGCCGGCGTGCGCGGCCGCGTGCGCGGCGTCCCCGATGACGACCATCGACCCGTTGTGCCAGACGGGGAGCCTCGGCAGGTCGTAGGTGTTGCTGCTGATCATGGTGTTGCCGGTGGCGGCGACGAGGCCGGCGGCGGGGGTCCGGTCCTGGGCGAAGAGGGCGAGCAGCCGCTCCCGCCACTGGTCGGACGTGGTGCCGGTGATCTCGGTCCTGGACAGTTCGGGGCCCGGCATGTTGACGAACCACCAGGTCTCGCCGTCCGGGGCGGTGGTGTAGCCGACGAAGGACCGCTTGCCGTAGATCATGCGGTAGCCGTCGGGCGAGGCCGGTGCCGTGCTGTCGCGGGTGTACCCGAAGACGGTGTTCAGGCCGGTGTAGCGGGGTCCCGGCGCGTCGGGGTCGATCACCCGGCGGGTGGTGGAGCGCAGCCCGTCGGCCCCGATGAGCAGATCGCCTTCGGCGGTGCTGCCGTCGGCGAACGAGGCCACGACCCGGCCGTCGGCGGTCGTCGTGGCCCCGGTGAACCGCTTGCCGTGCACGACGTCGATGCCGCGCCGGGCCGCCTCCTCGTACAGCACCCGGTACAGGCTCGCGCGGCGCAGCGTGCGCGGGGTCGCTCCGCCGGGCCGCCCGTCGCCCATGGGGACGTGGCCGAGATCGCGGCCCGAACTGCTCGTGAAGTCCACACCGGCGGCGGCGAAGGAGCGGTCGAGCACGGGCTCCAGGGCGTCGATCGCCCGCAGCGCGTCCAGGCCGTTCTCCATGAGGGTGACGAAGGCACCGGCCTCGTCGGCCGCGGCGTCGTACGCCTCGTGGACGACGGACCGGATGCCCGCCTTGTGCAGGGCCATCGCGGTGGCCGGACCCGCGATGCCGCCGCCGATGATCAGGGCTGTGGTCATGCTGTCGCTCCTTCGTGCTGCCCGCGGGTGCGGTGCGGACCGCCGGTCACTTGACGCCCACGACCAGCGAGCGGGGGCCCGGCAGCGGCTGGACCCGGCAGTCGCGGAACCCGGCCTCCGTCAGCCAGCCGATGCCGTCGGCACCCGTGTAGTCGAAGCCGCCCGGGCTCTGGACGAGCATGTGCAGGCTCATCAGCAGGCCGAAGGTGTTCTGCCGGCGCTCGTCGTCGATCAGCGCGTCGGCGATCACCACGGCGCCGCCCTCGGGCAGCGCGTCGTACGCCTTGCGCAGCAGCATCCGCTTGGTCTCCAGGTCCCAGTCGTGCAGGATCTGGCTGAAGACGAGCACGTCGGCGCGGGGCAGCTCGTCGGTGAGGAAGCTGCCGGGACGGAAGGCCATCCGGTCGCCGAGCCCGGCGGCGGCCACCGTCTCGTCCACGGTGGGGCCGACCGGCGGCAGGTCGAAGCCGGTACCGGTGAGGTGGGGATGGGCGCGCAGCACGTGGGAGAGCAGGGCACCTTCGGAGCAGCCGATGTCGGCCACGGTGCGGTACCGGCCCCAGTCGAACGCGTCGGCCAGCGCCGTGATGGTCGGCAGCGAACCGCTCGTCATCGCCCGCTGGAACCGGCGCAGCCGCTCCGGGTCTGCGTACAGCTCCTCGAACGGGTCGGTGCCGTCCTCGGGCACGTTGGTCTGCGGCTCGCCCGTGCGCAGCGCCTCGGTCAGCCGGCCCCATGGCTCGTAGTCGTGCTCGCTGACGAACTCCAGGATGGCGCCGGCGTAGTGCTCCGGCTTTCCCCGGTCGAGGACGGCGCCGGTGGCCGCGGTGTTGCGGTAGCGGCCCGCCTCGCGGTCGAGGAGGTCCATCGAGACCAGGGCGTCGAAGAAGTCGCGGGCGCCGCGCGGGTGGATGCCGATGCGGGTACGCAGTTCCTCGGCGTCCAGGGGCCGGTCCGCGCGTGCCAGCTCGGTGAAGACGCCCAGTTCGCAGGCCGACATCAGCACCTTGGAGTGCCAGAAGCCCAGGCCGGTCCGGAGGATGTCGCCCACCGGGTCGGCCTCGGCGGGCGGTTCCAGCAGGCCGCGCACCTGCGCCGAGTCGAAGTGGTCCTCGAAGTGCGTGGCCTTGCCGTCGGCGATGCGCCAGGAGTGCACGAACTTCACGGTGCCGCTCACGCCGCTGCGTGCGCCGCGCATGTGGTGGGTGCCGAAGACCGCGATCCGCTCGCCCGACCCGACGAACTCCTCGGGCTCGGGACGCATCTCGCTGAACACCTTCGGTACGCGGGCCATGAACTCCCGGACCTCGCGGTGGCCCTTCTTGGTCCCGCCGAGCCCGTAGGCGTCCATGCCGTCGGGGTGGGTCCACAGGATGTCGGGCGCGAAGAACGCGAGGACGCCGTCGAGGTCGCGGCGGTGGAACGCGGCGTAGGCGGAGCGGATCAGGTCGGTGCTCGTGGGCATGTCTGCGTTTCCTCCAGGAGCCGTGGTCACGACAGCGGGGTGCTGGTTTCGAGCTGCGGGAAGTGGGCCGCCAGGGCGCGGCGGACACCGGTGCGCCAGTCGACGCGGCAGTCGCCGATGAGGGCCCGGCGCCGGGTGTTGTCGTAGGCGTACGTCTCACGGGTCACCTCGGCCTCGGTGAACCCGGCCGGGGTGCCGGTCACTTCCGAGACGTACGCCATCAGGTCCCGGATGCCCACCGTCTCGTCGCCGCCCCAGTTCACCACCTGCGCGGGCACGCCCGCCGCGCCCCACAGCAGCGGCACCTGGCGGGCGATGTCGTCGGTGTGGATCGGGCTGCACAGGTGCTGTCCGCCGCGGGGGACCTCGATGGGGCGGCCGGCCAGCATCTGCCGGTAGAACAGCACCGGTACGCCGCCGTGGCCGTACGGGCCGTAGGCCACGTTCAGGCGTGCGATGGTCGTGGGCAGGCCCAGCGTCGCCGCGAAGGCCCGCACCGTGCCCTCGGTGGCCAGCTTGCCCACGGGGTAGGTGGGCAGCCAGGGTGCCCGGCCGCCCAGCGGGTCGGTCTCGGTGTAGTGGTGGTCGAGTCCCTGGGAGGCGTAGATCGCGCCGGTGGAGACGTAGAGGAAGGACTCGGCGCGGCGGCAGTGTGTCATCAGGCGGCCGGTGGCGACGGAGTTGACGGCCACCGCGTCCTCGAAGTCGGTGCCGTCGCCGCGGTGCACGGCCGAGTGCAGGACGTGGGTGAAGTCGTCCGGCAGGCCGCCGAGGCCGTCCGTGGCCATGTCCCAGCGCCTGGTGTGCATGCCCTGGTCGGTCAGCTCGCGTTCGGCCGTGGCGTCGCCGAACCGGCCCAGGCACCACACCTCGTTGTCCTTGGCCAGTGCCTCGGCCACCGGCCTGGCCACCTGGCCGGTGGCCCCGGTGATCAGGATCTTCTTTCCCGCCAGCACGGGTTCTCCTTCGCTGTCGTCGCGTGGTACGTGCCCGGTCGGGCAGGTCAGTTGCCGTCCAGCGCCTGGTCCAGCTCCCGGCGCAGGATGTCCTGGAAGGCGGCGACGTGCCGGTGCCCCATCAGCGTGTAGTGCTCGCCGGGTACGTCGATGTACGTCACCGGGCTGCGGCTGAAGCCGTCCCACTTCTTGAGCTGGAGGTTCAGCCAGTCCTCCTTGGTGCCGCGGATGGGGATCGCGTAGAACACGCTGAGCCGCTCCACGCTGCCGGTCGGTTCGTACGTGCGCCCCATGGTCAGCAGCGACTGGGCCAGTTCCGCCCAGGCGGTGAACGCGGGCTGGTCCAGGTCGAGTTCGGCCATCCGACCGGCGGGCGCGCAGGAGAGCAGGGTTTCGATGGGGTCCTGGCCCGGCGGGAGCTTCCGCAGCTGCTCCGGCAGCCGTTCGGACTGTTCCTTGTTGATCAGGTCCAGGAAGAACGCCAGGTTGACGGCGCCCTCGGCGAAGTCGAGTTCCTCCATGCGCGGCTTGATGTGCGGCGGGAGGTTGAAGATGCCGACGAAGTCGACCCGCTCGCCCTGCGACTCCAGCTCCTTCGCGATCTCGAAGGCCACCGCGCCGCCGTAGGAGTACCCGGCGACCGCGTAGGGCCCGTGCGGCTGCTGGTCCCGGATGGCCCGCACATAGCACTGGACCATCTCGTCGAACTCGGTGAAGTAGTCCTCCCCGGCGTTGAAGCCGCGGGCCCGCAGCGCGTAGAACGGCCGCTCGCGCGTGAAGTACGCGGCGAGGTTGACGAAGACCAGCACCTCGCCGACGCCGGGGTGCACGCAGAACAGCGGGGTCTTGCCGCCGGTGGTCTGGAGCGGGACGAGGGGGTCGTAGGCGGCGGGGACGGCCGGCCGGCCCGCGTCCAGCCGGCGGGCCAGGTCGCGTACGGACGAGGCGCGCAGGATGTCCAGCACCGGCAGGTCCGCGATGCCGAAGGTGCGCTCGACCTGGCTCTTCAGGCGCAGGATGTCCAGGGAGGTGCCGCCGAGTTCGAAGAAGCTCACGGTGGCGCCGATGGCTTCGGGATCGGCGTCGAACAGCTCGGCGTAGATCTTGGCCAGCGCCGTTTCGGTGGTGCCTTCCGGCGCCGCGTGGTCACCGAGCTGATACGCCGTCACCTCGGCGGCGCGGCGCTCGTACACGGCCAGCCCGCCGGATTCCAGCCGCTTGCGCAGCAGCGCGCGCTGGATCTTGCCGAGGCTGGTCTTGGGGAACTCCTCGGCCGGCAGCGGCAGCACCAGCGCCGGCCGGAACCCCCAGTGCAGGACGACGCTGCCGCGGATCGCGACGAGCAGGCGGTGCAGTTCCGCCTCTCCTCCCGGGCCGGCGGCGTCGAGCGGGGCCGACGGCGCGAAGGCGACGACGAGCTGTTCGGTGTCGCTGCCCGGCTTGCGGGTGGGGAAGGCGGCGACGTACGACGGCTCCACACCGTCGAGCTGCTCCAGCACCGTCTCCAGGTCGTGACTGAAGTAGTTGACGCCGTTGACGATGACGCTGTCCTTGCTCCGCCCCACCAGCGTGAGCCGGCCGCCGGTGATCCTGCCCCGGTCGCCGGTACGGAACCAGCCGTCCTCGGTGAACGCCTGCCGGGTCGCCGCCTCGTTGTTGTAGTAGCCGGTGAAGACCATCGGCCCGCGCAGCTGGAGCTCACCGGCCGTGCCGTCGCCGAGCGGTACGTCCTCGTCGTCGACGGCCCGCATCTCCAGGCCGGTGACCGCGGTGCCCAGCGAGGCGAACTCCTGCCCGGCGTCGGCCTCCGGGAACTCCCGCGAGTAGATGCTGCCGGCGCAGGTCTCCGTCATGCCGAAGGCGGGCCACAGCGCCGCGCGGGTCAGTCCGTACGGCGCGAGCCGGTCGAGGAAGGTGAGGCCCGTGGTGCGTACGACGGCCTCGCCGCCGCTGACGATGTGGCGCAGGCACGTCAGGTCGGGGGCGAAGTCCGCCGGCGGCCGCTCCAGCGCCTGGTTGATGTGGCCGAGCAGGAAGTTGGGGGTGAAGGTGACGGTGACGCGGTGGGTGTCGATCAGCCGCACGAACCGCAGCGGGTCCTCCAGGACCGTCTCCGGTCCGCTGTGGATCTGGGTGGCGCCCACGGACAGCGGCAGCAGGTGGCACTCCAGCAGGGCCGCCACGTGGTCGAACGATATCCAGTTCAGCGTGGTGTCGCCGGAGCTCAGCCGGTGGTGCCCGTTCTTGCCGCGCATGGACGCCAGCAGGTTGCCGTGGGTCAGCATCACGGCCTTGGCGGCGCCCGTGGAGCCGGAGGTGAGCACCAGCAGCGCGAGGTCGTCCGGGCCCGCGCGGTGGAACTCCGCCGCGGGAGCGGCCGCCGCCAGGTCCTCCGCACAGGCCACGGCCAGGCCCGCGACGTCGGGCAGTTCGCCCTTCAGGGCCTCGGTCGTCACCAGCAGCGGCCCGTCGAGCAGGGTGTTCACATGCGTCAGCTGCGCGGCCCACCGTTCGGCGTCCGATCTCAGCGGCACCAGCGGGCAGGGGACGTAACCGCCCAGCACACAGGCCCAGAACACCGGTATGAAGTCCTGGGAGTGTTCCAAGAGGAGCGCGACCCTGTCGCCGGGCCGCAGCCCCGCGGTCCGCAGGCCGCCCAGCACGCGGCTCGCCGCCTGGAGGAGCTCCGGATACGTCATCAGGGGTAACGCGTCCGCACCGGCGGCGGACAGGCTCAGCACGCCCGAGGCGGGGTGGGACCGGGCAGCGTCGAGCAACAGACCGACCAGGCCACCGCCGGGCTCGTTTCGGGACAGGTCGGGTGATCGCGGACTTTCGCCTGCGGTGGAGGACGGCACTTCGCGCATGACTGTGTTCCTTTCCGACTTCTTGCTGGGTTCCCGGCGGCCGGGGGGAGATCGCCGCTGCACGGCCGGCGCCGCCGAAGGCCCGACAGCTCCAGGGCTGTTCGGAAGATCTACAGATACCGCTCGGAGGCGCTACGGCCGCTTCGAGCGCTTGAACCGGTACGCGACCGGGTGGAGCCGCCAACGCTGCGGCACCAGGGGCGCCGCCGTGCGGACGACGGCCGCGAACCGGCGCAGCCGCCGTTCGTCGGCCCGGGTCCAGCGCAGGCCGAGGCGGTCGCGCAGCGGTGCGGGCATGAACCCGACGACCAGCGCGTACGCCAGCGGTTCGACGGTCCGGCACAGGCGCTGCCAGTCCCGCCGGGGCAGGCGCCACCAGCCCGGCGGCGGCAGCGCGGACACGTTCACGATGCCCAGCAGGTCCCGCACCGTCTCGTTGTCGCCGAGGCGTTCGTCGACCATGGTGGCGACGTACGCGTCGAAGCCGTCCAGCGTGGGCGGCATGTGGTGCTCGCGCAGCCCCAGGATCAGCCCGAGCTGACGCCACTCCTGGTACAGGCGACGCTGGGCGGCGGGGCTCAGCGGACGTCCGAACCACTGCTGCGACAGCACGAGGGCCCGGTAGAGGGTGGCGTGCACCCACCAGTACGCCTCCGGGTTGAGCGCGTGGTACCGCTTGCCCTGGGCGTCGACCCCCTTGATCGTCTTGTGGCTCTCCCGCAGCCGGTCCGCCTCGCCGAAGGCCTGGGGACCGCCGAAGATCAGCGTGAACACGGAGGTCATCCGCTGGTCCAGCCGCTGCCACGGCCCGGCACCCACGGGGTTGGGGTGCTCCCGGGTCGCGGCCCCGATGCCGGGGTGCGCCCCTTGGAGGAGCAGCAGGTAACCGGAGAGCAGAAGCAGCCGCCGGTCGCCACCGATCCGCCAGGCGACCGAGTCCGGCCCGAGCGGCTGGACGGCGGAGCGCCGGGGGCGGGCGGCGGCCGCCGGTACGACAGGCCGGGCAGGTAAGCCGGATGCAGCAGTCATTCCCGTACCTCCGGAGGACGTGGGGATCATCTCCTGTGCCTGCGCGCTGCGGCCGAAAAATGTTCGACCAGGCGGCGAAGTGCACGACGCGCGGTCACACTACCCCGACAAATGCCGAAGTCATAGGCTTGTTGATCTCTTCAGAGGAATAGCGGCCGATGACCCACGATGGGCCGAAAGGCTCTGGACAGAGGGCACTTGGCAAGGTATTCCCGGGGCGCGACGCGGGAGGGGAAGCGGGAGGGGAACCGGCTGCCGGCGCGGTGGGCGAGGGTTCGCGCCGACGAGACCGACCCGCCGGGGGCCCCGGCACGGCCCCTCAAGAGGACCGTTCGGCCCTGGCGCCGGCGGCGCGCCCCGGGAAGGCTGGCGGGTCAGGCAACGAGATGCCCGGGCGAACGCGGCCGGAGCAAAGGGTGTGCATGATGAACCACGCGGACACACGGCAACCGAAGGGCCCTCACGAGGCGGTGGAACCCCGGAACATGAAGCAGCTGAGCCGCGGCCAGTCACTGCGGCTGCTCGGCAGCGTCTCGCTCGGGCGTCTCGTGTTCACACAGAACGCCCTGCCGGCCATCCGGCCCGTCAACCACCTGCTGGACGGCGAGGACATCATCGTCCGGCTCAACGACGGGGCGACGCTCACGTCGATCGCGCCGCCCGCCGGCGAGGCGGGCCTCGTGGTCGCCTACGAAGCGGACGCCATCGACCCGCGGACCCACCTGGGCTGGAGCGTCGTCGTGACCGGATACGCCCGCCTGGTGGCCGACCCGGCCCAAGAGGCGCGCTACCAGGAGCTGTTGCGCCCGTGGGTGGCGCAGACCATGAGCGCCGCCCTGCGCATCCACCCGGACCTGGTCACCGGGTTCCGGCTGGTCCCCCAGCCCGTGGACGCGGTGTGTGCTTCGGGGCCGGAGAGCCGTTGAGCCGTCAGGCCACGTACGCGGTCAACCGCCCGCGGGCAACGGGGCGCGCCACACGATCCGGCTGCCGCCGCCGTCGGGTGCATGGATCTCCATCGTCCCGTCCACGTTCGCCGCACGTTCGGCCAGGTTGCCCAGCCCGCTGCGGCGTCCGGTCTCCGGGATGCCCCTGCCGTTGTCCGTCACGGTCAGCACGACCTCGTCGCCGGTGGCCCGGAGGGCCACTTCCACCCGGGTCGCGTGCGCGTGCCGGGCCGCGTTGCTGAGCAGTTCGGTGAGGGCCGCCATGACGTGGTCGGCCACCTGCGGCGGTACGTCCGTGTCCAGCAGGCCTTCCATGCTCAGCCGCGGCGGGAAGCCCAGCGCCGTGCCGGCTTCGCCGACGGCGCGCGCCACGCGGGCCCGCAGGCTCGGCCCCGCGTCCTCTTCCCTGACCCGCAGACCGAAGATCGTCGACCGGATGATCTTGATGGTCTCGTCCAGGTCGCCGACGGCCCGGGTGACCCGCTCGGCGGCGCCGGCGTGCTCCACCAGCCGGGCGGCGCTCTGCAGCGTCATACCGGTGGCGAACAGCCGCTGGATGGCCAGGTCGTGCAGGTCACGGGCGATGCGGTCCCGGTCCTCCAGCAGGGCGAGCTGTTCGGCGTCGCGCCGCCGCTCGGCCAGTTCCAGGGCCACGGCCGCCTGCCCCGCGAAGGCGCGCAGCGGTTCCAGCTCCTCTTCGGTGAACACCGCCTCCCCCTCGGCACGCGCCAGGAGGAGGACGCCCCGGGTGCTGCCGCCCTCGCTGCCCAGGGGCACCGCCACAGCGGGCCCGAGGCCCTCGAACCGCCGCGCCCCGGCGGTGTGACGGCCGTCGTTCACCACATCGGACGTGGTGACGGGCGCCCCCGCCCGGTGGGCGGCGCCCGCCAGCGTGCCGTCGACCGGCTCCACCAGGCCGCGGCGCTTGCCGCCGTCCTCGCCGAGCGCCAGCTCGACGACCAGGTCGCCGGTGTCCCGCTCGGGTACGGAGACGTCCGCGAGCCGCGCCCGGGTGATCTCCTGGGCCCGGCGGGCGATCAGCTCCAGCACCTCCAGGCGCGGGCTGCCGGAGAACAGGCTGTTGGTGATCTCCGCGCCCGCCTTCAGCCAGCGCTGCTGGCGCTGCGACCCCTCGTAGAGCCGGGCGTTGTCGATCGCCACCCCGGCCGCGACGGACAGCGTGGCGATCACCGACTCGTCCTCCGCGTCGAAGTCGTGCCCGCCCCGCTTGTCGGTCAGGTAGAGGTTGCCGAAGACCTCGTCGCGCACCCGGATCGGCACGCCCAGGAACGTGCGCATCGGCGGGTGGTGGGCGGGAAACCCGTACGAGGACGGATGGCTGCCGAGGTCGCCGAGCCGCAACGGCTCGGGGTTGCGGATCAGTTCGCCCAGCAGGCCGTGCCCGGCCGGCAGCGGCCCGATCGCGGCGATCTCCTGGGGGGTCAGGCCCACCGTCAGGAACTGCGACAGCCGCCGGCCGTCCGGGCCGATCACGCCCAGTGCCCCGTACTCCGCGTCCACCAGCAGCGCGGCCGCCTCGACGATGCGCCGGAGCACCTGCGGCAGGTCCAGCTCCCGCCCCACCGAGACCACGGCCTCCAGGAGGCTGTGCACCCGGTCCCGGGTGCCGCGAGCCGCGTCGATGCGTGCCTGCAGTTCCTCCAGCAACTCGTCCAGTCGCAGCTGCGGCATCCGTGACAACGACTCCTGCGCGCCCACCGGCCCTCCTTCTTCGGTCGCCCGCTGTACCTGGTCAGCGTAACCCTGTTCGAACAGCCGCCCTACGGGACGGAGGGGTTGCCCGCCAGGGCGCGGACCGGTGACGGGGCATCAGGAAGCGGCCGAGGTGGTGTCCAGATGCGGGCAGGGCGTGCGGCGTGCGGTGTCGGGGATGCTCAGCCGGTGCGTCAGGTCCCGGGCCTGGCGCCGGGGCAGTGCGCTGCGCCACGCCAGGCCCGGGTAGGTGGAACGCAGGTGGGAGAGGGCACGTGTGCCCAGGCCGCTGCCGTGGAGCGGTCCGCAGACCTCCGCCTGGAGTATCACCCCGCACTCGCAGCGGCCGCACACCTGGTAGGTGACCTGCCCGACCACGCGCCGGATGTGCACCAGGAGCAGGCACTCCGCGCCGGCCGGGGACGGTGCGGGCGAGTGGACCAGTTCCACGTCGCGGTAGGCCATCAGCCGCCGGTGCCAGCGGCCCTTGCGCCGTCCGGGACGCCGGCGCCGGCCGCGCCTGGCGAAGGGCCGCTGAATGGTGGACACCACGCGCTTTTCAGGCATGTCCTGCGCGTACCCGTCTTTTCCCCGCCCACCCCTGCGAACACGGGCCCCTCATGCCACCGGGGCCCGCATCCAGGCGCCCGTCACCCCGTACGTCACTGGTGGCCGGGCAGGAAGCGCACGTCGTACTGCTGCGGGACGGTCGCGAACTTCCCCGGTTCCGGGATGACGGGCTCGCGCGGCAGGCCGAGCTGCTCGGTGGGCACGCCGAGGTTTTCGTAGAAGCGCTCGAAGGTGCCGCCGGGCCCGGCCGCGACGCCGACGACCTGGCTGTGGCGGCGTTCCATGCGGTAGGAGTGCGGGCAGTTCTTGGGTACGAAGCCGAAGCCGCCGGGGGTCATCAGCAGGTGGGCGGCGGCGGTCGGCCGGGCGCCGTGGCGGCCGCGGTCGAAGAGCACCACGCCGAGTTTGCGCTCACAGGTCCGTACGGCGTGAGAGACGGCGGACTGGGTCGTGCCCAGGCTCGCGGCCGCCGCGGTGAAGCCACGCTCCCGGTCGACGGCGATCAGGACGCGCAGTTCGTGCGGTGCGAGGTCGCTCATGCGCGGAGAGAACACCGGCGCCCGCGCCGTCCTCCCCAGCCCAGGAGTACACGTGACCGGCACGGCAGCCCGCTTCGTCCACCAGATCTCCCGCCCCGACGGCTTTCCGACCGCCGGGAACTCCGCCTTCACCGAAGCGACCGTGCCCGGCCGCCCGCCGCGCCCCGCAACCTCTTCGACATCGTCGAGAAGAGCCTGCGCCTGGAGGGCGTCCTGGTACGCAACCGCCGCGACGCGCAGGGCGAGTTGGCGGACTTTCTCGTCCCGCACCTGCAAGCGGGGCGCGTCCGCGACGTGCAGACCGTGGCCCACGGCTTCGACTGCGTGGTGGACGCGTTCCTCGGCATGCTCCGCGGCGCCAACACCGGCAAGATGCTGGTGCGGGTCGCGGCGGAACAGCCGTAGGCGCCCCCGTCGGCTACGCGGCGCAGAACTCGTTCCCCTCCGGGTCCCGCATGAGCCACCAGTGCCCGGCGGGGCCCTTGTCGACCTCGCTGACGCGGGTCGCCCCCAGGCCCTCCAGCCGGGCCACCAGCTCCTCAAGGCCGCCGGGCCCGGCGTGCACGTCGATGTGCAGGCGGTTCTTGCCGGACTTGCTCTCGGGCACGTCCTGGAAGAGCAGCCGCCTGCCCTGGCCGACGCCGCTGGTCGGGTCGAACGGGTCCTCGGGGTGGCGGATCGCGGCGTAACCACGGAACAGCTTGCGGCCGTCGTGCTCGGTGACCGCCTCCTCGCCGATGTGCCCGGCGGCCAGCAACTGCCCGACGAGCGCGCTGGGGTCCTCCACCTCGTACTCCAGGGCCGCCGCCCAGAAGTCCGCGAGGGCGGGCGCGTTCGTACTGTCGACAACCAACTTCCACGTCAAGGTCATATGATCAGTTATATACCTCGTCGCCGCCGAGGAACGTGAAACCCAGGCGCTCGCGCAGCGCTTCCGCCTGCTCGGGCGTGGCGAGGACCATGCTGCTGTCGTAACCCGCGTTCGGCTTGCGCTCGAAGTCGAGGCAACGCCAGGTGCGGGGGTCGTCGTCATGGGCGGTCACGGCGATGGCCTCGCAGGCCGCCTCGTGGTCGTAGTAGTCGTCGTGGACGGAGTCGATGTCGTCGGCGTGCACCGAGACCGCCACCTTGGACTGTTCGAGGCGCAGGCCACTTCGTAGTGGTCCGTTTCGAGGGTGCCGGCGCCTACCGCTCGTCGCGGTCCTGGCCGCGGTAGGCCTGCTGCGAGGCGGCCATCTTGCGCTTCACGGGCGGCAGGTGGTTGACGACGCGCATGCCGGTGCGCATCGCGGCCAGCACGGCGCGTCCGATGACGGGCTTGTGGATCGGGTCGTCACCGCTCATCTGCGCCAGCGACTTGCGCACCGCGTCGAAGCCGTAGTCGATCATCCGGGTCTCGTAGTCGCGGATCGCGGAGACCAGCGGCGTCCGGCCGTCGCGGGCGGCGGTCAGGTTGCGGCACAGCAGCACGGCGTCGCGCAGCGCGGTGTTGGCGCCGACCCCGCGGCCCGGGGTCATGGTGTGGATGGCGTCACCGATGAGGGTGATGTTGCTGGAGGGCCACGGGTCGATCGGCACCGAGGTGCGGATGCGTATCGGGAAGCAGGTCGAGGGGTCCACGAGCCCGGCGAGGGCGCGCAGGCGCGGGTCCCAGGTGCGCATCAAATCCCGCATCAGGCTCTGTAGTCGGAGCCCGTCCCGCTCCATGACGTCGGCGGGCAGGTTCTGCCTGGCACCGCTGAGGCCGAGCATGATGTAGTCGCGGGTGTTGTCGTACTGCAGGCCAGGCCAGTTCTTGATGAGGTCCGCGTCGCTGGCGCCGATCCCGCTCTTGGGGGCGCCGTCCTGGTCCCAGGGGAACTGCATGACGTGGAGGATCAGGGAGTACCCGCCGGGGGCGAAGAAGAGGTTGACGCCGTCGATCGTCCGGTCGGTCAGCAGGGCCCGGGACACGTCCGTCAGCGGCACCTTGCCCGCGATGGCGGTGATCCCGGCGTCCTTGAGTTCGGCGTGCGGCAGGTACTGGCGGCGGACCGGCGACTGCGAGCCGTCCGCGCCGACCAGGACGTCGCCGGTGGCGGTGGTGCCGTCTTCGAAGTGCGCGGTGACCGTGCCGTCGTGGTTGCCCTCGTAGTGGGTGAAGACCTTGTCGAAGTGCACGAGGTCTTCGAGGCCGGTGAGCAGCACTTGGCGCAGCGTCATCCGGGAGACGGAGCGTTCCGCGCCCGCCTGGTCGGCGCTGGCCCGCGCGAAGCCCTCCAGGGACAGCAGTTCCTTGTACTGCTCGGTGAACATGTTGAAGCGGTCGGGGGTACGGGCGCAGGTGGCCGCGAAGGTCTCGAACAGGTCGGGCGGCAGCAACTGCGACAGGGCCCGGCTGCCGTCGTGGTCGATGCCGACGCGGTAGCCCTGCAGTCCGCCGCCGCGGGTCCGGTCGCGCTCGTAGACCGCGCAGCCGATACCAGCGCGCTTGAGCCCGTGCGCCAGGGCGAGGCCGCCGGTACCGGCCCCGATGATGATCACGTGCATGGGTCCTGCCTTCTGTTCCTGGTGGATTGCTGTATGGGGCGCGTGGCCGGCTCCGGCCCGCCGGCGCTACGCGGGCGCCGGGCCGGCCTTGCCACCCCGCTTCGGCGCGGGTACGGCGCGCAGGCGCTCGGTGTGGCGTTCCTGGATGCCGCGCGAGAAGTCGAGGAAGTCCGCGACCAGGGCGAGCTGTGCGGTGGTGTAGCGGGCGAAGACCTCTGTGGCGGAGTCGTGGAGGAAGGGTTCGATCAGCGCGGAAGCGCGCTCCCGGAAGGCCGGGGTGACCTGCACGAAGGTGCTGCGCCGGTCGGTGGGGTGCGGGGCACGGGCGAGGTGGCCGCGCTTCTCCAGGCGGTCGATCATCGCGGTCACACTGCCCGTGGTCAGCCCCAGCCGGCTGCCCAGTTCGCCGGGGGTGGCCCGGTCCGCGCTCAGCAGCAGCTCCAGGCACCGCAGGTCGGTCTCGTTGACGCCCAGCAGGCGCGCCATCTCCCGGTCGAAGTCGTCGACGGCTCCTTGGTACGCCTGCACCGCCCCGCCCAGGGCGGCCTCGATCGACTCGGTCTCCTCAGCCACGCTCCGCACGTCCCTTCACCGTCACATTTACCTTGATTTCCAAGATACACGATTTTCAAGGTACTGCGCGACTCGGGACCTGGGCGTCGACGGTGCCGTACGGCTGGCCGGAGCTCTCGCCTCTCTCTGGGACCTGCACGGGCGCCAGTGACCGCTGGAAGCCGCCGTGCCGGCCACCCCGGAGCACGACCCCGTGCTGGGATTGCACCTGGAGCACAGCATTCGGACGGGCGCGTACTGCTCTTATGCCCCGGACCCCGCCTCGCGCATTGTCTGGGGATAAGGAAAACGTCGTCCCATGGAAATATCCGTCACTCACACGAGTGCAAATAAGCATGACCCGCCTCGCCGTCCCCCGCCCGCAGCAGACTGGGCATATTCCGGCTGCCGGCTCGCGATCGGAGGCGATGACGACGGAACACACGACAAGTGACCAGGACCCTCCGGCCCCGCGGGTCCGCAACGAGGTACGCGCGCCGGTCCGCGGACACGTGGTGCAGGCCGGAGCCATTCACGGCGACGTCCATCTGCACCCCGGGCGCGAGCACGCGGCGGTGCCCCACCAACTGCCGGCCGCGCCCCGGTGGTTCACCGGTCGGGCCCGGGAGCTGGCGGCGCTCACCGCCGCGCTGGACGAGACGGCGCATTCCGGCGCCACGGTGGCCATTTCGGCGATCGGTGGCGCCGGCGGAATCGGCAAGACCTGGCTGGCCCTTTACTGGGCGCACCGGCACGCCGATCGTTTTCCCGACGGCCAATTGTTCGTGGACCTGCGGGGCTTCACCCCTCTCGGAGATCCCATGCCCGCCGGGGAAGCGGTACGGGGATTCCTGCACGCCCTCGGCGTCGAACCGTCCGGAATTCCCGCCGACCCGGACGCCCAAGCGGGCCTCTACCGCAGCCTGGTCGCCGACCGCCGCATGCTGATCGTGCTGGACAACGCCCGCGACACCACCCACGTGACCCCGCTGCTACCCGGGAATTCCGCCTGCACGGTGCTGGTGACCAGCCGCCGCCGGCTGGCCGGTCTGGTCACCACCCACGGCGCCCGGTCGCTGGACCTGGACGTACTGCCCGAGGCCGAGGCGCGCCAGCTGCTGACAGCTCACCTGGGCCCCGAGCGGGCTGCCGCCGAGCCGGACGCCATCGAGGCGTTCCTGGCCTGCTGTGCGGGGCTGCCGCTCGCGTTGAGCATCGTGGCCGCCCGCGCCACCACACACCCCGGCTTCCCCTTGAGTCTGCTGGCCGAGGAGCTGCGCGACCACACGACCCGGCTCGACGAGCTGGACGCCGGCGAGATCCCGCTGAACCTGCGGGCGGTGTTCTCGTCGTCGTACCACGCCCTGTGCCCCGAGGCGGCCGCGCTGCTCGGGCTGCTGGGCCTGGCGCCAGGGCCGGACATCAGCCAGCCCGCCGCCGTCTCCCTGGCCGGGCTCCCGGCGGCCCGCGTGCGCGCCCTGCTGCGGGAGTTGGAAACCGCGCACCTGCTGACCCAGCCGGCCCCCGGGCGCTACCGGCTGCACGACCTGATCCGTCTCCACGCCTCCGAGCAAGCGCGCCACCACCACACCGAAGACAGCCGCGACGACGCGCTGCGGCGGCTGGTGGACTTCTACCTGCACACGGCCTACACCGGCGACCAGGTCCTGGACCCTCATCGCGAGTCGGTCGCACTCGACGCGCCCGCACCCGGCTGCCGTCCCCACCCGCTCCAGGACGAGGCGAAGGCACTGGCGTGGCTGGATGCCGAACACCCCGGCCTGCTGGCCGCGCAGCGCCTGGCCGTGGAGCGGGGGTGGCACACACAGGTGTGGCAGCTGGCCTCGGCGCTGCACACGTACCACTGGCGGCGGGGGCTCCTCGCCGACCAGGTCACCTTCGCACGCGCCGGTCTGGCCGCTGCCCGGCAGCTGGGCGACTCGGCCCTCCAGGCGCCGGCGCACCGCCTCCTCGCCGAAATCTGCGCCCTGGTGGGCCGACACACCGAGGCCCTGGAGCACCTCCACGAAGCCCTCACCCTGGCGGAGCGCGCCGGCGACCTGCCGAGCCAGGCCCACACACACCGCGTGCTCGCGTGGACCTGGGGGCAGCAGGGCGAGATCCCGTCGGCCCTGGACCACGCCACCCACTCGCTGAGCCTGTTCCAGGCGCTCGACGACCAGGAATGGGAGGCCCGCGGTCTCAACCAGGCGGCCTGGTACTCCGCGCAACTCGGCCATTTCGAGCAGGCCCGCACCCACGGCGAGCGCGCCCTGCTCCTGCACCGCCGCCACCAGAACCGCAATGGCGAGGCGCTCTCGCTGAGCGTCCACGCCTACCTGGGCCTGTGCACCGGCCGGCACACCCAGGTCCTGGACTACGGCCTGCCCGCCCTCGCCCTGTTCCGCGACATCGGCAACACCTTCTACGAAGCGCTCGTCCTGGACAGTCTGGGACAAGCCCACGACGCCCTGGGCCACCACACGCAGGCCCGGGAAGCCTGGCAGCAAGCGCTGGAGCTCTACCAGGCGCAGCACCGGTCAGCGGAGGCGGAGCACGTACAGCAGCGGCTCGCCGGACTCGCGGAGCGGGAACGGGCCGTGTAGGCACGCCAAGTGATCAGTACGGATACGTCCACGCGGTACTCGCCCTGCCGGCCGGGCCCGTCGTCCGTCAGCCCGTCAGGGCCGGTCAGGGGCCTCCGGGGTGCGTCGCACGCCGATCGCGGCGAGTGCGGCGCCGAGGACGCACAGCACGCCGGTGGTCAGGACGGCGGCGTGCACACCGTTCATGAACGCGTTGCCGCTGCCCTCGACGACGGCGGCGCCGAGCTGTGCGGGCATGCCCGGGGAGACGGGCGAAACGCCCATCGCCACCGCGTCCTTGGCCTTCTCGAAACCGGGCGCGACCGTGTCAGGGACACCGGCCGAGGTCAGCTCGCCGGTCAGGGTGGAGCCGACCTTGCCACTGATCAACGACACCAGGACCGAGGTACCGAGAGCGCCGCCGACCTGTAGGGAGGTGGCCTGCAGGCCACCGGCGACGCCGGCGTCCCGCACCGGCGCGTTGCCGACGATCGCGTCGGAGGAGGCCGCCATCACCATGCCGACGCCGAGCCCGAGCGCGATGAAGGGCGGCCACATGACGGCGTACGAGGAGTGCGCGTCCCAGGCCAGCATCCAGAAGGACGCGATCGCCTGTAGCAGCATGCCCAGCGGCATGGACAGCCGTGCGGAGAACCGCTCGGTCAACGCCGCGCCGGCCGGTGAGGCGACCACGGAGGCGAGGCTCAGCGGGAGGGTGCGGACGCCCGCCTCGACGGGGGTGAAGCCGCGGACGTTCTGGAGGTACAGCATGACGAAGAAGATCACGCCGAGCAGGACGAAGAAGTTGACCGCGGTGATGACCGTGCCGATGGTCAGGGCCGGGTTGCGGAACAGGCGCATCGGGAGCAACGGGTGCCCGACGCGGGTCTCGTACCGGCCGAAGACGAGCAGGAGCACGATGCCAGCGCCGATCGCGCCGAGTGTGCCTGCCGAGGTCCAGCCCCACGTCTCGCCCTTGACCACGCCGAACACCACGCCCAGCAGACCGAGCGCGAGGAGGACGACACCGGGGAGGTCGAACTTGTGGTGTCCCGTGGAGTTCTTGCTCTGCGGCAGCACCAGGCCGCTGAAGACCAGCGCGACGACGCCGATCGGGGCGTTGATGTAGAAGACGGACTCCCAGTTGACGTGCTCGACGAGCAGGCCGCCGACGATGGGACCGAGCGCCGTGGAGACGGACGAGACCATCGCCCAGATGCCCACCGCCATACCGAACTTCTTCGGCGGGAAGGCCGCCCGCAGCAGTCCGAGCGTGTTCGGCATGAGCAGCGCCCCGAAGAAGCCCTGCAGCGCCCGGAACGCGATGACCCCCTCGATGTTGCCCACCAGCCCGATGGCCACGGACGAGACGGTGAAGCCGGCGACGCCGACGAGGTAGTACGTACGCCGCCCGAAGCGGTCGCCCAGCTTGCCGCCCAGGATCAGCGTGGCGGCCAGGGCGAGGAGATAGGAGTTGGTGACCCACTGGAGGTCGGCGGTGGACGCGTTCAGGTCCCGGCCGATCTCGGGGTTGGCGATCGATACGACGGAGCCGTCGAGCCCGACCATGAACAGGCCGAAGGCGACCGCGACGAGCGTCAGCCAGGGGCGGCCCCGGCGGCCGCGGGGACCTTGCGGGAGGGACAGTGCGGGCAGGGGTGAGCGATCCACGGCAGTGGAGGACATGGCGATGCCTGTTTTCTTCGTAAAAAAGGGTGATGCCCGGCCGCGGCGGACCGGGAAATGGGATGCCTGCGGAGTGCGGCGAGTGGTGAAGGAGCGTCAGCCGGCGGCGGGGTGCACCCGCTGGGCGAGCCCCTGCAAGGCGCCGAGGGCGGAGCCGATGGCGTCCCGTTCGCCGTCGGTGAGCGCGTGGAGCGCCTCGGCGAAGTAGCCCTCGACCAGGTTCGCGACCTCGTCGAGACGGCTGCGCGCCACGGTCGTCAGGTGCAGGTGGGCCACCCGCTTGTCGGCCGCGTCCTGCCTGCGCTCCAGGAGTCCCAGGCCGACCAACTGGGTCACCAGGGCACTCGCGTTGTTCGGCTTCAGCATCAGCGCGTCGGCCGCGGCGCGCACGGTGACGCCGTCGTGCCCGCCGACGAACCGCAGCAGGGCCAGTTGCCCGTCGGGGAGTTTGGGGTGCGGGAAGTCCTGGGCGATGCGCCGGTCGACCGCCCGGTGCAGCGCGGGCAGGACGGCCGCGAGCCCGGAGGCGACGCGGCGGGTGTCCTGGGGGGACGCGCTGGGGGCAGACATACGGACGAGCATAGGTATGACTGCATACCTAAGTCAAAGTTCCCCGCCGGGAGAGGGCCGGCCCCCTGTTGTGCGCACGTACGGCGACGCGCCGTACCGGGCAGTCCGGTACGGCGCGTCGTCGTTCGGCCGGGAGCGCTCGGTGGCGCTCCGGGTCAGGAGCGGTGGTAGGGGTTGGGGACGTGGATGTCGGCACCCAGTTCGCGGGCGGCGTTGCGGGCGAAGTAGGGGTCGCGGAGGAGTTCGCGGCCGATGAGGGCGACGTCCGCCTGGCCGTCGGCGACGATCTTCTCGGCCTGCCGGGCCTCGGTGATCAGGCCGACCGCGCCGACCGGCAGACCGGTCTCCTTCTTGACCCGCTCGGCGAAGGGCACCTGGTAGCCGGGGCCGACGGCGATCTTGGCGTCGGGGGCGTTGCCGCCGGTGGAGGCGTCCAGGAGGTCCACGCCGTGCGCCTTGAGGTCGGCGGCGAAGCGTACGGTGTCGTCGGCCGTCCAGCCTTCGCGCTCGTCGTCCGCGTTCTCCGACAGCCAGTCGGTCGCCGAGATACGGAAGAAGACCGGCAGGTCCTCGGGCCACACGGCCCGGACCGCGTCGACCACCTCAAGGGCGAACCGGGTGCGCCCCTCGTACGAGCCGCCGTACTCGTCGGTGCGGCGGTTGGTGAACGGCGACAGAAACTCGTTGATCAGGTAGCCGTGCGCACCGTGGATCTCCGCCACCTGGAAGCCGGCCTCCAGCGCCCGCCGAGCGGTGGCGGCGAACTGCCCGACGATCTCCTGGATCTCGTCGGCCGACAGCTCGGCCGGCGCGGTGGACGCCTCGTCGAACGCGAGCGGGCTCGGCCCCACCGGCTGCCATCCGTACCCTTGGCCGGGGGCGATGGGCGCGCCGCGGTCCACCCACGAGCGCTCGGTCGACGCCTTGCGGCCGGCGTGCGCTATCTGGATGCCCGGGACGCTGCCCTGCGCCTTCAGGAAGTCGGTGATCCGGCGGAACGCGGCGGTCTGCGCGTCGTTCCACAGCCCCAGGTCGTACGGGCTGATGCGCCCCTCGGGGCTCACCGCCGTCGCCTCGGTCAGGATCAGCCCCGTACCGCCGGCGGCGCGCGACGCCAGGTGCTGGAAGTGCCAGTCGTTGGGCACGCCCTGCTCGGGGCCGTCCGGAGCCGCCGAGTACATGCACATGGGAGCCATCCAGATGCGATTCGGAATGGTCAGCGACCGAAGGGTGATGGGCTCGAACAGTGCGCTCACGGTTGACTCCCGCTGTCGGGGTTGCTCCTGCTTGACGCTTCATACGATAAACCTCGTAGTACGGCGGTTGTCAAACTACGAAGGTTCTCGTACATGCGACGGGGCCGGACCCTGGTGGGCCCGGCCCCGCGTACCGAGCTCGGCCTCGGAGGATGATGGCGATCCCCCCGCCTGCCGCCGTTCCGGCCGGCTCGCGACGTACCCCCGTACCGCCGCGACCGGCAGCCCGCCCGGGAGCGTCGCTCCTGGGCCGACCGGCTCACGATAAGGGGCTCCGCTTTCCTCGTTCGAGCGAATTTTGACGGCGCGAGGGGCGGCGCGTACGCGGCGCGGGGGCCGGGCGGCGAGCTGTTCGAACCCTCGGACCGCTCGCATCCGGCCGGTCGAGGCGTGCGCAGATGCAACTTTCCGCCATCTTGAGCACGCACGGCGGGCCGCTCGGGGCGCGGAGAGGAGGAACGGCTCGGCGGGCGCACGATGTCGCACAGAGGCCCGAACCGCTTGCAGTGTTTCGATCCGCAAAACGGGGAAACACCAGAGCTGAAGCGTTTTGATCTTATTTGCGAACGAGGTGAAGCTGCCATGGGAATCATCGCGTGGGTCTTGATCGGACTGCTGGCAGGCGCGATCGCGAAGGCGCTGATGCCGGGCAAGGACCCCGGCGGATGCCTCGTCACCATGCTCATCGGCATCGTCGGTGGTCTGCTGGGCGGCTGGCTCGGCAAGGTGATCTTCGGTGTGGAGTCGATCAACGGCTTCTTCCACCTCTCGACGTGGATCGCGGCCATCGTCGGCTCGGTAATCGTCCTGGCGATCTACCGCGTGACACTCGGCCGCAACCAGCGGCACTGAGGCGAGGCCCGGACGCGGGTCCCGGCGCGGAAGGCAGCCGGCCCGCCGAGAAGGAGCGGAGCGAGACCGCCCGGTCGGTGGCGGTGCCCGGCCCCCTGCTTGCAGGGGGCCGGTTTTCATGCGCTGACCTGCACGGACGGCGGGCCGCAGGGCCGTTGTCAGTGGTCGGGTGCAGACTGGCCCATACCTGAGACAACGGCGTCCCGGAGGTGTTCGAGATGGCATCCGGCAAGGCAGACGTAGTACTCGCGGTAGGCACTCGCAAAGGGCTCTTCATCGGCCGGCGGCGGCGTGGCGACTGGGAGCTGGGCGGCCCGCATTTCGCCGCCCAGGCGGTGTACTCGATCGGCATCGACACCCGCGGCCCGGTCCCCCGGCTGCTGGCCGGTGCGGACAGCGCGCATTGGGGGCCCTCGGTCTTCCATTCCGACGATCTCGGCGAGACCTGGCAGGAGCCGGCCAAGCCGGCGGTGAAGTACCCGCCGTACACCGGGACTTCACTGGAGCGGGTGTGGCAGCTCCACCCGGCCGGCCCGGCCGCGCCCGGTGTGGTCTACGCGGGGACGGAGCCCGGCGGGCTGTTCCGCTCCGAGGACGGGGGCGAGACGTTCGAGCTCGTACGTCCGCTGTGGGACCACCCTTCCAGGGAGCGGTGGGAGCCGGGCGGCGGCGGCCTGGCGGTGCACACGGTGATCACGGACCCGCGTAACGCGGACGCGGTGACGGTCGCGGTGTCCGCCGCCGGCGTGTTCCGCACGACGGACGGGGGCGAGACCTGGGCGCCGTCGAACAGCGGCGTGAAGGCCGTGTTCCTGCCGGACCCGGACCCCGAGTTCGGGCAGTGCGTGCACAAGATCGCGCAGGACCCGGTGGACCGGGACCGGCTCTATCTCCAGAACCACTGGGGCGTTTACCGGAGCGACGACGCGGGCGCGCGGTGGACGGACATCGGCGGCGGACTGCCCTCCGACTTCGGGTTCGCCACGGCCGCGCACCCGCGCCGGGCCGGTGTCGCGTACGTCTTTCCCATCACCGCCGACATGGACCGGGTTCCGGCGGACCACCGGTGCCGGGTCTACCGCACCGGCGACGCGGGAGCGAGCTGGGAGGCGCTGAGCGACGGCCTGCCGCGGGAGGACCACTACGGCACGGTGCTCAGGGACGCGCTGTGCGTCGACGACTCCGACCCGGCGGGCGTCTATTTCGGCAACCGCAACGGGGAGCTCTTCGCCAGCGCGGACGACGGCGACAGCTGGCGGCAACTGGCCTCGCACCTCCCGGATGTGCTGTGCGTGCGGGCAGCCGCCGTTGGATGAGCAACCGTGAAAGGGGAGGGAGAAAGACCGGGCGGGCGGCCGGACCGGGCGTGGGGGTCGGGCCATCGGTTGAAGAGGATCACCTTGCGGCCAGTAGGGTGACGGCGTGGCTGCACGACCTCTTCATGAAATCGTCGAACCTGGCTGGGCCAAGGCACTTGAGCCGGTCGCCGGACAGATCGCCTCGATGGGCGAGTTCCTGCGGGCGGAGATCGCCGCGGGGCGCACGTACCTGCCGGCGGGCAGCAATGTGCTGCGGGCCTTCCAACAGCCCTTCGACGACGTCCGGGTGCTGATCGTCGGACAGGACCCGTACCCGACCCCGGGGCACGCGGTGGGGCTGAGCTTCTCCGTCGCGCCGGACGTACGCCCGCTGCCCGGGAGCCTGGAGAACATCTTCCGCGAGATGTCCTCGGACCTGGGGCTGCCGCGGCCGTCCAACGGCGACCTCACGCCGTGGACGCAGCAGGGTGTGCTGTTGCTCAACAGAGCGCTGACGACGGCACCGCGCAAACCGGCGGCGCACCGGGGCAAGGGCTGGGAGGTGGTCACCGAACAGGCCATCAGGGCGCTGGTGGCGCGCGGCCGACCGCTGGTCTCGGTGCTGTGGGGCCGCGACGCGCGCAATCTTCGGCCCCTGCTCGGCGACCTGCCCGCGGTGGAGTCCGCGCACCCCTCCCCCATGTCGGCGGACCGGGGGTTCTTCGGCTCGCGCCCGTTCAGCAGGACCAACGACCTGCTGGCGCGGCAGGGCGCGCAGCCGGTGGACTGGAGACTGCCCTGAGCGTGCGGGATAGTGTTCCCGCATGACGAACGCGAACATCCCTGCGGGTTGGTACGCCGACCCGCAGGGCACGCCCGACCAGCTGCGCTGGTGGGACGGCTCCCGATGGACCGAGCACACGCACCCCGGCCGGCAGGCGCAGGGACAGGGGCAGGCTCAGGCGGCTCAGCAGTCGGTCGGGCAGCAGCAGGGCCCCGGTCAGGGGTACGCACCCCAGCAGCAGGGCGCCGGACAGCCGATGCCGCAGCAGCAGGGCGTGGGGCAGCCGATGCCCCAGCAGCACGCGCCGCAGGCCGGCCAGCAGGTTCCCGTCGGCGTCGGCCGGCAGACGCCTGACGCCCAGGCAGGGTACGGGCAGCCGGCCGGCGACCCGGGCAAGGTGCAGTACCAGGTGCAGCAGCAGGCCGGTGTCGCGCCGACCGCGCAGGGCGGCGGTTCCCTGTTCACCGAGCCGGTCCTGGTGGTGAACCAGAAGGCCAAGCTCATCGAGGTCTCGAACGAGTACAGCGTTTTCGACCAGCACGGCAACACCCTCGGCACGGTCGTGCAGGTCGGCCAGAGCACCGCGAAGAAGGTGCTGCGGATCGTCTCCAGCCTCGACCAGTACATGACCCACCGGCTGGAGATCCGTGACGCGTACGGGCAGCCGCAGCTGGTCCTGACCCGCCCGGCGAAGTTCATCAAGTCGAAGGTGCTGGTGGAGCGGCCCGACGGGCAGCCGGTCGGTGAGATCGTGCAGCAGAACGCCATCGGCAAGATCAACTTCGCGATGATGGCGGGTGGGCAGCAGGTCGGCGCCATCAGGGCGGAGAACTGGCGCGCCTGGAACTTCGCGATCGTCGACCACGCAGACACCGAGGTCGCCCGGATCACCAAGACCTGGGAGGGCCTGGCCAAGACGATGTTCACCACCGCGGACAACTACGTCCTGCAGATCCACTGCCAGCTGCCCGAGCCGCTGCGGAGCCTGGTCGTCGCCACCGCGCTGACCGTGGACACCGCGCTCAAGCAGGACGCCCGTGGGTTCGGCTGAGCCAGGGGGCAGCGCTCCGCGCCCGGCACCCGGCCATGTCCTGGGGGTGGATTCGGGCGGTTCGGGCCTGCGGATCGCCGTCGCCCGCGCGGACGAGCGGGACGCGCGGCCGCTCGCCTCGTACGCCTCCCAGGAGCCCATCGGCACGGGACCGAACGGCATGGACGCCCAGCAGTTGCTCAAACAGCTGGTGCCCGCCGCCCAGGACCTGATGCGGGACACCGGCGCGCGGCGCCTGGACGCGGTGTGCGTCGGCGCCTCGGGCATGGCCACGCTCGGTACGGAGCTGCGCGCCGAGCTGCCGTCGGCGCTGGCCGAGGCGTTCGGCGTACGGCGTCTCGCGCTGGCCGCCGATGCCGTGACCGCGTACGCCGGGGCGCTCGGGCAGGCGCCCGGCGCGGTGGTGGCCGCCGGTACGGGCGTGATCGCGACGGGCACGGACCTCACCCCGGCGGGCGGCTGGCGCCGCGCCGACGGCTGGGGCCACCTGCTGGGCGACTGCGGCAGCGGCGCCTGGATCGGCCGGGCCGGGCTGGAGGCCGCGCTGCGCGCCCACGACGGGCGGCCGGGCGGCTCGGACGTACTGCTGGACCGTATGGAGGCGATGTTCGGTGCGGCGGCCGAGCTGCCCGGCGCGCTGTACCCGCGCGCCGACCGCACGGCCGTACTGGCGTCCTTCGCGCCCGAGGTGGCCGCCTGTGCCGGGCACGACGCCGTGGCGGCGGCGATCCTGCGGGAGGCCGCTCGGCACCTCGCGGAGTCGGCAGCCGCCGTCTGCCCGTCGGCGCCGGGCAGCGCGGTGGCCTTCACCGGCGGCCTTCTGCATCTGGGCGAGCCGCTGCTGGCGCCGCTGCGCGCCGCGTTCGCCGAGCTGCTGCCGCGGGCCCGCCGTGTCGAGCCGGCGGGCGACCCGCTGGACGGCGCGCTGCGTGTCGCCGCGGCGCTGGCCGCCGACCGGCTGGTGCTGCCGGCCGACGAGAAGCTGTTGCGGGTCACCTGACCCGTCGTCGGTGCACGGGCCGCCGTGGCGCCCGCAACGCGCGACGGCGGTCCCCGCACCCGTACGCCTCCACGTCACGTTCCCCCGGTCCGACGAGACGCATTGTCATGTCTTCGATACCCGTCACGATCGGTCACCGCACCGCCACCGGCCATCGCCGGACCGACGCGTATCGCGCAGCGAGCGTCGCGGATCGCTCAGCAGTCGCCACCGGTCGCCCGGCCCACCCCACGAGCCGCGGGCGCCCCCTCCCGAACCACCCCATCCACCCTCTGACCTGCTCATACGGCGCGCGGGACAAACCGGCACGTATACCTCCCGACCGAACCCTCCCGCCGCGCGGGGGACCCCCGAGGCATTAGCATGCGACGCCATGAGTTCCCCCACTGGGCCCGCACCCGGCTCGCCCCGCTTTGACGAAGTTCCTCCGAGCTCGGGCGACGCCGCACCCGGCCTGCCTGTACGAATGCCGCGTCCCCGACAGTCCGGTCGGCACCGCCGTCCGGAGCCCGCCGCCGCGCCCGAGGGCGCGCCCGCGCTGGTCCTCGCCGTGCCCGGCGCCCCCACCGCCGCCGCGCGCGGCCTGGCGTCGGAGGTGACCAGCATCGCCCGGTCCGAGCTGCCCGGCCTCGACGCCCGGGTCGGTTACGTGGACGGCGGCGACGCGGAGTTCCCCGCGCTGGAGGCCGTGCTGGCGCAGGCCGCCGGCGAGCACAAGGCCCGTACCGGCGACGGCTCGCAGCCCGAGCCGCAGGGGCCGCCCGCCGTGGTCGTGCCGCTGCTGGCCGGACCGGACAGCGCGCTGCTCCGCCGCATACGCCAGGCGATCATGAACAGCGGTTCGGCCGCCGAGCTGACCGACGTGCTCGGCCCGCACCCGCTCCTCGCCGAGGCCCTGCACGTCCGCCTCTCCGAGGCCGGTCTGGCCCGCGCCGACCGGGCGCGCCTGTTCACGGTCGCGACGGCCGCGGACGGCATCATCCTCGCCACCGTCGGCGGCGACGAGGCGGTACAGGCCGCCGGGATCACCGGCATGCTGCTCTCCGCCCGCCTGGCGGTGCCGGTGCTGGCCGCCGCGCTGGACGAGGAGGGCGCGATCGCCCGCACCGCCGAGCAGCTGCGCTCCTCGGGCTCGCAGCACCTGGCCCTGGCCCCGTACCTGATCGGTCCCGAGATCGCCGACGGCCTGGTGGGGGCGGCGGCAGCGGAAGCGGGCTGCTCGGCGGCGGAGCCCCTTGGCGCCTACGGCACGGTCGGCCGTCTCGTGCTGTCGAACTACGCGGCGGCGTTGGGCATCACGCTGCAGACGGCGGGGCAGGGCGCGCCGGTTCGGTGACTCCCGGGGGCGGCTGCCGACCGCCGCCCGCTCGCCGGCGGTCACAGACCGCTGAAACGTCACGATCGCAAAAGGGCCGCTTCCCGTACTTGGGTTGCGGCCCTTCGGGCTCACCGCAAGCGCACGTCAGGCGAAGACCACGCAGGAGGCGGCCGGAGCGTCGGCCGAGCCGCCCGGTTCCGGCACTCCGGTCCGGGGGTCGACGGTGAACCAGGCCACGTTCCCCGAGCGTTCGTTGGCCGCGTAGAGGTGCCGCCCTCCGGGGTGCAGCGCCAGGTCGCGGGGCCAGTGGCCCCCGCACGGCACGGTGGTGACCAGGGAGACCTCGTCCCCCGACGCGCCGATGGCGAGGACCGAGATGCTGTCGTGGCCCCGGTTGGCGGCCCAGGCGAAGCGGCCGTCGGGCGAGACGACCAGTTCGGAGGGGTAGTTCTCGGCGGTGACCGACGAGGGAAGAATCGCCGTCTCCGTCAGCGGGGTGAGGGTGCCGGTGGCGGCGTCCCACCGGCAGGGGGTGACCGTCGAGGCCAGCTCGTTGACGACGTACGCGTGGTCGCCGCGCGGGTGGAAGGCGAGGTGCCGGGGCCCGCTGCCCGCGCGCAGCCGTACCTCGTCGCGTACGGTCAGCTCCCCGCCCGCCGGAGCGAGTTCGCAGACGCGTACGGAATCGGTGCCCAGGTCCACGCTGAGCAGCCAGCGGCCGGTGGGGTCGGGCAGGACGGCGTGCGCATGCGGCCCCTCCTGGCGGTCGGGGTTCGGGCCGCCGCCCTCGTGCCGCAGCACGGCGGCCGGCTCCGCGAGGGTGCCGTCGGGCCGTACGGGCAGCGCGGTGACGCTGCCGGAGCTGTAGTTGGCCGTCAGCAGGTGCCCCGCCCAGAGGGCGAGGTGGGTGGGGTCGGCGCCCCGCACCGGCACGGGGCCGGCGACCAGCACCGGTCCGCTCTCCGTGAGCGCGAAGGCGGCAGCCGCGCCGTCGGACGTCTCGCTCACCGCGTACAGGTGGCGGCCGTCCGGCGCCGGGGCGAGGTAGGACGGGTCGCGGACCTCGTCCGTGGCGTGCAGCGGGGTCAGCGCGCCCGTCTCCGCGTCGACCGCCGCCGTGATGACGCCGCGCCCGCCCGCCGACGTGAACGACCCGATGTACGCCCGCTGCCCGCCGCCTGCCGTGCCCGTCGGCTCACTCATCGGCGCTGTGCCTGCCCTTCGTCCGCCCTGCGCGTCGTATGGAGATGTACGCGCTGACGCTAACAGCCCACCGGACGCACCACCCCGGCCGATGAGCGGCCCGGCGGAAAACCGACAGCTCCCTCAGCGGCGGCCCCGCGCGGATCGGCCGCCGCCTCCCGGCGCAGGCGGCGGCCCGGCCTCAGGCGTCGGCCAGTGGTGCGCGCGGGGAGCTGCGGAGCGGTGCGGCCAGTTCGGCCAGGGCCCGTTCCAGGCCGTGCAGGTGGACGAGCGCGGGCTCCAGGGCGGGCGGGTGCGGAGCGGAGACCGTGGCGGCCCCCGCCTCGCGGGGCCGGTCCGGCGCGGTGAGCGCCTCGACGGCGGCCTCCACGCGCTGGCAGGCGGCGGTGAGGCGGGCGTCGTGCGATGCCTCCGGGTCGGCGGCGATGGAGGCCAGGCCGCGCACCTCGCGGGCGCAGTCGTCGAGCAGCGCGAGCACCTGCCGCGCCCGGCCCTTGCGGGCCCGCATCGGCGCCAGCGGGTGCACCAGCGGGGACAGCGAGAGCCGTACCCGGCGGAGCAGGACCTCCAGCTCGGCGACGAGCGGGGCCGGGTCGGCGCTCTCGCGGCCCGCGATGCGCGCGGCGGCCTCGGAGGTGCAGTGGTGCACGCAGCGCAGGGCGCGCTGGATCCAGGCGTCGGTCGTGGCGTGGGTGGTGACCGGCAGCACCAGGAGCACGGCCAGGACCGCGCTGAGCGCGCCGACGCCGGTCTCCGCGAGACGCAGCGCGAGCAGGGCGGGGTCCAGGACGCCCAGCAGCCCGTACAGCAGCCCGACCATCAAGGTCACCGCGAGCATGTTCCAGGTGTACGAGACCGGGGACGCGTAGAAGATCGAGAAGACGCAGACGGCGATGAGGGCGGCGGTGGGCGCCACGGCGCCGTCCAGCGGTACGGCGATGAGCAGACCGGCGGGGATGCCGAGGAGCGTGCCGGCCATCCGGCGGAAGCCGCGGACCACGGTCTCGCCGCGCGAGGCGGTGTTGACGAAGATCCACCACGTGGCGCCGACGGCCCAGTACCAGCGCTCGTGGGAGAGCACCTGGCCGGCCGCCAGGGCGAACGCGCCGGCGGCGGTCGCCTGGACCGCCTGGCGGGTCGTCGAACGGGCGAAGCCCTTGCCGCTCGGCAGGGCGGGGAGGGCGGCCGGCGGCACCCGGCGCTCGTAGCACCACACCCCGAAGCGGACGACCGAGCAGGCCACCAGGGAGAGCGCGGTGGCGGCGTACAGCTCGGGGAGCTGCTCGGGCACCGTGCGCAGGAACTGCGCCTCGAAGAACGACATGAACGCGAAGATGCCGAGGGCGTTGCCGCGCGGCCCCCACCGGCGGGCGTAGACGCCCGCGCCGACCATGGCGAGGAAGGCGGTGTCCCGTACGAGCGGGTAGTCGTGCAGCATCGCCGCGGCGGCGAGCACCGGGAAGCCGACCACCGGCAGCAGGGCCGTGGTGACCACCTGGCCCCGGATGGTCGGGTCCGCGACGGTGAAGAGCGCGAGCAGCGCGGCGAGCCCGCCCACCACGGCACCGATCAGCGAGTGGCCGACGACGCCGCACACGGCCACCGCCAGGCCGACGCCGAGCACGGCCCGGGCGGCGCTGCGCAGCCGCAGCCGTCCCGGATCCGGCGCCACGAACACCCTCTTCCACACGGTTTTCCCACCCTTCTGTCCGCCAGCATCAAAAAGGCGCCGCGGAAGTCCGCAGCGCCATCGACGGGGCTATGACAACATCAACACTGCTGTTGGCTCAACAGAGCGCGCGAGTGGTGAGCCATTGGTACAGCGAGAAGCGGTGTGGCTGGACCAGAAGCAGGCCAATGGTCTTCGTCTCACCTTTGCGTCCACATCGCGGAACACCGCCGTCACATGCAACCCCCACGCATTACTCTCGATGTCATGTCCGCACCCGCACGCCTCCTCTGTCTCGCGCTCTTCGCGAACTCGGCCTGGTGCGTCGACGACGGGCTCTGTCCCCGCTGACGCCTGCCCGCCCGTGCCCTCCGGTACGGGCGCCCCGGCACCTGCGACTCCCCCTGCCTTCCCGGGGTGACGTGCGCCTTCGGCGCGCCTCCCGACGCACGCACCACCGCTCACCTCACGGAGCCCGCTGTGACCACAGCTCCATCCGATCCGCTGATCGAAACGCCCCGGCCCGCCCCGGCCCTGCTCAACCCCGCGCCCACCTCCAGGCCCCGGCCCGCGGCTCCCGCCGCGCCGCCGGTCCGCCGTGTGCCACTCGCCGTCGGCCTGCTGATCGCCGTCGCGCTGGCGGGCCACGTCTTCGCCTCGTACGGCGCGAAGCCGGGCGTCCTCCTGCTGCTCGGGCTCGGCCTCGGGGTCGCCCTGTTCCACTCGCGCTTCGGGTTCACCTCGGCCTGGCGGCAGCTCGTCGCCGTGGGCAACGGCACCGGGCTGCGCGCCCACGCACTGCTGCTCGGCACGACGGCGACGCTGTTCGCCCTGGTCATCGGCACCGGCACCGGACTGTTCGGAGCAGCGCCCGCGCCCTCGGGCGGGCCGCTGGGCGTGGGGCTGCTCATCGGCTCGTTCGTCTTCGCCGTCGGCATGCAGCTGGGCGGCGCCTGCGCCTCGGGCACGCTGTTCGCGGTGGGCTCGGGACAGACGTCCATCGTGCTCACGCTGGGCGGCTTCATTGCCGGTTCCACGCTGGCTGCCTGGCAGTTCGACCTGTGGCGGGACCTGCCGGCGTTCGAGCCGGTCGTGTTCGCCGACCACGTCGGCTGGTTCGGATCGTGGGCCGTCACCGTACTGGCGCTGGGCGTCGTCGTGGTCGTCAGCCGTGCGGTCCAGGCACGCCGCAACCCGCCGCCGACCGGCCCCGTCCCCTCGGCGAAGGCCCCGACCGCCAGGGTCCTGCGCGGGTCCTGGCCGCTGGCGGCCGGCGCGGTGGCGCTGGCGCTGCTGGGCGGGGGCGTGCTCCTCGTCTCCGGCGGCGCCTGGGGTGTGACCAGCGCCTTCAGCCTGTGGGGCGCGAAGCTGGTGAGCGCCGTGGGCGGGCACCCGGAAACCTGGTCCTACTGGCAGAAGCCCGGCAACGCGCACGCGCTCGCCGGCCCCGTGCTGGCCGACAAGACGAGCCTCACCGACATCGGCATCATGATCGGCGCCGCGGTCGCCGCCGCGCTGGGCGGCACCTGGGCGCTGCACCGGGGCACTCCCTGGCGCACCGCGGTCGCGGCCGTCGTGGGCGGCGTCCTGATGGGCGTCGGCGCCCGGCTGGCCGGCGGCTGCAACATCGGCGCCTACCTCGCGGGCATCGCCTCCGGCAGCCTGCACGGCTGGATCTGGGGTGCGACGGCCCTGCTCGGCACCTGGGCCGGGCTGAAGCTGCGCCCCGCGTTCCGGCTGGCCAATCCGAAGCCCGGCGACGGCGTCTGCTGACGGCCGGGGCGGGCACCGCGACAGCGGGCCGCCGGCCCACCGGGCTCCACCGCAGGTGGGCCATTGGTACGGTCGACGGGATCTGTGCCGACTCTGAGGAGGCCGTTGGCCCGTGGCCGTGGACACGCTCGACGCGAAGATCCTGCGACTGCTGCTGGAGCAGCCGCGTACCAGCGTGCGGGAGTACGCCCGTATCCTCGGCATCGCCCGGGGCACGGTCCAGGCGCGGCTGGACCGGCTGGAGCGGGACGGGGTGATCACGGCCTACGGGCCGCGCCTGTCCCCCGCCGCGCTCGGCCACCCGGTCCTCGCCTTCGTGCACATCGAGGTCACCCAGGGGCACCTGGAGGACGTCGCCGAGGCGCTGTCCGAGGTGCCGGAGATCATCGAGGCGTTCTCGACGACCGGCGGCGGCGACCTGCTGACGCGGGTGGTCGCGCGGGACGCGGCGCACCTGGAAGACGTGATCCAGCAGCTGATCAAGATGCCGGGCGTGGTCCGGACGCGCACCGAGGTGGCCCTGCGCGAGCGGGTGCCGCACCGGATGCTGCCGCTGGTCGAAGCCGTGGGCGGTGCCGCGAAGCCGCGCCGGTGACCCCGTTGGCATGCCGGGGGCCATGAGCAGTCCCGCCGGCGCCTCCCCGGTCCCCGCCCGCCCCCTGGCCCCCTCCCCCACCCCGGTCCTCTTCGACTGGGACGGCACGCTCGTGGACAGCGAGCCGAACTACTACGAAGCGGGGCGCCGGTTGCTCGCCGAACACGGCGTCACCGGCTTCACCTGGGAGCACCACACCCGCTTCATCGGCATCGGCACCCGCGAGACGCTGGAGGTCCTGAAGCGGGAGCACGGCATGCACGGCCCGCGATAGAGGCGGAGCTCACCGGGACCGGTCTGGAGGCGCGGCTGACCGTGCTCGTGTCCGCCGAGGAGGTCGGGCGCGGCAAGCCGGAGCCGGACGTCTTCCTGGAGGCGGCGCGGCGGCTGGACGCGGCGCCGGACACGTGCGTGGTGCCGGAGGACGCGCCGCCGGGCGCGGAGGCCGCGCGCCGGGCGGGGATGCGGTGCATCGCGATCCCGTACATGCCGGAGACGGCCACGGACCCCGCGTTCGGTAGCGCCGGTCTGCTCTTCGCGGGCGGTCGGCGGGAGTTCACGGCGCAGGCCGCCTACCGGTGGCTCAAGGCCGAGGGATAACGGCACGCCCGCATGGCCGCCCCGCCGCTTCCACATCGGACGAAAAGGGGGCCAACACCCCGTACGCCGGGGCCCGGATTGACGTACGCGAGGGGCTCGTGTGTCATGACTTGGCAAAAGACTGGCAACGGGGGTCTCATGAGTCAGGGCACCAACGTCGAGAGCGACGCGCTGCGCGCCTACGCGCGCGCCGCCGAGAGCGCGGCCGACCGGATCGCGAAGATCCGCAGCCGGACGGCCGCGCTGGATCTGTCGGACGGCACCTTCGGGCAGCTGCCGGAGGCCAACAACCTCCGCTCCGATTACATGGAGCAGAAGGACCAGTCCGGTACGGACCTGGAGGACAGCGCGGAGATGCTGCGCTCCATCGCCGACGCCGTGCGCGGGTCCGCGGACCACTACGACGCCAACGAGGAAGAGACGGCGAGCGGCTTCGGGGGCGGTGCCTGATGGGCGTCGGCCAGGCCGCGGGCAGTGCGCTCGACCGCGTCAATTACGTACTGGACTGGAGCAACCCCCTCGCGGCCACCCTCGACGAGGTCATCAAGGCGATCCTCAAGCAGTGCGGCGCCGACGACTGGTTCGACTGGGTCACCGGGGACAGCGAACTGCTGGAGAAGACGGCGCAGGAGTGGCGCGACGCCGCCCGCGACCTCCGGGACGTCGTGGCGGATTTGGTCGCCGAGCGCAGGACCGTCGAGCGGGCGTGGGAGAGCGAGGCCGCCCAGGGCTTCAGCAAGACCATGACCGACTTCGAGCAGGCCCTGCTCGGCGAGGCCGACGACATGGACACCGTCGCCGAGCTGCTGGAGATGGCGGGCGCGGCCTGCGCGATCGCCGAGCAGGCGATGATGGACCTCCTCGTCGAGATCGTCGAGGCGCTGATGGTCACCGCCGCGACCACCGCGATCCTGTCGGTGCTGACGGCGGGCGCCGCGGCGGCGATCGGCCCGTTGGCGGGCGCGGCGAACGTGGCGTACCGGGCGGCCAAGGCGACCCGTATCGCGGCGAAACTGGCCGACAAGCTGGCCGACATCGCCCGCCAGACCCAGGCCCTGGCCAAACTCTCCCGGCTGCGCCGCTACTTGCGCGGACTGGACCGCGCGAAGATCAAGGAGTGGAAGGGCGCGAAGAGGCGGGTCGCGGGGAGTCTGCTGCGCGGCGAGCGGCCCGAGATGACCGACCTCGCCCAGTACATGGCGTGGAAGCAGGGCAAGAAGCTGGCCAAGGGAGTGCTCGGCGTCGACATGGGCGGCGCCGTGTCCGGCTCGGTCATGGAGAACGGCCCCGCGCTCGCGGAGGAGGCGGTCGAGTACGGCACCCGGCCGCCGTCGCAGAGCTTCGACGAGCGCATGGGGCAGAATCCCGACCAGGCCAAGAAGTCCGTCCGGGAGGCGTTCGGATGAGCATCGGCGGGGCGTTGTGGTCCGGCCTCAAGGCGTGGGTGACACCGCCCGACCGGCACGCGCTGGTGCGCGAGGCCAAGGCGCGGGCGGCGGCGCTGCTGCCGCCCGGCGAGACGGTGGTGGACGGCCACACCGTCGAGCCGGGCGAGCGGGTGCCGCAGCCCCCGGCGCCGTACCGGGTGGACGCCTTCGGCATCCGGCCCACCGCCACCGACCGGCTGCTGAACGGCGCGGAGCGCGTCGAGCTGGCGCTGGACCGGGTCAACCCCTTCAATGCGGCGCTGGACGCGTGGGACCGGCGGGGCGAGGACCGCAGCGCGCAGTGGCACGGCGGCTGGCAGAGCGCGGCGGGGCGGCTGGCGGCGGCTCTGCGCCCGCGTACCGAGAAGAAGTACCTGTCGGTGCTGCTGCTCACCGGGACCGGGTTGCACGTGGTGCGCGTACAACTCTCCTCGGACGGCAAGAAGGTGGCCGGCGCCGTCGAGCACGCGTACGCGGTGGCCCGTCAGGACGTCACCTGGCTGCGGGACCGCAAGGACGTACGGCACGGCACGCACGAGATCGGCTTCGCCGACGGCTCGTGGGTGACGGTGTTCCTCCCCCTCGGCGGCTGGGGCACACTCGTCGAGCAGTTCCCGCGCCGGCTGCGCCACACCGACCCGATGCCTTGAGCGTCCTGCGGCGGGCGACCGCCGCCGGACCGTAACGCCGCTACGGGTGCGCCGCTACGGGTGCCGCACCTCGACGCGCACCAGCGAGCCGGTCTCCAGCGCCGCCCACATCGCGCCGTCGGGGCCGGGTGCGATGCCGTGCGGCTCCCCGGCGCGGTCCGGGAGGTCGTACGCGTCGATGCGCCCGTCGGTGGTGATCCGGCCGATGCGGCCGGCGCCCCACTCGGTGAACCACAGGGCGCCGTCCGCGCCCGCGGCGATCGCGTGCGGGCGGCACTCCCGGTCCGGCAGGGGGTAGGTCCCGACGGTGCCGTCGGTGGTGATGCGGCCGATCCGCCCGGCACCGATCTCCACGAACCACAGGGCGCCGTCGGGGCCCGCCGTGATCCCGACGGGGGCGGCGCCGGGCGTCGGCAGGTCGTACAGGACGGTCTCGCCGTCGAGTCCGGTCCGGCCGATCGCGTTGGCCTGGTTGGCGGTGAACCACAGACCGCCGTCCGGCCCCGCCGTGATCACCGAGGCGAAGGCGCCGCGTACCGGCAGCTCGTACTCGGTGACCGTGCCGTCCGCCGTGATGCGGCCGATGCGGTCGGCGGCGGACTCGGTGAACCAGACCGCGCCGTCCGGCCCTGCGGTGATGCCGAGGGGGCCCGCGTCCGCCGTCGGCAGGGTGAAGGATTCCACCTTCGCCCCGGAGGCGCCGCCGCTCCCGGGGACGACACGGGCGATGCGGTGCTCCTTGAACTCGGTGCACCACAGCGCGCCGTCGGCACCCGCAGCGATCATGGTCGGCCCGCCGGTGGCGGTGGGCAGCGGGCAGGTGGTGACCTCCCCCGCCGTCGTCATCCGGGCAAGGCGCCCCCGGTGCACGAGCGTGCACCACAGGGCCCCGTCCGCCCCGGTGGCCAACGCGTACGGCCCGGCACCGGGCCCGGACACGGGGAACTCCCGCAAGGTGACTTCTGGCCGGGACGACATGCGCCGCATCCTACTGATCACGCCGGACGGCGAGCCGCCCGGCTGCCGCGCGGCTCAGCCGATGTCGGCCGAGTACGCGGTGGTGTCCAGTTGCGCCTTGCCCGTGAAGGCTTCCGTGCCCGCCTCGACGCCGCTGAGGTAGTCGGTCTTCGCCACCGCGCCGCGGCGGACGAGCGCTTGGAGGAACTCGTTCAGGTCGAGGTCGGACGACGTGGTGTTGCCGACGCGGACGAAGGAGTGGACGTTCCAGCCGGTCTTTCCGGAGTACAGGTCCCAGTACGCACCGGCGATCTTCACGCGCTGCTGCCGGGTGCCCAGCGGAGCGGCGGCGCCGCCCTTGGCGAGCCACACCATGACCTCGTGCTTGGGCCGGCTCCGCCAGTCCGTGTCCGCCCTGTCGTGGAGCCAGAGGTCGTAGGCGACGTTGTAGGCGCCCGCCTTGGTCTCCTTCACCTTGTACGTCCACTTCGCGCGTACCGGCGTCTTCGCGTCCAAGCGCACCGGCAGTCCCGTGGCGCCGGATTTCCAACCCCAATGCCAGCCGAGCACGCTGCTCGCGTAGGACTTCACCGATTCCGGCGCACCGGACCATTCGTAAGCGGTGCCCCAGCCGATGGTGTTCCCGGACTGGTAGGCGGACCAAGTACAGCTCCATCCGGAACCGGTGTCGGCTCCCCAGGTGTTGTTGTTGAGCCAGTACTTGCCCATGGGGGTGGACTCGTTCGGCGCGCAGCCGTCCGCCGCGCGGGCGGAGCGGGAGGAGGCGTCGAGGCCGAAGAAGGCTCCGCCGCCGATCGCGGCGGCGGCGAGCGTCGCGGCGAGGAAGCGCTTGCGGGACGAGCGGTGACGGCCAGGTGCTGCCATGGGACGGCCTTTCCGGTCGGGGTCAATGCTTCCTGGTTGCCGCCGGGCCGGAAAGGGTTGCTCCGGCCGGCTCCCAGGCACGGCATCCGGCCGCCCCGGCACGGCGTCCCGGCTCCGGGGGAATTCGATGGCGGGCGGCGGCAACCTTTCGCGCAACGGCGGCAACTGGGGGCTGTCAGAGTGTCCCCGACCAAGGAAGCCCGCACCGTGCTCAGCCTTCCCGGCCTTTCCGCCCGCCCCGGTCACCGGCCGCAACCACCGCGAACCGAAGGGTTGGCATGATCCCGTCCGCCCCTTCGCGCGGCATGAGCACCGCACGCGGCACCGCCGGTACCGACGCCGCGTCCGCGGAGTTCCACGCCTTCTTCGAGCGCCACCACGCCGAACTGGCCCGCCTGGCCCACCTGCTCACGGGCGAGGCGGACGCCGCCGACGACCTCGCGGCGGACGCGCTGCTCGCCCTGTGGCACCGGTGGGACCGGGTGCGCGGCGCGGAGCACCCGGTGGCCTACGCCCGCGGGGTGGTCGCCAACATGGCCCGCGGCCGCATCCGCAGCACCGTGCGCGAACGGCGCCGTGTCGCCCTGTTCTGGTCACAGCGCGCCGAGCGGTCCGACGGCCCCGACGTGGCCGCGGTCGTGGACGTCCGCCAGGCACTGGAACGGCTGCCCTTCCGCAAGCGTGCGTGCGTCGTGCTGCGGCACGCGTTCGACCTGTCGGAGCGGGACACCGCCCGCGCCCTGGGCGTCTCCGTCGGTACGGTGAAGAGCCAGACCTCCCGGGGCATGGCGGAACTCCAGCGGCACCTGGGCGCGGGGGCCGCGGACGACCTCGCGGGGAGGAGGCACTGATGGCGGACGAGAACCTGCGCGGGGAACTGCGCGAGGCGGCGCTGGCGTACCGGCCGGACCGTACCCGGATGCTCGCGCGGGTGGAGCGTGGGATGGCGGGCCGCGCCGAAGCCCGTACGGAGGGGCGCCGCGGCCCGGCACCGGCCCGCTCGTGGCCGCGCATCGCCCTCGCGACCGCCGCGACGGTGGGCGCACTGATCGCCGGGGGGTACGCGGTGGCGGCGATCGCCGAAGCCCCCGGCCCGCCGGGGAAGGTGACCACCCGTCCGCTGCCGCCCGCCGGCCCGCCCGCCGGGGACACGGGCCGCGGCGCGCCCCGGCCGGAGGACGGCCCGCTGTGGTCGGACGGCTCCGTCGACCCGCACAGCAACATCTACTGGTCACAGAGCAACGTCACCCTCAAGACCGGGCGCCCGCTGACCGCGCTCACCGTGGAGCTGCGGATCGCCCAGACCGGCGGCGTGGCGGACACGGGCCACTGGAGCACACGGCCCGAGTCCGACTTCACGGTGACCGTGGGCGAGCGTGGCGGCGTGCTCGTCTACCGGTGGACGCTCAAGCCGGGGCGCACCGTGCCCGCCGGGCAGCACGTCTTCGCGGGACAGTACAACCACGCGGAGGGCGGCCGGGACGCCAAGGACGACTCGTACGCGGCGTCGGCCGGGTCGGCAGGCGGCGGGCTGCACGTACGGGGGGCCTTCTGAGACACCGGCGTGCGGACCGGGCCGTGCGCTATTTCTTCGCGCGGCTCGGTTGCACCCGCTTGGGTTCGCCCTTCATCTTCGGGTGCTCCGGCGGGTACGGCAGGTCGCCGAGCCCGTGCTCGCGCTCGTCGCGGTCGGCGAGTTCGAGGGCCGCCTCCAGGCGGCAGGGGTGGGCGTCCATACCGGCGTGCAGGTCACCGTGCTCGGCGAAGCGGGCCGGCATGGTGAGGAGGTCGAAGTCCTCCGGTACGGCGTCGGGCAGTTCCTCCCAGCGCAGGGGTGCGGACACCGGCGCGTGCGGGAAGGGGCGCACCGAATAGGCGCTGGCGATCGTGCGGTCGCGCGCCGTCTGGTTGTAGTCCACGAAGATCCTGGCGCCCCGCTCCTCCTTCCACCAGGACGTGGTGACGTGCCCGGGGTCGCGCCGCTCCAGCTCCCTGGCCACCGCGATCGCCGCGCGCCGGACCTGGGTGAAGGTCCAGTCGGGCGCGATGGGGACGAAGACGTGCAGGCCGCGGCCGCCGGAGGTCTTGGGTCGGCCGGCGAGGCCGAGTCCGTCGAGGACGTCGCGCAGGGCGAGGGCGGCCCGTACCGCGTCCGCGTAGTCCGTGCCCGGCTGCGGGTCGAGGTCGATGCGCAGTTCGTCCGGGTGCTCGGTGTCGCCCCTGCGCACCGGCCAGGGGTGGAAGGTCAGGCAGCCGAGGTTGGCCGCCCACAGGACGGCGGCGGGTTCGGTGGGGCAGATCTCGTCGGCGTACCGGCCGCTGGGGAAGGAGATCCGGCCGGTCGGTATCCAGTCGGGGAGGTTCTTGGGCGCCCGCTTCTGAAAAAACGATTCTCCTCCGACTCCGTCGGGATACCGCTCCAACGTGGTGGGCCGGTCCTTCAGAGCGCGCAGGATCCCGTCGCCGACGCTCAGGTAATAGCGGACGACATCGGCCTTGGTGAAGCCGCGCTGCGGGAAGTAGACCTTGTCCGGGTGCGACACCCGCACCGTCCGCCCGCCCGCCACCAGCTCCAGCGACTCTGCCATGCACCCACGCTAGGCCGTACGGGCACCCCCCGCCCGTCGAGCGGGCGCGTACCGCTTATCGCCCCCGCGGCCCACCGCACAATCGCCCCCATGGACCTTCCCGTGATGCCCCCGGTGGAGCCGATGCTGGCGAAGGCCGCCCCGGCCATCCCGCCCGGCATACAGTACGAAGCCAAGTGGGACGGCTTCCGGGCCATCGTCTTCCGCGACGGCGACGAGGTGGAGCTGGGCAGCCGCTCCGGCAAGCCGCTCACCCGGTACTTCCCCGAGCTGGTCGAGGCCCTGCGCGGGCAGCTGCCGCCGCGCTGCGTACTGGACGGCGAAATCGTCATCGCCCGGGACGGGCGCCTGGACTTCGACGCCCTGCTGGAACGCATCCACCCCGCCGACTCCCGGGTACGCCACCTGGCGGAGGTGACACCGGCCGCCTTCGTCGCCTTCGACCTGCTCGCCCTCGGCGACGCGTCGCTGATGGCCGAAGCGCAGCAAGACCGCAGGCAGGCCCTGACAGCGGCGCTGCGCGACGCCGCCGACCCGGTGTTCACCGCGCCCGTCACCTACGACATCGAGGAGGCCCGCGACTGGTTCGAGCACTTCGAGGGGGCCGGGCTCGACGGGGTCGTCGCCAAGCCGCCCGCTCTGCCGTACCGGCCGGGCCGGCGGGTCATGGTCAAGACCAAGCACGAGCGGACCGCCGACTGCGTGGTGGCGGGCCTGCGCCCGCACAAGAGCGGGCCGGTGGTGGGCTCCCTGCTGCTGGGCCTGTACGACGAGGGCGGGCGGCTCCAGCACGTCGGCGTGTGCGCGTCCTTCTCCATGCGCCGGCGCCAGGAGCTGATGGAGGAGCTGGCGCCGCTGCGGATGGACTCCGTCGCGGGCCATCCGTGGGAGGAGTGGACCAGCGAGGAGGCGCAGGCGGCGGGCCGGCTGCCGGGCGGGCCCAGCCGCTGGACGGGCAAGAAGGACCTGTCCTGGGTCCCGCTGCGCCCGGAACGCGTCCTGGAGGCCGCCTACGACCACATGCAGGGCGACCGCTTCCGGCACACCGCCCAGTTCCGCCGCTGGCGCCCCGACCGCGAGCCGGAACAGTGCACGTACGCGCAGCTGGAGGAACCGGTCCGCTACAACCTGTCGGAGGTCCTCGGCGCCTGACACCGGGCCGCCCCAAAAAACTCTTTTCACGCGGCAGGACACGGACTTCGGCAGGCGAACGACCGAGTTTTCGCACCGAAGTCGGGCTCCGCGCAGAACTCCGCGAACTCGGCGATCACCCCCCGCCGTAATCATGGGCCGGCGCAAAAGCGCGGGCATTGGCCGGCGCCGCGACGAAAGCGCCGGCATAAGCAGGCCGCTAAACCGCTGAACCTCGTCGTCTGCACATTTTCCGAGGATCGTCACAACCCCGCCACAAACCCCGCACGCCCACCGGCAGACACCGTCGGTCAATTCCCGGCCATGGGATGCTGAAGCGTTGGCAGATCACGGCAGAGACGGGAGAGTACGACAGCGTGGGGGCAGTGATACGACGGAGCCTGACCGGTGTGTGGGACCGCTTCGCGGCGTCCGACCCAGGTCTGCTGCGGCTGATGGCGGGACTGCGTACGGTGGCGGCCATCGCGCTCACCCTCGTCGCCCTCGCCGTGCTCGGCACCGATGTCACGCACCTGGTCGCGGGAGCCATGACGGCCATGGTCGCCACCTTCGCGATCAAGGAGAAGCAGGTACGCGGCCAGGCGGTCACCCTCGCGCTCGGCCTGCCCGTGGCGCTCGCCGCGGTGTCCCTCGGCGCGCTGCTGCACAGCCACATCATCGCGGGAGACGTCTTCTTCGTCGCCCTGATCTTCGGCGCCGTCTACTCCCGCCGCTTCGGCGACCGCGGCACCGCCCTCGGCCTGATCGGCTTCCAGACCTACTTCGTTTCCCTGTTCGTCGGCGCCACCATATCCGCCCTGCCCGTGCTGGCGCTGACCCTGGCCATCGGCTTCGCGTGCAGCGCCGTCGTACGGTTCACCGTCGTACCGGAGACGCCGCAGCGCATCCTGCAATGGCTGCGCGGCGCCTTCCGGGCCCGGGTCGCCCAGCTGGTGGCCACCCACATCGAGCTGCTGGACGCCGGCCCCGACCAGCTGGACAAGGTCCTCGACGACCTGCGGCGGCACACCGCCCGGCTGCACGAGTCGGCGCTGATGATCCAGGGCCGCCTGGAGGACGGCACCCGCGACCCGGCCACCGCCGCCCTCCTGCAGCGCCGCGTCGCGGACGCCGAGATCGCCACCGAACGGCTGGGCGTCCTGCTCCTCAACGCCCGCAGCGCCGAACGCGCCGACACCCTCACCCTCCACCTGCCGCAGGCACCGCTGCCCACCGCGAAGAACCTGATGCGGGCCGAGGACGACGCGACCGTCACCCTGCGCCGGGACCTCAACGCCCTGCACCTGCTGGTGTCCCGGCCGGCGTCCGACCGCCCGGGCACCGCGGTCGCCCACGTACGCAACCGGCTCCTCGGCTACCGCGACGACGACAACCTGCCGCGCGCCTCCATCGCGGTCCAGGACGTCTTCCGCGGCATCGGCGAGGCCGCCCGCTCCGTCCTGGGCCTGCGGCTCGCGCTGGACGGGCCGCAGGACGAATCGGACGACTCCCCGGCGACGACCCGCTCCCGGGAGGAGTTCGACGCCGAGGACGTCGCGCTCGCCGGCGCCGAGGAACCCGAGGAGGACGACCGCACCGGCCTGCAGCGCCCCACCACCCGGGCCGCGTTCCAGATCGCGGTGGGCTCCACGCTCGCCATCGTCGGCGGCGAGTTCCTCTCCGCCCAGCGGTGGTACTGGGCCGTGCTGACCTGCTGGGTCGTCTTCCTCAACACCGCCTCCACGGGCGAGATCATCATCAAGGGCTACCGCCGGCTGCTCGGCACGGTCCTCGGCGTGATCGCCGGTGTGGCGCTCGCGGGCCTGGTCGGCAACCACACCTGGACGGCGTTCGCGCTGATCCTCCTCTTCGTCTTCGCCATGTTCTTCACGGCGCCCCTCTCCTACGCCCTGATGTCCTTCTTCGTCACGGCGATGCTCGGCCTCCTGTACACCCTCCTGAACACCTACAGCCTCGACGTCCTCATCCTGCGCATCGAGGAAACCGCTCTCGGTGCCGCCTGCGGCATCATCGCCGCGGCCGTCGTCCTGCCGGTGCACACCGACCGGCGCACCGACGACCTCCTCGGCACGGTCCTCGGCAAGCTGGACGACGTCGTATCGGCCTCCGTCGACCAGCTCAGCGGCGGCCCCGCCGCCGACCTCCTGAGCCTCTCCCGCGACCTGGACACCGCCCTCGACGAACTCCGCGCCTCCACCCGCCCGCTGACCCACCCGATCAGCCCCCTGCGCGTACGCCGCCAGACCGTCCGCTACCTCGTCGCCCTCCTGGAAACCTGCGCCTACCACGCCCGCTCCCTGGCCGCGACCGCCGAACTGCTCCCCTACAGCAAGACCATCGCGGCCGACCCCCGCCTGGAGCGCGTCGGCCGGCGCATCGCCCACAACATCGAGACCATCGCCGCCCACATACGGGGCGAGCACACCGACGCCAAGGTCAACTCCGGCGCCACCATCGCCTCCCTCCTCGAATCCGACACCACGTCCACCCCCCACGCCGGCACCGTCACCTACCGGGTCCTGCGCCATCTCCAGCGCCTCGACGAGGGCGTCGCGGGCCTGGCCCGCCCGCTGGAGGTACCGGTGGCGGGACGACCGGAAGCCAAGCCGCAACGCGCGGGACGGCCCGACACCAAGACCGCCCGGACGTGAGCTGACCTTCCTACCCGAGGAAGCTCAGCCGCACCTCCCGCTCCGGGTTGTCCCGGTTGGTGTCCACGAAGCACACCGATTGCCAGGTGCCCAGGGCCAGGCGGCCGTCGATGACGGGAAGGGTGGCGTGGGGCGGGACGAAGGCGGGGAGGACGTGGTCGCGGCCGTGGCCCCGGGAGCCGTGCTGGTGGCGCCAGCGGTCGTCGGCGGGGAGGAGGTCGCGGAGCGCGGCGAGGAGGTCGTCGTCGCTGCCGGCGCCGGTCTCGATGACGGCGATGCCCGCGGTGGCGTGCGGGACGAAGACGTTGAGGAGGCCGGAGGCGCCGTCGGCGACGTCGCGGAGGAAGGCGGCGCAGTCGTCGGTGATGTCGGCGACGGTTTCCTTGGTGCCGGTGGTGAGGTCCAGGGTGCGGGACGTGAATGCGTTGGTCATGGGTCCATTTTCGTACGGGTGCGCCGTGAATCCGCGCAGGTGTGCGCCGGCGGTGCGGGCAATGTCGCCGCAACAAAGGTCCGGCAGGCGAGACGGCGTTTGACCGGTCTTGGGAGCGCCGCTACGTTCTGCGACATGTCTACGTCAGCCCGGCTCATCACGCGCGGTCACATCGACCTGCTGCGGGTGGCGTCCGCCGCGTGTCGCCGCGGTTGCTGAGGTTGTGCCAGGCCGCGCCGGGTTGTCGTCCCGGGCCGCGCTAGGCCCCTTTTTGGGCGCGCTGACCAGCTGACGGTTTGCCGGAGTCGGCGACGTTTCTTGTTCGGACGCCGAGCCGGTCGGTTATTCCCGCGTGCGCCTTCTCTTGTTGTCAGCGCCGCCTCAGCGCTTTCTCTCCTCTGACTGCGGATCACCGACTTGTCGATTCTGGAGCGTTCATGAGTGTTGATCAGGCCGCGGTCGGCCAGGCGCCGTCCGGTGCGCCGCGGCCGGTTGCCGAGCGGCCGGCGGGCGGGTCGCGCACCGGCCCCGAGCTGGAACCCGTCGTGCCGGTGTCGGCCCGCCGGCGGCCCGTGCCGCGGTGGGTGCGGCGGGCCGTGGTGCCGGTGTTCCTGCTCGCGTTGTGGCAGGTGCTGAGCGCGAGCGGGGTGTTGGAGGGCGACATACTCGCCTCCCCGGGGACCATCGCCCGTACGGCCGGGACGCTGGTGTCCGACGGGACGCTGTCCTCGGCGATGTCGGTGTCCCTGCAACGGGTCGCCGTCGGGTTGGCGGTGGGGGCGGTCGCCGGGGTGGGGCTGGCGCTGGTGTCCGGGCTGTCGCGGCTGGGTGAGGATCTCGTCGATCCCGTCGTGCAGATGTTGCGGTCCGTGCCGTGGGTGGGCGGGATCCCGTTGTTCATCATCTGGCTGGGGATCGGTGAGGCGCCGAAGGTCGCGCTGATCGCGCTGGGGGTGGCTTTTCACCTTTACCTGAATGTGTATGCCGGGATTCGTGGAGTGGACGCGCAGTTGGTGGAGGCCGGGACCTCGCTGGGGCTCGGGCGTTGGGGGCTGGTCCGGCATGTGGTCCTGCCGGGCGCGCTGCCCGGGGCCATGACGGGATTGCGCTATTCGCTGGCCACCGCCTGGCTGGCGCTCGTCTTCGGCGAGCAGGTCAACGCCGACGACGGAATCGGGTTCCTGATGAATCAGGCCCGGGAGTTCTTCCGTACCGATGTGATCGTGGTGTGTCTGATCGTGTACGCGCTCCTCGGGCTGTTCGCCGATTTCGTCGTCCGTACTTTGGAGAGGTTGTTGCTGCAATGGCGGCCGACGTTCACAGGGCGGTGAAAGCCGCGGATCACGGGACGGCCGAGGGGGCTGCCGTACGGGTGCGGGGGCTCAGCCGGTCCTTCGACGGGCGGGCCGTCATCGACCGGCTCGGGCTGGAGGTGGCGCCGGGCGAGTTCGTCGCGCTGCTCGGGCGCAGCGGCTGCGGCAAGTCCACGCTGCTGCGGGTGCTGGCCGGGCTGGACCGGGAGATCGCGGGCCAGGTGCTGGTGCCGCGTCGCAGGGCCGTCGCCTTCCAGGCGCCGCGGCTGATGCCGTGGAAGCGGGTGTGGCGCAATGTGCTGCTCGGTTTGCCGGGCAACCCCGAACGCGGTGCGGCTGTGGCGGCGTTGGAGGAGGTGGGGCTCGGGCACCGGGTGGACGCGTGGCCGAAGACGCTGTCGGGGGGCGAGGCTCAGCGCGCCTCGCTGGCGCGCGCGTTGGTGCGTGAGCCCGACCTCTTGTTGTTGGACGAGCCGTTCGGCGCGCTGGACGCGTTGACGCGTATCAAGGCACAGCAGTTGGTGTCCGAGCTGTGGCAGGAGCGAGGTTGCGCGGTGCTGCTCGTCACGCACGACGTGGAGGAGGCCCTGCTGCTCGCCGACCGTGTGCTGGTGATGGAGGGCGGGGTGATCGCGTACGAGAGCGAGGTGGACCTGCCACGGCCGCGCGAGGTCGCCGATCCGCGTTTCGCCGCGCTGCGCGCACGGCTGCTGGACCGCTTGGGAGGAAGAGAGAACGGAACGGATCTCCTATGACACCGCTTGAACGGTGGGCACTGCCCACACCGCGACGCCGTTTCGCTCCGGCCGCCCTGCTGCTGCCCCTCGTCCTGCTGCTCGCCGCCTGTGGTGGGGCACCCCGGGCGGGCGGTTTCGGGGGCGGTACCCGTGGCGGTACCGACGGGAAGGGCCCGGTGACCCTCAATGTCGGTGACCAGAAGGGGGGCTCGGCGGCCGTGCTGCGAGCGGCCGGGGAGTTGGACGACCTTCCGTACCGGATCCAGTGGTCGACCTTCACCTCCGGGCCGCCGTTGCTGGAGGCGGTCAACGCCGGGGCCGTGGACGTCGGCGCGGTGGGCAACACGCCGCCCGTCTTCGCCGCCGCCGCGCATTCGAAGATCAAGGTGGTCGCGGCCACGCACAGTGCCTCCGCCGGCGAGACGATCCTGGTGAAGAAGGACTCCCCGCTCACGCGGCCCGCGCAGCTGAAGGGCAAGTCGATCGCGGTGGCGCGGGGCAGCTCCGCGCACTACCAGCTCGTCGCCTCGTTGAAGAAGGCCGGGCTGACGCCGGGGGACGTGACCCTCGATTACCTTCAGCCGGCCGACGCGCTGGCCGCGTTCAGCCGCGGCAGGGTGGACGCCTGGGCGATCTGGGACCCGTACACCTCGCAGGCGCTCGACCAGGCGGACGCGCGGGTGCTGACCACCGGGGAGGGCGTCGTCAACGGCCTCGGCTTCCAGGTCGCGGCGCCCGCCGCCCTGGACGACGAGAAGAAGTCCGCGGCGCTCAAGGACTACGTGGACCGGCTGCGGCGCGCGCAGGACTGGGTGCACCGGCATCCGGACGCGTGGGCGAAGGTGTGGGCCGAGGAGACCGGGCTGCCGCGGAAGGTGGCGCTGGCCGCGGTCAAGCGCACCCGGGGTACGGCGGTGACGGTCGCCCTGGACCGGGCGGCCGTCGCCTCTGAGCAGCGGATGGCCGACATCTTCGCCGAGTTAAGGCTGATCCCGGGCCGCTTCGACTTCGCGCCCTTCGTCGACACCCGCTTCAACGGCGGCCTGCCGCCTTCGAGCACGGCACCACGTACTTACGGCACCGACGGAAAGGCCAGCTGATCATCATGACCGTACATCTGCACTGGTTCCTGCCCACCGGCGGCGACGGGCGCTCCCTCGTCGACCGGCACGCGTACACCGACGGCGGGATCAAGCGCGACCGCATCACCCCGGTCAGCGGCGTGCGGGCCCCGGACATCGAGTATCTGGCGCAGATCGCCAAGGCGGCCGAGCAGCTCGGGTTCGAGGCGGTGCTCACGCCGACGGGTACGTGGTGCGAGGACGCGTGGCTGACGACGGCGGCGCTCACCCAGGTCACCGACCGGCTGAAGTTCCTGGTGGCCTTCCGGCCCGGGGTGATCTCCCCCGTGCTGGCCGCGCAGATGGCCGCGACGTACCAGCGGATCTCCGGCGGCCGGCTGTTGCTGAACGTGGTGACCGGCGGGGACTCCACCGAGCAGCGGCGCTTCGGGGACGCGCTGGACCACGACCGGCGCTATGCCAGGACGGACGAGTTCCTGCAGGTGGTGCGGGGTGTGTGGGGCGGCGTTCCGTTCGACTTCCAGGGCGCGCACTACCAGGTGGAGGGCGGGCTGACCGCGCTGCCGCCCGACCCGCTCCCGGAGATCTTCTTCGGTGGCTCGTCGGCCGCCGCGGGGCCGGTCGCCGCCCGCAACGTCGATGTCTACCTCACCTGGGGCGAACCGCCCGAGCAGGTCAAGCAGAAGATCGACTGGATCTCCGGCCTGGCCGCGCGGGAGGGCCGTACGGTCCGCTTCGGCATCCGGCTGCACACCATCTCGCGCGACTCGGCGAAGGAGGCGTGGGCCACGGCCGACCGGCTGCTGGACGACCTGGACCCGGACACGGTGGCCGCCGCGCAGCAGGCGCTGGGCAAGAGCGAGTCGGTGGGCCAGCAGCGGATGCTGGCGCTGCACGGCGGCTCGCGCGACCGGCTGGAGATCGCGCCGAACCTGTGGGCCGGTGTGGGTCTCGTACGTGGCGGGGCCGGGACGGCGCTGGTCGGCAGCCACGCGGAGGTGGCCGACCGGATCGAGGAGTACCACTCGCTCGGCATCGAGCACTTCGTGCTCTCCGGCTACCCCCACCTGGAGGAGGCGTACTGGTTCGGCGAGGGCGTACGGCCGGAGCTGGCCGCCAGGGGGCTGCTGCCCGCCGGCCGCCCGCCCCTGTCCGGCGTCCCGGCGGCCAACGGCCGGCCGGCCTCGGCGCCGGGCGGGGCGCCGCTGCTCGTCTCGGGCGGCCGCTGAGCGGGAGCGGCGCGGGGTGCGGGGCGCGGGGCGCGGAAGATTCCGGCCCGCACCCTGGTTGGTAGAAACATGAACTACAGCGGGGTGCGCGAAGCCGAGGCCGTGGTGGTCGGTGCCGGGCAGGCGGGCCTGGCCGCCGCCTTCCACCTGCGGCGGACGGGGTACGAGCCGGACCGGGACTTCTTCGTGCTGGACCACGCGCCGCGGCCGGGCGGCGCGTGGCAGTTCCGGTGGCCCACCCTGACGTACGGGAAGGTCCACGGCATGCACGCGCTGCCCGGCATGGAGCTGACCGGCGCCGATCCGGGCCGCCCTGCCGCCGAGGTGATCGGCGCCTACTTCGACGCCTACGAGCGGGCCTTCGGGCTGCGGGTGCACCGGCCGGTGGACGTCCGGTCGGTGCGCGACGGCGCGGGCGGGCGCCTGCTGGTGGAGACCTCGGAGGGCACGTACGCCACGCGGGCCCTCGTCAACGCGACCGGGACCTGGGAGCGCCCGTTCTGGCCGCGGCTGCCCGGCCAGGCGGACTTCCGCGGCCGGCAGCTGCACAGCTCCGGCTACCGGGGGCCGCGGGACTTCACCGGACAGCATGTGGTCGTCGTGGGCGGCGGCACCTCGGCCGTCCAGCAGCTGCTGGAGATCGCGGAGGTCGCGGCGGAAACGACCTGGGTGACCCGCCGCCCGCCGCGCTTCCGCGAGGGGCCGTTCGACGAGCAGCGGGGCCGCGCGGCCGTCGCGCTGGTCGAGGACCGGGTCCGGCGGGGGCTGCCGCCGCGGAGCGTGGTCTCCGTCACGGGCCTGCCGATGACGGAGGCGATGCGGCGGGCGCGCGAGCGGGGCGTGCTGGTGCGCCGTCCGATGTTCGACCGCGTCACCGAAACCGGCGTCCACTGGGCGGACGGCGTACGGGACGACGGCGTGACCGGCGTTGCCGCCGACACCATCCTCTATGCCACCGGCTTCCGCCCGGCCCTGGGTCACCTGGCCCCGCTCCGCCTGCGCGAACCGGGCGGCGGCATCCGCCTGGAGGGCACCCGCGCCGTCCGCGATCCCCGCGTCCACCTCGTCGGATACGGCCCCTCCGCCAGCACCGTCGGCGCCAACCGCGCCGGACGCGCGGCCGTACGCGACATCCGGCGGCTGCTGCGACCGGTCGTCCCGACTGCCGCCTGAACGGCTCGCGCACCGCCCCGGCTCCACCGCGGGAGCAAGGGCGGTGCGGGGTCACGACGTCACTGCACGACGTCGAGTGTCGGCCTGGCGGGGCGGAGGGTGTGGATCGGGTGCGGCAGGCGGATGTCCGCCGTGCCGTCTCCTTCGAAGAGGCGCTCGCCCGCCGCGACCGGCGCGGTGCCGAAGGCGCTCTTGAAGGACTCCGCGCCGTGGCTCGTCAACGTGAACGCGACATGCGCCGTGACCTTGCCGCCGCCGAACCGGATCTTCTTCGGGTCCGGCTTGAACGCCAGGAACGCCGTCCTGGCGGGCCGGGCGCCCCGGACGTCGCCGGAGACCCGGCCCGTGGCGAAGTCGGCCTTCAGGTGGTTGACCCGCAGATGGCGGCCGCCCCGCGTGAAGTCGAAGCCGCCGTCGAAGTCGATCTCGCCCTTGGTCGCGTTGCGGTTGACCGAGCCGCCGGTGATCGGCGTGGTGGCACAGAGCCGTTCGCGGTTGCCGGTCAGCCGGGCCGGGCGGATCGCGGTCAGCCGTACGTGTGCCTTGGCGAGGGCGCGGGTGGCCCCGGGCGTCAGGCAGAAGTCGCCGCTGCCCTTGCCCAGCCGGATAAGCTCCGCCCGGTGCGCCGGCGCCGGGCGCGGGCCGTCCGGAGCGGAGGCCAGCGAGATGCTGCCGCCCAGGGGCCCGGTGAGGACGAGTGCGGTCACACAGGCCGTGGTCAACAGGCGGCGCGGTGCGGACATGGGGACGTCTCCTTCACGTACGGCTACGGCCGCCCATGGCGGACCGGCAGCGTTGCTGTGTTTGCTACAGATATGCACGCCCCGTTCCGCGCGCGACGTCCCACGCCAGCAAATCACCCGGATGGCCCGGACATTCCGGGCGTGTTGGCCGGGACGGCGGGCGCCGCGACAGCGTATGGGCGGCGGGTGACCGTACCCGGCGCCCAGGGGCTTGCGCGGCCCGGCACCCTAGCAACCGGGGGCGGCCGTGGCGGGTCTTTGTCCGGTAGGTGCTAAGCAACGGAAAAGCGGCCCGGTACCGCATTAGCGTCCTCTTTCCCGTCACCCGGAGAAGGAGGGCACTGTGCGAAGCGTCGGACGGCGGCGTTCGGTGATCGGCGGTGTCCGGTCGCGGTTTTCGGTGGGCACCGGGCTGGTCGTCGCCGGGCTTTCCCTGACCGCCGTGGCCATTTTGCTGCCGGTTCAGCTGTTCGCGGGCACCGGCAGCAGCGCGGCGAACGGCACCGCCCCTGCCGCGCAGGACGACGGGCTCGGGGAGTGGAACACGCCGTCGGGCCCTCTGTCCCCGCTCGACCGGGAATTCGTCCGGAAGGTGCGGCAGGCCGGACTGTGGGAACTGCCCGCGGGCCGGCAGGCGCTGCAACGCGGGACGCGTCCGGCCGTCAGACACGCGGGGCGCCATTTGATGGAGGGGCATACCGATCTCAATCAGCGCGCCGCCGAGGTGGGGCGAATGCTGGACGTCACCCTGCCCGGCCGGCCGACTCCCGAGCAACAGGGCTGGCTCGACCAGTTGGGGGCGGCCCAAGGCGACGCCTATGAGCGGCTGTTCGCGAACCTGGCCCGCCAGGCGCACGGCAAGGTCTTCTCGCTCGTCGCCCAGGTGCGGGCCAACACCCGCAATTCCGTGATCCGGGACCTGGCCACCCGTGCCAATTCCGTCGTGCTCGATCACATCACGGCCCTGGAGGAAACCGGACTGGTCGACTTCGGGGCACTCGCCGACGGACAGGCGTCCGCCGGGCCGGGCGCGGTTACGGTGGCGCCGCCCGCCCGGCAGCCGGCGCCCCCGTCGTCCTCGTGATCCGGCCGCGCTCAGAAAACCACAACTCCCAAGAGAAGTGATGTCATGAAACGGCAGCAATACCGGCGGACACAGCAGGCGTTGACGCGGACGCACAAAAGAACCCGCCTCACCAAGCGGAGCGGAGCGCTGGTCGCCACCGCGCTGGCCGCTTGCGGCGGTACGGCGATGATCGCCGCCCAAGCGTTGGCGGGCCCCGCCGGGGCGGAGACCGGTGGCGGGGATGCCGCGGCGGGCGGCGGACGGAACGCGGCGGCCGGCCGGACCATCAGCTGCCCGGACGTGGGGCAGCGGTTGCGCCGCCTCCCGCCGGAGGCGGCGCCCGCGGTGAACCGGGGCCTGGGGCAATTGGAAGCCCAGGTGGCCCGGGCGTTCCAGCAGTGGTCGGCGGACCCCGGCGCGCAGGACCGGGTGCTGCGCACGCTGGGCCGGGACCGCAAGGCCACGATCGGGCGCATCACGGACGCGCTGCGCCAGGCCGGTGAGCGGCCCGAGGCGCTGGACGGCCTGAATACGTGCCGGACGACGCGGGGTTCCGCCGCCGCGCTGAACGCGCCCAGGGGCGCGCAGGACGGAGACAGCGCGGACAACGGTCCTTTCCGCGACGATTTCGTCGACATACGGACCGTACGGCCGAATGCGCCGGGCAACGGGCGAGGCGGCGGGCAGGGCGCTGCCACCGGTTCGTTCCTGTCGCAGTGCGGGCGCAACGAGAACGGCCACAACAACCCGGACAATTTGATCGTCGCGCCGGGCGTGCGCAACGGCGCCCACCACACGCACGACTACGTCGGAAACCTGGAGACGGACGCGTTCTCCTCCGACAACGAACTGGCCGGGGCGGGCACGACGTGCGGCAACGGGGACCGGTCCACCTATTACTGGCCGGTGCTGCGGCTGCGCGACAACGGACGGGAGCGGGACGCCAACGCACCGGGCGGCGGCCCGGACGGCAATGTCGGTACGATCCTCCGCCCCGCTTCCGTATCACTGGAATTCGACGGCAACGCGGCGGACAAGGTCACCGAAATGCCGCCCTTCCTGCGGAATCTCACCGGCGACGCGAAAGCGCTGACGAACGGTCCGGCCAACGCCAATGCCTCGTGGAGCTGCACCGGATTCGAAGACCGGCAGCTCAAGAACAAGTATCCGCTCTGCCCCCGGGGCAGCGACGTCGTGCGGTCCCTGGCCTTTCCCAGTTGCTGGGACGGGCGCAACACCGACAGCGCCAACCACCGTACCCACGTCGTTTTCCCGGGAGCGAACGGCCGGTGCCGCAACGGTTTCCGGGCCATTCCCCGGCTGGTGCAGCGGCTGACGTACGCCATTCCGCAGAACACGCTGTACGCGGTGGACAGCTTCCCCGACCAATTGCACAACCCGGTGACGGATCACGGTGACTTCATCAACGTCATGCCTCGGCAGCTGATGCGCCGGGCCGTGGACTGCATCAACTCGGGCCGTGAATGCCGCTGAGCTGCCGTTGAGCCGTCGTTGAGTTGCCGTTGAGCCGTCGTTGAGGCGATGTTGAGAGGAAAGGACCCGCCATGAAGCTCTCGCCCGGTCCGTTACCGGCCCTTCTGGTGGCGGGCGGCCTGTCCTGCGCGATCGTCGTCGCCGGTTACGCGAACGGCGGCCCGGCACCGGACGGCCGGCGCTCCCCGCCCGCCGCACACGCCGCCCCCTCCCCCGCCGCGCCGGGCGCCCCCGCCTCCATGGCGCGGATCGCCACCGCCCTGGGCTGCCGCGCCGAGGTCATCGTCGACGCCCAGGAGCTGCGCGAAGGCGGCTGCACCACCGGCCGCGGCGTCTTCCGCATCCTGACGTTCAGCAGCGACAGCAAGAAGCGCGCCTGGCTCACCGAGGCGCAGGCGTACGGGGGCACGTACCTGGTCGGTACCCGGTGGTCGGTCACCGGGCCCTCTCCGAGTGCGCTGTTGCCGCTGCGCGACCGCCTCGGCGGCACCATTGAGACAGGAGGTGCGCACGGGCACTCATCCTGACAGCTGCAAAACCCCCGCTCACGGCGCTGCCCCGGCTTCCCCGGGCGCGCGGCGGCGCCGCTTTTTCGCTCCCTTGACGGGCACCGGCCCACGGTGCCCGTTTTCCGTGTGTGACAGCCTCCCGGCGGTGGTAGTGATCACGGGCGCGGACACATGTTCGCGTCCGTAAACTCCCGTGCGATTCCCGTACGTCCCCCGTATCACGCACGCAACGACTCCTGGAGGCATCCCATGGCATCCCCGCACTCCGCCGCGCCGACCGCGTCCCCGCTGCCGCTGATGCAGTTAGCCACCGGGTTCTGGGCGTTCAAGACGCTGGCCACCGCCGACGAGCTGGGCCTGTTCGGCCTGCTCGACCGGCTCGGCGGCGGCACGGTCGAGGAGTGCGCCGAGGAGCTGGAGATCGGCACCCGGCCCGCGGGGATGCTGCTGACCGGCTGCGCGGCACTGGACCTGCTGGAGCGCCGCGGGGACGGGCGCTTCGTCAACTCGGCGCTGACCGACGCCTATCTGGTGCCGGGCCGCCCGTACCACTTCAGCGGCTGGCTGCGAATGCTGGACCAGCGGCTGTACCCCGGCTGGGGCCGGCTCGGCGAGGCCGTGCGCACCAACCGCCCCACCACCTGGGACCCCGACAAGCAGCCGCACCTCTTCGACACCGAGGACCCGGGGCTGCTCTCCGTCTTCTGGGAGGCGATGCACGCGGTGTCGTCGTGGACCGCGCAGCGGCTCGGCGAGGTGGTGGACCTCACCGCCGGGACACGGCTGCTGGACCTGGGCGGCGGCTCCGGCGCGTACGCCATAGAACTGTGCCGGCAGCATCCGGGGCTCAAGGCGACGGTGTACGACTTGCCGAGGGTGTGTCCCATCGCGGAGCGCAACATCGCCGACGCCGGGCTCGCCGACCGTGTCGGCACCCACCCCGGCGACTTCCTCGCCGAGCCCGACCTGCCCGGCGGTCACGACGTCATCGTGCTGTCGATGATCCTGCACGACTGGGACGAGGACACCAACCGCACCCTGCTGGACAAGTGCTGTGCGGCACTGCCGCCCAACGGCACGCTGGTGATCAGCGAGCTGATGGTCGACGACGACCTGACCGGGCCCGCACCGGCCGCGCTGATGAGCCTGAACATGCTGGTCGAGACCGAGGGCGGCCGGAATTACACAGCGGCGGAGTACAGCTCCTGGCTGGCCGACGCCGGGTTCGCCGAGGTCCGCAAGGTCCCGTTCGAGGCGCCGGGCGCCAACGCTGCCATCGTCGCCCGCAAGTGACGCTCCCGGAGTGACCGGGACGCGGGCCGTTCGCGGTGCGCGCGCGGACCGCGAACGGCCCGCGCGCACGCCCGTCTCAGGTCTCCAGCTTCTGCTTCGCGGTCTCCGGCAGGGTCAGGTACACGACGAAGGAGACCAGGCAGAGCGCGGAGACGTACCAGGGGAAGAAGTCCGCGTGCCCGGCCTGCTTGAACCAGGTGCCGACATACGGGGCGGTGCCGCCGAAGAGGGCCACGGTCAGCGAGTACGGGAAGCCGATGCCCGCGGCACGCACCCGTGCGGGGAAGACCTCGGCGTTCACGGCGGCGGCCACCGCGGTGTACCCGGTCAGCAGCACCATGCCCGCGCACTGCACCAGCAGCAGCGACCAGAACGCGTCCGTCACCAGGTGCAGCAGCGGCACGGCGAGCACCGCGAAGCCCAGCGCGAAGCCGAGCAGCAGCGGCTTGCGGCCGACACGGTCGGAAAGCATGCCGCCGAGCGGCTGGAGCAGGGCGAAGAACAACAGGGACAGGGTGCCGACGGTGAGCGCTTCGCTCTTGTCGAAGCCCACGTTGACCTGCGCGTACGTGGGCAGGTAGGTGGTCCAGGTGTAGTACGCGAGGGTGCCGCCCGCGGTGATGCCGCAGATCAGCAGGGACTGGCGCGGGTAGCGGCGCAGCGCCTCGAAGAGGCCGGGGCGTGCGGCGGCACGCTGCTGCGCGCTCCGCGTCTCGCGTGCCCCGCTGCGGACCCAGAGGCCGATCAGGCTGAACACCGCGCCGATCAGGAAGACCAGGCGCCAGCCCCACTCCCCCATCTGCCCGTCGGTCAGCACGCCCGCCAGCAGGGCGGCGGTACCGGACGCGAGCAGCTGGCCGGCGGTGGTGGAGACGTACTGGAAGCTGGAGAACAGCCCGCGCCGGCCGGGTCCCGCCGACTCGACGAGGAAGGTCGTGGAGGCGGCGAACTCACCGCCCACCGAGAGTCCCTGCACCAACCTGGCGACGACGAGCACGATCGGCGCCAGCACGCCGGCGGCCGCGTAGGTGGGGGTGACGGCGACGAGCAGGCTGCCGCCGCCCATCAGCAGGATCGTCAAGGTCAGCGCCGTCCGGCGGCCGCGCCGGTCCGCGACCGCGCCCATCAGCAGCCCGCCGACCGGGCGCATGAAGAAGCCGACCGCGAACACCGCGAAGGTGGACAGCAGGGGCACCAGGGAGTTGCCGGTGTCCTTGGGGAAGACCCGGTCGGCGATGTAGACCGCCAGGAAGGAGTACGCGTACCAGTCGTACCACTCCACGGCGTTGCCGACCGACGCCGCGGCCAGCTGCCGCAACTGCGACACCTGCCGCGGCGCGCCGTCCGGCGCCCTCTCCCGCCTCACGTCCTCGGCCTGCTCCGCACGCGTCATGGTCCTCCGCTCCGGGTCCTTCTCCTTCGCCCGCCGCTGGGGCAGGATGAGCCGACAGGTGATCATGTACCGGTGGGACGGCCCGCCGCCAGCGGTCGACGGCAGCCGAAAGGAGATGGCAACGTGCGCGTAGCACTGTTCGTCACCTGCATCAACGACACGCTCTACCCGGACACCGGCCGGGCAGTGATCACGCTCCTGGAACGTCTCGGTGTCGAGATGGGATTCCCGCCCGGACAGAGTTGTTGCGGCCAGCCGCAGTTCAACACCGGCTACCGGCACCTCACGGAGCCGCTGGTGCACCGCTTCGACCGGGCTTTCGAGGACTACGACTACGTGGTCACCCCGTCCGGTTCGTGCGCGGCGATGGTGCGGGACAACTACCCGCGGATCGCGGAGCGGGCCGCGGCCGAGGGGCGCGGCGGCCGGGAGCTGGCCGGGGCAGCGGCGCGCGCCGTGCCGAAGACGTACGAACTGACCGAGTTCCTGGTCGACGTGCTGAAGGTGACGGACGTCGGCGCCTACTACCCGCACACCGTCACCTACCACCCCACCTGTCACGGCCTGCGCATGCTGGGGCTGGGCGACCGGCCGCGGCGGCTGCTGGAGCACGTCAGAGGGCTCGACCTGCGGGAGCTGCCGGGGGCCGAGGAGTGCTGCGGGTTCGGCGGCACGTTCGCGGTGAAGAACCCGGCGGTGTCGGCCGCGATGGGCGCGGACAAGGTCCGCAACATCCGCGCGACCGGCGCGGAAGCGGTCTGCACGGTCGACAACTCCTGCCTGCTGCACATCGGCGGCACGCTCACGCGGCAGGGCGCGGGGGTCAGGCCCGTGCACATCGCGGAGATCCTGGCCGCCACGGAGACGGGCGCGGAAACCGGTACGGAAGGGAGCCCCCGATGAGCGGCACGTATCTCGGCATGCCCGCGTTCCCCGCGGCCGCCGCGTCCTCCACCCAGGACACCCGGTTGCGCGCCAACCTGCGGCACGCCACCCACACCATCCGCGACAAGCGCGCCAAGGCGGTCGCGGAGCTGGACGACTGGGCCCGGCTGCGGGCCGCGGGCGCCGCCGTCAAGGACCGTACGCTGCGCCACCTCGACCACTACCTGGAGCGGCTGGAGGAGTCGGTGACGGCCGCCGGCGGGCGGGTGTACTGGGCGGCGGACGCCGCCGAGGCCAACGCCATCGTCGCCCGGCTGGTGCGGGAGACCGGCGAGCGCGAGGTCGTCAAGATCAAGTCGATGGCGACGCAGGAGACCGGGCTGAACCGGGCACTGGCCGAGGCGGGCATCAGCGCCTACGAGACGGACCTCGCGGAGCTGATCGTGCAGCTGGGCGACGATCTGCCCTCGCACATCCTGGTGCCGGCGATCCACCGCAACCGGGGCGAGATCCGCGACATCTTCCGCGAGCGGATGGGGCGTTGGGGGCGCCCGGCGCCGGAGGGGCTTTCGGACTCGCCGTCCGAGCTGGCGGAGGCGGCGCGGCTGCACCTGCGCGAGAAGTTCCTGAACGCGAAGGTCGGCGTGTCCGGCGCCAACTTCATGGTCGCCGAGACGGGCACGCTGGTCGTCGTGGAGTCCGAGGGCAACGGCCGGATGTGCCTGACCCTGCCCGAGACGCTGATCTCCGTCGTCGGCATCGAGAAGGTGGTGCCGACCTGGCAGGACCTGGAGATCTTCCTCCAACTGCTGCCCCGGTCCTCGACGGCCGAGCGGATGAACCCCTACACCTCGATGTGGACCGGTACGACGGACGGGGACGGCCCGCGCGCGTTCCACCTCGTGCTGCTGGACAACGGGCGCACCGACACCCTCGCCGACACGGTCGGCCGGCAGGCGCTGCGCTGCATCCGCTGCTCGGCCTGCCTGAACGTGTGCCCGGTGTACGAGCGGGCCGGCGGGCACGCGTACGGGTCGCCGTACCCGGGGCCGATCGGCGCGATCCTCACCCCGCAGCTGCGCGGTACGGGCAGCGAGCTGGACGCTTCGCTGCCGTACGCCTCGTCGCTGTGCGGCGCCTGTTACGAGGTGTGCCCGGTGGCCATCGACATCCCGGAGGTGCTGGTGCACCTGCGGGAGCGGGTGGTGCAGGGCGGCCCGGTCACCCGGCGCGGCGTGAAGACCGTCGTCAGGCCGGCCAGGGGGCACGCCGCCGAGCGGGCCGCGATGCGCGCGGCGGGCTTCGCCTTCGGGCATCCGGGAGTGCTGCGGGCGGGCCAGCGGCTGGCGGCGCGCACCCGGCGGCTGCATCCGCGCCGGTTGCCGGGGCCCGGGCGGGCCTGGTCGGACAGCCGGGACCTGCCGGCGGTGCCGGCCGAGTCCTTCCGGGACTGGTGGCGGCGTACCCGTGGAGAGGAGCAGGGCACATGAGCAGCCGGGACGTGGTGCTGGCGCGGGTGCGCCGGGCGCTGGCGGACGTGCCGCGCGACGAGTGGCCACAGGACGCGCCGGTACCGCGCGACTACCTGCGTACCCATGGTTCCCGTACGGCGGAGGAGCGGGTGGCGCTGCTGGCGGAGAACTTGGCGGAGTACCGGGCGCTGGTGCACCACAGCGGCACGGACGGCCTGGCGGCGCTGGTCATGCGCCTGCTGAACGAGCACGGTGCGCGGACGGTGCTCGTGCCGCCGTGGCTGGAGCCGTTCTGGATGGCCGCCGCCGACCAGACCCGCATCCACGACCGGGCGGCGTGCACCGCACGCGAACTCGACGCGGTGGACAGCGTCGTCACCGGCTGCGCGGTGGCGATCGCCGAGACCGGGACCATCGTGCTGGACGGCTCGGCCGACCAGGGCCGCCGCCGGATCTCGCTCATTCCGGACCATCACATCTGTGTCGTACGCGTACCGGACCAGGTGGTCGACTCGGTGCCGCAGGCACTCGAACGCCTCGATCCGGCACGCCCCCTGACGTGGATCTCGGGGCCTTCGGCGACCAGTGACATCGAGCTGGACCGGGTCGAGGGGGTGCACGGGCCGCGGAAGCTGGAGGTCGTCCTCCTCACGGAGTGAGGCGCCCGGGGGCGCGCCGGCGCGAAGTGGCGTGCGGGAGGCTTGTGCCGGGCGCCGTTGTGGTTCGACTCTGACGCTTCCTGTTGCCATACGTTCGGAGCTGTCGCATGAACGTACGCCGCATCAACCGCCGCTCGTTCCTCGCCACCGGCGCCGCGCTGGCCGGCTGGGCCGCGTTCGCCGCACAGAAGCGAGCCTTCGCCGCCTCGGCCGGGTACGTACCGGCCGCGGGCGGCACCGAGTGGGACGCCGCCCCGCGCGTCTTCCAGGTCAACCGCGAACCGGCCCGCGCCCGCCTCGTCCCGTACGGCGACACCGGATCGGCCCTGACCGGAAAGTTCACCGAGTCCCCGTACTACCGCCCGCTCAACGGCAGCTGGCGCTTCCACTGGGCCGAGAATCCCGACCGGCGGCCCGGGGACTTCTTCGCGCCGCGGTACGACGACAGCGCCTGGGACCACATCACCGTGCCCTCCAACTGGGAGATCGAGGGCTACCCGGAGCCGATCTACCTCAACGTCGAATACCCCTGGACCGGCTACGAGAACCCCCTGCCGCCGCACGTGCCGCGCCGGTTCAACCCGGTCGGCTCCTACCGGCGCGCCTTCACCGTGCCGGAGGACTGGGGCAGCCGCCGTACGCTGCTCTCCTTCCAGGGCGTGAAGTCGGCATTCTTCGTGTGGGTCAACGGCGAACGGGTCGGCTACAGCGAGGACAGCTACACGCCCGCCGAGTTCGACGTCACCGAGCGGCTGCGCCCCGGCACGAACGTGCTGGCCGTCGAGGTCTACCGCTGGTCCGACGGCAGCTGGCTGGAGGACCAGGACATGATCGACCTGTCCGGGATCTTCCGCGACGTGTACCTGTACTCGATCCCGCCGGTACACCTCCAGGACCTGCACGTGGGCGCCGCGCCGGACGCCGCCCACCGCGACGCGGAGCTGACCGTGTCGGCGACCGTACGCAACCGTGGCACGGCGGCGGCGGGCGCGCACCGGCTGAGAGCGCAGCTCTACGACGGGCGGGGACGGCCGGTGCTGCCCGAGCCGCTCACCGCCGCCGTCCGCCTCACCGGCGGTCAGGAAGCCACGGTCGCGCCGAAGACCACCGTCAGGGCCCCGGCCCTGTGGTCCGCCGAGGCGCCGAACCTCTACACGCTCGTGCTCACCCTCACCGACCCCGCAGGCCGGACCGTCGACATCCACAGCACCCGTACCGGCTTCCGCTCGATCGCGTACGGGCCCGGCAAGCTCACCGTCAACGGGCGGCCCGTCGTCTTCCGCGGCGTCAACCGGCACGAGACCGACCCCGACCACGGGCAGGCCGTCCCCGAGGAGCGGATGCTCCAGGACATCCGCATCATGAAGCAGCACAACATCAACGCCGTCCGCACCGCCCACTACCCCGGCGACCCGCGCTGGCTGGACCTGTGCGACGAGTACGGCCTGTACGTCATCGGCGAGGCCAACCTGGAGACGCACGGGGTGCGCGACTGGCTGCCCGGCAGCCTGCCGGCCTGGACCGGCGCCTGCCTGGACCGGATGCGGTCGATGGTCGAACGGGACAAGAACCACCCGTCCGTCGTGGTCTGGTCGCTCGGCAACGAGGCAGGCCGCGGCCTGACCTTCCGGGCCATGTCCGACTGGACGCGCCGCCGCGACCCGTCCCGGCCGGTGCACTACGAGGGCATGAACGCCGTCGCCGACATCGAGAGCCGGATGTACAGCACGCCGGAGGAAGTGGAGCGGTACGGGAAGTCCGGCGACCCGAAGCCGTTCATCCTGTGCGAGTACGCGCACTCCATGGGCAACAGCACGGGCAACTTCCAGGAGTACTGGGACGTCTTCGAGCGCTACCCCAACCTGCACGGCGGCTTCATCTGGGACTTCGTCGACCAGGCCATCCGCCTGCCCGTCCCCGGCGACCCGGAGCGCACCTATCTGTCCTACGGCGGCGATTGGCACCCCGGCTACCCCACCGACTGGAACTTCAGCTGCAACGGCGTCGTCTCCGCCGACCGCGTGCTGCACCCGGCCATCCACGAGGTCAAGAAGGTCTACCAGGCGGTCCGGATGGCCGCCGCGGACCTCGCCGCCGGCACGGTACGGATCACCAACCGGCAGCTGTTCCTCGGCCTGGACGCCTACGCACTGCGCTGGGAGGTCACCCGCGACGGCGAGCGCGTCCAGCACGGCACGCTGCCCGCACCCGAGGCCGCGCCGGGACAGGACGCGACCGTGCGGATACCTTTCCGGCGGCCCGAACGGCCCGCGCCCGGCGCCGAGTACTGGCTGAATCTGTCCTTCGTACTGCGGCACGCCACCTCCTGGGCGGACGCCGGCCACAGCGTCGCCGCCGAACAGCTCGCGCTGCCCTGGCGCGCCCCCGCACCCGCCGAACCCCCCGCCGCCGGACTGCCCCCGCTCGACCTCGCCGAGTCGGACCGCGCGGTCACGGTGCGCGGGCGCGACCTCGAAGTCGTCCTGGACAAGGCCACCGGCACGCTGTCCGCCTACCGCCACCGCGGCCGGGCGCTGCTCACCGGAGGCCCGGTGCCCAACTTCTGGCGCGGGCCGACGGACAACGACATCGGACGGGGCGCGCAGAACTCGCTGCGCACCTGGCGCGAGGCGGGCGCCAAGCGCACGGTGACCAGCGTCAGGGCCGCCCGTACGGCCGCCTCCGAGGTGACCGTCGAGGTCACGGCCACGCTGCCCACCGCGCCGGCGGCCTCCCGCTGGGACACCGTCTTCACCGTGCGCGGCGACGGCGAGGTGCGGGTACGGCACACACTGACGCCGGGCGCCGGGCTGCCCGACCTGCCCGTGGTCGGCGCGCTGCTGACCGTACCGGCCGGGCTGGAGACCTTCGCCTGGTACGGGCGGGGGCCGCACGAGAACTACTGGGACCGGCGCACGTCGGCTTTCGTCGGCCGCTACCGCAGCAGCGTCGACGCCCAACTGGGGCCGTACGTACGGCCCCAGCAGACCGGCAACGTGACCGATGTGCGCAGCGCCTCGCTCACCGGCCGCGACGGCACGGGGCTGGCCGTCAGCGCCGAACCGGGCGACGGCGCGCCGCTGCTGGAGCTGAGCGCCCTGCACTTCGCGCCCTCCGACCTGGAGAGCGAGCGGCACGAGCACCCGTACGAGCTGAAGCGGCGTGCGGAGACCGTCCTCGGCGTCAACCACCGGCAGACGGGCGTCGGCGGCAACGACTCGTGGGGCGCGCCGCCACTGGACGAGTACGTGTTGCACGCGGACCGGGCGTACGGCTACGCGTACCGGCTGCGGCCCGCGTGACGCGGGGCGGGGGACGGGCGGGACGGGACGGGACGGGACGGGACGGGGGGCACGCTACTCGTACATGACGTACTCGGGCCGCGGCCGCAGGGCGAGGACCTCCTGATGCGACATCAGGCGGCTGCCCTTGGGGTCCTCGTCGTAGAAGAGCTTGAAGCCGGTGTGCATGCCGCGGGGCAGGTCCTTGACCAGGTACTCCCAGGTCTCCCGTTTCAGGTCGGGCGAACCGATGCCGTCGGCGCACTTGACGGCGGCGACGCCGGGCTGCGGCCTGAACGCGTGCTGGTCCTCGACGACCGAGGTCGCCACCTGGTGGAAGACGAAGGGCTTCTCCGGCAGGTCGTGCTCGCGGACCAGCCCGGAGAGGTAGCGGGCGATCTCGGTGAGTTCGCGGCCGTCGGTGCTCCCGTAGGTGTCGCCCGGTTTCTCGCCGGGGCCCATCTCCCACTCGGGGTCCAGGGCGAGTCCCACGTCCGGGTGCACCAGCCACTCGCGCAGCGCCTTGACCTCGCCCAGCGCGGAGGCGCGCCCCGGCTGGATGTTCAGGAGCAGCAGGGCGCGGTGCTTGCGTGCCGCCTCGTGGAAGCGGCGGACGGTGCCGGCGGGGGTGCGGGAGCGGTAGGTGCCGTCGTCGCCCGCCTCGGCGTTGGCGACCGTCGCCAGCAGTTCCAGGACGGGCAGCGGTTCGCGGTCGGCGGCGTAGGTGTGGGCGAGCTTCTCGATCTCCCGGGCGCGCTCGTCCAGGTCGCCTTTGCCGAGCCGGCCGAGGACCGGGGACCCGGGCAGGCCGCAGAAGCCCACGAGCTGGTGACGGGGGAACAGTTCCCGGCCGCCCCGCGGGAGCTGGGGGCGCTTCCTGGCCGGCCTGGCCGAAGGGCCGCTCCCGGCTCCCGGGGTCCGGGGCCGCGGGGCGCCGGGCGGTGAGGCGTCGCTGTCCGCGGTGCCGCCGCAGGCGGCGAGGAGGCCGAGGCCGGCCGCGGCGGTGGCGGCCAGGGCGCCGCGGCGGCCCAGCTCGCGCGGTGGGCGGCCGCCCGCGCCGGGCGTGCCGTCGGGTGCGCTGTCGACCACGTCGTCTCCGTGAGTGCGTAGGGGGTGCGTGCCGGCCGGTGGGGACGTTGTGCCGTGCGCCTTGCCGGGTGCGACCGGATGAAACTCCACTCGGCACGCTGTCTGCCCTATCACGATCAAGATTGCGCCAACTCCGACCGGGCGGGCGGCACCGCGCCTCTCACCCGCTCGCCACCCCCGGCTCCCGCCTTCGGCCGCAGGGTGACCCCCGCGTTGGTAGGCAGCCGGTGCGTACGCAGCCCGAGGGGCTGGGTGGCCACGCGCACGCTCGGCAGACTCGTGATCACCGCACCGACGAGAGAAACGAGTGGCCGACATGAGCAACGACACCGTGTGGAACGCCGGCTGGAGCACCGCCGTGCAGCGCCCGAGCACCGGGTTCGACAAGAACTGGGCCGAGGAGGGCTTCGCGGACCAGACGGTACGTCAGGTCGTACGGGTCACCGGCTCCGGCACCACGGCCCGCGTCAGACTCTCCAACCGCTTCGGCACCGGCGAGCTGGCGGTCTCCGGCGCCACGCTCGCCCGCACGGACCGGGGCGCGGCCGTGCGGGAGGGGACCACGCGCCGGCTGACCTTCGGGGGCGCCGACTCGGTACGGATACCGGCGGGCGGCGAGGTCTACAGCGACGCGGCCGAGGTGGACGTGGCGCCCTTCGACCGGCTGACGGTGAGCCTGTACTTCGCGCGGCCGACCGGGCCCGCCACCTTCCACGCCCAGGCGTTCACCACGTCCTACCGCGCCGCGGGCGACCAGCTCGCCGCCGCCGACCCGGCGGTCTTCACCGAGACGTCGCTGTCCTGGTACTTCCTCGCCGACGTCGAGCTGGCGGGCGGCCCGGCCCGGCGGGACACCGTGGTGGCGTTCGGCGACTCGATCACCGACGGCTTCGCCTCGACGCCCGGCACCGACCGCCGCTACCCGGACGCGCTCGCCGGGCGGCTGGCCGAAGCGGGCCTGGCGCGCCCGGTCCTCAACGCCGGGATCGGCGGAAACCTGCTGCTCAACGACTCGGACTGGTTCGGTGAACGGGCCGGCGCGCGCTTCGCACGCGACGTCCTGGACAAGCCCGGGGTACGGACCGTGATCGTGCTCGTCGGCCTCAACGACATCGGCTTCAGCGAGGCGGACGAGGCCGCGTTCCCGACGTACCGGCCCAACCCGCGGCTGTCCGCCGCGCAGGTCGTCGACGGCTACCGCGAGCTGGTCGAGCGGGCGCACGCGGCGGGGGTGCGGGTCGTCGGCGGCACGATCCTGCCGTTCCGGGGCGCCGAATACCACACGCCGGCTTCCGAGGCCAAGCGCCAGGAGATCAACGCCTGGATCCGCACCTCCGGCGCGTTCGACGCGGTCGCCGACTTCGCGGCGGCGCTGGCCGATCCCGCCGACCCCGACGCGCTGCTCCCGGCGTACGACAGCGGCGACCGCAAGCACCCGGGCGACGCCGGGTACCGGGCGATGGCCGCGGCGGTCGACCTGTCGGCCCTCTGAGCGGCCGCGGCGCGCCGCCTACAGGCGCTCGACGATCCGGAAGCGTTCGGCCACGACCATCGTGTCGTCGCCGACCGTGAACGCCGGGTCTCCGAGCGCCTCGCGCATCTTTGGCCCGTGCCAGAAACCGTCGTGGTCGGCCCGCCAGCCGGCGACCGTCCCGTGGCCCTCGCCCTCGTCCACGGCGTGCCGCAGGTCCACGTCGGCCAGGCGCAGCACGCGTACGTCCGTCACCTCGATGACGGCGACGGAGCGGCCGTCGGAGCCGGGCACCCGGTAGCGGTCACCGGCGCGCGGCAGCGGGTCGCCCGCGTGCTCGTAGTCCGCCACCAGGCCCGTCGTGGTGGTCTTGGCCCCGGACAGCACGGCGGCGACGAGCCGGTCGCGCAGCGGTCCCGGATAGGCGAACTCGAAGGGTGGCAAGGATTCGTGGGCAGGCATACGGCCCACTCTAGAAGGGCCACGGCGCGGCACGCCCGCGCGTTTTCAGGGGCGGTCGTCCCGCCCGGCGGCACGTGCCGTGTGCAGTGCCCAGGCCACCATGGGTGCCTGGAGCGGCAGCCGGCCGTAGGCGACGGCCTTGAGGGGCGCGGAGCGGTGCCGCCAGTCGCGGGCCATCTTGACGTTGGCGGGGAAGACGGCGGCGAACAGGCCCGCGGCGGCCAGCGCGCCGGCCCGGCGGGTGCGCGGCAGGGCGACCGCGGCTGCCACCGCGAGTTCCGCGGCGCCGCTGAGGTACGTCCAGATGCGCGGGGAGCCGGGCAGTGCCCGGGGCACGATCGCGTCGAACGGCTTGGGGGCCAGGAAGTGGAGCGCCCCCGTACCGCCGAGCATCCGGGCCATCAGCAGGGCGGAACGGTCGGCGGTTCGGTCGGCGGCTGCCACGGGGCGCTCCCGAGATCGGTCCGGTGCGGTCGGTGCCGACCTTACCGGCGGGTCAGGTCGGCGGACAGGGCCCGACCACCGCCGGGTACGAGGTGTGCGTCACGCCGTACCAGGGCCGCGTACCGCCCGTCGGCGGCGAGGAGTTCGTCGTGGGTGCCGCGTTCGGCGATCCGTCCCGCGTCGAGGACGACGATCTGGTCGGCGTCCCTGACCGTGGACAGGCGGTGCGCGATGGTGATCGTCGTACGGCCCTTGGCGAGGGCGTCGATGGCCTGCTGCACCGCGTGTTCCGTGCGGGTGTCCAGGGCGCTGGTGGCCTCGTCGAGGACGAGGACGGGCGGGTCGCGCAGGATGGTGCGGGCGATGGCCAGCCGCTGTTTCTCGCCGCCGGAGAAGCGGTGGCCGCGTTCGCCGACGAGGGTGTCGTAGCCGTCCGGCAGGGCCGCGATGTGGTCGTGGATCTGCGCGGCGCGGGCGGCGCGCTCCATCTCCTCGTCGCTCGCGTCGGGCTTGGCGAAGCGGAGGTTGTCGGCGACTGAGGCGTGGAAGAGGTACGTCTCCTGGGAGACCACGCCGACCGCGCGGGCGAGGGTGTCGAAGTCCAGGTCGCGTACGTCGGTGCCGTCCAGGGTGACCCGGCCCGCCGTCACGTCGTACAGGCGCGGCACCAGGTAGCTCAGGGTGCTCTTGCCGCTGCCGGTCGGGCCGACGACGGCCAGGCTGCTGCCGGCCGGGACGGTCAGGTCGATGTCGCGCAGGGTGGCCGGGGACGGTCCGGCGCCGGGGCCGCGCTCGGAGGTGTCGTAGGCGAACGTCACGTGCTCGAAGCGGATCTCGCCGCGCGGTGCGGCCAGGCGTACCGGGCGGTCCGGTTCGGTGATGGTCACCGGCAGGTCGAGGTATTCGAAGATGCGCTGGAAGAGCGCGATGGAGGTCTGCATCTGCACGCCGGTGGACAGCAGCGAGACGGTGGGGCGCAGCAGGCCCTGCTGGAGCGTGACGAAGGCGACGAGGGTGCCGATGGAGAAGGCCGGGCCGCCCATCCGGAGGACCAGGCCGGCCGACCAGTAGATGACGGCGGGCATGGCGGCCATGACGATGCCGATGGTGGCCATCCGCCAGCGGCCGGCCATGTTGGCGCGGACCTCCAGGCCGACCAGCCGCTCGGACTCGGCGGCGAAGTTCGTGGTGAGGGAGTCGGCGCGGCCCATCGTGCGGCCGAGCAGGATGCCGCTGACCGACAGCGATTCGGTGACCATCGCGGACATCGCGGCCATCTGCTTCTGCCGCTCGGTGGTGATCTTCTTGCGTTCGTTGCCGACCCGGCGGCTGATCCAGACGAAGAGCGGGAGCAGCAGCAGTGAGATGGCGGTCAGCCGCCAGTCGAGGGCGAGCATGGCGACGACGGTGGCGACCACGGAGGTCAGGTTGGAGACCAGGGAGGTGGCGGTGGAGGTGACGGTGGCCTGCATGCCGCCGATGTCGTTGGCGATGCGGGACTGCACCTCACCGGTGCGGGTGCGGGTGAAGAACGCCAGCGGCATGCGCTGGAGCTTGGCGTAGACGGCGGTGCGCAGGTCGTGCATGACGCGCTGGCCGACGGTGGTCGAGATCAGGGTCTGCAGGACGCCGAAGACGCTGGTCAGCACGGCGGTGACGATCATGCCGGCGGCGAGCAGGGTCAGCAGGCCGGTACGGCCCTGGGGGATGGCCACGTCGAGGACGGCGCGCAGCAGGAAGGGGGAGGCGACCGAGACCAGGGAGGAGGCGGCCACCAGCAGGCCCACCGTGACCAGCCGGCCGCGGTAGGGCTTGAACAGCGCGAGGATGCGCCGCACCTGGGCCGGCTGGGCCGGGTCCTTGGGCGGCGGGGTCCACTGGGGTTCGTCGGGGCGCATGGGCTCCTTCGGGGGGCAGGGAGGTTGGGGCAGCCGAGCATAGCCAATAGTTACCTATACTCACAATGAACTTGATCCTGATACCCTCCGGCCATGCCCTCCCCCGACCCGGCCACCGCGGACCACGACCTGGCGGAGCAACTGGTACGGCTCACCCGCCGGATGCACCGCGCGCAGAAACAGCACCTGGAAACGCTCGACATCGCGCTGACCCCCGCACAGCTGCGGCTGCTGCGCATCGTGGACCACTACCCCGGCGACGCGCCGCCCCGCATGGCCGACCTGGCCGCGCGCCTGGAAGTCGTACCGCGGGCCGTGACGACGCTGGTCGACGCGCTGGAGGCGAAGGACACGGTCCGCCGGGTGCCCGACCCCGCCAACCGCCGCGTCATACGGATCGAGCTGACCGGCACCGGCCGTTCGACGCTGCGCGCGTTGCGCGGCGCGCGCCGGGCCGCCGCACAGGACATCCTGGCGCCACTGACCGCCGAACAGCGGGACGTCCTCGGCGGCCTGTTGTCCACCCTGGTCGACGGGGCGGCGGCGCGCTGCTGAAACACTGGCCCGGTGGCCGCTCCGGAGGCCGGAGCGGGCCCGAGCAGACCGGAGGTAGAACGTCATGCCCCTGCTGGAGCCGAAGCCCGGGACCCTGCGGCCGGCCGCCACCGAAGGCCCGTACCACGACCGGGTGGCCGACGGGCGGGCGTCCGGCACGCCGGAGCGGCTGCGCGACGACCTGACCGCGCTGCTGGGCCCTGACAAGGTGCTGCACGGGATCTCCGACCTGGTCCGGTACGCCTCCGACGCGAGCCCGTACCGCTTCGTCCCGCAGGTCGTCGTGCTCGCCGAGGACGTCGACGACATCTCCGCGGTCTTCTCCTACGCGCACGGCAAGGGCCGCAACGTCGTCTTCCGGGCCGCCGGCACCTCGCTCAACGGGCAGGCGCAGGGCGAGGACATCCTCGTGGACGTGCGCCGGCACTGGGCGGGCGTCGAGGTGCTGGACGGCGGCGCCCGCGCCCGTATCCGGCCCGGCACCACCGTCGTACGGGCCAACGCCGCGCTCGCCCGCCACGGCAGGCTGCTCGGCCCCGACCCGGCCAGCGCCATCGCCTGCACGCTCGGCGGCGTGGTCGCCAACAACGCCTCCGGCATGACGGCCGGCACCACCCGCAACTCCTACCGGACGCTCGCCTCGGTCACACTCGTGCTGCCCTCCGGGACGATCGTGGACACCGGCGACCCGGCGGCGGACGAGGAACTGGCGCACGCCGAGCCCGCCCTGTGCCGGGGCCTGATGGAGCTGAAGGCGGAGATCGAGGCGGACCCGGAGCTGGTGGCCAGGATCCGCGCCAAGTACCAGATCAAGAACACCAACGGCTACCGCCTGGACGCCTTCCTGGACGCCTCCACCCCCGCCGGGATCCTGCGCGGGCTGGCGGTGGGCTCCGAGGGCACCCTCGGCTTCATCGCGGAGACCGTCTTCGAGACGCTGCCCCGGAACCGCTGCACCTCGTCGGCCCTGCTGTTCTTCCCGACGCTGAGCGCCGCCGCTGCCGCCGTGCCCCTGTTCAACGAGGCCGGCGCGATCGCCGTGGAACTGATGGACGGCAACACGCTGCGCGCGTCGGTGCGCGTGTCCGGAGTGCCGGCCGACTGGGCGGAGCTGCCGAAGGCGACCGCCGCGCTGCTGGTCGAGTTCCGCGCGCCGGACGACGCGGCGCAAGAAGCCCAGGAGGAGGCCGCGCGCGAGGTGCTGGCCGGACTGGACCTGGTCACCCCGGTCGCGTCCGTCACCAACGAGTTCACCCGTGACGCCGGGGTCATCGCCGGGTACTGGAAGGCGCGCAAGGCGTTCGTCACGGCGGTCGGCGGCTCCCGCCCTTCCGGTACGACGCTGATCACCGAGGACTTCGCCGTACCGCCGTCCCGGCTCGCCGAGGCCTGTGCGGCACTGCTGGAACTCCAGGCCCGGCACGGCTTCGACGCGGCGGTAGCGGGCCACGCCGCCCACGGCAACCTGCACTTCCTGCTCGCCTTCGACGCCGCGCGGCCCGCCGACGTGGAGCGCTACGCCGCCTTCATGGACGAGTTCTGCACCCTGACCGTCGAGCGCTTCGACGGGTCGCTGAAGGCCGAGCACGCCACCGGCCGCAACATCGCGCCGTTCCTGGAACGGGAATGGGGCCCGCGCGCCACGGAGTTGATGTGGCGCGTCAAGAAGACCGTGGACCCGCACGGCATCCTGGCCCCGCGCGTCCTGCTCGACCGCGACCCGAAGGCCCATCTGCGCGGCCTGAAGACCATCCCGCGGGTCGAGGCGGTCGCCGACCCGTGCATCGAGTGCGGCTTCTGCGAACCGACCTGCCCCAGCCAGGACCTGACCACGACGCCGCGCCAGCGCATCGTGCTGCGCCGCGAGATGATGCGCCAGACGCCGGTGTCTCCCGTCACGGGCGCCCTGCTGGACGCGTACGGGTACGACGCGGTGGACACCTGCGCGGGCGACTCGACCTGCAAGCTGGCCTGTCCCGTCGGCATCGACACCGGCGCGATGATGAAGGACTTCCGGCACCGGCGCCACTCCCCCAAGGAGGAACGCGCGGCGGCACTGACCGCCCGGCACTTCAAGGTGGTCGAACGGTCGGCGCGGCTGGCGGTGGCCGCCGCCGCACAGATCGGCGACCGGATCGGCGAGGGGCGCGCCGACCGGCTGCTGAAGTCCCTGACGGGCGCGGCGCGCAAGGCGGTACGGCCCGATCTCGTACCGGAATGGCTGCCGCAGATCCCCGGCGCCGCGGCCCGCCGGCTGCCCGCCACCCGGCGGGTGGGCGCCGTCGCCGTCTACTACCCGGCCTGCGTGAACCGCATCTTCGGGGAACCGGACGGCTTCGACGGGCCTTCCCTGCCCGAGGCCGTCGTGGCGGTGTCGGCGCGCGCGGGCAAGCCGGTGTGGATCCCGTCCGACGTGACCGGCACCTGCTGCGCCACCATCTGGCACTCCAAGGGCTACGACGAAGGCAACGCGGTGATGGCCAACCGCATCGTCGAGGCCGCTTGGGGCTGGACCGCGGGCGGACGGCTGCCGCTGGTCGTGGACGCCTCCTCGTGCACGCTCGGCATCGCCCACGAGGTCGTGCCGTACCTCACCGAGGACAACAGGGAACTGCACGATGAACTGACCGTCGTCGACTCCGTCGTCTGGGCGGCCGAGGAACTGCTGCCGCACCTGGAGATCCTGCGGACGGTCGGCTCCGCGGTGCTCCACCCGACCTGCTCCATGCGCCATCTGGGCGACGAGGCGCAGCTGCGCGCGGTCGCCGAGGCGTGTGCGGAGGAGGTGGTCGTCCCGGACGACGCGGGCTGCTGCGCCTTCGCGGGCGACCGCGGCATGCTGCACAGGGAACTGACGGAGGCGGCGACCGCCAAGGAGGCGGCGGAGGTGGCCTCCCGGCGGTTCGACGCGCACCTGTCGGCGAACCGGATGTGCGAGGTGGGCATGGACCACGCGACCGGCGGCCGGGGCTACCACTCGGCCCTGCTCGCCCTGGAGCGGGCGACGCGGCCGACGGGGTGAGGGCGGGGGCGGGGGCCACCCGGCGCCTCAGTCCTGTACGTGCAGCGCCACCGCGCTCTTCGCCGGTACCGGGATCCGTGCCGTCCCGTCGTCCCCGACGGTGACCGTGTGCCCGTCGCACGCCCCGGGCGCGGCCCGGACGACGTCGCAGTAGGTGCCGGCGGGCAGCGACGTGGCGAACGTACGGTCCAGCGCGCCGCCGCCGTTGTTGAGGGCGACGAAGCCCTTCCCGTCGCGCCCGAACGCGATCGCGTCACCGCCGTTGTCCCACCAGTCGGTGATCCCGGCGGAGCCCACCGCGTTGCGGAACCCGACCATGCCGGTGATCTCGCGCTTGGCGTGGATGCCGGTCCAGCCGTCGGCGCCGGCGGGCGGGCCCGCGTCCTTGTCGGTCCACGCGTACCCGGAGTGGACGTTCGGCGCTCCGTATGGGGAGGCGAGCATGAAGACGTTGGCGAGGAGGTAGGCGGCGCCGTCCTTGTAGGTGAGCGTCGAACCGTTGCGCTCGGTGTCCCAGTTGTCGACGAACGTACGGGCCCGGTCGCCGCTCAGCTTCCCGTCGGCCACGGACTTCAGCTGCGCGAGGTTCCCGCTCTGGAACGCGGCCTTGAGGTGCGTGCCGTAGCGGAACTCGTCGACGTCCCCGGTGGCGGTGTACTCCTCCGGCCGCACCGCCTCGCCCTCGCCGTACACCACCTCCTGCACCCAGAAGCCGGGGGCCTTCATCTTGCCCTTGACGGCCGCCAGATCGCCGGCGGCCATGTGCTTGGCGGCGTCCACACGGAAGCCGTCCACGCCCAGTGACCGCAGGCCGTCCAGGTACCCGGCGATCGCGGTCCGTACGCGGTCGCTGCCGGTGTCGAGGTCGGCCAGGCCGACGAGTTCGCAGTTCTGCACGTCACCGCGGTCGGTGTAGTCGGCGATGTCCTTGCGGCAGGTGTGGAAGTCCTGGTCGCGGTAGAGGCCGGGATAGTCGTACTTGGTGTACGAGGTGCCGCCGGTGCCCGTACCGGACCCGGCCGCCATGTGGTTCACGACCACGTCGGCGATCACCTTGACGCCCGCCGAGTGGCACGCGCCCACCATGTTCTCGAAGGCCGTACGGTCGCCCAGCCGGCCGGCGATCCGGTAACCGACGGGCTGGTACGACGTCCACCACTGCCCGCCCGCTATGTGCTCGGTGGCGGGCGACACCTCGACGTAGCCGTACCCGGCCGGGCCGAGCTGCTCGGTGCAGGCCTTGGCGACCTGCGCGAACGGCCGCTCGAAGAGGGTGGCCGTGACGGACTTGACGCCCGGCGGGGACGCCTGCGAGGTCCAGGGGGCGTACGTGGCAAGGCCGGCGGCGGCCAGCACTCCGGCCAGCGCTCCGCCGAGCAGACGGGAACGACGCTGCATACTGCGGCTCCTTCGACAGGCGGAGACGACCGGCCGCGACATTCGGGCGTGGGGGGGGGCCGCGGGGCGGTGTCCGCGCGGGCAGCCGCATGCGGGGCTGCCGTGGGGGGTGTCGGATGTCGCGACGGAGCCTGCCCTTCCGCCGGTTGACGCGTCAAGAGGTTCCGTAAGAAATTCCAATCGCTTGCGCAAGAAACTTTCCACCACCGCCGTTCCATACGGGGCGGATGACCAAGGCCCTTGCAGGGCAAGCCCCTCAGGAGCCCACAGGGCAGGCGACCGGGCCCGGACGAAGAATCAGTCCGAGCGGCCCTCTTGTGCCTCATGCCGCACAACCGTCAAGGTCCTCAGCGAGGTTCACGCTTCCGCCACGCACCATCCGTTCCTATGGAGGACCGATGAACGAGGCACCATCGCAGCACCATGAGCCCCACGAGAACGACGACCACCGCGCCAGACCCGACGAGACGGGACCGAGCAGGCGCTCCGTTCTGTGGAGCGCCGGAGCGGCGGGTGCCGGGCTGGGAATGGGCGGACTGGGCGCGGGCAGCGCCGCGGCAGCCGGCTCGCGCCAGGGGTCGGCGGCAGCGGCCGCGGCAGCCGCCGAAGCGGCGGCAGCGGAACCGAGGCGCAAGTACAAGACCATGATCGGTGTACCGTTCGAGAAGCGGAGCACGCTGCGGATCGGCATCATCGGCCTGGGCAACCGCGGCATGGGCATGCTCCCCCTCTACCTCGCCATCCCGGGCGTCCGGGTCGTGGCGCTGTGTGACCCGGTCAAGGAGAAGGCGGCCCAGGCGGCCCAGCTGGTCACCGCCGCCGGGCAGCCCGCGCCGGCCGTCTACACCAAGGGCGACCACGACTTCGAGAACCTGTGCAAGCGCGGCGACCTCGACTTCGTGTATATCGCCACGCCGTGGGACTGGCACTTCGACATGGCGAAGTCTGCACTGCTCAACGGCAAGCACACGGGCGTGGAGTGCCCCCTCTCCCTGCGCATCGACCAGCTCTGGGAGCTGGTCGACCTCTCCGAGCGCATGCGCCGCCACTGCATGCAGCTGGAGAACTGCTGTTACGGACGCAACGAGATGCGCGTCCTGCGAATGGCGCACGGGGGCCGCTTCGGCAAGCTGTTGCACGCCGCGGGCGCTTACAACCACGATCTGCGCCAGCTGATGTTCGACCCGACGTATTACGAGGGCCCCTGGCGGCGGCTGTGGCACACCCGGCTGCGCGGCGACCTCTACCCGAACCACGGCTTCGGGCCGATCGCCAACTACATGGACGTCAACCGCGGCGACCGGGCAGTGCGCATATCCAGCTTCGGCACCCCCGCCCTCGGGCTCGCCGAGTACCGCGAGGCGCACATGCCGCCGGGCGACCCGAGCTGGAAGGAGTCGTACATCGAGAGCGACCGCACCTTCAGCCTCGTCCAGACCGCCAAGGGCAGGGTGCTGCGGCTGGAGCACGACGTCTCCACGCCGCACCCCTACAGCCGCATCAACAGCCTCGGCGGCACCAAGGGCGTCTTCGAGGACTACCCGGAGCGGATCTACATCGAGCCCGACCACACCGACGACCAGTGGGGCGACTTCGGCAAGTACGCGGAGTGGGACCACTGGCTGTGGAAGGAGCACGCCAACCCGCCCGGCGGGCACGGCGGCATGGACTACATCATGCTGTTCCGTCTCGTGCAGTGCTTCCACCTCGGGCTCGTACCGGACTTCGACGTCTACGACGGAGCGACCTGGAGCGCGCCGGTACCGCTGAGCGACGCTTCCATCAAGGCGAACGGCACGCCGCAGCGCATCCCGGACTTCACCCGCGGCCTGTGGCACAAGCCGCGGCAGGGCGTGGACTCCCCCAAGCCGCGGGCGTGACCGGGCGGGGGCCGGGCGGACACCGAACCGCGCCCGGCCCCCGCCTTCCGGTGGCGGTGCCGGTTCAGGCGGCCAGATGCGCGGCGTCGCCCATGACCACGACGGGATGCTGCTTCGGGTCGAGCGTGCGCAGCAGCGACACCATGCCCGCCTTCGAGATGCTCACGCAGCCGGACGTGCCGCTGCCGTGGTCCAGGTGGAGCCAGATGCCGCCGCCCTTGGCCTGTCCCTGCGGCCGGGTCGGGTCCAGGGGCGAGGTTCCCTTGACGCGGTTGTAGTCCACCGCGATGACGTGATCGAAGTCGTGCCGGGTGCGCTTGTCCCAGTACGGGGGCGGGGTGAAGGCCGTGGAGTGGGTGTACGGCAGCTTCGCGCCCGGGTCGGGCAGCACCCCGCCCGCGTCGGAAAGACCGTAGACGCCGACCGGGCTGCGCAGGTCGTTCTCGTGGTGGTCGGTGGTCCAGCCCTTCCTGCCGTTGTGCGCCGGCCAACTCGCCGTACGCTGCCACCCCTTGGCCGCCTTCGTGTACAGCACCATCGTGGCGTCCGGGGAGTCGGCGCCCTTTCCGTACACGGCGACCACCTGCCGCGTTCCGCCCGGGATGCGTGCCCGCAGCTGTGCGCCCACGCCCGGCACGGTCTTCGTGTACCCGGCCGGCGCGCCCGCGGTCCGGCCGCCACCCTTTCCTTCGTCCCGTGCCGCTCCGCCGTTTCCACCGCAGCCCGCCAGCAGGGTCAGCCCCACCGCGGCGAGCGCCGCCCTCCGTACCATGCAGCCCGCTGTTCGCATGACTCCCATGGTCGCACCACGCGGCGCGTACGAGCAGGGCGCCCGCGGCGCGTACAAGGAGGGCGCTCGCGGCGCGTACGGGCGGGGCGCCCGCGACGCGTTGTGCGCGGTCGCGCGGAAAACCGGTTGAACCGGGGCGCCTTGACGCGCCAGTCTTCCATGGCCTTCCCACACCCGCGCCCGCCACCCGAACACGCGTCCGCGCGCCCCGGCAGCAGCGCACGGCCCGGCAGCACCAGATCCAGGCATCACCGCATCGCATCCGCATCCTGACTCCCTTGGACATCATGCACATTCGCGACCTTCCTCATGCCGACCCAGGTGTCCCGGACGTCCGCTCCGGTGGCCGATTGCTCCTGTGGCTGTACCGGCAGCAGCTCGGCGGACAGACCAAAGCGCTGTGCTGGGGGCTGGTGCACACCGGTGGTGTCGCGTCGTTCCCCGTACCGGTGGGCCTCGCGGTCCAGGCCGTGGTGGACCGCTCCGGCCCCCGGCTGCTGCTCGCGGGCGGCCTGTTGCTGCTGCTCGGCGCCCTGGTCGCGGTCGGCGACGTGATGCTGCACCGCTCCGCCATCACCAACTGGATCACGTCGGTCGCCCGCATCCAGCAGCTCCTGGCGCGCAAGACGACGGAGTTGGGGTCCACCATGACCCGGCGGGTCGCCGCGGGAGAAATCGTCGCGGTCAGCACCGCCGACCTGGAAAAGGTGGGGTGGTTCGTCGAGGCCGTCTCCCGGTTCGGCGCCGCGGCGCTCACCTCCGTGGGCGTCTGCGTGGCCCTGCTCGTCTACCAGCCCGCACTGGGCGTGGTGGTGGCAGCCGGCGTACCCGTGCTGGCACTGGCCGTCCTGCCGCTGCTGCCGCCCGCGACCCGCCGCGCCGACGAGCAGCGCGAGAAGGCGGGCCGGGCGACCGAACTGGCCTCCGACACCGTCGCGGGACTGCGCGTGCTGCGCGGCATCGGCGGCGAGGAACTCTTCCTCGACCGCTACCGGAGTGCTTCCCAGGACGTCCGCCGGGCCGCCGTGCGCAGCGCCCGGATGTGGTCCACCATCTCCGCCGTCCAAGTCGTCCTCCCGGGGCTCCTGCTGATCGCGGTGGTCTGGTACGGCGTCGGGCTCGCCCTCGACGGCCGGGTCCAGGTCGGCGAACTGGTCACCGTCTACAGCGCGGTCACCTTCCTCCTCTACCCGCTGCGGCACTTCGAAGAGATCGCGATGGCCTACTCCTTCTCCAAGCCCTCGGCCAAACGCGCGGCCCGCGTGCTGGCGCTGAGCCGGCCCGCCGACGGGCGCGTCGCCGCGCCCGAGACGCTCGGCGGGGACCTGTTCGACCCGGTCACCGGTCTGCACGCGCCGGGCGGGCAGCTGACCGCGGTGGTGTGCGGCGACCCGGACGCGGCCGGGCGGCTCGCCGACCGGCTGGGCGGCCACCCCGCCGACGCCCCGGAAGGCACGCCTTCGGTCCTCCTGGGCGGCATCGCCCTGGACGACGTGCCACGCGACACGGCCCGCGCCGCCGTACTCGTCCAGGACAAGGACCCCGTCCTGCTGTCCGGAACGCTCGGCGAGCTGCTGGACATCCCGTCCTCCGGGTCCGTACGGGCCGAGGACGCGCTGGCGGCGGCACAGTGCGGTGACGTGCTGGCGGCGCTGGCACAGGGCTCGGCCGACGCCTCCGGCGATCCGGCGCGCACCCACATCACCGAGCGCGGCCGGTCCCTGTCCGGCGGGCAGCGACAGCGCCTGGCCCTGGCCAGGTCGCTGGTCACGGACCCCGAGGTACTGGTCCTGGACGAGCCGACCAGCGCCGTCGACTCGCACACCGAGGCCCGTATCGCGAACGGGCTGCGGGAGCTCCGCGCGGGCCGCACGACCGTGGTCCTCACCTCCAGCCCGCTGCTGCTGGACCGCGCCGAACACGTCGTCTTCCTCACCGAGGGCCGGGTGGCGGGCACGGGCACCCACCGCCGGCTCCTGCACGACGACGCCGCATACCGCGCCGTGGTCACCCGCGAGACCGAGGACGACGAAGAAGGCGGACCGGCCACCCCTCTGGCGGGCGGGCCCGCGTCCGCTTCCCTGGCGGGCCGGGCCGCGTCCGGTCCGCTCTTCGCCCGTACCGGCACCGACCAGATCGAGGAGACCGCATGATCGGCCTGGCGCCCCCGGAGCACGATCCGGACGCCCCGCGTACGGCCACGACCCTGCCGGTCGGCTCGCCCGCGACCGTACGCGCCTACGTGGGCGGGCTGATCCGCCGGCACCGGCGGGCCTTCGTCCTGCTGGTGGCCGTGAACGCCACCGCCGTGCTCGCCTCCATGGTCGGGCCGTACCTGCTCGGCGGGCTCGTGGAGGACCTCGGCAACGGCGCCCGCGATCTCCATTTGGCGCCCGTCATCGGGCTGTTCGCGTTCGCTCTGGCCGTCCAGACCGTCTTCGTACGCCTGGTACGGCTGCGCGGCGCGATGCTCGGCGAGCAGATGCTGGCGGACCTGCGCGAGGACTTTCTCGTACGGTCCGTGGCCCTGCCGCCGGGTGTGCTGGAGCGCGCCGGGACCGGCGACCTGCTGTCCCGCATCACGACGGACATCGACCGGCTGTCCAACGCGATGCGCGAGGCCGTGCCGCAGCTGTCGATCGGCGTCGTCTGGATCGCGCTGCTGCTCGGCGGCATGACCGTCACCGCTCCCCCGCTGGCCCTGTCCGTGCTCGTCGGCCTGCCCGTGCTGCTCGTCGGCTGCCGCTGGTACTTCAAGCGGGCCCCGCACGCCTACCGCTCGGAGGCGGCCGGATACGCCGCGGTCTCGGCGGCGCTGACGGAGTCGGTGGACGCGGGCCGGACCATCGAGGCGCACCGGCTCGGCGAGCGCCGCGTCCGGCTGTCCGAACGCCGGATTTCGGAATGGGCACAATGGGAGCGATATACCCTTTTTCTCCGCTCTGTGCTCTTCCCGGTCGTCAACGTGACGCACGTGCTGATCCTGGGCTCGGTGCTGCTGCTCGGCGGCCTGTTCGTGCTGCGCGGCTGGATCACGCCCGGCCAGCTGACGACGGGCGCGCTGCTCGCGCAGATGATGAGCGAGCCCGTCTCGATGATCCTGCGCTGGTACGACGAGCTCCAGGTGGCCCAGGTGTCCATCGCGCGGCTGGTGGGCGTGCGGGAGATCGAGCCGGCTGCGGGCGACGCACGGGTGGCGCCGGCGGGCCGGGACGTACGGGCGGACGACGTGCGCTTCGGCTACCACGCGGGCGTCGACGTCCTGCACGAGGTCTCGCTGCGGGTGCGCCCCGGCACGCGGATGGCGCTGGTCGGTCCGTCCGGTGCGGGCAAGTCGACGCTCGGGCGGCTGCTCGCCGGGATCTACGCCCCGCGCACCGGCGAGATCACCCTCGGCGGCGCGGAGCTGTCCCGGATGCCGGCGGAGCGGGTGCGCAAGCATGTGGCACTGGTCAACCAGGAGCACCACGTCTTCGTGGGCTCGCTGCGCGACAACCTGCTGCTGGCCCGTTCCACCGCCGGGGACGCCGAGCTGTGGGCCGCGCTCGGCGCGGTGGACGCCGCCGGCTGGGCACGGGCCCTGGACGGCGGCCTGGACACCGAGGTCGGCTCGGGCGGCCATGCCCTCACCCCGGCGCAGGCCCAGCAGATAGCGCTGGCCCGGCTGGTGCTGGCCGATCCGCACACGCTCGTCCTGGACGAGGCGACCTCGCTGCTGGACCCGCGCGCGGCCCGGCACCTGGAGCGCTCGCTGGGCCGGGTGCTGGACGGCCGCACGGTCGTGGCGATCGCTCACCGGCTGCACACCGCGCACGACGCGGATGTGATCGCGGTGGTCGAGGAGGGCCGGATCAGCGAACTCGGCAGCCACCACGAACTGGTCGCCGCGAACGGCGCCTACGCGGCCCTGTGGCGTTCCTGGCACGGGTAGCCGCGCCGCCCCGGACCGGTCGGCGGGCGTCCGAGGAAGGACACCGGCCTGCTGTTCCGGGGCCGCAGGGGCCGCGCCCTGGACCGGGCGCGGCAGCACCGGCCCGGGCGCCTGCCCGGCGCCGGTCAGATGTAGCCCAGGGCTCCCAGCCCGCCGATGCCGCCCAGCAGCATGAACGCGGGCATCAGCACCTTCAGCTCCACCCAGCTCCCGGCGCGGAACCGCATGCCCTTCGGCGGGCCGAGCGGGTACCAACGCTTGCGGCCTATCGGGATGGGCCACAGGACCGGGCAGCCGGAGACGGTCAGCGCGTCGCCGATGTCGTGGACCAACGCGCCCAGCACGATCGGCAGGCCCAGCCACAGGTACTCCTGCCCCGGCTCGGTGAACAGCCAGCCCGCCCCGTTCCCCGGCTGGTCCAGGATGCCGGCCAGAATCCAGGCCGTCGCGGCCCCCAGCAGCCACACCAGGACGTCGCTGGAGACCCGGGCCGCCCGCCACAGCAGCCCCTCGATCGCGAGGACCATGTGGACGAAGAGGATGCCCAGCACCGCCCAGCGGCCGCCCTGGACCGCCAGGAGTGACATGCCGGCGCCGATCAGAACCGCCCACACCCACGTATGGGTGAGGGTGCGGTGCCCGCCGGAGCGGTGGGAGTCGCCGCGCATCTTGGTGGCCTTGTAGACCGCGTGCGAGATGGAGTCGACAACGCCGCACAGCGACCGCGAGAGCGGTCCGAAAGCGCGCGAGATGGTGGCCGACTTGTGGTCCAGGTCGGGGGCGAGTGCCGCGCCGGCGCAGATCAGCGCGCCGACGACGAGCACCGGCCAGGGCATCGGATACCCTGCGGCCGCCGTCGCCGCGCCCACCCCCAGCCAGGCCGCAGCCCCGGACAGCGAGTGCGCCGGTCCCATCATGGTCGTTCCCCATCCCGGATTGACTAGATCCATCGCTCGGATCCCCGGTTCCTGACGCCGGGCCGGCGACACAGCGTAGCGTCAGATGATCTAGGTCTGACCCGCCGGTTGTCTCATCCGGACCGGGCCAAGGCAGTATGGGGGCGTGACCCTCATCGATCATCTCCCGAACGACGCCGACCCCGATGCCCTCTTCGAAGCCTTTTCGAGCTGGGCCGAACAGCAGGGCATCGCGCTCTACCCTGCCCAGGAGGAGGCGCTGATCGAGGTGGTCTCGGGGGCGAACGTCATCCTGTCCACCCCCACCGGCTCCGGGAAGAGCCTGGTCGCGGCCGGCGCGCACTTCACCGCGCTCGCCAACGACCAGGTCACCTTCTACACCGCGCCGATCAAGGCCCTGGTGTCGGAGAAGTTCTTCGACCTGTGCAAGCTCTTCGGCACCGAGAACGTCGGCATGCTCACCGGCGACGCCTCCGTCAACGCGGACGCCCCGGTGATCTGCTGCACGGCCGAGGTGCTCGCCTCCATAGCGCTGCGGGACGGCAAGGACGCCGACATCGGCCAGGTCGTCATGGACGAGTTCCACTTCTACGCCGAGCCGGACCGCGGCTGGGCCTGGCAGATCCCGCTGCTGGAACTGCCGCAGGCGCAGTTCGTCCTGATGTCGGCGACGCTCGGCGACATGTCGCGCTTCGAGGAGGACCTGACCCGGCGCACCGGCAAGCCGACCTCGGTCGTGCGGTCCGCGACCCGGCCCGTGCCGCTGTCGTACGAGTACCGCGCGACCCCGATGACGGAGACGCTGACCGAGCTGCTGGAGACGCGGCAGGCCCCGGTCTACATCGTGCACTTCACGCAGGCCGCGGCCGTGGAGCGGGCGCAGGCCCTGATGAGCATCAACATGTGCACCCGCGAGGAGAAGGACCAGATCGCGGCGCTCATCGGCAATTTCCGTTTCACGACCAAGTTCGGACGGAACCTGTCCCGCTACGTCCGGCACGGCATCGGCGTCCACCACGCCGGCATGCTGCCCAAGTACCGCCGGCTCGTGGAGAAGCTGGCCCAGGCCGGCCTCCTGAAGGTCATCTGCGGCACGGACACGCTCGGCGTCGGCGTGAACGTCCCCATCCGCACCGTGCTGTTCACGGCCCTGACCAAGTACGACGGGACGCGGGTGCGCACGCTGCGGGCGCGGGAGTTCCACCAGATCGCGGGGCGCGCCGGGCGGGCCGGCTTCGACACCGCGGGCTTCGTCGTCGCCCAGGCGCCCGAGCACGTCGTGGAGAACGAGAAGGCTCTCGCCAAGGCCGGGGACGACCCCAAGAAGCGCCGGAAGGTCGTGCGCAAGAAGGCGCCGGAGGGCTTCGTCAACTGGGGCCAGAACACCTTCGAGAAGCTGATCGCCTCCGAGCCTGAGCCGCTGACCTCCCGTTTCCGGGTCACCCACGCGATGCTGCTGTCCGTGATCGCACGGCCGGGCAACGCCTTCGAGGCGATGCGCAAGCTGCTGGAGGACAACCACGAGCCGCGCCGCAACCAGCTCCGGCACATCCGCCGCGCCATCGCCATCTACCGTTCGCTGCTGGACGGCGGGATCGTCGAGCGGCTGGCCGAGCCGGACGCGGAGGGGCGGATCGTCCGGCTCACCGTCGACCTCCAGCAGGACTTCGCGCTCAACCAGCCGCTGTCCACCTTCGCGCTGGCGGCGTTCGACCTGCTGGACCCGGAGTCGCCGTCCTACGCGCTGGACATGGTCTCGGTCGTGGAGTCCACCCTCGACGACCCGCGGCAGATCCTCGCGGCCCAGCAGAACAAGGCCAAGGGCGAGGCGGTGGCCTTGATGAAGGCCGACGGCGTCGAGTACGAGGAGCGCATGGAGCGCCTCATGGACGTCGAGTACCCCAAGCCGCTGGAGGAGCTGCTCTCGCACGCGTACAACCTCTACCGCAAGAGCCACCCGTGGGTCGGCGACCACCCGCTGTCGCCGAAGTCGGTCATCCGCGACATGTACGAGCGCGCGATGACCTTCACCGAGTTCACCTCGTTCTACGAGCTCGCGCGCACCGAGGGCATCGTCCTGCGGTACCTGGCGAGCGCGTACAAGGCGCTCGACCACACCGTGCCGGACGACCTGAAGTCCGAGGACTTCGAGGACATCATCGCCTGGCTGGGCGAGATGGTCCGCCAGGTGGACTCCAGCCTGCTGGACGAGTGGGAGCAGCTGGCCAATCCCGAGGAGGAGACGGCCGAGGAGGCCGCCGAGCGGGCGGACCAGGTCAAGCCGGTCACCGCGAACGCCCGGGCGTTCCGGGTGCTGGTGCGCAACGCCCTCTTCCGGCGGGTCGAGCTGGCGGCGCTGGACAAGGTCGAGGAGCTCGGCGAGATGGACGCCGAGTCCGGCTGGGACGCGGACGCCTGGGGCGAGGCGATGGACGCCTACTGGGACGAGTACGAGGAGCTGGGCACCGGTCCGGATGCGCGCGGCCCCAAGCTGTTGCAGATTCAGGAGGAGCCCGAGCACGGACTGTGGAAGGTGCGGCAGACTTTCGCCGATCCCAACGGCGATCACGACTGGGGCATCTCCGCCGAGGTGGACCTCGCGGCCTCCGACGAGGAGGGGCGCGCGGTCGTGCGCGTCACCGACGTGGGCCAGCTGTGACGGCGCCGAGACACCCAACGGAGGACCTACGGTCATGACCAACCCCGCCGAGCGCCTGGTCGATCTGCTGGACCTGGAGCAGATCGAGGTGAACATCTTCCGCGGCCGCAGCCCGCAGGAAAGCCTCCAGCGCGTTTTCGGCGGGCAGGTCGCCGGCCAGGCGCTGGTCGCGGCCGGGCGCACCACGGAGGGTGACCGGCCCGTGCATTCGCTGCACGCGTACTTCCTGCGCCCGGGCCGGCCCGGGGTGCCGATCGTGTACCAGGTGGAGCGGGTGCGTGACGGCCGGTCCTTCACCACCCGCCGGGTCGTCGCCGTCCAGCAGGGACGCACGATCTTCAATCTGACCGCCTCCTTCCACAAGCCCGAGCCGGGCTTCGAACATCAGTTGCCGCCGCGCCGGGAGGTGCCCCCTCCCGAGGAGCTGCCGACCGTCGCGGACGAGGTGCGCGAGCACCTGGGCGGGCTGCCCGAGACGCTGGAGCGGATGGCCCGCCGGCAGCCCTTCGACATCCGCTACGTCGACCGCCTGCGCTGGACGCCGGAGGAGATCGAGGGCGCGGAGCCGCGCAGCGCGGTGTGGATGCGGGCGGTCGGCCCCCTGGGCGAGGATCCGCTCGTCCACACCTGCGCGCTGACCTACGCCAGCGACATGACGCTGCTGGACGCCGTACGCATCCCGATCGAGCCGCTGTGGGGGCCGCGCGGCTTCGACATGGCCTCCCTCGACCACGCGATGTGGTTCCACCGCCCCTTCCGCGCGGACGAGTGGTTCCTCTACGACCAGGAGTCCCCCGTCGCGACCGGCGGCCGCGGCCTGGCCCGCGGCCGCATCTACGACCGCGCCGGCAACCTCCTCGTGTCCGTGGTCCAAGAAGGCCTGTTCCGGCCGCACACCCCGCCTGCCGCCGGAGCCTGAGCTCCGTCCCCGAGCGGGGTGGCGGGCGTGGCGGGGGTCCGCAGCCGGCTGGTCGCCGGCTGCCCGCGGCGGGCCTGGTCCAGGGAGCGGGAGAGGTTGACGCGGTACCACAGCACCTCGTCGAACTCCTCCGCCGTCGTCGCCCGCTCGACGGCCTGCCCGGCCGCCGGTACGGCGGCAGGCGGGGCCAGGGCGGGGCGCAGCCTGCGCAGCAGTGACCGTTCCAGCGGGTCTTCGGCGACCGAGGCCAGTTCTTCCGGGGGCAGTACGGCCGCGATCACCGCGGCCGACTCCCAGGGGTCGGCCGCCTGGCCCATCAGCTGGGCGACCCGTCGGCTGCGCCATTGCCGGCCGCGCCAGTCCTGTCCGCTGCCGAGCATGGCCCGCATCGCCGCCGGGACGCTGCCCCGCATCAGCTCCGGCTCGCGGTCGGCGAAGCCCGTCAGTTCCGCTGCCAGGTAGAGCCACACCACGGCGCCGTAGCGGTTCACGTAGAACCGGACCGGGCCGAAGCAACCCGCGCGGGCCAGCCGCAGGAACCGGCTCGCTCCGATGCCCATCAGGCCGGCGGCCTCGGCCGTGCCGACCGTTCGAAGGCGGTCACGCAGCGTTTCGGGGAATCCCTCCTCGGCGCGCAGCCGCCGGATCTCCTCCACCGGCACCCGCCGCCGCGCCCACGGCCCGGCCGGACCGGTCCACGGCCCCGGCCCCGCCCCTGGCCCCGGTGGGACCGTGGCGACTTCCCCCAACTGTGCCGCCAGCTCGAACTCGCCGCTGCGCAGCTCCAGTTCGCGAGCCGCCCGCCCCGGCGCGAGCGCCTCCCCCGCGGTGAGCGGTTCCTCCGCCGCGTACGCCTGCCGCTTCTCGTCCATCACCGTCATGTCGCACTCCCCCGTCGTCGACTTCGTCACGGGCTCGTCAGGGTCCCGCGTCGGTTCGTTACCGACAGTGACGACGATAGCCGCGAGGTACGACAGCCGGTCAACCCCCGGCCTCAGCGCTGTGGACAACTCCGCTATCGGCGGGCCTCGACCCCCAGGTGTTCACCCACACGGTTGACCAACAGTGCCATTTCGTAGGCGATTTGCCCCATGTCGGCCTCCGGTCCCGCCAGCACGCACAGACAGCTGCCGTCCCCCGCCGCCGTCACGAACAGTACGCCGTCGTCGAACTCGACCATCGTCTGCCGCACCCGCCCGGCCCGGAAGTGCCGGCCTGCCCCCTTGGCGAGGCTGTGCAGGCCCGACGCGACCGCCGCCAGGTGCTCGGCGTCCTCCCGCGCCAGCCGTTCGCTCGCGCTCGTCACCAGTCCGTCGTTGGACAGCACCAGCGCGTGCCGCACCTGGTCCAACCGCTCGGTCAGGTCGTCCAGCAACCAGTCGAGTCCGCCGTTCGGCGCCATCGCGCTTCCTCCCCGTGTCCCCGTGGGCAACTGCCGTGCCAGCCTGGCTCACCCGTGGCGCCCCGGCAAGCGGCACGGCCGGTCGGCGTGCCTCGCGGAGCCCGCACGCGCCGGATGACCCAGGATGGCGGCATGGGACACAAAATGAGCAAGGACGAGTGGCAGAGGTTCCTGACCGAGGGCACGCGCACCGGCAAGCTCTCGACCGTACGGGCCGACGGCAGCCCGCACGTCGCGCCGGTGTGGTTCCTCCTCGACGGCGACGACCTCGTCTTCAACACCGGAGCCGACACGGTCAAGGGGCGCAATATCGCCCGGGACGGCCGGATCGCGCTCTGTGTGGACGACGAGCGGCCGCCGTTCAGCTTCGCGGTCGTGGAGGGGCGGGCCGGGATCAGCGACGATCTCGCCGAGGTGCGTGGCTGGGCCACGCGCATCGCGGCCCGCTACATGGGCGAGGACCGCGCGGAGGAGTACGGGGCGCGCAACGGCGTCCCCGGTGAGCTGCTGGTGAGGGTCCGCATCGACAAGGTCGTCGCGATCGCCGACCTGGCCGGCTGACGCACCGGCGCACTCCTGGCCCCGCGGCGGCGCGTGCGGCCGGCCGGCGACCGGCGCGCCTCATCCCACCGAGTCCAGCAGCCGGGCGGTGTGCACCCGCCCGGCGTGCTCGACCAGCCGTATCAGCACTTCCTTGCCCGAATCCCGGTCCCGCGCGTCGCACAGCACCACCGGAGTGCCCCGGTCCAGGTCGAGCGCCCGCGCCACCTCGTCGGCCCCGTAAGCACGCGCGTCCGCGAAGCAGTTGACGGCCACCAGGAAGGGGATCGCCCGGTTCTCGAAGAAGTCCACGGCGGGGAAGCAGTCTTCCAGCCTGCGGGTGTCGGCGAGCACGACGGCACCGAGGGCGCCCCGCGCCAGGTCGTCCCACAGGAACCAGAACCGGTCCTGCCCCGGCGTACCGAAGAGGTACAGCGAGAGCCCCGCCCTGATGGTGATGCGTCCGAAGTCCATCGCCACGGTGGTCGTTGCCTTGCGGACCACGTCCCCCGCGTCGTCCAGCGCCGCACCCGCCTCGCTGAGCAGTTCTTCCGTACGCAGCGGCCTGATCTCGCTGACGGCGCCGACCAGCGTCGTCTTGCCGACACCGAAGCCGCCCGCCACCAGGATCTTCAATGTCATCGCGGCGTCGTCCGTGGTGTCGGCGGGCCCGGCCGCGGGCGCTTCGGGTACGTCGCGGGGCTCGTCGTACGACTCGAAAACCATGGCGAGGACCGTACTCCTTGCGCTACACAGCGTGGCTCAGAGTTGACAAGTTCGTACGCTTCGGTAGAAACCCCGGTCACGGTCCGGCCGGATGCCACCAGCGGGAAGCCTGTTTCCGGGAACCGGCCGGCGCACCGGCGGAGCACGAGAAAGAAGGCCGATGATGTCCACTCACGAGGCCACCGAGACCGGCACGGGCATCGCCGCCGTCCCCGCCGCGGGCGACAACGAGGCAGGACCCTGGCACAACCTCTGCCGCATCTGCCATCCCAAGGAGTCGCCCGTGCGGCCGCTCGTCGCCATCTGCGGTGAGCCCCTGCTCGGCGTGCGAGCCGCCCGCGGGGCGCCCCGGTGCGAGCTGTGCGACTACCTCACGCCGCATCACGTGCGGGGGCACCTGCCGTGATACGGCCGCCCCGCGTTGCCCGAACCCCACCGAAAGCCGCATCCGATCCTGCTAACTTGATTAGCCTACCTAACTAGGCAGGCGAAAGGGCCTCATGTCCCAACAGCAGTGGAACACCGTCGACGACTACTTCAACTCCCTGCTCGTCCCGGCCGACGAAGCACTGCGGGCCGCGCTGCGCGACATCGAGGCGGCCGGTCTTCCCCGTATCAGCGTGGCCCCCAACCAGGGCAAGCTGCTCCACCTGCTCGCCCAGATCCAGGGGGCCAGGCGCATCCTGGAACTCGGTACGCTCGGCGGCTACAGCACCATATGGCTCGGCCGGGCGCTGCCCGCCGACGGCCGCCTGATCTCGCTGGAAGCCAACGCCTCGTACGCCGGCATCGCCCGCGCCAACCTGGCCCGCGCCGGGCTCGCGGACCGGACCGAGATCAGGGTCGGCCCGGCGCTCGACAGCCTCGCCCGACTGGTCGCGGAAGGCGCCGAACCGTTCGACCTGGTCTTCATCGACGCGGACAAGCCGAACAACCCGCACTACCTGGAGCGGGCCCTCGAACTGACCCGCCCCGGCAGCCTGATCATCGGCGACAACGTCGTGCGCGACGGGGACGTCGTCGACGCCGGCAGTACGGATCCGTCGATCCGCGGCACCCGCCGGTTCCTGGAGCTCATCGCCGGGAACCCGAAACTGTCGGCCACCGCGCTGCAGACGGTGGGCGTCAAGGGGTATGACGGATTCGCGCTGGCCCGCGTGATCGGATAGGGGTGCTCACGGCAGGCTGATCCTGTTTCCGGCGGACACCTCGGCACCGGCGATGCCCGACCCGGCGTAGCGGATGTTGTTTCCCGTGGCCGTTCCGCCGGAACAGGAGGCGAAAAGGATCCCGGTGCCGTCGCGTCCCCGGCTGTATTTCACGACGTTCCCGGTGACCACGCCTTCATGGACGTATTGCAGCACGATCCCGTTCGCACTCGCCCAGTCACGGATGATGTTCCCGCTCACGACGACGTTCTCCAGCGGCGTGTCAGACATTCCGTACACGCCGATGGCGGCGTAACGGGGGCCTTGGCCCGGCTGGTTCTCCAGGCCCATACGCGTCAGGACGTTGTTCGCGATGACGATGTCCTCGGTTTGCGACCAGAACCAGGACTGGTACTGCGCCGACGGGTCGACCTGCACCTGGATTCCGCTGTTGCAGTCCGCGAGAATGTTGTTCGAGATGACCGCGTTGCGCCAGTTCTGGGCGCGTATCCCGTAGTTCTTGGCCCGGGTGATCCTGTTGTTCACCACCCGGATGCCGTCGTGGAAACGGCCGGGGAAGGTGGCCGTGTGCGTGCCCACCAGGGCTCCGTACCCGTCGGCCGAGCAGCCGTCCACCACGATGTCGACGCAGTGCGTGCCGTCCGGCGCCTCCTGCACCTCGACCGCCTCGGAGAAGAACCGCGTCGGAGTGGTCGCCTTGAAACCCTTGAAGACGCAGTTGCGTGCCGTGCCGTTGCGGACGCCGTGGAACTCGATCGCGTGCCAGTCCGGGATGTTGTCCACCACCAGGTCCTCGTAGAGGATGTTCTCCGCGGAGCAGAAGGCGAACATGTCCAGGTGCAGCGGGTTGTTCGCGCCGCCGTCCCACAGCCCGCCCCGGATGCTGATGTTGGACGCCCCGTTGTAGCCGTTGTGGGAGAACCCGCCGCCCCACAGCGTGTCGATCGCGGAGGTGTCGCTCCGGACGATATGAGCGCCGTAGGCGATCACGGTCAGGTTTCCCGTGTCCGGTACCACCGTCCCGGTGCTGTGGACCAGATAGCGGCCCGGAGGAATCACCAGCGTTCCGCCACCGGCGGCGCAAATGGTGGTCACCGCGCTCTGCAGGAGATGTGCCGCGTCGACGAGGCCCTTCGGATCGGCACCGAAATGGTCGACGAAATTCCACTTCCCCGTGTCGGTCATGCCAGCATGATTACGCCGGTCGGCCGGGAGGGAAAGGCGTCGAGGGGAAACAGTTGCGGCGCCAACCACCGCGGCCGACCGGGCGGTCGCCGTCGTCGGGCCAGTGGGCGAGCACGCGCACCGTTCCCTACAGTTCCCGTATGAACGACGAGACCGCCCGGGTGGCGGAGAGCGCCGGGCAAGCGCACGACGTGCGGGAGTTCTTCGGTTCCCGGGCGCACGACTGGGACGCGCGGTTTCCCGACGACGGCCCCGCCTATCAGGCGGGCGTCGCCGCGTTGGAACTGCGTGCAGGCGACCGCGTCCTGGACGCGGGCTGCGGTACGGGCCGGGCCCTGCCCGCGTTGCGGGCGGCCGTCGGGGCGCGCGGAGCGGTGCTGGGCGCCGATCTGACGCCCGAGATGCTGGCGGCAGCGGTACGGGCCGGGCGGGGGCGCCTGGCGCCCCTCCTGCTGGCCGACGTGAGCCGGCTTCCGCTGCGGGACGGGTCGCTCGACGCGGTGTTCGCCGCCGCGCTGCTGTCCCACCTGTCCGACCCGGGGGCCGGCCTCGCCGAACTGGCCAGGACCGTGCGGCCCGGAGGCAGGCTGGCACTGTTCCACCCCGTCGGCCGCGCGGCGCTGGCCGCACGCAAGGGCCGTCGGCTCACCTCCGAGGACGTACGGGCCGAGCCCAACCTACGGCCCCTGCTCGCCCGTTGCGGGTGGGGCCTGGTGCGTTACGTGGACGAGGACGCGCGCTACCTGGCCGTGGCGGTACGGCAGGGCGTCTGACCTCCGAAAGCCTTCGCCTCTGTAACAGCTACGCGGACCGTTGAGGGGACTCGGGCAGTACCGGGCAGCCGCCCGCGGGGCTCCCCTTGGGGAAGGTTCCCAGGTCGGCGACGCGGTAGCCGTTCGGGTAGCCCTTGATCTCCGGGTTCTGGCGGGCGTAGTGCGGGCGGCGGCGCGGCGGCAGCAGACGTACCGACTTGGCGCGCAGCCGCAGTGCGCCCTGCACCACTGCCCGGACGGCCGGCTTGGGGCGCTCGTAACGGAAGGCGTGCAACAGCGCGTCGTCCAGTAGCGCCATGCTCGCGCCGCGCACCACGGGAGCCAGCGGGCCGTACCAGCCCGCCATCAGGCCGAGCGTGGCGTCGGAGACCCGCCGGCCGCCCTCGTCCCAGCCGAAGTGCTCGTGCTCGTAGTCGTCCAGGAAGCGTTCGAACTCCTGGAAGTCCTGCGGGATGCCGGTGATGCCCATGTGCCGGCCGAGCGTCCGGTAGTAGACGGCCGAGGCGTGCTTCTCGTGCTCGCTCAGCCGCCGCCACCCGTACAGATCCAGCCAGCGCTTGGGAACCACCACGAAAGTGCACAGCACGTACCGCATGTCGTCGTTGCCGATGTCGTAACGCCGGTGCATCTGGTTGATGCGGCGGATCGCGGTCCGGCCTTCCTCCGCGTCGAAGCCGTGCTCCATTACCGTGTCCAGGAGAAGCGCGGTGTCGTCGTAGCGCTTCTGCGTACGGTCGGTCAGCTCGGCGGTTTCCGCGAGCAGCCGCCCGATGGCCGGAACGGCGTAGGTGCGGTAGAGCGCCAGCTCCAGTGCGCGCGCGACGTCCCACGGGAATTCGTACGTCGTGGTGATGCGATGGATGCGCAGGAAGTCCCGCTCCGGATCCAGCCGCTGGATCTCCTTCAGCCAGTCATATCGCCGCACCGAGTGTCCGCCCTTTCGTCGCCGAAGTTCCAATCGTAAGCACCCAGGGCACACTGGAACGACCGGAACGGGCACCGGGAATGGGGGACACGATGGCCGGATTCTTGCGCGGGACTTCCGGGCTGCTCCGCGGTCTTGAGGACTTCTTCGCCCAGATCAGAACGGCCCTGCGGATGCCGGGCGGCGACGGCCCCCGGGCACCGGGGCCGAAAGCGCGCCGGCACAACATCTTCGAAGCCGCCGCGGCCCATGTGGCGGCCTGCGCCGAGGATGACGACGAGCGCAGCGCCGAGACCGCCGAGTGGGTCTCTCCCGAGGCCCTCGCCTTCGGCATCAACGAGCTGGCCTGCCGGGCGGTGATCGCGCTGGCCCGGGAGCGCCGCGAGTCACCGCAGACCGTGGCCAGGGACCTGCTCAATCTGCCGGCGGCCTGAGGGCGGCCGGGAGGCGGGGAACTTGGTTCGCGGGCGTACGACTGGTGACAAGCGGCTCTTGGTCCAACTATGGTGCGCCGACGACTGATCGGAACGATCGGGGCGGTACGGGTCCGGCGGGCCGGGGCCACCCGGTCAGAGCGCATCGGATGGGGAGGCCCGCGTGTCGACCGACAGCGCCGGAACGTCCACGGCTGCCGGACAGGGCGGTCAGGACGGGCAGACCGCCGACGACGACCAGTTGCTCGTGCTGACGGCGGTGCTGCTGACGCCCGCGCAGTTCCCGAGCGTGCTCGGCGACGACTACCCCGAGGCGTGCGCCGGGCTCGGGCTCGAACCGTACGCGGCGGGCTACGGGCTCGTGCTCGGCCAGGACGGGCAGGGCGCGCGCTGGACCGCGGTGACGGAGGACGTCTCGCTCGTCGCGTGTGCCATCGCGGCCTGGGACTGCGGTATGGAGTTCGACCTCTCGCCCGGTGAGGACGGCGTGGTGGCCGCCCTGCCCGGCTGGCCGCTCGCGCTCGCCGTAGCGGCGCCGGGCGTGCCGGCACCGCACGACCCCGCGCCGGAGGACGGCGGTCCGGCCGTGCTCACGCCGCCGCCCGCCGCGCAGTGGGGCCCGGCGCAGCGGCGGCTCGGCGCCGACGAGATCGCGCTCCAGTGGGCGGTGTGGCGCGAGCAGGTCGAGGGTGAGGTCACGTTCGTCGATCCGGGCGCCCGGCCGCACGCCGGGGTGCGGCGCGCACTGGCCGAGGCACGCGGTTACGTGGCGGAGCCCCCGCCTCCGGGGCGGGTCCGCTCGTCCTTCGCCGACGGCGAGGCCCGTACGCTGCGCGTGGACGGTCCGGGCTGGAGCATGGTGGCGCGGACCGACGACATCGCGTTCGTCCTGCTGGACGAGCAGCCGGGCGAGATACTGCCGGTGGGACGCGGCCCCGAACTGCCGGGGCTGCTGAAGGCGTTGGAGGCACTGGCGGCCCGGCCGGCCTGAGAGCCGGCGTACGGGGCCGCACGGCAACGTCCCACCCGCGGACCGCCGGTCCGCAGGCCCGCTGACGGGGACGTCGTCCGAGGCCCGGCGCGCCGCGCCGGGCGGTTAGCGCCCTATCTCCTTGCGGGTCACGCGGCGCAGCCTGCGCCGCTGCGAGGGATCCAGCGTCAGATACGCCACGGCCGGCACTCCGACCATGACCAGCAGCGCCGCCCAGAACGGCAGCAGCCACAGCAGGATCACTCCCACTGCCACGCCGCCGACGGCGACCTTCGCGTTCGTGGACATCCTTCACGTCCCTTCCGCGGCGGATGCCGCGCTCTCTGTACCCCATTGAACGCCTTTTCGGCCCCACAGGTTCCATCCGGGACCGGTACGTCAGGAGTCACGCGGCACCGCTCCGGTCTCGGCGTTCCGCCCGGCGGTGCTGTACCCTCGGGCGCTCCGGTCACCAGTAGTCAAATTTGAGGAGTTAGCTGCACGTGGCACCCATCCCCGCGGCACCATCCGCTCCGGCCTCCGCCCTCTCCCGCTGTGCCGCGGTCTTCCTGCCCGCCGAACCACCCCGTACCGGACGCGTCGCCTTCTGGCGGCCGGACGGCACACCCTTGGACGACCGGCCGACGCGGCAACTGACCGTCGCCGTCCCGGCACCCGGCTCCGGGGTCGAGATCCGCGACGTCCCGGCCGTCGTGCTGCCCGTCGCCGACGCCCTCCCCGTCCTCACCCGTGCCCGTACGGCTTCCGCGGCAGACCCGGCGGCGGCCTTCTGGGGCGCCGCGTCCGTACTGGCCCTCCAGCTCGTCGCCCGCGGGCGGCTGCTGCCCGGCCTGAGCCGTTCCGGCCACGACGCCTGGCGCGTGGGCCCGCTCGACCCCGCCGACTTCGAGCGGCTGCGCGAGCTGGCCGCTTCGCTGCCGCCGCAAGCACACGCCGTGCCGCTCCCCGGCGCCGACGGCCCCGTACTGCTTCCCGAGCCCGAGCGCCTGGTACGCGCCTTCCTGGACGCGGTGGCCGACGGGCTGCCCCGCTCCCCCGCCGCCGCGCTCGTCACCGGCGGGCCGGCCTTCGCGGCGCCCGAACCGCAGCACATCCCCGCGCAGCGCGCCTGGGCGGCGGACGTCGCGGCCGGACACGACGCGGGCGTACGGATCTCCCTGCGCGTCGAGGTCGCGGGCCTGCCCGGCACGGACACCGCCCCGGACGCCACCGGCGATGCCGGGAATCCGACCGCCCACGAGGGCACCGCCGCGGCGCGCTGCACCTTCAGCGCCGTTCTCCAGGTGCACAGCCTCACCGACCCCACTCTGGTCGCCGATGCGTCGGAGGTCTGGGCGGGGACCTCTTCCGCCGGGCAGGCGTTCGGTTCGCGGGCCCGTATGGACACGCTGCTCACGCTGCGGCGCGCCGCCGCGGCCTGGTCGCCCCTGGCGCCCCTGTTGTCGGCCGCCGTGCCGGACGCCGTCGACCTCGCCGACGAGGAGATCGCCGAGCTGCTCGGCCCGGCGTCCCGCGCGCTGGCCGCCGCCGGCGTCCAGGTGCACTGGCCGAAGGATCTGGCACGCGGGTTCGGCACCCGCGCCGTGGTCGGGCCGCCCGGACCGGACGACGCGCCGGACGAGTTCGCGGGAGGCCGGGACCGTACCGCGTCCGGCTTCCCGTCCCTCTTGTCCGCCGACGCGCTGCTCTCGTTCAGCTGGCGCTTCTCCGTCGGCGGCCAGGAGATCGGCAGGGCGGAGCTGGACCGGCTGGCCGAGGCCGGGCGGCCGCTCGTCCGGTTGCGCGACCAGTGGGTGCTGATCGACCCGGAGGCGCTGCGGACGGCGCGCGGCCGCCAGGACCGCAAGGTGGCGCCCATCGACGCGCTCGGCGCCGCGCTGACCGGAACCGCCGAGTCCGAGGACGGCGAGCGCGTCGAGGTGCAGGCGTCCGGGTGGCTGGCCCGCCTGCGCGACCGCCTCGCCGCACCGGAGGCGGCCGGCCCGGACACGGATGCGCGGGGAGCGGGTCCGGTACCGCAGCCGCCGGCCCTCGCCGCCACCCTCCGCGACTACCAGCTGCGCGGCCTCGGCTGGCTGCACCGCATGACCTCGCTCGGCCTCGGCGGCTGTCTCGCCGACGACATGGGCCTGGGCAAGACCATCACCCTCATCGCGCTGCACCTGCACCGGCAGGGCGATCCCGCCTCCGCCGGGCCCACGCTCGTCGTCTGCCCGGCCTCCCTGATGGGCAACTGGCAGCGCGAGATCGCGAGGTTCGCGCCCGGCACCCCGGTACGCCGCTTCCACGCGGGCCGGCGCAGCCTCGCGGGTCTGGCGGACGGCGAGTTCGTGCTCACCACGTACGGCACCATGCGGCTGGACGCGGCGAAGCTGGCGGACACGCGCTGGGGGCTGGTCGTCGCGGATGAGGCCCAGCACGTGAAGAATCCGTTCTCCGCGACGGCGAAGGCGCTGCGCACCCTGCCGGCGGGGGCGCGGGTCGCGCTCACCGGCACGCCGGTCGAGAACAACCTGTCCGAGCTGTGGGCCGTTCTGGACTGGACCACGCCGGGCCTGCTCGGCCCGCTGGGGCGCTTCCGCGAGCGCTACGCGCGGACCGTCGAGGGCGGCACGGACCCGGCCGCCGCGGAACGGCTCGCCCGGCTCGTACGCCCCTTCCTGCTGCGCCGCCGCAAGTCGGACCCGGGCATCGCGCCCGAACTGCCGCCCAAGACGGAGACCGACCACGCGGTCGCGCTGACCAGGGAACAGGCCGGGCTGTACGAGGCGGTGGTACGCGAGGGGCTCGGCGAGATCGCGGAGTCGGCCGGCATCGCGCGCCGCGGCCTGGTGGTCAAGCTGCTCACCTCCCTCAAGCAGATCTGCAACCACCCGGCGCAGTTCCTGAAGGAGGAACGGCCGCGTATCGCCGGACGTTCCGGGAAGCTCGAACTGCTGGACGAACTGCTGGACACGATTCTCGCCGAGGACGCGAGTGTGCTGGTCTTCACCCAGTACGTCCGGATGGCGCGGCTGCTCGAAACGCACCTGGCGGGGCGCGGGGTACCGACGCAGTTGTTGCACGGTGGCACCCCGGTCGCACGGCGCGAGGACATGGTGCGGCGCTTCCAGAGCGGCGGGGTTCCGGTGTTCCTGCTGTCCCTGAAGGCGGCGGGCACCGGCCTGAACCTGACCAACGCCTCCCACGTCGTGCACTTCGACCGCTGGTGGAACCCGGCGGTCGAGGCGCAGGCCACCGACCGCGCGTACCGGATCGGCCAGACCAAGCCGGTGCAGGTCCACCGGTTGATCACCGAGGGCACGGTCGAGGACCGGATCGCCGCCATGCTCGCGCGCAAGCAGCGGCTGGCGGACGCGGTGCTCGGCTCCGGCGAGGCCGCGCTGACCGAACTGACCGACGCCGAGCTGGCCGACCTGGTCGGACTGCGGGGGAGCGAGTGATGACCGACGGCCACGGAAAAGGACTGCCCCGCGAGCACCAGGACGAGGACGGACACGTGACAGGACACCGTACGGAACGCATCTTCGCCGCCCTGCCTCCGGCAGCCGGGCGGGGCTTCGCGCGCACCTGGTGGGGGCAGGCCTGGCTGAAGGCGCTGGAGGACAGCGCGCTCGACGGCAGGCAGGTCAAGGAGGGCCGCCGGCACGCGCGGGCCGGGGCGGTGGGCGCGGTGTCCGTACGGCCCGGCCGGCTCACCGCGGTCGTCAAGGACCACGACGGCACGCCGTACCGCTGCGACGTCCTGCTCCAGGAGCTGAGCGCGGCGGACTGGGACCGGTTCCTGAACCTGGTCGCCGACCGGGCCGGGCACATCGCGGCGCTGCTGGACCACGACATGCCTCCGCACCTGGTGGAGGACGCGGCCGCCGCCGGCATCGAACTGCTGCCAGGGATCGGCGATCTGGAGGCAGAGTGCGGCTGTGAGGCGTGGGACCACTGCGCGCACACCGCCGCGCTCTGCCACCAGACGGCACGGCTGCTGGACGAGGACCCTTTCGTGCTGCTGCTGATGCGCGGCCGGGGCGAGCAGGAGTTGCTGGGCGAACTCCAGGCGCGCAGCGCTGCGCGCGCGCAAGAGGTGGCGGACGGGCTCGCGTCCAGCACGTCTGAAGCCGTGCCGGAACCGGCTCCCGAAGGCGTACCGGCCGACGAGGCGTACGCGGCGCGCGACATCCTGCCGCCGCTGCCCAAGCCCCCGCCCGCCGTGGACCAGCCTGGCGCAGCGCCGGTTCTCGGCGGGGGCAGTGATCCTGCGCCCGGCGTGGAAGTGGCAGCGCTGGAGTTCCTGATAGGCGACACGGCGGCGCGCGCCCAGCGCCTGCTGGCCGACGCGCTGGCGCCCCGGCACGAGGACAGCCCGCCCCAGGCGCCGCTGACCTGCGCAGAGGACGCCGTACGGCTGGCGGCGGCCGGTCCTGACGCCCGGATCACCGCCCGGCTGGCGGCCGGCTCGGGGCGTACGGCCAAGACGCTGGCCCTGGCCGTGCGGGCGTGGGAGTACGGCGGCGCCCCGGCGCTCGCGGTCCTGGAGGAGCAGTGGACTCCGGAACCGGCGGCCATGGCCCGCGCCGTCGCACAGCTCGCCGGCGCCTGGGACGAGGACGAGGACAAGCCGCGGCTGCGGCACGAGCGCAACCGCTGGACCGTGACCGGCGGCGATGCCCAGCTCCGGTACGGGCGCGACGGACGCTGGTGGCCGTACCGGAAGGAGCGCGGGCAGTGGGCACCGGCGGGCCCGGCCGCCGAGGACCCGGCGACGGCGCTCGCGGCGCTTGGCGCCGGGGCCGGAGACGCCCGGTAACCGGCCCTCGTCGGGGGGCGACCCCGACGCCGCTTCTGCTGACTGCCGCGCGCCCCGGCGCTACGCTGCACCGCGTCAGTGGGCCGGCGCGCGGACCGCCGGCCCGGCGTGCGGCCGATCGGAGGGACTGTGCCTGCCCTGAGCCCCCTGGACGTTCTCGAACAGCGGCGCGCCGCGGTCACGGGGCAGGACGCGGACGCCTTCGCGGACCTGTTCGCGCCGGACGGTGTGATCGAGCTGCCCTTCGCGGGCCGGGACGTACCCGACCGTATCGAGGGCCGGGAGACGATCCGCACGTTCGCGCGGGCGGCGATGGCCGCGATGCGCGTCGACGCGCTCGTGACGCTCGCCGTCCACCGCACCGAGGACCCGGAGGTCGTCATCGCGGAGACGCTCGCCAAGGGGTCGGGACGCGGTGACGCGTTCGAGGGCCGCTCGGTGCAGCTCCTCCGCATCCGGGACGGCCGGATCCTGTTGTTCCGCGACTACACGGGGCCGTTGCGCGAGCCGTCCTGACGCCTGCCCGCCCTGGGGCGCGCGGCTACGCGCCCCAGATCCGGGCGATGAAGAAGGCGGCGACGAGGACGACCACGACGGCGAGCACCAGCACCGGGCCCTTGGACCAGCCCCGGGTGGGGTTGTGGGTCTCCAGCGGCCCGGCGTCCGGGGTGCTGCCCTCGGCGGGCGGTGTCTCGCCCGGTGGCACCCCGCCGCCCGGTTCCAGGCCGGTGGTGCGTTCCGGTACCGGGTCCGGGTTCTTCGGTGAATCGTTCATGCTGCCCGGGTGCCCGTGCACGGCGAATTCTCACCGGACGGGGTGAAGCAGCCGGTCGGGCCCGTGTGCCGCCCGGAGTTCCCGGGGCCCGCGGCGCGAATCCGGGCGCTCCGGGCATGTGCGGCGCGGCGGAGAATACTTCAGCGGTCAATCACCCGTATGTGGTCGCGGTGCGCCGCCGCACATGGTTCGCTGGCTTGATCCCCCACGCCCCGCCGTGTCCCCGCAGCGAGGAGGACCCTTGCCCCTGCCCGACGCCCAGCACGCCGGCCACCACGCCCCCCGCGACGCCGCACCACCCGAAGCCACGGAGCACACCGGCCCGGTGGCAGGCACCGGGCTCCCCGCCCCGCGTCCCGCGCACCGGCTGCCGTATTACGAAGACGTGACCCCCGGAAGCGGCTGCCGTCCGCCGCGCGCCTGGTACGCCCGCTCGGACGCCCGCCGGATGTCGCTGCACGGCGCGTGGCGCTTCCGCCTCTCCCCCACCGCCCGCTGCGCGGACACCTCCTTCGCCCGGCCGGACTTCGACGACGCGGACTGGGCCGACCTGCGCGTACCGGGGCACTGGGTCCTGGCGGGCCACGGCGCGCCCGCGTACACCAACACCCGCTACCCGTTCCCCGTGGACCCGCCGCGGCTGCCCGACGAGAACCCGACGGGGGACCACCGGCGCGCCTTCGACCTCCCGGCGGGGTGGGAACCCGGGCCGGCACTGCTGCGTTTCGATGGTGTGGAGTCCTGCGCCCGCGTGTGGCTCAACGGCCGGGAGCTGGGGCACTTCAAGGGCAGCAGGCTGCCGCACGAGTTCGAGGTCGGACACCTGCTGCGGGAGCGCCGCAACGTGCTCGCGGTCCGCGTCCACCAGTGGTCCTCGGGCAGCTACCTGGAGGACCAGGACCAGTGGTGGCTGCCCGGCGTCTTCCGTGACGTCACACTGCACCAGCGGCCCCCGGGCTCGGTCCTCGACCACTTCGTGCACGCCTCCTACGACCACCGCACCGGCCGCGGCACCCTGCGCGTGGACTGCGCGCCGGCGGGCCGGGTCACCGTGCCCGCGCTCGGCCTCGACCTGGCGACGGGCGAGAGCGCCACGGTGCCGGTGACGCCCTGGACCGCCGAGACGCCGCATCTGTACGACGCCGAACTGCGCACGCCCGGCGAGCGCGTCCCGCTGCGCGTCGGCTTCCGTACCGTCCGCGTCGAGGACGGCCTGCTGAAGGTCAACGGCCGCCGGGTCCTGTTCCGCGGCGTCAACCGGCACGAGTTCGACCCGCGGTACGGGCGCGCGGTCGGCCCCGAGGCGATGCGCCGCGACCTGCTGCTGATGAAGCGGCACAACGTCAACGCGGTCCGCACCAGCCACTACCCGCCGCACCCCGCCTTCCTCGACCTCTGCGACGAACTGGGCCTGTGGGTGGTCGACGAGTGCGACCTGGAGACGCACGGCTTCAAGCAGCAGGGCTGGCGGGACAATCCGGTCGACGACGACGCCTGGACGCCAGCGCTGCTGGACCGCGCGCGCCGCATGGTCGAACGCGACAAGAACCACCCCAGCGTGATCATGTGGTCGCTGGGCAACGAGTGCGGCACCGGCCGCGGCCTGTCCGCCATGGCGGCCTGGATGCGCGAGCGCGACCCGTCCCGCCCGCTGCACTACGAGGGCGACCCGGCCTGTGCCGACACCGACGTCTACTCCCGGATGTACGCGGACCACGCCGAGGTCGCCCGGATCGGCCGGCGGGAGGAGGAGCCGCTCGCCGACCCGGCCGCGGACGCCCGGCGCCGTGCCCTGCCGTTCCTCCTGTGCGAGTACGCGCACGCGATGGGCAACGGCCCCGGCGGCCTGAGTGAGTACCAGCGGCTGTTCGAGACGTACGAGCGCTGCCAGGGCGGCTTCGTGTGGGAGTGGATCGACCACGGGCTGCGGCAGCGCACCGGGCGCGGCGAGCTGTTCCACGCCTACGGGGGCGACTTCGGCGAGGAACTGCACGACGGCAACTTCGTCTGCGACGGGCTGGTCTTCCCCGACCGGACGCCGTCGCCCGGACTGGCCGAGTTCAAGAAGGTGGTCGAGCCGGTGCGGATCGGCGCCGCGGACGAGCAGGGCGACGGCGTGCCCGGCGCCGTCCTGGTCACCAATCTGCACGACTTCACCGACCTCTCCCATCTGGCCTTCCGCTGGTCCTACGAGGCCGGGGGCGAGGTGCTGGCCGAAGGCCCGCTGGACTTACCGCCACTGGCACCCGGTGCATCCGCCGTGGTGGCGCTGCCCCCCGAGCCCGCCGGCCGGTACGGGCGCGAAGCCCGGTGGACCGTGCGTGCCGTCCTGGCCGGGGACACCGCCTGGGGCGCGGCGGGCCACGAAGTCGCCTGGGGGCAGTTGCCCGCCACGCCGACGCCGCGGCGTACCGTGTCCCGCCCGCTCGTCCCGAGCGCGACGCCGCGGCGTGGCGAGGGCAACCTCATCCTTCTCGGTCCCGGCGCCTTCGACGCCACCACCGGTGTGCTCCGGTATCTGCACGGCTGCCGGCTGGCGGGCCCGCGGCTGGACGTGTGGCGGGCGCCGACCGACAACGACGAGGGCGCGCCCTGGCAGCCGGGCCCGCACCGAGCCGAGCAGTGGCGCCGCATCGGGCTGCACCGTATGCGGCACCGGGTGGAGTCCGTCGAGCGCGGCCGCGACGCCCTGGTGGTACGGACCCGGGTGGCGCCCGCCGGCACGGACCTGGCCCTCGGCACCGACTACCACTGGAGCGCGGACAACGAGCGGCTGCGGCTGGAGGTGTCGGTGCGGCCGTACGGCGACTGGCCCTGCCCGCTGCCGCGGCTCGGCCTGCGGATGGGCCTGTGCGCCAGTTTCGCCACGGCGCGGTGGTACGGCGGCGGGCCCGGCGAGGCGTATCCGGACACGAGGGCGGCAGCGCGGACGGGGCTGTGGACCATGCCGGTGGAGGCGTTGCAGACGCCGTACGTGCGGCCGCAGGAGAACGGGGCGCGGGCGGACGTGCGGTGGGTGGAGCTGGCCCGGGGCGACGGTTCGGGACTGCGCGCCGAGGGCGAGCCGGCCTTCTGGTTCTCCGCGCGCCGCTGGACGAGCGAGCAGTTGGACGCCGCCCGGCACACCACCGATCTCGTCCCCGGCGACCATGTCTGGCTCCATCTCGACCACGCCCTGCACGGCATCGGCAGCGCTTCCTGCGGCCCCGGAGTGCTGCCGCAGTACGAGCTGACGGCGGCCCCCGCCCGGTTCGCCGTCATCTTGCATCCACTGCGATGAATTTCACGTTTCATCGGGTATTGACAGCGGTTGTCCTCGGCGGTCTAAACCAATGACAGGATGGAGATGCACCTTTTTCGACGCAACTGACCGAGAGGCCCCGTCCTGCCATGGCGCTCGCCATCCTCAACCGTCTTCGTGACCGCTCCCCCCGCACCGCCTCCGCCCAGGCCCCGATGCCCCGCGGTGCCGGGGCGCTGGACCTCAGCGTCCAGGACCCCGTCGGCCTGCCGATGGCCGGCGCGGGGGTGTCGGTGCGCAACACCGAGGGCACCGAGGTGACGCGCGGGCAGACGGACCCGAACGGCAGGTTCACCGCGACACTGGCGCCCGCCGCCTACCACGTGGTGGTCACCTGCGACGGCTTCCGCCCCGAGCGGTTCGACAGCCTGGTCACCGCGGGCGAGCGCACCGCGCCCCGGCCGCTGGGCCTGGAGCCGGCCCCCGCGGTGCCGATGCCCACGCCGGGCCGGTGGCGGCTGGACCCCGACCACTCCTCGATCCGCTTCACCGCCCGGCACATCGGGCTGGCCGAGATCCACGGCCGGTTCAACCACTTCGAGGGCGGACTGTGGATCGCGCCGGACATGCGGGACTCGCGGGTGGAGGTGACCATCGACGCTGCGAGCATCGACTCGGGCGTGCAGATGCGCGACGACCACCTGCGCTCGGCCGAGTTCCTGGACGTGGCGCGCTACCCGTACCTCCAGTTCGCCGGCGAGCGGTTCGTGCACAAGGGCGGCGCCCGCTGGGCCGTGCAGGGGGTGCTGCACCTGCACGGCGTCAGCCGGTCGGTGCAGCTGGACACCCGCTACCTGGGCATCGGCACCGGCATGGGCGGCGAGACCCGTACGGCGTGCAGCGCGGTGACCGAACTGCACCGCGAGGACTTCACGCTGGACTGGCGCAAGATGCTCGCCAGGGGCATCGCGGCCATCGGCGCCACCATCCGCGTCGAGCTGGACATCCAGGCCGTCCAGGACCAGTGAGCCCGGCAAGGGTGCGAGAGTGGACGCCATGAGCGTCTCTCCGTTCCCTTCGTTCGCCGCCGCCCTCGCCGCGGGACCGCTCGTCCTGGACGGCGGGCTGTCCAACCAGCTGGAGTCCGCCGGGTACGACCTGAGCGACGCGCTGTGGTCGGCGCGGCTGCTCGCCGAGGAGCCGGCGGCCCTGGTCGCGGCGCACCGCGCGTACTACGAGGCGGGCGCGCGGGTGGCGATCACCGCCGGCTACCAGGCGACCTTCGAGGGGTTCGCCGCGCGGGGCATCGGCGCGGCGGAGGCCGCCGGGCTGCTGCGGCGCAGCGTGGAGCTGGCGCGCGAGGCGGCGCGGCAGGCGACGGCGGCGGGCACCGCCACCGGGCCGCTGTACGTCGCCGCCTCGGCCGGCCCGTACGGCGCGATGCTCGCGGACGGTTCCGAATACCGGGGCCGCTACGGGCTGGCGGTGGCCGAGCTGGAACGTTTCCACCGCCCTCGGCTGGAGGTGCTGGCCGCGGCGGGCCCCGACGTGCTGGCGCTGGAGACCGTGCCGGACGCGGACGAGGCACGCGCCCTGCTGCGGGCGGTCCGCGGTCTCGGCGTACCGGCCTGGCTGTCGTTCAGCGCCGCCGGGGATCGCACCCGGGCCGGGCAGCCGCTGGCGGAAGCCTTCGCGCTCGCGGCGGACGTCCCGGAGGTGATCGCGGTGGGCGTGAACTGCTGCACCCCGCACGACGCGGACCGGGCCGTGGCGGTGGCGGCCCGCACGGCCAGCAAGCCGGTGGTCGTCTACCCGAACAGCGGCGAGAGCTGGGACGCGCGGGCGCGGGCCTGGCGCGGTACGCCGACCTTCAGTGCGGACCGGGTCGCGGCCTGGACCGCCGAGGGCGCCCGGCTCGTCGGCGGCTGCTGCCGGGTGGGACCGGACGGGGTGGCGGCGCTCGCCGGGCTGCTGGCGGGCTGAGAGCCCGCGTCCGCACCCGGCGAGTACGGGGCGGTGTCGTTACCCGGTCGCAACCCGAGTGGCGGCGACAGCGGCCCTGGTCGGTGACAGGATGCAGCCAACTCACCTCCGCCCGGAGAGTGTTGGGCCGTATCCTGACCCGGAGGACCCGTGTCCGTTCGCTCATCGACGTCCGCCACGGCCGCTCTCGCGGCGGCCGCCGCCCTTCTCGCCGCAGGGTGCACGAGCACGAAGGCCGGCGGGAGTTCCGGCGGGGAGTCGGCCTCGGGCGTCCAGCTGGTGTCCCCCGGCACGCTCAAGACGTGCACCCATCTGCCGTACGCGCCCTTCCAGGTGAAGAAGGAAGGCAAGATCGTCGGCTTCGACGTGGACCTGGTCGACCTGGTCGCCAAGGCGCTGAAGGTGCCCCAGGAGATCGTCAACACGCCCTTCGAAGGCATCGAGACCGGCCAGGACTTCAACATCCGCAAGTGCGACCTGGCCGCCGCCGGCATGACGATCACCGCCCAACGCGAGAAGGTCATGGACTTCTCCGACCCGTACTTCAACGCCACCCAGGCGCTCATCACCAAGAAGGGCAAGCCCTACCAGAAGGTCGAGGACCTCAAGGGCAAGAAGCTGGGCTACCAGAAGGCCACCACGGGCGCCGAGTACGCCAAGAAGCACGGGCAGGGCGTCGAACTGGTCGAGTACGAGGACCTGGGGCTGCTGCTCACCGCCGTCAAGGCCGGGCAGGTGGACGCGGGCATCAACGACAACGGCGTGCTGCTCGACTACGTCAAGCAGAATCCCGACACGGCGGTGACCGCCGAGTTCGACACCGGCGAGCACTACGGGATCGGCGTGCGCACCGGCAACGACGCGCTGCGCAAGAAGATCAACGAGGTCCTGAAGAAGGCCAGAGCGGACGGCAGTTACGACCGGATCTACAAGAAGTGGTTCGGCACCACGCCGCAGCAGGGCTGACCCCGCAGCCAGCAAGAGGAGCCGCACACCGATGCCCCTGTCCCGACGCCGGCGCGCCCGCCTGATCCGGGGCGGCCAGTACGCGGTACTGGCCGCCGCCGCGCTCGTCCTCGCCCTGGTCGCCGACTGGGGGACGCTGCGCCACGCGTTCTTCGACGTGGCGGTCGCCAAGGCGCTGTTCCCCGACATCATCACCACCGCACTGGTCAACACCGTCCTGTACACCCTGCTCGGCTTCGGTTTCGGCCTGGGGCTGGGGCTGGTGCTGGCCCTGATGCGGCTGTCGCAGGTGCCGCCGTACCGCTGGATCGCCGTCACCTACATCGAGTTCTTCCGCGGCGTTCCGGCGCTGCTGGTGTTCATCGCGCTCGGCTTCGGCGTGCCGCTCGCCTTCGAGGTCGCGCTCGACATGAACATCACCGTGATGCTCTCGCTGGGCCTGGTGGGCGCCGCGTACATGGCGGAGACGATCCGGGCCGGCATCCAGGCCGTACCCAAGGGGCAGACGGAGGCGGCCCGTTCGCTGGGCATGTCGCAGGGCCGCGCGCTGCGGTCGGTCGTCATCCCGCAGGCGTTCCGCATCGTGCTGCCGCCGCTGACCAACGAGCTGATCCTGCTCACCAAGGACTCCTCCCTGGTGTACCTGCTCGGCCTGTCGCTCGGCCAGTTCGAGCTGGCCAACTTCGGGCGGGACGCCCTGAACGAACACAAGAGCCTGACGCCGATCCTCATCGCCGGCCTGCTCTACCTCGTCATCACCCTCCCCCTGGGCCAGCTGGTCCGGCGGCTGGAGGCCCGTACCGCGAAAGCCAGGTGAGTGCCGTGAGCACCGACGGGGCGCCGGCGGCAGCCGACCGTGCGATCGAGGTCGAGGGGCTGCACAAGTCCTTCGGCTCGCTGGAGGTCCTCAAGGGCATCGACTTCTCCGTCGAGCGGGGCGAGGTGGTGTGCGTCATCGGCCCTTCCGGGTCCGGCAAGTCGACGCTGCTGCGCTGTGTGAACCTGCTGGAGGAGCCGACCGCCGGACGGGTCACCGTGGCGGGCACCGAGGTCACCGACCCGGACGTGGACATCGACCGGGTCCGGCGCCGTATCGGCATGGTCTTCCAGTCCTTCAACCTCTTCCCGCACCTGACCGCGCTGGAGAACCTGACCCTCGCCCAGCGGCGGGTGCTGCGCCGCGACCGGGCGGCGGCCGGGCGGATCGCCCGCGCCAACCTGGACCGGGTCGGTCTGCGCGACAAGGAGTCCGCGTACCCGGCGCAGCTCTCGGGCGGCCAGCAGCAGCGGGTGGCCATCGCCCGCGCGCTGTCCATGGACCCGGAGCTGATGCTCTTCGACGAGCCGACCTCGGCCCTCGACCCGGAGCTGGTCGGCGACGTACTGGCGGTGATGCGTTCGCTCGCCCAGGAGGGCATGACGATGCTCGTCGTCACCCACGAGATGAGTTTCGCGCGGGAGGTCGCGGACCGGGTGGTGTTCATGGACGGCGGGGTCATCGTGGAGGAGGGCTCCCCCGAGCAGGTGGTGGGCCGGCCGCGGCACGAGCGGACGCGGACGTTCCTGGCCCGGGTGCTCGACCCGGCCGCCGCCGAGATGAGCGAGGTGGCGGGCCCGGCGGACGAGGGGCCTCACGAGCCGTGATCACCCGTACGGCGGCCGGGCGTACCGGCACCCCGCTCCTCGGATGTCAGAACTTTGACATAGGTACTCCGGCGCCCTACTGTCAGGCATGTCAAAATCCTGACATCAGAGACGAGGGAGACCCATGTCCGCCGGCATCGAAGGACCCGACTTCATCGCCCTGCAAGTCCGCGACCTGGACGCGGCGGCGGCGTTCTGCGAGCAGCACCTGGGCCTGCGCCGGGCCGCGGTCTCGCCGCCGCACGCGGTCGTGTTCGACACCAAGCCCGTCCCGTTCGCCGTCCGCGAGATCCTCCCGGGCGTCGACCTCGCCGACACCGCGCGGCCCGGCCTCGGCACGCTGCTCTGGTTCCGCACCCCGGACGCCCACCAGCTCCACGACCGGCTCACCGCCGCCGGGGTCACGATCCTCAGCCCGATCGAGGACAGCCCCTTCGGGCCGAAGTTCACCTTCGAAGGCCCCGAAGGCTACGCGCTCACCGCGCACGGAGGCTGACCGTGCCCGCCGTCTCCCTCGCCCCGGCCGGGCCCTTCTCGCTCGCCGCCGGTATCCGGTTCCTGGAGGGCTTCACCCCCGCGCGTTACCGCCACGCGGCGGACGGGATCCTGCGCCTGGCCTTCCCCGCCGACGACACGGCATCCGTCGTCGCGGCCACCGTCCGGCAGGAAGCGGGGGCGGACGGCGGCACCGGTACGGTCCGGGCCGAATTCACCGTGCACCCCGGCAACCCGGCGCAGGCGGTGGCCTCCGGGCCCGCCGCCTATGAGGCGGTACGCGCCCAACTCGCCCGCATCCTCTCCCTCGACGTCGACGGCACCGGATTCCCGGCCCTGGCCACCGACCCCGTGGCGGCCGGGCTCATGGCGGAACTCCCGGGACTGCGCCCGGTGTGCTTCCACTCGCCCTACGAAGCCGCCGTCTGGGCCGTCATCGGCAACCGCATCCGCAGGACGCAGGCGGCAGCCGTCAAGGCCCACATCGCCCGCCGGTACGGGCACCCCGTCCACGTCGCGGGCCAGACCCTGCACGCGTTCCCCACCCCCGCCGCCCTGCGCGCCGTCACCCACGTACCCGGCCTGACCGACATCAAGATCCAGCGGCTGCACGCGCTGGCCGAAGCAGCCCTGGACGGACAACTCGACGCGGCCCGCCTGCGCGCCCTGCCCGCCGACTACGCCCTCGCCGACCTGCGCGCCATACCCGGCATCGGGCCCTTCTCCGCCGAGCTGGTCCTCATCCGCGGAGCGGGACACCCCGACGTCTTCCCCCGCCACGAACCCCGCGTCCACCGAGCCGTCGCCACCGCTTACGGGCTCGGCCTCCCGGCCGCCGGCGACGTGGCCCGGCTGGCCGGGATCGCCGACCGGTGGAAGCCCTACCGGAGCTGGGTCGCCTTCCTGCTCCGCGTGCGCGCGGAGGAGACCCGCTCCCCGCACCCGCCGTCCGGCTGGCCCGGCCGCCGTCCGGGCGGTCAGCGCGCCCGCAGCACATGCTCCACGGCCAGCTGATCGAGCCGTTCGAACGCCATGCCGCGGGCGGCCGCCGCCTCGGCGTCGAAGGACTCGTACGCCGTACGGTCACCGAGCAGGCCGGCCAGTCCGTCCGCCGCGGTGGGCCGGGCCAGCTCGTCCACCCGGGACGCCCGCAGCGCCTCCTGGACCACCGGGTCGGCACGGAAGGCCGCGGCGCTCTCCCTGAGGATGAGGTAGGTACGCATGCAGCCGGCCGCCGATTCCCACACCCCGTCCAGGTCCTCGGTGCGCGGCGGCTTGAAGTCGAAGTGCCGGGGGCCTTCGTAGCCCGCCGACTCCAGCAGGTCCACCAGCCAGAAGGCGGACCGCAGGTCTCCGGCGCCGAAACGCAGGTCCTGGTCGTACTTGACGCCGGACTGCCCGTTGAGGTCGATGTGGAAGAGCTTGCCCGCCCACAGGGCCTGGGCGATGCCGTGCGGGACGTTGAGCCCGGCCATCTGCTCGTGCCCGACCTCGGGGTTGACGCCGTACAGCGCCGGCCGCTCCAGCCGTTCGATGAACGCGAGCGCGTGTCCGACGGTGGGCAGCAGGATGTCGCCGCGCGGCTCGTTGGGCTTCGGTTCGATGGCGAAGCGCAGGTCGTGGCCCTGCTCGACGACGTACTGGCCGAGCAGGTCGAACGCCTCCTTCATCCGGTCCAGCGCCGCGCGGACGTCCTTGGCCGCGCCGGACTCCGCGCCCTCGCGCCCGCCCCACGCCACGAACGTACGCGCGCCCAGCTCGGCCGCCAGGTCGATGTTGCGGAGGGCCTTGCGCAGCGCGTAGCGCCGTACGTCGCGGTCGTTGGCGGTGAACGCGCCGTCCTTGAAGACGGGGTGGGTGAAGAGGTTGGTCGTGACCATCGGAACGGCCAGACCGGTGGCGTCCAGCGCCTGGCGGAAGCCCTTGACGGCCGCCTCGCGCGCGATGTCGCCGGAGCCGAAGGGGATCAGGTCGTCGTCGTGGAAGGTGACACCGTACGCGCCCAGTTCCGCCAGCCGGTGGACGGACTCGACCGGGTCCAGCGGACGGCGGGTGGCGTCCCCGAACGGGTCACGGCCCTGCCAGCCGACCGTCCACAGACCGAAACTGAACTTGTCCTCGGGTACGGGCTGGTAGCGCATCGCGGCTCCCTCGGCCGATTCGTGACAGCGTTTTACGACGTGATAGCGCTTTACAAATCGCCAAACTAATATTCCGGCAGCACGCCGGGAAGCCATTCGACGGGCGTGGTGCTGCCCGGCATCCCGCGGGGGCGTCCCCCGCGGTCCGAGGGAGAACGCGATGGGCACACAGGCAACGGGACCACTCGTCGTCGGCGTGGACAGCTCCACGCAGTCCACCAAGGCGCTGGTGGTCGACGCCACGACCGGCGAGGTCGTGGCCCGTGGCCGGGCCCCGCACGTCGTCACCGGTGGTACGGCGTTCAGTAGCGCGGCTTCGGGCGGTACGACTTCGGGCGGCGCGGCTTCGGGCGGCGCGGCTTCGGGCGGCGCGGCTTCGGGCGGCGCGGGCAAGGAGAGCGATCCCGAGCAGTGGTGGCGCGCGCTGGGCGAGGCACTGGACCAGTGCGGCGACGCCGTACGGCAGGCGGCGGCCGTCTCCGTGGCGGGCCAGCAGCACGGCCTGGTCTCCCTCGACGCGTCGGGGCGGCCGGTGCGCCCGGCGCTGCTCTGGAACGACGTGCGGTCGGCACCCCAGCACCGACGTCTGCTCGACGAGTTCGGCGGGCCGCAGGAGTGGGCGCGGCGGGTGGGGAGCGTACCGCTGCCCGCGTTCACCGTGACCAAGTGGGCCTGGCTGCGCGAGAACGAGCCCGAGGCCGCCGACGCGACGGCAGCCGTACGGCTGCCGCACGACTACCTCACCGAGCGCCTCAGCGGCGAGGCGGTCACCGACCGCGGAGACGCGTCGGGGACCGGCTGGTGGTCGCCGGGCGGCGAGTCCTACGACGAGGAGATCCTCGGGCACATCGGCCTGGCCCCGAAGGCGCTGCCGCGGGTGACGCTGCCCGGCGAGGCGGCGGGCACCGTACGCACCGGTGACCTGCCGCTGCCGCACGGCGCGTTGGTCGCCGCCGGCACCGGCGACAACATGGCGGCGGCACTGGGGCTCGGCCTGCGGCCCGGGCAGCCCGTACTGAGCCTGGGCACCTCCGGCACGGTCTACGTGGTGTCCACCCGGCGTCCGCCCGGCGACCCGACGGGCACGGTCGCCGGGTTCGCCGACGCGCGCGGCGACTGGCTGCCGCTGGCCTGCACCCTGAACTGCACACTCGCCGTGGACCGGATCGCCGCCCTGCTCGGACTGGAACGCGAGGACGTCGAGCCCGGCGGGACGGCGGTCGTGCTGCCCTTCCTCGACGGCGAACGCACGCCGGACCTGCCGCACGCGTCCGGGCTGCTGCACGGTCTGCGGCACGACACCACACGCGGCCAGTTGCTCCAAGCGGCCTACGACGGAGCGGTGTTCGCGCTGCTCCAGGCGCTGGACCGGATCGTGGACGAGGACGTACCGGCCGACGCGCCGCTGTTCCTGATCGGCGGCGGGGCGCGTGGGCGCGCGTGGCGGGACACCGTACGCCGCTTGTCGGGGCGGCCTGTGGTGGTGCCCGAGGCCCGCGAACTGGTCGCTCTGGGGGCGGCGGCGCAGGCTGCGGGCCTGCTGCTGGGCGAGGACCCGGCGGCGGTAGCGCGGCGGTGGGGGACGGCGCGCGGTGCCGAGTACGAGGCGGTGTCCTGCGACACCACCGCGCGGGAGCGGCTTGCACGGACGCTCACGGCGGGCGGGCCGCTGCTGGGGGCCTGACGACGGGGCTGGTCGGCCGGTGGGTCGCCCGGTGGTTGGGGCGTGACGGCGAGGCGACCCCGGGGGGGGTGGCCGTCGGTGGCCGGAATCCCGGGTCCGCACAACGGATTCGGACGCCGGCGTACCGCCGACGCGGGAGTTGTGATGAGGTGCCGGGCATGAGCATCTTTGTTCGTGCCCGGTTCGAAGTGAGCGACCGCCGTCAGGACGGCACCGAGCGGAGTGCCACCGCACTGCACGAAGCGACCGGGCCGGACCCCGACAGCCCGGCCTGCCGCTGGTTCACGCTGCCCGAACCAGGCGCCTACCTGGTGCTGGAGGAGTACGCCGACACGGCGGCGGGCAGCGTGCCCCCGGAACATTCCGCCGGGCTCCTGACGAGCCTGGGCCGCTGCGCCGACATGGCGTTCACCGAGATGTACGGGCCGCTCGGCCCCAGCCGGCCGGCCGCCGCCGGCTGAAAGGGCGGCATCTCGCGCGCCGGCGCCGGCGGGCCGCTGCTCGACGCTCCCTGGACCGGTCCTGGACACCTGCCGTTTCCCGGCCGCTCTCCGGTGCATAACCCGATCCGTCACCGCGAAGCATTAACGCGCCCGCGCATCGGAAGCCGCCGCTCCCGCCGAATCACCTCGGCACCCTTTCCAACAACAGATTCCACTAAACCTGTCCATCTCAATTATTTTTCATGCCACTCTTTTGAGTGATTGCCCCGATTAAAACGACACGACTATGTTCAGTGCGGCGAGCGGCACGGACCTCGCCCCGCGGAACGTCCGTGACCCGCCCGCCGCCCGCTTTCACCTTCCCAAGATTGGTGGCGCAGCCGTGACGGTTACGGACGAGACAATTCCCGCCCCCGGGGGCGAACCGCAGAATTCCAGCCTCACCACGGCCGCGGCACGCAACCTGGCCACCACCACCAAGACCGTGCCGCAGATGCAGGGCATCAGCTCGCGCTGGCTGCTGCGGCTGCTGCCCTGGGTACAGGTCTCCGGCGGCACGTACCGCGTCAACCGCCGCCTGACCTATACCGTCGGCGACGGCCGCGTCGATTTCGCCATCTCCGGCACCGAGGTCTCCGTCATCCCCGACGAGCTGCGCGAACTGCCGGCGCTGCGGGACTTCACCGACTCCGGCGTGCTCGGCGCGCTCGGCGAGCGCTTCGCGCAGCACGAGTACGCGCCGGGCGACGTGATCGCCGAAGCCGGCACGCCGGCCGACCGCCTCGTCCTGATCGCACACGGCCGGGTCGACCGGATCGGCGCCGGCAAGTACGGCGACGAGACGGTGCTCGGGGCGCTCGCCGGAGGCGACCACCTCGGCGACCGGCTGCTCACCGACGCCGCCGCCTCCTGGGAGTACACCTACCGCGCGGTGACGCGGGTGACGGTCATGGAGCTGCCCCGGCAGGCGGCCCAGGAGGTCACCGACCGCTCGCAGGGGCTGCGCGACCACCTCGCGGCGGCGGGCGCGAGCACCGCGCCGCCCCGCAACGCCAGCGGCGAGTCCGCCATCGAGGTCGCCTCCGGGCACCACGGCGAACCGCCGGTGCCGGGCACCTTCGTCGACTACGAGCTCCGGCCGCGCGAGTACGAACTGAGCGTCGCGCAAACGGTCCTGCGCGCCCACACCCGGGTCGGCGACCTCTACAGCGACCCGATGAACCAGGTCGAGGAGCAGTTGCGGCTGACCATCCAGGCGCTGCGCGAGCGCCAGGAACACGAAATGGTCAACAACCGCGAGTTCGGCCTGCTGCACAACGCCGACCTCAAGCAGCGCGTCCGCGCCCGCAGCGGCCCGCCCACCCCCGACGACCTGGACGAACTCCTCGCGACGGTGTGGAAGGACCCGAGCTTCCTGCTCGCCCACCCCAAGGCGATCGCCGCCTTCGGCCGCGAGTGCAGCGCCCGCGGCCTGTACCCGACGGCAGTCGACGTGATGGGGCACTCGCTGCCCTCCTGGCGCGGCGTGCCCATCTTCCCGAGCAACAAGATCCCGCTCGGACAGGACGGCACCACCTCCTTTCTGGTGATGCGCACCGGCGAGGACAAGCAGGGCGTCGTCGGGCTGCACCAGACAGGAATCCCCGACGAATACGAGCCGGGTCTCTCGGTCCGTTTCATGGGGGTCAACGACCAGGCAGTCGCCAACTACCTCGTCAGCGCTTACTACTCCACCGCCGTTCTCGTACCGGACGCACTGGGAATTCTGGAAGACGTGCAAATCGGTCACTGACCCGCCGCATTCCGGCCGCGGTGGAAGAACGGCTGAAGAACCGTTTACCGAGAAATGACGCAAGGGACACGTTTCGGCGCTCTCCGCGCGATATCCGCGGTCCCGCCAACGCCCCGCATGCCGGTGCCATGCGCTGTGCGGCCCGGCCGCGGCCGCCGCATCGCACCACGCTGACACGACCGACAGGAACAGGTGAGTACCTCCATGACCACATCGGCGGACCCGACGTCCGGACCCGGCGCCCCCCAGGACACCGACCAGGCGCGGACCAGCCTGGCGACGGCCGCGGCACGCAACCTGGCGACCACGACCAAGACCGCGCCGCAGATGCAGGGGATCTCCTCCCGCTGGCTGCTGCGCGTACTGCCGTGGACCCAGGTCTCCGGCGGCACGTACCGCGTCAACCGGCGCCTGACGCACACCCTCGGGGACGGCCGGGTGGAGTTCACCAGCACCGGTTCCGACGTCCGGGTCATCCCCGCCGAGCTGCGCGAACTGCCGCCGCTGCGCGACTTCGACGACCCGGCGGCGCTGGAGGCGCTGGCCGGCCGGTTCGTACAGGAGGAATACGCGCCCGGCGACGTGCTGGCGGAGCGGGGCCGGCCCGCCGACCGCGTCATCCTCGTCGCGCACGGCAAGCTGAACCGTATCGGCACCGGCAAGTACGGCGACGACACGGTCCTCGGCGTGCTCGCCGACGGCGACCACCTGGGCGAGGCGGCGCTGCTGGCGCCGGACGCGACCTGGGAGCACTCCGTGCACGCCGTCACCCGGGTGACCGTACTGTCGCTGCCCCGCGCGCAGTACGAGGAGCTGGCCGACCGCACCCCCGGGCTCCGGGACCACCTGGAGCGCTACCGCACGGCCGAGGTCCCGCCGCAGAACAAGCACGGCGAGGCGGCCATCGACGTGACCTCCGGCCATGTCGGCGAGCCCGCGCTGCCGGGCACCTTCGTCGACTACGAGCTCGCGCCGCGGGAGTACGAACTGAGCGTCGCGCAGACCGTATTGAAGATCCACACCCGGGTCGCCGACCTCTACAACGACCCGATGAACCAGCTGGACCAGCAGTTGCGGCTGACCATCGAGGCGCTGCGCGAGCGCCAGGAACACGAGATGGTCAACAACCGTGAGTTCGGCCTGCTGCACAACGCCGACCTCAAGCAGCGCATCCACACCCGCAGCGGCCCGCCCACCCCCGACGACCTGGACGAACTGATCTCGCGGCGCCGCAAGACGCAGTTCCTGCTGGCGCACCCGCGGACCATCGCGGCGATCGGCCGGGAGTGGAACGCGCGCGGCATCTACCCGACCGGCATGGAGATCGGCGGCACGGCGGTACGGGCCTGGCGCGGCATCCCGCTGCTGCCGTGCAACAAGATCCCGATCAACCCCGACCAGACCAGTTCGGTCATCGCGATGCGTGTCGGCGAGGAGAACCAGGGCGTCGTCGGCCTGCACCAGACGGGCATCCCCGACGAGTACCAGCCCGGCCTCTCGGTCCGCTTCATGGGCATCAACGAGCAGGCGGTCATCAACTACCTGGTCAGCGCCTACTATTCGGCGGCCGTGCTGGTGCCGGACGCGCTGGGCATCCTGGAGGACGTGGAAATCGGACACTGACACTTCGTCCGCCGGGCGCCGTCCATCCCGGACGGCGCCCTTCCGCCGCCCGTACCAACGCCGTGCCGCAGGGCTAGGGTGTGTCGTCAAATTCCCGTCGTTCGCCCGGAGGGCGGGCCGCGCGGCGTCTGGTGCGTGCGATCGCAAGGCGGAGGGTCTTCCCGGTACTGGGTGTACCGGGAAGGGCCCGACAACGCAGCGAGCGTGCGTGCCAGGCGTCGCGCGGCAGGCGGGAATTTGACGACACGCCCTAGGAGTGTCGTTCGGGGAAGTTGGTGACGCTGCTGGCCGAGGTGCGTTGGCCAGCAGCGATTCCACGGCCCGGGTCGCCACTTGGTACATGTCCAGCACGCTCGGCCCGTAAGCGCGGGCGAGCCGCTGCACCAAGTCGAGCTGGGGCATGCGGAAGGTGCCCTCCAGGGGGCGGGCCGAGCTTGTGGAGATGATGTGACTGCCCGGGACAAGGAATGGCTGCCGCCCGCCGAGGCGCACGGCAGGCTGCACCGGGACCTCCGCGCGCGAGCCGTCTCCCTGCACTGGTCGGCTCAACCCTTCAGCCACAGAAACCTCCTGGCTAGACGTCATTACCCATCCGGACGCGGAACCGCGCCCTCCCCTCCCTCCGGTGCGGCGGCTTTACGCCAGCCCCGGCAGCTCCGACCGGACACCGAGAGCGCGGACACAACCACTCCGGAACAAGGCGGCCGCAGCGGTCCGGCCCCGCCGCCGCCCGCGGGCGAAGCGTTACGGACTCCGTCGGGAGACCCGCCGACGCCGCTTCACTCGTCCCCCCTTACCGCCGTGACTCTCGTGGCACGCCCGGCTCATGCGTCCCGCCCGGCAGGGCTCGCCCGCGCCCTGCCTGGGGGTTCGCCCTCGGACACCGGGTCAGCGAGCGCGTTTTCACGCGGAGTCCGCCATCGTCCATCCGCCCGCCTTCCTCCCTTGTGCAAAGCCTTACGACCTTCGGCGGGCCTCGTGGGCGCGCCGCCGGACGACGCCGTCGCGCCCGGCGAAGGCGGCCTGGGAGTAGCACACCGGCACACGGTTCCGGCCGCTTCGCGCAATTCAGGCCGTCAGGACGGCATTTGGGGCATGGCCAGACCTTATCGGCGGAAAAAACAGGTTCTCTCCTAACGGCCCCAAAAGACGGATCACGCCTTACGCTCCCTGGTCATGCGCAGAACAATGAGCAGATTCAGCAGGGTCGGCCTGGCCGCCCTCCTCTCCCTCGTCGTCTCCGTCCTCGGGCTGGGCGCCGCCTCCCCGGCCGCGGCAGCGGACACCCCGGCGCTCGCCTTCACCGTGGACAAGACGCAAGCCACCCCCGGCTCGGACGTCACCGTGACCATGACCTTCACCAACACCGGCACCGCCGACGTGCGGTTCGTGTGGCAGTCCTTCCAGCCCACGTGGGAGACCTCCACGGCCAGCGGCCTGAAGTACACCTGGGGCGCTTGTACTGCCGACCCCGGAGTGACGTGCACCGCGGGCCAGGGCGCCTCGTACTCCGTGCCGATCGCCCCCGGCGCCACCCGTAAGGTCACGATGACCTACAAGATCGCTGCCGACTCCTCATGCGGCTACCCCGACGTCGCCTTCTACTCGTACATCTACTACGAGTTCGCCGGCGGCCTGCCCGCCAAGGACGGCACCTTCTACACCCCCGCCACCCGCGTGGTCTGCCCGACCACTCCCCCGGCGGGCGCGCAGGCCTGACGCAGGCCGACACGGTCCACGCTGCCATCCCCCACCGGTACCGCTACGGCGCGAGTCCCCAGACGCGCCCCGTCCCCGTGAAGCTCCCGCTCCTCCGGCCCGGGCCGGAGGAGCGGTCCCGTTTTCCGCGCCGCCGTACCGGTCAGGTGGTCAGCGACCGGTCGGCACCGGCGGCATGACATGCCGCACCGTGAAGTCACCGGTCCCGACGGTCTCGTACGGGGCGGCGCTCAGGCACTTGGGCACCGTCATCTCCGGTATGGAGTTCGCGGCCCAGCTGTAGCCGAGGCGGTCGTGAGTGCCGTTGTCGTAGACGGTGAAACCGACGCGCTTGCCGACGACGCGGCCGTCGGGGTGGTCGGAGCGGGTGATGACGCCGGTCGCGGTGGCCACCGGGCCGCCGGTGATCAGGCAGTCGATGCGGCCTTCGAAGTGCGCGCCCTCCTTGCCGTCGGCGGTGAAGTGGCTGAAGCGGAAGGTACCGCGTGGGGTGCCGCCGGCCTCCTCGGGGCCGAAGCCGTGCGCGTCGAAGGAGAAGCGGACCCGCTGTCCGTCCGCGCGGTACATCTTCGCGGCGCCGGTGAGGCTCGCCTCTCTCGCTGTGTCCTTCGCCGCCGTCTTCGGGTGGGCGGCCGGCGTGGTCTGCTGGCCGGCGGTGGCGGTGGTGGCCAGGCAGGTCCCCATGGCCGCCAGGGCGGCTGCGGTGGCGACGAGCCCTCGCACGAGGCGGCGGGGCACCCGGCCGTCCGTGCCCATCCCGGCGGTCCGGCCCGCGCGGTCCGCTGCGGAGCGCGGAGTGGTGAATGAACGGAACATGGCGAACTCCCTCGTCGTGGCGGCTCACGGCCGCTCGCACCGTCGTCGGTGGCCCCGACCGCTGTGCCCGCCGGCTGCCGAGATCAGCTTCCGCCCCGGCCGGAGTTCGCCACCATCCGCCGATCGGCAGATCAATGGCCCTGACCAGCGTGGTTTCTCTGCCGATCGGCAGAGAGACCACGGGCGGGCAGATCTTTATGCTCGTGGTGTCGGACAACGGGCGGGGATTTCGGGGGGCTGGGCAGTGCGACGGAACATATGGGAAAGAACGCGGGCCCGCGCGAGCGCGGCGGCGCGAGTGCGGGGACGTGACGGACGCTGGGACCGGGCCGTCCTGGGCGGGCTCGCCGTCGCCGGCCTCGTCGCGGCAGTAACACTGCACCTCGCGGCGGCAGCCCCGGCGTATGCGACCGTGCCCGCGCTCGCCGCCGTCGGCATCCTGCTCGGCGGGATCGTCTCCTGGCCGCGCTCGCGCGGGTGGATCGGCGCGGCCACCACGGGGGCCGGAATCCTGCAACTCGTGGCCGCCTTCGCCACGCCGGCCTCCGATGATCTCGCGGGTGGTTACTGGCTGCTCGTGGCGTCCGGGCTGCTGACGGTGCTGCTGGTCGCGACGTTCCGCTGGGCGCCGCCGCGGCAGGTGGTGGCGGGCACGGTGTGCGCGGGGTCGGCGGTCTCGCTGTGGACCCTGTGCCTCATACCGGAGGCGTCCTTCTTCGAGCACCTCGGCATAGCCGCCTTCTGGTCACTGCCCGTCCTCGGCGCGTCGATAGCCGGCGGCTACCCGCGGGCGATGCAGTCCGGCAAGCGCCGTGCGGTGCTCGCGGCGCGCCGCGCCCAGCAGCTCGAACTCGCCCACGATCTGCACGACTTCGTCGCCCACGACGTGAGCGGCATCGTGGTCCAGGCCCAGGCGGCCCGGTTCGTGGCCGAGCACGACCCGGGGGCGGCCGTCGCGGCCCTGGAGCGGATCGAGCGGGCCGGTCTCGGCGCGCTGGCCTCCATCGACCGTACGGTACGGATGCTGCGCGCCTCGGACGGCGACGAACCGGAGCCCGCCCTCGCCCGGGAGGCTCCGCCCGGCTTCGACCAACTACCGGACACGGTGCGGAGGTTCGGCGACACCGGCCGCACCCGCGCCCGCCTCGACATCGCGCCCGGGGTGGCCGGGGCGCTCTCGCGCGAGGCCGCGGCGACGGCGTACCGCGTCGTCGTGGAGGCACTGACCAACATCCGCCGGCATGCGCCGGACGCGGCCCTCGCCACCGTCACCGTCGGCCCCGCCGGGGAGGCGGACGGCCCGGCCGTCGCGATCCACGTCACCAACGACACGCCCCCGCGCCCGGGCGCCTCCCCGCTCGGCCGCCGCGACCGCGGGCAAGGCCTCATCCACCTGACCGAGCGGGTGCAGGCGCTCGGCGGTTCGCTCGACGCCGGGCCGTACGAGAACGGCTGGCGCCTGACCGTGATCCTCCCCGCCAACCCCGTCGCCGCCAACCCCCTACCCGCCAACCCCCTACCCACCTCCGCATCCGCCTCCCCCCTCCCCGGACTCACACCATGACCGTGCCCCCGCGCCCCGCCAACGCGCCCACCCGCATCCTGATCGCCGACGACCAGGAGGACGTGCGCAGCGGTTTCCGGCTGATACTCGACTCCCAGCCGGACATGACGGTGGTGGGGACCGCGGCCGACGGCGGCACCGCCGTGGAACTCGCCCGCTCCCTCTCCCCCGACGTGGTCCTCGCCGACATCCGGATGCCCTGCCTCGACGGTCTGGAAGTCACCCGCCTCCTGGCCGGCCCGGAGGCGGAGAACCCGCTGCGGGTCATCGTCGTCACCACCTTCGACCACGACGACTACGTGCACGCCGCGCTGCGCCACGGGGCCTGCGGCTTCCTGCTCAAGCGCTCGGGGCCCGGCCTGCTGATCGAGGGCGTACGGGCCGCGATGGCCGGGGACACCCTGATCAGCCCGCAGGTCACCGTGCGGCTGCTGCACCGCCTGGCCCCGCCGCCGGCGGTGGACGCCGCCGATCCGCTCACCGACCGGGAACGGGAGATCACCCGGCTCGTCGCCCGGGGCCTGACGAATGCCGAGATCGGCGCCGAGCTGTTCATTTCCGCGGGCACCGTCAAGACCCACATCGCCAACATCCAGGCCAAACTGGCCGTGCGCAACAGGGTGGGCATCGCCGCCTGGGCCTGGGAGACCGGGCTCGCCGGCCCCGTCTCCGGGTGAGGCCGGGGCGACACGACGACCGTACGGCGGTTGTACGGATTTCTGATACCTCCGGGCCATAGTGGGCTCCTCGTGCCCATGGGACAGTTGCCGCGACGTCTGGGGGAATCGTGAGGAATCGATTCGTTCGTGTGCGCGCGGGACTGACGGTGCTGACGGCGTGGGGCGTACTCGCCGGGAGCGGGGTGGCCGGGAGCGGGGTGGCGGCCGGGACCACCGCGGACGACACCCTGCGGCTCGGTCGCGCGGTCCGGCTCGCGCCGGGGGTGACGTACCGCGCGTTCGACGTGGTGGTGGCGCGCGGTACCGCGCACGGCCACCTCCTGACGGTGGACCTGGCCGACCCGCGTGTCGCGGTGGACCTGCTGTACCCCGGCGCGGTCGGCGCGCGGGCCCCGGTCTCCCGGCTGGCCGACGCCCGGGCCGCCGTGGCCGCCGTGAACGGGGACTTCTTCAACATAACCGAGACCCAGCACCCCGGAGTCGAGGCGACCGGTGCCCCGGTCGGCCCGGCCATCGCCTCCGGCCGTCACCTGAAGGCGGCGGTACCCGACGGACAGCGTTTCGGCCCGGCTCTGCCGCCCGGCACGAACACCAGGGACGTCATCGCCGTCGGCTACGACCGCCGCGCGCGCCTGGACCGGCTGTCCCTGCGCGGGGCCGCGCTGACCGCCGACGGCGCGCTCCCGCTCAAGGGCTTGAACCAGTACGCGCTGCCGGTGAACGGCATCGGCGCGTTCACCTCGCGCTGGGGGCCGGCCTCGCGCGTCCGGGCGACCTGCGGCACGGACACCGACCGGGCGGCGCCGTGCAGCACGGAGACGTACGAGGTCACGGTCCGGCACGGCCGCGTGACGGGCGTCGCGCAGGTGCCCGGCCGGGGCGGCATCGCCCGGGGCACGACCACGCTCGTCGGCCGGGAGGAGGGCGCCCGGCGGCTGCGCAAGCTGCATGTCGGCGACCGGGTGCGGATCGGCCACCACCTGGTCGGGTCCCGGCCCGTACCGCCGCGCTTCGCCGTCGGCGGCTTCCCGATCGTGCGGCACGACCGGCCGCTGGACGGCCTGGACACGGTCACCCCGGCCGTACGGACCTCCGCGGGCGCCGGCGCGGGCGGCCGCACGCTGTTCCTGCTCGCGCTCGACGGTGCGCCCGGCCGGGCGGGCATGACGGTACGTGAATTGGCCGACGTGATGGACCGGTTGGGCGCCCGGAACGCGGTCAACCTGGACGGTGGCGGTTCCTCGACCCTGGTCACGCGCGCGCCGGGCAGCCCCGGCGCGACCGTGCGCAATCACCCCTCGGGGGGTGCGGAGCGGCCGGTGCCGAACGCGGTCGGCGTGTTCGCGCGGGGGTGACCCGGAGCGCCACTCCGGGGCGCGCTCACGGCCGGACGCTGCTCACGACGTCCGCGGCGCCGGACAGGCCGTTCTGGATGTCCGGCGCCAGATTGCTGCTCGCCAGATAGAAGCCGAGCAGCATGCACACGAGGGCGTGTGTGAACTTCAGCCGACCGCTGCGCAGGAATACGACGGTCAGCACGACGAGCAGCACGACGACCGAGATCGAAATAGCCACGACAAACCTCCTCACCCGCCGCCCGAACGGACGACAACGTGCGCCAGTTTGGCTTATTCCGCACCTTTCCCCGTGGCTCTGCCGATGCGCCATCCAGGTGATCACTGCGGGTCACCGGACGAAGCGGGACGGCACCGGCCGCATTCCGCGTTCCGCGGCTCGCGCGAAATGCGGGCAGCCCTGGCGCGAAAGGGCCTATTGCCCCTGGTTCAGAGGCCTTTGGTCCGGGACCGGACCGCGTCCGAACCGTGTGGGCCACCGCCTATATTCATGGGATGAGCACATCGCGGGTGCGGCGCGTGCTGCGCCGCTGGCTACCGAACCAGCACGGCGCCTGGGCCATGCTCCTCATGCCGTTCCTGGCGGGAGCCCTGCTCGGCGGGTTCGACGGGTGGCATGCCGTGCTGCTGCCCGCGTGGCTGCTCGCCTATTGCGCGGCGTTCCACGCCCAGCAGTACGTCCGGCTGCGCCGGATATCCCGTAACCCCCGAGCGCCGCTCCGCCATCGCGCGCCGCTGGCCGGATTCGCAGCGGCCTTTGCCGCCTGTGCCGTTCCGCTTGCCGTGGCACATCCCTGGCTGCTGGTCGCCGCTTTGTGCGCGGCGCCTTTCTTTGCCGTCAATATCGTCTACGCACACCGGAACGAGGAACGCGCCACGGTCAACGGAATCGCGGCGGTCGTGCCCGCCTGCGGAATGCTGGTCGTCTCCGACCGGTTGGGCGGCGACACCGTGGATTCCGGCGCCTGGCCGGCCGCCCTGGCCTGTCTGCTGTATTTCGCCGGGACCGTGCTCTACGTGAAAACCATGATCCGGGAGCGGGGGAACCAGTCCTTCCGGGTGGCGTCGGGCGTGTACCACGGACTCGCGGTGGTGGCCGCCGCCTCACTCGACCTGTGGCTGGCGGTGCCCTTCGCACTGTTCTGCCTGCGCGCCGTGACGCTGCCCGGACGCGGCCTGCGGATCGCGGTGGCCGGCGCCGTGGAGGTGCTGTGCTCGGTGCTGCTGTTGGCCTTCCTCGCGTGCGGCCCTCTCCTGGCCCACTGACGCCCCGGGCGCCTGGTACAGCGGGGTCTAGCCCCCCTTCGCGTGCTTGATCTGCGCGTAGACGTGGGCGCGCAGTTCGGCGAAGCGGGGGGACGAGCGGGTGGTGATCTGGTCGCGGGCGGCGGGCAGGTCGACGGGGAGGTCCTCGTGGACGACTGTGGGCGCCGAGGACAGTACGATCACCCGCCGCCCCAGGTAGACCGCCTCGTCGATGTCGTGGGTGACCAGCAGCGTCGTCACGCCGAGCCGGCGCCACAGGGTCAGCAGCAGGTCTTCCAGTTCGGCGCGCGTCTGCGCGTCCACGGCGGCGAACGGCTCGTCCATCAGGAGCACCTGCGGCTCGTACGCGATGGCGCGGGCGATGGCGACGCGCTGCTGCATGCCGCCGGAGAGCTGCCAGGGGTGGGCCGCGGCGGCGTCGGCGAGGCCGACGGCGGACAGTGCCTCGTCGACCAGCGTGCGGCGGCGCGGGGCGGGGACCTTCTTCTCGCGCAGCGGGAGTTCGACGTTCTTGCGCACCGTCATCCAGGGGAAGAGGCTGCGCCCGTACTCCTGGAAGACGACGGCCATGCCGGGCGGCGGGCCGGTGACGCGGCGGCCCGCGACCCGCACCTCGCCCGCGGTCGGCGACAGCAGCCCGGCGACGCATTTGAGGAGCGTCGTCTTGCCGCAGCCGGACGGTCCCACGACGCAGACCAGGTCGCCGCCGTCCACCCGGAAGTCGATCTTCCGCAGCGCCTCGACGCCGCCGCGCTCCTCGTACACCTTGCCCAGTCCGGTGACCTCAAGCATGCCGTCCCCGCTCCCCGCCGCGCGCCGAGTGCCAGGCCAGTATGCGGCGTTCGGCGGCACCGAACGCCAGCGAGAGGCCGAATCCGAGCAGTCCGAGGACGACGATGCCGCTCCACATCTCGGGGATGGCGAAGCCGCGCTGGAAGAGGACGACGGTGTAGCCGATGCCGGAGGTGCTGGCGAACATCTCGCCGATGACCATGAGGATGATGCCGATGGACAGGGCCTGCCGCAGCCCCGCCATGATCTGCGGGCTCGCGGCGGGCAGGACGAGGTGGCGCAGCCGGGCGGGTCCGCGCAGCCCGAAGCAGCGGCCGGTGTCGTCGAGCACCTCGTCCACGGCGCGCACGCCCTCGACGGTGTTCAGCAGTACGGGCCAGACGCAGCCGGAGACGATGACCAGCACCTTCATCGCGGTGTCCAGGCCCGCGAGCAGCATGATGAGGGGGACGAGGACGGGTGGCGGTATCGCGCGGAAGAACTCCAGGACGGGTTCGGCGGCGGCCCGCAGGGTGCGCGAGGAGCCGATGGCCACGCCGAGGGCGACGCCGAGCAGGCCGGCGAGCGCGTAGCCCGTGAGCAGCCGGCCCACGCTGGGCAGGACGTCCTCGGTGATCCGGGCCGAGAACCAGACCTCGGTGAAGGCGGTGGCGACCCGGCCGGGCGTCGGCAGGTAGTAGGCGGGGCTCGCCGAGCTGTAGGCCCACCAGCCGAGGACCAGCAGGACGGGCAGGCCCAGGACGCGCAGGAGGCGCAGGCCCGCCCGGCGCAGCACGCCCGCCGCCGCGGGCCGCTTCCCCGCCGGGCTCACCGCGCCGCCTCGCTCCGTACGGACGGGTGCCAGGCCAGCACCCGGCGCTCGACGGCCCGCACCGCCGCGTTCACGCCGACCCCGACCAGGCCGGCCAGCACGATCAGCGCGTAGACGTCGGTGACCGCGCCGCCGGACTGGGCGAGCTGGATGCGCAGCCCCAGCCCGGGGCTGCCGATGACCAGTTCGGCGGTGACGGCGAGGATGAACGCCACCGCGGCGGCCAGCCGCAGGCCGGTCATCACGTACGGCAGCGCGGTCGGCCACACGAGGTGGCGCAGGCGGGCCCAGCGGCCGAAGCGGTAGCTGCGGGCGGTGTCCCGGGCGACCGGGTCCACGTCGGCCACGCCGTACAGCACCTGGATGAGCACCTGCCAGAAGGAGGCGTAGACCACGAGGAGCAGGGTGGAGCCGGTCTCGGCACCGAACAGGAGGGTGGCCAGGGGGATCAGCGCCACGGACGGGATGGGGCGCAGGAACTCGATGGTGGAGGCGGTGACGGCGCGCAGCCCCGGTACGGCGTCGATGAGTACGCCGAGGGCGACGGCCAGGCAGCAGGCGATGGCGAGTCCGAGGGCCCAGGCGCGCAGGGTCTCACCGAGCGCGGTCCACAGGGTCGCGTCGCCCAGTTCGGCGGCGAGGCGGCGCAGGACGGCGGTGGCGGGCGGCAGGTGGCGCGGGTCGACCAGGCCGAGCCGGGGTACGGCCTCGGCGGCGGCGAAGAGGCAGGCCAGGCCGGCGAGCCCGAGGGCGGCGGTGCGCGGCGCGCTCAGCGGCGCTCCGGCGCGCTCGGCCCGGCGGGTCACGGCAGCAGGGCGCCGACGTCGGCGGGCTTCTTCAGTACGCCGTCCTTGCGCGCCAGGTCGGCGATGCTCCGCACGGACGCGCGGTTGATCGCGGTGGGCCATTTCGGCAGCACGATCCGTTTGACGACCGAGGGTGGGATCTTGGTGTACTTGCCGAGTTCCGCGCGGACCGCTTCGGGGTGGGCGCGGGCGTGGGCCAGCGCGTCGTTGATGGCGGCCGTGAAGCGTTTGACCAGGTCGGGCTTGTCGCGGAGCAGTTTCTCGCTGGTGAAGTACATGGCGACGGTGAGGTCGTCGACGGCTTCGGCGAAGGGCCAGCACACGTCGTGGGCGCCCTGGTCGATGGCCTGGGTCTGGAAGGGCTCCACCGTCCAGATGGCGTCCACCCGCCCGGCGGCGAGCGCCGCCGGCATGTCGGACAGCGGGATCTCGGTGAACTTCAGCTTCTCCGGGTCCCCGCCGGCCCGGCGCACCGCGGCCCTGATGGTGGTGTCGCCGATGTTCTTCAGCTGGTTGACGGCGATGTTGCGGCCGGGCAGGTCCTTGGCCGACTTGATGGCGCTGCCCTTGGGCACGAGGACGGCGCTGTAGTCCTTGCCGGGCCCCGCCTGCCCGGTGGACGCCACGCCGTTGGCCACGGCCTTCAGGGGCAGTCCCTGTTCGCGGGCCGTGAGCAGGGTGGTGGTGTTGCTGAAGCCGAAGTCGAACTGGCCGCTGACGACGCCGGAGGCGCTGTACGCGCCGCCCTGGACCGGCGTGATCTTGGCTTTGATGCCGTGCCGGGCGAAGAAGCCGTGCGAAGCGGCCAGGTGGACCGGCGCGGTGTCCACGATGGAGAGCGCGCCGATCTCGATGCTGTCGGTGCCGTTGCCGTCGCCGGACCCGGAACCGTCGCTTCCGCATGCCGTGGAGGTGAGGAAAAGCGCTGCTGTCGCCGCCGCGGCGGCCCGTAAGCGATACACGCGGGAACCGTAGGGGCGGGCGGGAGCGTCGTCAACGGTGTAGGGACGAGCGACCGGAAGGAACCGCTGGGACAGCGAGCAGGGACACCTGGGGTGCCGGGACCACGCCACCGCGCGAGCGCGTCGCGCTCCGGTGGCGCGGCGTGTCATGGATCACGTCACGCACCGCAACGAAACATAGGTGGTTTTCGTCTTAGCGGCCGACACCCGCCGGACCGCACACGGAAAGCACGCCCATGAGTCCTGCCCCCGCCCCGCACGGCCACCGGCCGCCGCGGCTCGCACGCGCCGTGCCGGCGCTGGTGCCGCTGCTCGGCATCCTCGCGCTGACCGCCTGCGGAGGCCCTGCCGCGTCCGCCTCGAAGGGCGATCCGGTACGGGTGTCGCTGGGGGCGGCGAACGGTACCCGGACCGTGAAGGCGGGCGACAAGCTGCGGGTCAGCGCGGCCGGCGGCAGCCTCGTCAAGGTCGTGGTCACGGACCCGAAGGGCCGCCGGCTGCCCGGCGGGCTGGGCGACGGCGGCAAGGTGTGGACCTCGGGCGAGCCGACCGCGCCGGGCACCAAGTACTCGGTGGCGGTCGAGGCGAAGAACGCCGAGGGCGGCACGAACGAGGTCAAGGAGTCCCTGACCACCGCCAAGGCCGACAAGCTCAACAAGGTCGAGCTGAGCCCCGGCTCGCAAGGCGCCACGGTCGGTGTGGCCCAGCCCGTCTCGGTCGCCTTCGACTTCCCGGTGACCGACAAGGCCGCCGTGGAGAGGCACCTCAAGGTCACCACCGACAACGGCACGACCGGTTCGTGGGGCTGGGTGAAGGACCTCTCCGGCAAGGACCGCGTGGACTGGCGGCCGAAGGAGTACTGGAAACCGGGAACCAAGGTCGGGCTGCGTGCCGACCTGAACGGCGTGGACTCCGGCGGCGGCCGGTACTTCGCCAAGGACTACGACCTGAACTTCACCATCGGCGCGAGCCAGGTGATCAAGGTGGATCTGGACAGCAAGCACCTGACGTTCAACGAGAACGGAAAGGAGGTGAAGGACATCCCCTTCTCCGCCGGCAAGCCGGACGCGCAGCACTCCACCTGGACGGGCATCTTCCCGCTCCTGGCGAAGGAGGGCACGATCAACATGAACTCCGAGACCGTGGGGCTGGGCGACGCGTACGACAAGATGGTCCGCGACTCCATGAAGCTCACCAGCTCCGGCACCTACGCGCACGCGGCGCCGTGGAACGCCGACAAGGTGGGCCGCGTCAACAACAGTTCCGGCTGCATCGGGCTGACCGACGCCGACGCCGACTGGCTCTACTCCAAGGTGCGCGTCGGAGACCCGTTCGAGGTCACCGGTTCCTCCGTACGGGGGAGGGCGGCCGAGAACAACGGTTTCGGGGACTGGATGGTCGACTGGTCCCAGTGGCAGAAGAAGAGCGCCCTCCCATCGAGCAGCTGACCCCCTACAGAGCCTAATGTGACGGAATGAGCACCGTGCAGGACCAGGACCAAATAACGGCGTGGGCGCGCTTCAGTCGCCGCGTGCCCAACGGCTTCGCCATCTTCTTCAGCCTTCTCGGGCTGTTCTGCGCCGTCACGGCGCTGATCGGGCCGCTGCGGCGCGGCCTGAAACCGGTCATCTACTGGCTGGACACCCTGACCATCGTGGTCGAACCGAACCTCGCGTACGCGGTCTTCCTCTTCCTGCTGGCCGCGGCCATGACCGCGCGCAAACGGGTCGCACTGTGGTTCGCCGTCGTCTACATGGTGCTGGTGACGCTGACGGACGCGATCCTCGTCGTGGACGGCTACTGGGAGTACTTCTTCTCCCTGGTGCTGTGCTCGGCCGCGCTGATCCTGCTGCTGGTCGCGCACCGCGAGTTCTACGCGGTCACCCGCCGCGGCGCGTTCTGGCGCGCCGCCGGCGTGCTGGTCGCGGGCCTGGCCGTGTCGATCCTCGTCGGCTGGGGTCTGGTGTCGCTCTTCCCGGGCAACCTGGAGCACGGCGCGGACAGCCGGCTGCTGTGGGCGGCCGACCGGGTCTGCGGCGGCCTGCTGAGCGGACGGCAGTTCCACGGGCACCCGCCGCACTGGATCATCTTCCTGCTCGGCCTGTTCGGCGCGGTGGCGCTGCTGAACGCCGCCCTGACGCTCTTCCGTTCGCAGCGCATGGAGGCCGCGCTGCACGGTGACGAGGAGACCCGCATCCGGGCGCTGCTGGCCCGCTACGGCGGCCGGGACTCGCTCGGCTACTTCGCCACCCGCCGCGACAAGGCCGTCGTCTTCTCCCCCAGCGGCAAGGCCGCCGTCACCTACCGCGTGGAGGCCGGCGTCTGCCTGGCCAGCGGTGACCCGGTCGGCGACCGCGAGGCGTGGACCCCGGCCATCGAGGAGTGGCTCAAGGTCGCCGGGCGCTACGGCTGGCAGCCCGCCGTCATGGGCGCCAGCGAGGACGGCGCCAAGGCGTTCGCGCGCAGCGGTCTGAGCGCGCTGCAGCTCGGCGACGAGGCGATCCTGCACGTCAAGGACTTCGACCTGGACGGCCGCGAGATGCGGGTGACCCGCCAGGCCGTCAACCGCGTCGAGCGCACCGGCGCCACCTTCCGGGTCCGCCGGCACTCCGAGCTGTCCGACGCCGAGATGCAGGAAGTCATCCACCGGGCCGACGCCTGGCGCGACACCGAGACCGAGCGCGGCTTCTCGATGGCGCTGGACCGGCTCGGCGACCCCGAGGACGGGGACTGCCTGCTGGCCGAGGCGTTCGACGGCAACGGCAACATGATCGCCCTGCTGTCCTTCGTGCCGTGGGGCAAGGACGGCATCTCGCTGGACGTGATGCGCCGCGACCGCAGCGCGCCCAACGGCGTGATGGAGTACATGGTCGCGCAGCTGTGCGCGCACGCCGGGCAAATCGGCGTGCGCCGCATCTCGCTGAACTTCGCGGTCTTCCGGTCGGCCTTCGAGGAGGGCGCGCGCATCGGCGCGGGGCCGATCCTGAAGGTGTGGCGCAAGCTGCTGCTGTTCTTCTCCAAGTGGTGGCAGCTCGAAGCGCTGTACCGCTCCAACGCGAAGTACGCCCCCGAGTGGTACCCGCGCTTCCTGTGCTACTCCGACACCGGCGCCCTGGCCCGTATCGGCCTGGCCTCCGGCATCGCCGAGGGCTTCGTGGCCGTACCGAGCCTGGGCAAGCTGTGGGGCAAGGGCCACAAGAAGCGGGCGCTCACCCCGGCCAGCACCGCCAACCTGCCGTCGCTGGACGAGCTGGGCCTGGTGCAGCAGCCCCCGGCGAGCGAGGAGGAGCTGCGCGAGCGGGAGCTGGCGGCGCTGCCGGAGCAGGTCCGCGTGCGGCACCGCAAGCTGGAGCGGCTGCGCGAGGAGGGCACCGACCCGTACCCGGTCGGCGTGCAGCGCTCGCACACGCTCGGCGAAGTCCGCGACGAGCATCCGGACCTGGAGTCCGGTACGCACACCGGCAAGGTCGTACGGATCGCCGGCCGGGTGCTGCTCACCCGTGACCACGGCGGTGTGCTGTTCGCCGTGCTGCGCGACTGGTCCGGCGACCTCCAGGTCGCGCTGACCCGCGAGGGCACCGGCGCCGAGGAGCTGGAGCGCTTCGGCGCCGACATCGACCTCGGCGACCACATCGAGGCGGAGGGCGAGGTCGGCGCGAGCGACCGCGGCGAGCTGACGGTCTTCGTCACGCACTGGCGGCTGACGGCCAAGTGCCTGCGCCCGCTGCCCGACAAGCGGCGCGGTCTGACCGACCCGGAGGCCAAGGTCCGCCAGCGCTACGTGGACCTGGTCGTCTCGCCGGACTCGCGGGACAACCTGCGGGCCCGCAGCACCGCGGTGCAGGCGCTGCGCCAGGGTCTGATCGAGCGCGGCTACCTGGAGGTCGAGACGCCGATGCTCCAGCAGATCCACGGCGGCGCCAACGCGCGTCCGTTCCAGACCCACATCAACGCCTACGACCTCGACCTGTACCTGCGCATCGCGCCGGAGCTGTACCTCAAGCGGCTGTGCGTGGGCGGTATGGAGAAGGTCTTCGAGATGGGACGCACGTTCCGCAACGAGGGCATCTCCTACAAGCACAACCCCGAGTTCACGATGCTGGAGGCGTACCAGGCGTTCGCCGACTACGACGTGATGCTCGACCTGACCCGGGAGCTGATCCAGGGCGCGGCGGTCGCCGCGTTCGGCAGCGCCACCGCCCGCAAGGCGGACGCGAACGGCAAGCTCGTCGAGCACGACATCTCGGGCATCTGGCCGGTCAAGACGGTCTACGGCGCGATCTCGGAAGCCCTGGGCGAAGAGGTCGACGCGGACACGAACCCGGATGTGCTGCGCCGCCTGTGCAACGCCTCGCGGGTTCCGGTGAAGGCCGAGATGGGCCGCGGTGACATCGTCCTGGAGATGTACGAGCGGCTGGTCGAGGAGAAGACCACGCTGCCCACCTTCTACAAGGACTTCCCCACCGACGTCTCGCCGCTGACCCGCCAGCACCGCAAGGACCCGCGGGTCGCCGAGCGATGGGACCTGGTGGCGTTCGGCACCGAGCTGGGCACCGCCTACTCGGAGCTGACCGACCCGGTCGAGCAGCGGCGCCGGCTGACCGCCCAGTCGCTGCTGGCGGCGGGCGGCGACCCGGAGGCCATGGAGCTGGACGAGGACTTCCTCCAGGCCCTGGAGTACGCGATGCCGCCGACCGGTGGTCTGGGCATCGGCGTGGATCGGCTGGTCATGTTCCTCACCGGTCTGTCGATCCGCGAGACGCTGCCGTTCCCGCTGGTGCGGCGCCGGTAGGCACCCGAAGACGAAGGGCCGCTCCCAGCCGGGAGCGGCCCTTCGTCGTACCGGGAACGCGCCGGTCAGCCGCCCAGCACCGCCGGGTTGGCGCAGTGCGCGAGCGGCTCGCCGCGCAGGAAGCGGGCGGCCTCGGCGGCGACGGTGCGGGCGGCCTTGTGCGCGACCTGGCGGCTGCCGCCCGCGATGTGCGGGGTCAGCACGACGCCGGGCGCGGTCAGCAGGCGGGAAGCGGCCGGGACCGGCTCCTCGGGGAAGACGTCGAAGCCGGCGCCCCTGAGCTGTCCGGACTCCAGCGCGTCGCAGACCGCCTCGTAGTCCAGGAGCGCGCCGCGCGCGCAGTTGACCAGGACGGAGCCGCGCGGCATGGCGGCGAGCTGCGCGCGGCCGATCATGCCGCGGGTCTCCTCGGTGAGGCGGGCGTGCAGGGAGACGATGCGCGAGCGGTTCAGCAGCTCGTCCAGTCCGACCTGCTCGGCGACGCCGGCCAGCGCCGCGGGGGCGGCGTACGGGTCGTGGACGAGGACGTGTGCGCCCATGGCGGCCAGGACCTTGGCGACGCGGCTGCCGATCGCCCCGTACCCGATCAGGCCGACGGTGGTGCCCTCGATCTCGATGCCGCACTTGTCGTAGTCGTAGTAGTCGCCGCGCCAGACGCCCTGGCGCAGGTCGGTGTGGGTGTCGCCGACGCCGCGGGCGGCCGCCAGGAGCAGGGTCAGGGTGTGCTCGGCGGTGGCGGTGGCGTTGCGGCCCGGGGCGTAGCAGACGGCGACGCCGTGCCGGGTGGCGGCTTCCAGGTTGGCGTTGACCGGCCCGCCGCGGCCGACGCAGAACAGCTCCAGGTCCGGGCAGTGGGCGAGGATGCGCTCGGTGAGGGCGGCGTGTTCGGTGACGCAGATGCGGACGCCTTGGAGCGCCTCGATGAGCTGGTCCTCCGTACCGGACGCCTCGTCGACCTCGGCGACCTTGCCGAGCGGGGTGTGCGGCCAGGGCAGTTGCAGCTCCCGGATCTGCCCGGCGGTCACCGAGCCGCCGGTGGCCTCGCGGACCGCCTCGGTGAGCAGGCTGGGGAGGATGAAGTGGTTGCCGGCGGCGAGGACGGTGGGGCTGCTCATGGGGGTGTTTCTCCTGGAATGGACTGGGGGGTGTACGGCGTTGGTGTGCGAGTCGTGGCGGGTCAGTGCAGGGGCGCGGCGACCGGCGTGTGTGTGGCGGGAGCGTTGAGGCGCAGCAGCGCCGCCTGGCCGTCGCGAATGCGCAGTTCGGTCAGCGCGCCGTTGAGGAGCTGCGGGAAGACGCGGCGGTAGTCGGCGAGCGGGATGCCCAGCAGGTGGCAGAGCAGGACCCGGACGAGGGTGGAGTGGGCGACGATCAGCACCCGGCCGTCCGGGTGGGCGCGCTCGATGTCGGCGAGGCAGTCGGCGGCGCGTACGGCGGCGGCGCGCGGGTCCTCGCCGCCGGGCAGGTGGTGGCCGACCGGGTCGGCGAGGAACGCCGCCAGCTCCTCGGGGAAGCGGCGGCGCATCTCGTCCCTGGTCAGGCCCTCGCCGCGGCCGAAGTCCACCTCGTAGAGGCGTGCGTCGACGTGTGGCACGAGGCCGCAGGCCGCGGCGGCGGGGGCGGCGGTGCGGCGGGCGCGGGACAGCGGGGAGCACCAGACGGCGTCCAGGCGGGCGGTGGCGGCCCAGTCGGCGAGGGCCGCGGCCTGCTCCTCACCGCGTCCGGTCAGCGCGACGTCGGTGAGCCCGGCGTAGCGGTTCTCGGCGTGCCACTCGGTCTCGCCGTGGCGTACGAGGATGAAGTCGGTCACTGTGCGGCCCTCCTGCGGGCGTGGTCGGCCACGGTCTGGCCGAGCCAGCCACGGTGGGTCAGTTCGTCGAGGAAGCGGAGGTAGGCGGGGAGCAGACGGGCGGTACGGGCCGGGTCGGGCGTGACCGGCGCACCGGTGCGGACCATTGCGGCGGCGGCCTCCTGGAGGGGAACGCCGCCGGAGGTGGCGGCGAGCACGGCCATGCCGAGGGCGCCTTCGGCCTGTTCGGGCAGGCGGACGGGGCGCCCGAGCAGGTCGGCGCGGAGCTGGTTCCAGTACGCGTTGCGGGCGCCGCCGCCGGTGAAGGTCAGCGGCCCGTCGACGGGGGCGCCGAGGTGGTCGAGGTAGTCGAAGCAGAGCCGTTCGACGCAGGCGACGCCGAGCAGGTGGGCGTGGAATTGCCGGGCGCGGGTGGACACGTCGCCGAGGGTGAAGGGTTCGGCGTCCGGTGCGCGGAAGGGGAAGCGTTCGCCGCCCGCCGATACCAGCGGGTAGGTGACCGCGTCCCAGTCCCGGCCGTCGCGTGCGGCCCGTGCGGTGAGCGCGTCGAGGTCGTCGCCGTCGTCCGGGGTGAAGTGCCGCGCGATGACGCCGGCGCCGGAGCTGGAGGCGCCGCCGGGCAGCCAGTTGCCGTCCGGCCCGCGGTGGCAGTAGACGACGCCGTCCGGGTCGCGGATCAGGTGCGGGCTGGTTCCCTTGAAGACGAGGGTGGTGCCCAGCACCGAGTTCCAGGCGCCGGGTTCGAGGGCGCCGGCGCCGATCTGGGCGGCGCAGCCGTCCGTCATCCCGGCGACGACGGTGACGCCCTCCGGGATGCCGGTGGCCCCGGCCGCCGCGGCGCACACCGTGCCGAGGACGGTGCCGGGTCGGACGACCTGCGGCAGTACGCTCGCGGGCACGCCGAGCGCGGCCAGTTCCTCGGTCGGCCAGCGCTCGTCGGCGAGGTGGTATCCGGTCTTGAGCGCGTGGCTGGCGTCGGACGGCACCTGGCGGCCGGTCAGGCGCCAGGTGACGAGGTCGGCCTGGTGCAGCAGCCGGGCACGCGCGGCGAGTCCGGGGTCCTGTTCCAGCAGCCACAGCAGCTTGGGGAGCGCCCAGGAGGGCTGCATGCTGCGGTAGCCGAGTTCCTGCCACACCGCTCCCCCGGCCTGGTTGACGGCGGCGGCCTGGTCGGCGGCGCGCCCGTCGTCGTACATGAGGCCGGGGGTGAGCGGGGTGCCGTCGGCGTCGGCCAGGAGGATCGTGCCGGAGGTGGCGTCGAGGGCGAGGCCCCGTATCCGGGCCGGGTCGATACCGTCCAGGGCCGTACGGCAGGCGGCGGACAGGGCGCTCCACCACTGTTCGGGCCGCTGCTCGTGGCGCCTGCCGTCGCGGTGGCTCGTCAGCGGCCGGGAGGCGGCGGCGAGCAGCTGTCCGGTCCCGTCGACGGCGACGCAGCGGGCGCTCTGCGTGCCGAGGTCGAGGCCGAGCCAGACGGCGTCGGCGGTCAGGGCGTCAGACACGGTGGGGGGCTCCTTGGGCGAGGTGTTCGGGTGGTGCGGAGATCTGCCGGGCCAGGGCCGGCGGCCGGTGGGGGGCTTCGGCGGCGCCGTCCGCTTCTCTCGCGGCCCCGGGCCGCCAGCCCGCCTCGCGGGCGAGGGCGCGCCAGTGCAGGAAGTCCTCGTACAGTTCCGCGTACCGGGCCGAGCGCTCCGGATCGGGCTCCCAACCGGTGCGCATCCGTACGTACTTGGACGCGGCGCTGTGCATGCTGGACTCGGCGCCCGACAGCACCAGGCCGGTGAGGAAGGCGCCCTTGGCGCCCAGTTCGGTGTCGCCGGAGCGGGCGGTCGGCACGCCGGTCGCGTCCGCGATGAGCGCGCACCAGGCGTCGCTGTTGGCGCCGCCACCGCACAGGCGCAGTTCGGTGACGTGGGTACGGGAGGCGGCCAGCGAGTCGCGCAGCACGAGCGAGAGGCCGTCGAAGACCGCGCGGGCCAGGTCGGCGCGGGTGTGTTCCAGGGACAGGCCCCAGAATCCGCCGCGGGCGTGCCCGTCGAGGAACGGCGCCCGCTCGCCTGCCGGGGAGAGGTACGGCAGGAACATCAGGCCGTGGGCTCCCGGCTCGGACTCGAAGGCCAGCCGGGCCAGTTCCGGCGGCCCGGACAGGTGCAGCATGCGCGCCGCCCAGCCGAGCACCTCGGCGCCGTTGAGGGTCGGGAAGGCGCGCAGGACGCGTTCCCTGCCGCGGTAGGCGATGTTGATGCCGGACGGTTCGCCGGTGGTGTCCACGCTCTTGCGGACGATCTCGGTGCACAGGGTGGTGCCGAGGATGCTGCACGCCTGGCCCGGGTTGACGACGCCGACGCCGCGCGCGGTGGAGGCGATGTCGTACGGGGCCATGACCACCGGGAGCCCGGCGGGCAGTCCGAGCTGCCCGGCGGCCTCGTGGGTGATCTCGGCGATCCGCTCGTGCTCGCCCAGCACCTTCGGCAGCAGCCGCTCGTACCCGGTGAGGCCGAAGAGGTCGACGACGTGCGGGTCGTACGCGCCGGTGGCGTGGTCGAGGAAGGGCGCCGAGGCGTCCGACTCGTCGATGGCCGTGACGCCGGTCAGGCGCAAAAACAGCCAGCCGGCGGCGGTGAGCGAGGAGTGGGAGCGGGCGAGCCGGTCCGGGTCGTTGGCGGCCAGCCAGGCGAAGATCGCGTTGGGCATGCCGGCGCAGGTCAGCGAGCCGTTGCGGCGGAAGGCGGCTTCCAGGACGCCGTCGCGCTGCCAGCGGCCGACCACGTCGCCCGCCCGCCCGTCGGACCACAGGACCGCCGGCCCTGTGGGGCGGCCCCGGTCGTCCACCAGCCAGGCGCCGTCGCCCTGGGCGGTGAAGGACACCAACCAGACCGGGTCGGTGGGGCCCGGCCTGCCCGCGAGTTCGGACAGGGCGTTGCGGACGGTGAAGACGACGGCGTTCCAGACGGCGTCCATGTCCTGCTCGGCCCAGCCGGGGCGGGGGCGGAGCACTTCGGTGGCGAGCCGGGAGACGGCGGTCTCCCGGCCCCGGTCGTCGAAAACGACCGACTTGATCATCGTGGTGCCGACGTCGATGGTCAGTACGGACATCAGGTGCGTCCTCTCACGCCGGTGCCGGGGCGGACGGCGCCGGTGCGGCTGCCGCGGCCCCGCGGTCCGTGCCCGGTTCGTCCGGCAGCTTCAGGAAGACGGTGAGCGCGGTGCCGGCCGCGTACATCCCCGCGAAGATCCAGACCACCCCTTCGACGCCGAGCGGCCCCGCGAAGGCCGCGACCACGGCCGGTCCGACGAAGGTGCTGGCCCCGGCGCCCAGGTTGAGCGCCGCCAGTGCCTGGCCCTTGTGCCGCGGCTCCAGCGAGGGCATCAGCGCCGATATCGGGACGTACCCTGCCAGCGTAGCGCCGTAGAAGGCGGCGACCACCAGGGCGAGGGGGAAGTTGGCGCCCGCCGCCTGCGGCACGTAGAACAGCAGCAGGGTGCTGGCGGTGCAGCCCGCGCCGCCGAACCAGGCGATGGTGCGGCGCCAGCCGAACCGGTCGCCGATCATCCCGCAGAGCAGGTTGGCGACGATGTTGGTCGCGAACATCGCGCTGAGCAGGTGCAGCCACTGCGTGAGGCTGAAGCCGACGGTCCGGGTGAAATGCACCGGCAGGATGACGAAGAAGCCGAACTGCGAGGCCGTGTTGACGGTGCGGACGACGGCCCCCGCGCCGACCCGGGGATTGCGCCACAGGATCGTGACGCTGCCCGCCAGGGTGGCCAGCGGGCCGTCGCCCCCGGTGCGCGGCCGCCTGCCGCCACGGTCGTCGCGGACCAGCAGCAGCGCGATCAGGCCGCCCGCTGCGACCAGGGCCAGGGCGGCCCACAGCGTGGCGTACGCGCCGATGTGCGGGATGAGGCCGCTGGCGGTCAGCGAGCCGAGGGTGGGCAGGCCGCCGGTGAAGGCGAACCAGAACCAGCCCATGGCGGTGCTGAGCCGGGCCTGCGGCGCGACGCCGGCGATCCAGACGAGGAACCCGTACGCGAACAGCGGGTAGCCGAGGCCGCGCAGGCCGTAGGCCAGCATCATCAGGGGGTAGTTCGCCAGGGGCACGGCCGCGGTCAGGAAGAGGACCTGGAAGGCGCACCAGACGGCGAGGCCGGCCCACATGACGCGGCGCGGGCCCCACAGCTCGGACAGTACGCCGGAGAGCCAGGCGGCGATGCCGGCCGCGATGCCGTAGACGGTGAACAGCAGCGCCACCCGCGACGCGGAGATGCCCTGGTCGATCAGGTACGGCGAGAGATAACCGGACTCGACCCCGTCCCCGATCATGAACAGGAGCAGGCCCAGGTAGCCCCAGGCGAGGGTCGGCGGTATGCCCAGGCGTGTGATCAGCGAACGCGGAGGAGGTTTCGTCATCGAATCTCCCCTTTCTACGGCGGCAGGGGGTCTGCGGAGCGGACGGAGCCGATGCAACAGTCCGGCCGAAACAGGCGTCAATGGTGGCCGGAAATCTTCGCATCGGGCCGGTGGCCTGCCGTGTTGTGTCATACCGATAGCGCCGGTAGGAGCCGCGCCCCACGCGCACGCCACGTTAAGTCCGTGCGAACATAACGCGGCGAATTCACACGGCGTACGCCGCGCCCCGGCCGCAGGGCGGCCCCGGCACGGCACGGAAGGCAGTCACCATGGACCGGCTCGAAGCCCAGGAGGAGCGGCGGCGCCGCCTGCGTGACGCGGTCGTCGCCCGGGGCTTCGTCCGCACCGCGGACCTCGCCGAGGAGTACGGCATCAGCCTGATGACCGCCCACCGCGATCTGGACGCGCTCCAGGCGCAGGGCTGGCTGCGCAAGGTGCGCGGCGGCGCCACCGGGCTCCCGTCGGCGCAGTTCCACGGGAGCGTGGCGGACCGGATGGCGGTCATGGCGCCGGTCAAGCAGGCCCTGGCGCGGGCCGCGGCGACGCTGCTGGTGCCCGGCCAGACCGTCCTGCTCGACGACAGCACCACCTGCCTCCTGCTGGCGCACCGGTTCGCCGAGCACGCGCCGCTGACCGTGATCACCAACTCGCTGCCGGCCGTCACCACCCTCGCCAAGGAGCCCGGCATCTCGCTGATCACGCTGGGCGGCGCCTACTTCCCCGCGTACGACGCGTTCATGGGCCTGCACACGGCGGACGCGGTACGGGCCTTCCGCGCCGATGTGCTGTTCCTGTCCACCACCGCCGTCACCAACGGCCGCTGCTACCACACCTCACCGGAGACGGTGCAGGTCAAGCGGGCGATGATGGAGAGCGCCGCGCGGCGGGTGCTGGTCGCCGACCACACCAAGTTCACCAAGGGCGGGCTGTACGCGCTGGCGCCGCTGACCGACTTCGACCTGCTGATCGTGGACGACGGGCTGCCGGCGGCGGAGGTACGGGCCATGCGGGCGCGGGGCACCGAGGTGATGGTGGTGCCCCGGCCCTGAAGGCCCGGGTCCGGGTGCGGAACCCGGGGTCAGCAGGCTCGGTCGAGCACGTCGGCGGCGGCGCGCACCGACACCGCCCACGACCGGTCCCGGGACACGGTCGGCCCGAGTGCGTCCAGGACCTGGGCGCACGCGTCGGCGGTGGGGCGCCGCGCGCCGACGTGGACGGCCTGGCGCAGGGCGACGGCGAGGGAGCCGTGCAGCAGGCGCAGCGTCCGGGCCTGCCGGAGCGCGGTGAACGCGGCCTGGGTGCCGAAGGGGACGATGTCCTGGTTGTGGAAGTTGGTCGGGACGCTCTGCATGGCCGACGGGGTGGTGTCGCGGCGCATGGCGACCACGAGGGAGGTCGCGGCGAGCTGGACGCCCTGGACGCCGTGGTCACGGCCGGGGTCCTCGGCCAGCACGGGGTTGAGGCCGCCGTTGCGCCGGGGATCGATCAGCAGGTCCAGCTGGCGTTCGGCGAGGTTGGCGACCTGGGCGGCGGTGTTGGTCATCAGGTCGGCGGCGAAGGCGACCTGCTGGCCGAAGAAGTTGCCGCCGTGGGCGACGACGTCCCGCTCGGGGAAGAAGAGCGGGTTGTCGCTGATGCCGTTGAGGTCGTCGGTGACGACCTGGCGGGCGTGGCGCAGGCTGGTCGCGGCCGCGCCGAGGATGTGCGGCGCGCAGCGCAGGGTGTACGGCTCCTGGAGGGCGCGGGTGCCGCTGGGCTCGTGGCCTGCCAGCCGGGCGCGCAGGTCGGCCGCGCGTTCCGCGGTGTCGTCGTGGCCCAGCGCCTCGAAGATCTCGGGGGCGGTGAAGTCCGGGCGGCAGCCGAGGACCCCGGCGAGCAGGGCGGTCAGCGCGGTGCCGACGCGGACCGAGCGGTGCAGCTGGGCGAGCGCGAGGCCGGCCACGGCGGCGGTGACGGACGTGCCGTTGACCAGACCCAGCGCGTCCCGCCCGGTGAGCCGCACCGGTCGCAGCCCGGCCTCGGCGAGGGCCTTGTCCGCCGGCATGCGGGTGGTGCCGAGGTAGGCGTCGCCGCGCCCCTGGAGGGAGCGGATGGCGTGCGCGAGGGGCGCGAGGTCGCCGCTGGCGCCGACCGAGCCGTACTCGGGGATCACCGGCGCGAAGGTCGTGCCGAGCATCGCCACGAGGGCTTCGACGGCGTCCGGGGCCACGCCGGACCGGCCGCGGGCCAGGCTCCACAGGCGGGTGAGGAGGGCGGCGCGGGCGACCGGCGGGTCGAGGTCCCGGCCCTGGCCGACTTCGAGGTGGCTGAGCACGTTCTCGCACTGGTCCGCGCCCTCGTCCTGGCCCGCGTAGACGACCAGCGGCCCGAAGCCGGTGGTGGTGCCGTAGATTTCGCGGCCCTCCGCGACGCAGGTGTGGAGGTATTCGTGGCAGCGTGCGACGGCTTCCAGGGAGGCGTCGTCGAGGCGTACGGCGACGGGACCGGCGGCTGTTTCGAGGGTTTCGGGGGTCAGCACCGAAGGGAACAGCAACTCGGCCGTGGAGGGCCTCAGGTTCGAGGGCATCGGGTTCCTTGGGTGGGGTGTCGGTGGGTCCGCGCCGGGGCGCGCGGCCGCGGTCGGGCGGGCCGGTGGAGCGGTCGGTACCGGACGTCAGGACGGACCGGCGGTGAGCAGGTAGGCCCATGCCGCGCCGGGTGCCGCCGGGCTGTCGCCCGGGTCGGCGGCGATGACCAGGGCCTGGTCGGCGTCGCCGGCGGCGACGAGGCGGGCGGCGGTGGCATGCGCGGCGGCCGGCAGGCCGCCCACGGCGAGCGTGGAGACGAGCGGGCCGGTCAGGCCCCAGACGGCGCTGAGGTGGCCGAGCGCGGTGGAGGGGACGTTCTGGAACAGCAGTGGTTTGGGCACCTGCCGCTCCTCGGCCACCGCGTCGTCGATGGCGGTCTGGGTGACCGTGTCGCCCCGGGTGGCCGCCAGGACGAGCGCGGTGCGCGGCCCGAGCTCCGGGGGCAGCGGCGGCGCGCCGTACCGGTCGGCCAGGCAGCGCTCGCCCACGGCCACCAGCAGGGGCGCGAAGGCGGAGGTCTCGAAGCGCGGGACCTCCGGCAGGCGTGCCGAGGGGTCGTCCGGGGGCGGCCACTGGGCCCGGTTCTGGACGATCAGTTCCATGGCGTCCTCATGGGAGCTTTTGCCGCACTCACGTCGTCGTACGGCAGGGGGTGGTCGGGTTCACGGCGCCGCCAGGAGGAGGGCCGTACAGACGCCGCCGAAGCCGCTGTTGAGGCTGAGGGCGTAACCGGAGCGCGGGCAGCGGCCGGTGTCGAGCACGAGGTCGAGGGGGCAGTCCTCGTCGGGAGCGAGGTGGTTGGCGTTGACGGGCAGTTCCTGCTGTTGGAAGGCGAGGGCGCAGACGGCCAGCTCGACCAGGCCCGAGGCTTCCAGGCAGTGCCCGTGCAGGGCTTTGGTGGAGCTGACCGGGACGCGCACGCCGTGCGGGTCGAGGGCGCGCACGATGCCGGCGGCCTCACCCGCGTCGAAGGCGGGGGTGGCGGTCGCGTGGGCGTTGACGTAGCCGATCCGGCCGGGCTCGACGCCGGCCCGCCGCAGCGCCTTGGCGATCGCCCCGGCGGGTCCCCGCCCCTCGGGGTGGGGGCGGCAGACGTGGTGGGCCTCGGCGGCGTTGCCCCACCCCAGGACGTCGGCCCACGGCCGCGCGGTGCCGGTCCGTTCGAGGACCACGGCGGCGGCTCCGTCGCCCAGCACCGGTCCGTCGCGCCCGGCGCTGAACGGCCGGCAGACGCCGTCCGGGGCGAGGATGCCGGCGCTGTCGAAGGCGGCGAACATGCTCGCGTCGACGAAGCTGCCGCCGGCGACGACGGCCCGCGGCTCGGCGCCGGTCCCGATGAGGTGGGCCGCTTCGGTGATGGCGGTGTTCGAGGCGGCGCAGGCGGCGGTGTGCACGGTGAGCGCCTCGCGCAGGCCGCAGGAGCCCGCCAGTTCGGCGGCCAGCGCGGCCGTGTCCGGTCCCGCGTGGAGGGCGAGGACGAGCGGGGTGGCGGCCCGGTCGTCGGCCGACAGGCCGGCCTGGTCGCAGGACTCGCTGACGAGGTGGGCCAGTTCCGCGTACAGGTCGGGGGTGCCGGGGAGCGTCGCGGCGTGGTGGGCGCGGTAGCGGGAGGTGTCGAAACGGGCGACCGGGGTGGTGGCCGGGGTCGTGGAGGCCAGTCCCTTCCACAGCGCCTCGGGGCCGCGGCCGTACGCGGTGAGGACCGAGAGGCCGGTGACGCGGGCCATCAGGACACCACCGCGTGCCGGGGCTGAAAGGTGACGGGCAGCGCGGACAGCCCCGCGGTGACGTGCAGATGGGTGATGCCGCCGGTCGAGCCGCGCTGCCAGGGCAGCGTGTCGAGCGGCTGGGCCGCCGCGAGCCCCGGCAGGCGGCGCAGGACGGCGCCGAGGGCGGTACGGCACAGCTGCACGGCGAACTGGGTGCCGAGGCAGAAGTGGGGGCCGTGGGCGAAGACGAGGTCCTGGCCGGCCTGCCGGGCGAGGTCGAGCCGGTTGGGGTCGGCGAAGCGGTTCGGGTCGCGGTTGGCCAGGGCGATGTGCACGATCGCCGCGTCCCCCGGTTCGAGCCGCGTGCCGTACACCTCGGCCGGGCGGATGGCGAAGCGCGGCATGGTGGCCGCCAGCGGCGAGGTGTAGCGCAGCAGTTCGTCGAGGCCGGCGGCGACGCGGTCGGGGTCGGCGAGCAGACCGGGGCGCTGCCAGAGCGCGTACAGGCTCGACGTGACGAAGTCGCTGACGGGCTCGTAGGCGGAGACGAGCAGCAGGAAGAGGGTGGAGGTCAGCTGCCCCTCGTCGAGGCCGGCGGCGTCGGCGTGCGCGACCATCTCGCTGACGGCGTCGGGCCCCGGGTCGCGCCGCCGGTGGGCCACGAGGTCGCGCATCAGCTCGCTCATGGCTTCCCGGTCCGCCGCGTACCGCCGGCGTGCCGGTGAGCCGGGGGGATCGAACAGCGGTGACGGGGCCCAGCGCCGCAGCTCCAGGGCGCGCCGGGCGAAGTCGGGCGGATATCCGAGCAGTCCGGTGATCGCCTGTACGGCGAAGGGGTGGGCGAAGTCGCGTACGAGGTCGGCCCGGCCCTGCCCGGCGATCTCGTCGAGCAGCGCCTCGGCGTGCGAGCGCGCACCGGCGGCGGCCGCCCGCACCCGCTCCGGCGTGAACGCCACCGCGCCCAGCTCGCGCAGCCGCCGGTGCGTGTCGCCGTCGGCGTTGAGCATGCTGCGGACGATGCTGTGGGTGACCTGCGGGCCGGTGAAGGCGAGGTAGCGCTGCCAGCGCTCGCCGCCCCGCACGGCCGGCTTGGCGAAGGCGGTGTCCGTCAGGATCCGGCGCGCGGCGTCGTATCCGGTGGCGACCCAGGCCGAGGAGCCGTCGGGCAGCTCCGTGCGCCACATCGGGGGCTCGCCCCGGGTGTCGATCCGCTCGGCCGCGGGGCTGAGCCGCACGCGCGCGTCCATCAGCAGCTTCGTATTCGGACCAGCGGTCACCGCAGCCTCCCCACACACATCACCGGGCACGTATCGTCACCAATAAATTACCATCAGTAATATTTCCCCGCTACGCTACTCACCCGCACGGGTGGCGCGTGACCCCTCACCCCCACAGCGGACAGGACACACTCATGCACCAGGAGGGCATCGGCTCCTGGCCCGCACGACGGGCCCGGCGCACGCCGCACCGAACGGCCCTGATCCACGACGGAGCACCGGTCAGCTACGCGGCCCTGCACGCGCACACCACCCACGTCGCCCGCACCCTGCGGCTGCACGGCGTACGCAAGGGCGACCGGGTCGCCTACCTGGGCCCCAACCGGCCCGCCTTCGTCGCGTCCCTGTTCGCGACCGGCCTGCTGGGCGCGGTGTTCGTCCCGCTCAACACCCGACTCACGCCGGCCGAACTCACCCACCAACTGACGGACTGCGGCGCGCGGGTGCTGCTGAGGTCCGGCTCCGTTCACGGCGGCGCGGACTGGGGTGACCTGGCGGCGATCGACGTGGACGACATTTCCCCGACGCCCCCGGCGGACGAAGCCGCAGCGCACGAAACGCCGCCCACCGAGCCGCCCGACGTGCCGACGGCCCCGGACGACCCCTGCCTGATCCTCTACACCTCGGGCACGACCGGACGCCCCAAGGGAGCCGTGCTCACCCATGCCAACCTCACATGGAACGCCGTCAACGTCCTGATCGACGAGGACCTGACGTCCCATGAGGTCGCGCTGATCGCCGCGCCGCTCTACCACGCCGCGGCGCTGGGCATGCAGGCCCTGCCGGTGCTGCTGAAAGGCGGCACCTGCGTGCTCATGGACTCCTTCGACGCGGGCGCGGCGCTCGAAGCCGTGGAACGGCACCGCGTCACGTCCGTGTTCGGCGTCCCCACGATGTTCCGGCGGATCGCCGCCCACCCGCGCTGGCACGAGGCCGACCTGTCCTGCCTGCGCACCCTCGTATGCGGCGGGGCCCCGGTACCGGAAGCGCTGGTCGGCACGTACGCGCGCCGGGGGCTCGTGCTGCGCAGGGGGTACGGCCTGACCGAGGCGGCACCGGGGGTCCTGCTGACGCACGACGGGCCCGCCGGCGTACCCCACCTCTTCACCGACGTCCGCGTGGCGCGCCACGGGGCCGCCGCCGACGCCACCACCGAGGAGACCGGCGAACTCCTCGTACGCGGCCCGAACGTCATGGCCGGCTACTGGAACCGGCCGCGGGAGAGCGAGGCCGCGTTCGCGGACGGCTGGCTGCGCACGGGCGACGTGGCCCGGCTGGCCGCCGACGGCGGGGTGACCGTCGTCGACCGGGTCAAAGAGGTGATCATCTCGGGCGGCGAGAACGTCTACCCGTCCGAGGTCGAACACGCGCTGCTGGCCCACCCGGGCGTCGCCGAGTGCGCCGTGATCCCGGTGCCCGACGCCGAATGGGGCGAGGTCGGCCGCGCGGTCCTGGTGGCGGCGCCGGGCGTGGCCCTCGACGCGGACGAGGTCCTCGCCTCCCTGGCCGGCCGGCTGGCCGCGTACAAGATCCCCCGCTCCGCCGTCATCGCGACGGCTCTCCCCCACTCCGCCACGGGCAAGGCCGCGCGGCAGCACATCAAGGACCGGTACGGCTCGGCCTGAGCCGCCGCGGCACCCGGGTTGGTTCAGGAACTGAGCTGGCTCACCACGGCACGCGCCGTGGAGCGCGCGGCGTGCGCCGCATCGAAGGCACGGGTACGTACATGGAAGCCGGCATTCCGCCGGAAGCCGAGCGAACGGCGTCCGGGGCCGCGCCGGAGCAGGTCCTGATAGAGGTCCTGGTGCCGCTCGGCGACGAGCGAGGGATCGAAGCGGGCCGAGTTGCGCAGAGCCGCCTCGCCCATGCGCCTGCGCAGACGGTCGTCGCCCACGAGCCGAAGCAGCGCCGCGGCCATGTCGCCGGCGCGGCCGGCCGGCACCAGAAAGCCGTCGGCGCCGTCCCTGACGATCTCACGCGGTCCGACGGGGCAGTCCGTGGAGACCACGGGCAGACCGCACCGCATCGCCTCGACGATGGTCATGCCGAACGACTCGCGGTCGGAAGCCGAGGCCGCGATCGACCCTTTCACCCATTCCGGTTCGAGCGGGTCGGCCTTGCCCATGAGATGCGCATGCTGTTCCAGTCCGAGTTCACCGATCAGGCCGGTGAGGGAATCCCTCTCGTTGCCCGTGGTGTCGCCTTCGCCGAAAATACGGAGCTGCCAGTCCGGGTGCTCGCGGACCACTTCGGCGAACGCCTTGACCAGAATGTCGTACCGCTTGAGCGGGATCAGCCGCCCCGCTGCGACGATGACCTTTCCGCTGCCGTCGGCAGGCTCGACGGAAACCCGGGGCACACTGTTCGGTATCGCTTCCACCCGCACTCCCGGGAAATCGAGCCGCCGGTACGACCGGGCGTCGGACTCGGACACCGTGGTGATGGCGTCCAACAGCCGGTAGCGATGGCGTATCTCGTGCCGCAGCCGGAAACCGTGCCCCGAGAACGTCAGGTGCTCCTGCCCCACGCGAATGCCGGCGGCGCGTGTCTGGCGGGCGACGTGCGCGTTGAGACCGGGCCTCGTACCGACGACCACGTCGGCCTCCAGCCGCGCCAGAAAGCGGCCGATGCGGGCATCCGTGAGACGGCTGTACTGCCTGTGCCGTCCGTCGGCGCGGGGGAAGATCCTGGCGGGCTCCGCATGACGGGGGTCGTCGCCCTCGAAATCGGCGGACGCGGCACGCAGGTCCACAAGGTGGGTCAGTCGCACGTGCGCCGGCACGTCCATGACCGGAACGTCGCGGTGCCGGAAAACCGAGACGATCTCCACGTCATGCTGCTCGGACAATACCGAAGCGAGGTTGTACGTGGCCCGAATCGTGCCGCCGATGCCGTAGGCATTGTGAATGAGAAAGACCACGTGCATGGGCCGTCCAACCTCTGAAAGCGCATCGTGAGTTCGAGCTGTCCCCTCCCGCCGCGGGATGACGCCGTACGGGCTGGACGGCCGCATTCTGCGCACACCGACCCGAAGAAAACCTGAAAGTCCGACGCCGGCGCCCGGCCCTGCCCGGAGCCTGAAGTTTTCTTAAGGAAGGAGGACGAAAGGTGTGCCAGGCTTAAAGGCGTGCACCGCATCCTGCTCGTCGAGGACGATCCCCAGGTCGGCCCCGCCATCCGCCGCGGCCTGACCGCCGAGGGCTACACCGTGGACGTCGCCACCGACGGCGTCACCGGCCTGGCGCGCGCACTGGCCGGGGACCACGACGTCATCGTTCTGGACGTGATGCTGCCCCGCCTCCACGGCTACGGGGTGTGCGGCCGGCTGCGGGCCGCCGGCGTCACCACACCGGTGCTGATGCTGACCGCGAAGGACGGCGAGCACGACGAGGCCGAGGGGCTGGACACCGGAGCCGACGACTACCTCACCAAGCCGTTCTCCTACGTCGTCCTCCTCTCCCGGCTGCGGGCCCTCCTGCGACGCGGCGGCCGCACCGGCACCTCACCCGTGCTGCGCCACGGGGACCTGTGGGTCGACCTGGCCACCCGCCGGGCCGGGCGCGGCGCCACGGCCGCCCACCTCACCGGCAAGCAGTTCGGCGTGCTCGCCGCGCTGATCCGCGCCGAGGGGCGGGTGCTGTCCAAGGGCGAGATCCTCGACGAGGTGTGGGACCCGGCCTTCCGCGGCGACGCCTCGATCGTCGAGGTGTACGTCTCCGCGCTCCGCCGCAAGATCGACACCCCGCACGGGACCCGCTCGATCGAGACCGTCCGCGGCTACGGCTACCGCCTCGCCCCCACCGGGAGCACCGGTGGCTGAGCGGACCGGGGTGCTGCGGTGGATACCGACCGAGATCCGGGCCGCGATCCTCGCGGGGCTCGCCGCCTGCGTCGTCTTCACGGCAGGAGCGTGGTGGCTGCGCGGCCACGTCCACGACGAGACGCTTGGGCAGACCGCTCGCCTCGCCGCGGTCCAGGCCCGCACCACCGCGGCGACCGAGGCGACCACGGACCGGAGCCACGTCTTCGAGGAGGGCTTCTGGCCCAAGGCCGAGATCGACGACAGCGGCCGTCTCCACCCCGCCTCCGGCATCGCCGTCACCCTGGACGGCCTGGCCGGGCTCCTGCCGCCCGCCCCGCCCGACGCCGGTCCCGACTGGACCCGCACCGTCACCCTCGGCGCCGAGCGGACCCGCGGCCTCGCGCAGAAGTGGCGCGCGCAGCTCGAATCCGCCCTCCCCCAGGGAGACGATCCCGCCGCGGTGACCGTCCGGACGCAGGCCCGCCATCGCGTCGAACGCCTGCTGCGCCGGGACCTCACCGCCGTCGCCGCCCGCTACACCCTCCCCGACCGCCGCTGCACCGACCCCGCCGACGCGCCCGGCAGGTGCCGGCGCACCGTCTACCACCTGGTTCCGCCCGACGACGCCGAGGCCGCCGTCGCCACCCTCGAAGCGCCCCTGAAGGCCGGCGTCCCCGCCGCCACCCTGATCGTGGCGGCCACCGCGTGGATCACCACCCGCCGGTCCCTGAAACCCGTCGAGGCCATCCGCGCGCAGGTGGCGGACATCACCGACACCACCGACCTGCACCGGCGGGTCCCCGTCCCGGCCGCCCGCGACCGGATCCGCGCTCTGGCCGAGACCACGAACACCACCTTGAACCACCTCGAAGAGGCCGCCGAACGGCAACGCCGTTTCGTCGCCGACGCCTCCCACGAACTCCGCTCACCGATCACGGCCCTGCACACCCAGCTCGAAGTCGCCCTCGCCCACCCCGAACACCTCACCGACGCCGTCCAGGACGCCCTCCAGGCCACCGACCGGCTCCGCCGCGTCACCGACGACCTCCTCTACCTCGCCCGGCCCGGCACATCCGAACTCCGGGAGGTCGTCGACCTGGTCGAGATCGCGCACGAACTCGCCCACGAATACGGCCACCGCGGCCACCCGGTCGTCCTCGGGCCCTCCCCCGAGGAAGCGCCCGCACGCGGTGACGCGCTCCAGCTCCACCGGCTCCTGCGCAACCTCCTCGACAACGCCCACCGGCACGCCGCCGACCGGGTCACGCTCACCATCACCCCGCGCGGGCACGGGTGGGACACCTCCGTGCACAACGACGGCACCCCGCTCGCTCCCCACGACCTGGAACGGGTCTTCGAACGCTTCACCCGCCTCGACGAGGCCCGTGCCCGCGACACCGGCGGCAGCGGTCTCGGCCTGGCCATCGCCCGCGACATCGCCCACCGCCACCACGGCACCCTCACCGCTCATACCGAGCCCCCGCACCCCGGCACCACCTTCACCCTCCATCTCCCGGCGGCCAAGACATCACCGTGACCACCACCGCGCCCCGCCCCGCCCTACCCGCCGTGCCCGGCGCGTCCGCCGTCCGTGCCCTGTGCCTGCGCGTGGCCGGGTGGCTGCCGCCGGTTCTCGCGCTCGTCCTCGGCGTATCGGGGAACTGGGACCCCTCCGCGTGGACCGACGAGGTCGTCACCCTCGACGTGGCACGGCGGTCCTGGCCGCAGCTGATGGATTTGCTGGGGCGGGTCGACGCGGTGCACGGCCTGCACTACGTGCTGATGTACCTGGTCGGGCAGGCGAACGGGGGGCTCGACGAGTTCACGGCGCGGGTGCCGTCCGCGGTGGCGGTGGCCGTCGCGGCAGGCGGTCTGACGTGGCTGGGGCGGCTGCTCGGCGGCCCGCGTACCGGGCTGTACGCGGGGCTGCTGCTCGCCCTTCTGCCGACCGCGTCGCGGTACGCGCAGGAGGCCCGCTCGTTCGCCTTCGTCATGGCGGTGGCGGTGCCGGCCACGGGCGCCCTGGTGAAGATCTTGTCGGGCCCTGCCCGAGGCCGGTGGCTGGTCGGCTATGCCGTGCTGACCGCCCTGCTGGGCTGGTTCAACCTGGTGGGGCTGCTGCTGGTGGCCGCCCACGTGGTCACCGTGGCGCTCCGGCGCCCCGGCCGCCGCGTCGTCGTACGCCTGCTGGCGGCGCTGGCCGCGGGTATCGCCGCCGTGGTCCCGCTGCTGGTCCTCGCCGCCACCCAGAGTTCCGCCGTGGGCGAAGCCGCACCGGTCACCGCCGGGACGCCGTTCAACTACTTCACCTGGCTCCTCACCCCCGGCCAGGGCACGCTTCCCACCCCGCTGAAACTGCTGCTCACCTGCACCGCCCTCGCCGCCCTGGCCCTCCTCGCCGTGCGCCGCCGCAGGGCCGCGCCCCTGGCCCTCGCGGTCGGTGTGCCCTGGCTCGTCGTGCCCCCGCTGCTCCTCATGGCCGTCTCCCTCGGCCATCCCCTCTTCGCCTACCGCTACCTGCTGTTCTGCCTGCCGGCCCTGGCCTTGCTGCTCGCGCTGGCCGCCACCGTCGTCCCCCCGTACCAGCAGGTGCTGTTCGTGCTCCTGCTGTCCGTCCCCGTCGCCGCGTCCCACCTGGCCATCCGCCAGGAGGACAGCCGCCAGTGGGACACCCGCGCCGTGATCAGGACCCTGCGCGTCCACGACGCCCCCGGCGACGCCGTCCTCTTCAGCGGCGCGCGGTGCGGCCTGATCGCCACCGCCTTCAAGGAGGCGTTCACGGGCCGTCCCGACCTGGGCACGGCCCGGACGGCCGCCGCGCTCGGCGCCCTGGACAACCTGCCCGCCGGTCCGGCCCTTCTGCGACAGCGTCTGGCCCACACGCCCCGCGTGTGGCACATCAGCTGCAACCACCTCTCCTCCGGCGCCCGCCAGGCCGCCGCCCGCACCGTCGCGTCCCAGGAAGAGGCCCTCACCCGCGCCGGCTTCTCCCCGGCCTATCACCACAGCGCCCCCGGCGTGGACATCACCCTCGAAGAACGCCCCGCCACCAGGTAGCCCGCCAAGAGGCTACGAGCCGCCGAGCTCCTCCCACCGCACCGTCCGGTCGCACCACCGTTCCAGCAGCAAGCGGTCGTGTCCGACCGCCAGCAGTCCCGCTCCCGACGAGCGCCGGTACTCCTCCACGACCGCCACCAGGGCCGCCGTCGTGGAGGCGTCGAGCATGGCGGTCATCTCGTCGCAGATCAGCCAGCGGGGGCGGAGTACCAGGGCGCGGGCCAGGCAGGCGCGTTGCAGCTGGCCGTCGCTGACCTCGTGCGGGCGGCGGGCCAGGAGGTCGGTGCCCAGGCCGACGGCGGGGGCCAGTTCGGCGAGGCGGCCGGGGATCTCGGTGCGGCGACCGGTGGCCCGCAGGGGTTCGGCGATCAGGTCGGCGAGGCGGAGCCGGGGATCGGCGGACAGCCGCGGCTGCTGGAAGACCACGCCGTACGCGGTGCGCTGGGCGCGCGTGGCCCGGTGGCGGTAGCCGCCGACGGGGTGGCCGTCGAGGACGACGGTGCCGGCGTCCGGGCGGTGCAGCAGCGCGGCCACCCGGGCCAGCGTCGACTTGCCGCAGCCGCTGGGGCCGAGCAGGCCCACGGACTCGCCGGCCGCGATGCGCAGCGTCACGTCGCGTACGACGGGCCGGCTGCGGTCGTACCCCGCGGTGATCGAGTGGAGTTCAAGCACCGGCTGCCTCCCCGTGTGCGGCGGCCGCCGGCGCTGCCGGCGGGTGGTGGCAGGCGGTGCCGCCGGTAAGTGCGGGCACAGCGGTCGCGCAGACGTCCGTGCCGCGGTCGCAGCGGGCGGCGAAGGCGCAGCCCGGCGGGAGGGCGCCCAGTTCGGGCGGCATGCCCGGGATCGGGGTGAAGGCGCGGTCCGGGAGGGCGTCGAGCAGGCCGCGGGCGTAGGGGTGGCGGGGGCCGGGGGCGCCGAAGAAGTCCGGTGCCCCGGCGAGTTCGACGATCCGGCCGGCGTACATGACGGCCACCCGGTCGGCGATCCGCTCGGCCGCCGCCAGGTCGTGAGTGATCATGAGGAGGGCCCGCCCGGCGCCTTCGCCGTCCCCGGGGGCGTCGATGTGGCGGCGCAGTTCGTCGACCGTGCGGTCCACCAGGTCGCGGTCCAGGCCGGTCGTCGGCTCGTCGGCGAGGAGCAGCGGGGCGTCGCCGACCAGTGCGAGGGCGGTGGCGGCGCGCTGTGCGAGGCCGCCGGAGAGTTCGTGCGGGTGCCGGTCGAGGTGGTCGGCGGGGAAGGCGGCCCGCGCCGCGGCCTGCTCGGCGGCGGCCCGCAGGGCGTGCTTGGGCGTGCCGGTCAGCTCCCGGACGGTCTCTTCGAGCTGCGCCCGTACGGTGCGTACGGGCGTCAGGTGCGCGGCGGGGCTCTGCGGCACCAGGCCGATGCGGCGGCCGCGTACCGAGCGGGACAGCTCACGTTCGGAGGCGGTGAGCAGTTCGACGCCGTCCAGGTGCGCGGTGCCGGCGGTCTCGGCGTTGCCGGGGAGCAGGCCGAGCAGCGCGGAGGCCAGGACGGACTTGCCGCAGCCGCTCTCGCCGACGAGCGCCAGGCACTGGCCGGGCGCGAGGTCGAAGGAGGCGTCGGTGACGGCGGCGACGTGCCGCCCGCCGCGCATCCGGAAGCGTACGGACAGCCCGCGCACGGACAGGACGGGAGGCGCGGCGGGCGCGGACGGCGTGGCGGGCGGGTTCACAGCATCAGCTCCGATCGGCGGCGCGGGTTGATGCGTTCGCGCCAGGCGCCGGCCAGGCCCGCGATGGCGAGCGTCGGGACGATGATGAACAGGCCGGGGAAGAGGGTCGGCCACCAGTCGCCCGCGAGCAGCGAGCTGCGGGCGCTGTTGACCATGTTGCCGAGGCTCGCCTCGTGGGCGGGCAGCCCGAGGCCCAGGAAGGACAGCGCGGACTCGTGCCAGATGGCGTGCGGCACCATCAGGACGGCGGCGAGCCCGGCCTGCGGCAGCACGCCGGGCAGCAGGTGGCGGACGGCGACCCGCAGGCGTGAGGCGCCGCCGGAGACGGCCGCGTCGACGTACGGGCGGGAGCGGAGGGAGAGGATCTCGGCGCGTACGATGCGGGCCGTCGAGAGCCAGTGGGTCAGCGCCACCGAGATGATCACGGGCCAGACGCCGGGGCGGAACATCGCCACGATGAAGATCCCGAGCAGCAGGTGGGGCACGGAGGAGAACAGGTCGACGACGCGCATCACGCCGCGGTCGGCCCAACCGCCGAGCGCCCCGGCCAGTGCGCCGACCGCGGTGCCGATGACGGTGGCGGCGAGCGCCGCGACCACGCCGACGAGCAGCGAGACGCGCAGCCCGTAGACACACCGGAGCAGCAGGTCGCGGCCCACCTCGTCGGTGCCGAAGGGGTGGGCGGCGGAGGGTGCGTGGAGCTTGGCGGCGAGGTCGACGGCCTGCCGGTCGAGGGGGACCAGGAGGGGCACCACGACGACGGCGAGGACGACGGCCGCCACCAGGACGGCGGAGGTGCGGACGCGCAAGGTGCGGGTACCGCGGCCGTCCCGGCGCGCGGAGCGCCGGTGCCAGGCGGTGGCGGCGGGGGTGCCGGCCGTCGCGGGGGGTGTCTTGAGCGTGTCAGCCATCGAAGCCCACCCTCGGGTCGGCGAGTCCGTACAACAGGTCGGAGAGCAGGTTGCCGAGCAGTACGGCGGCGGTGGCGAGCACCGTCAGCGCCGCCAGCAGCGGGAAGTCCACGCTGGTCGCCGCCTCGACGGTGGCCGCCGCGATGCCGGGCCAGCTGAAGACGGTCTCCACCAGCAGGGCGCCGGTGATCAGTTCCGGTACGCGCGAGCCGATCAGCGTGAGGACCGGCAGCAGCCCCGAGCGCAGGGCGTGCCGGAGCAGGACGGTGCGCTCGCTCAGGCCGCGGGCCCGCGCGCCGCGCACCGGGTCCTCCTCCAATGCGTCGCCGACGCCCTGCCGTACGTAGAGGACGAACCACGGGAGCTGGGAGACGGCGAGGACCAGTGCCGGGAGGACGACGTGGCTCGCCACCTGCCCGGCCGTGGCGACCTCGCTGGCCGTGTCGGTCAGCCCGCCGGCCGGCAGCACGCCCAGCTTGAGCGCGAACAGCCAGACGGCCAGCAGCCCGAGCCAGAACGGCGGGGCGGCCTCCAGCGTGTAGGCGGCGGAGGTGACGGCGCGGTCGAGCATCGAGCCGCGCCGCCGGGCCGCCAGTACGCCCAGCAGCGTGCCCAGGAGGACGGCGATCACGAACGCCAGCGCGCACAGCAGCACCGACCAGCCGATGCGTTCGCCGATGACCTGGGAGACGGGGGCGCGCAGCGTCGCGGAGTCGCCGAGGTCGCCGGTGAGCGCGCCGGTCAGCCAGTGCCACCAGCGGCCGAGCAGCGGCTGGTCGACGCCGAGGTTGTGCCGGATCTGGTCCAGGTTCTCCTGGGAGGCGGTGAGCCCGGCCGTGCCCGCGTACGCCTTGACGGGGTCGAAGGGCGCGGCGGCGGCGACGGCGAACACGCCGAGGGTGACGGCGAGGAGGACCGGGACGGCGAGCAGCGCGCGCCGTCCCGTCATCCGCGCCATCGGCCCCCAGGGCAGCTGTGCGAGGCGGCTCACTTGGCGGGCTGCCAGTCCTCTACGTTCCACCACGGGCCGGAGGCCAGGCCGTGGTCGTGCGGCTCGACCTGGGTGGTGAGGTCCTTCCACTGGTCCTTGACCACGTACAGGTGGTCGATGTGGGTGAGGAAGATGTACGCCGGGTCGTCGGCGAGTTCGCGCTGGATGGTGTCGTAGCCGGCCTTGCGCGCGGCCTTGTCGTCGGTGCGGCGGGCGTCCACCAGCGCCTTGTCGACCTTGGGGTTGTCGTAGCGCGACATGTTGTTGAAGCCGTCGCCGGCGAGCGAGGAGTGCAGCAGCAGGTACTGGTCGAAGTCCGGGTCGGCGGGGCTGCCGCCGCCGGCGAGCACCGCGTCGGTCTTCATGTTCGGCTGGATGGCCTCCCAGGGGCCGGACTCCACCTTGACCTCGATGCCGGCCTTCTTGGCGTCGGAGGCGAAGGCGAGCGCGTGCTCCTGGCGGAGCTTGTCCCCGGCGAGGTACCAGAGCTTGAAGGAGGCCGGCCGGCCGTCCTTGGCACGGATGCCGCCCTCGCCCTTCTCCCAGCCCGCGTCGTCGAGGATTTGCTCGGCCTTCTTCAGGTCGTGGGTGCGCTCGGTGCCCTTGGCGAACCAGGGGCTGTCGGTCGGCACGGGCCCGTAGGCGGGCTTGCCGGCGCCGTCGAGGATGCCGTCGACCATGGCCTTGCGGTCCACCGCGATGTCCAGGGCCTGCCGTACGGCCTTGTCGCCGGTGACCTCGTTGGCGGTGGGGAGGGTGACGTTGCGGTAGTCGAAGGTCTTGGCCGTCAGGGTCTTCTTGTCCTTGTCGGATGTGAAGGTGGCGGCGAGGTTGGGCGGCAGGATGGCGCCGTCGAGGTCGCCGGAGCGCAGCCGGGTGGCGCGCACGTCGTCGTCCTTGATGATCGCCATGGTGAAGTTCTTCACCTTGGGGGCGCCGCCCCAGTAGTGCGGGTTGGCCTTGAAGGTGAGCTTCTCGCCCTTGGACCAGTTGGTGAGGACGTACGGCCCGGTGCCGATCGGCTTGGTGGTGAACGAGCCGGTGTTGACGTCCTGGTTGCCCGCGATGTGCTTCGGCGCGATCGGCAGGACGGTGCGCTCGGCGAACGGCGCGTAGGGGTACTTGAGGTGGAAGACGACGGTGCGCGCGTCCTTCTTCTCGACCTTCTCCAGGGCGTCCAGCTCGGCCTTGGAGGCGTTGTTGGTCTTCTCGTCGAGGATGGTCTCGTAGGTGAAGACCACGTCGTCGGCGGTGAAGGGCTTGCCGTCGCTGAACGTCACGCCGTCGCGCAGGGTGTACGTGTAGGTCGTGCCGTCCTCGGAGACCTCGGGCAGCTTCGCGGCCAGCGCGGGCTTGAGCTTCATGTCCGCGTCGTGGGTGAGCAGCCCGTCGAAGATCTTGGAGTTGCCGTCCTTGCCGTAGCCCAGCAGCGGGCTGAGGCTCTCCGGCTCGTAGGCGATGCCGACCACGGCGGAGTCCTTGGCGCCGGCCGCGCCGCCCTTGCCGCCGGTGGGCGTCGAGCAGGCCGCCGCCGTGAGCGCCACCGTTGCCGCCAGCGCCGCGGCGGCCGCTGACCGTATCGACCGGGCCGTCATGCCCACTCCCCTGCTGCAGATCGTCCGTTGTTGCAAAGCGCAGGCAATTAAACAGCATGTAAGAAACGGAACCTTCGCCACCCCCTCCCGGCGGCACCGGCATCATGGGCGGATGCCCTCCGACCCGCTCTCGCGCCTGCCCGCCGCACTGCGGGACGTGCCCTACGCCGGCGCCCGGCACCCCGGCGCGTCCCCGCTGCCGGGCCGCCATCCGTACGACGTGACGGAGGGCGCCAACTGCCAGCTCTACGCCTACGCCGTACTGCGCCACTTCGGGCGCGAGGTGCCGCCGCTGCGGTCCGCCGAGCTGTGGGCGGACACGGCGGCGACCGTGCGGGCCGAGCCGCCGGGCCCGCTGGACCTGGTGCTCTTCGACGCCGGGGAGGTGCCGGGTCAGCCCGCGGGGTACGGCGCCCACGTCGGCGTACACCTGGCGCCCGACCAGGTGCTGCACCTGTGCAGGGAGGCCGGACAGCCCGCCGTGTGGTCCTACGCGGACTTCGCCGGCCGGGCGCGCTACGCGCGCTTCCTGGGTGCCAAGCGGGTGCGGGACGCGGCGGTCAGCCGGTAGCCGGCGGCCTCACCAGTCGCCGCCGCCGAAGCCCCCGCCGTCGCCGCCACCGAAACCGCCGCCGAAGTCCCCGCCGCCACCGAAGCCGCCGGAGAAGTCGTCGGGGTTGAAGTCCGCGCCGGAGGTGTCGCCGCCCTCGGCTCCCGACGGGCCGCCGCCGAAGTCGGAGGCGTAGGCGGACGGGCCCATCAGGACGCTGCCCAGCATGGTGCCCACGAGGAGGCCCGGCAGCATGCCGCCGCCGAAGTAGCCGCCCGCCCAGGGGCCGTAGGCCGGCCCCGCGTCCCAGTAGGGCCGCTGCCCGTACTCGGTCTGCACCGTGCGGGCCATCGGCTCCAGGCCCTCCTCCAGGCGCGTCCGGTCGGCGGCGCACACCGGGACCGTACGCGGCGCCGCGCCGTTCGGCGCCCACTCCGCGTCGGCGACGGACGGGCCGTGCCGCGGGTCGAAGAAGCACGGCACCCGGCGTTCGGGCAGCGGCTTGCCCTCGCGCCGCGCGGCCAGGGAGGCCAGCGCGAACCGGCCGTCCTCCAGGGCCCTGGTCACCTGCTCGACGTCGCCGGGGCGCTCGGCGCGGTCCATCGCCGCCTTGGCGTTCTCGTACGCGTCCAGCGCGTGGGTGTAGTCGGTGCGCATCGCGTCGTCGGCGCCGGGCTCGCCGGGGTTGAAGTCGAGCCGGTCCAGCTCCTCGCCGAAGGCGGTGATGTCCTCGTCCACCACGACGCGCAACTGCTCCAGCGCGGCCCGCTCCTCCTCGGCGCGCTTCTTCTTGCTGCGGCGGTGCAGCGCGAAGGCGCCACCTCCGCCGACCACCACCAGCGCGCCCAGGCCGACGAGCGCGCCGGTGCTCACACCGCCGCCGTCGCCGCCCCAGGAGGCCGGCTCGTGGCCGGACGCCTGCCGGGTCGCGGTGTCCACGAAGCTGTCCAGGCGCTCCTTGGTGGTGCCGTAGCCGGAGCGCTGGACCGCGCCGACCAGGTTGCGTACGGAGTTGCGCGACATCACCCGCCCGTCGGCGGCGGCGTTGAACCGGTCGCCCAGCTCGACGGCGTAGACGCCGCTGACGCCGGTCTTGGTCCGCAGATCGCGCAGGAGGCTGTCCGGCCGGTACTCGGCGGCCTTGGGCAGCACCGCGACGAAGACCGGCTTCCCGGCGTCCTTGATCTTCTTGGCGAGGGCGTCCGCGTCGGCCGCCGACAGCTCGCCGGAAGCCCGCGGGTCCACGTACACCGGGCCCTTCTTCAGGGCCTCCGCCGCCTCGTCGAGCCCGCCGGCGGCCCGCGCGCCGGGGGCCACGGCGGTGAGGACCGCCAGGAGGGCGGCCGACAGGAGGAGCGCCGGGCCGGAGGCCGTGGGGCGACGGGCTGCGATCTTCATGAGTACGACGCTACCCGAACCACACTTTTTAGACATAACGCTTGCGTAACGGGCAAGCCCGGGGTACGGCACCACGGTGCGGGCACAGTGTCGCGCAGCCGCGGCGGTCCGGCCGCCCGGGGGCCGCCGGTGCGGTGGCCGTGACGCCGGAACCGGTGATGATCTCGCCGCGCGGGCAGGCTCCGCCCGACCGCCCCCCGACGAACGGAGCTCATGATGCGCACGGCGAAAGCCAAGGGCATAGCTGTCGGAGCCGCCACCACCGTCGCCGCGGGAGCCCTCGCGGTCGGACCGGCCGCCGCCCCCTCCGCCGCCGACCCGGCCGTCAAGGTCACGACACCGGCCGCGGGCGCGAGCGCCAAGGTGGCGGGCAGCCTCCTGGTCCAGTGGTCGAACACGACCGGGAAGGAGGTGGACGTCTGGCTGAGCGCCCGTACGCCGTCCGGGAGCCACGACCGGCTGTCGCTGGTCGCACCGAAGGCGGGCAGCAAGAAGGCCGGAGAGGCCCTCGCCACGCTCCCCACCGTGCCGCCGGGCACGTCCTACACGGTGGAGGTCGCTACGCAGGACGGCGGGGAGAGCGACGTCAGCGGGCCCCTGAGCCTCGTCGGGTAGCCCGGCGGCGCCCTCCCCGGCCCGTCCGCCGCCCGGCTACGGAGCCGGAATGCCCACCAGTCCCGCGAGGGTCTCGCGGTGGCGCCCCGGCGTTCCCAAAGCGATCTCGTCGGCCTTGGCCCGCTTGAGGAACAGGTGCGCCGGGTGCTCCCAGGTCATGCCGATGCCGCCGTGCAGCTGGATGCACTCCTCGGCCGCGCGGACCGCGACGGGCGCGCAGAAGGACTGCGCGACCGCGACGGCCACCGGCGCGTCCGGGCTGCCGGTGGCCAGCGCGTCGGCGGCGTTGCGGGCCGCCGCGCGGGCCGAGGCGACGTCCAGCCAGAGTGCCGCCATGCGGTGCTTGAGGGCCTGGAACGAGCCGACGGGACGGCCGAACTGGGTCCGCTCGGCGGTGTACCGGACCGTTTCGGCCAGGCACCATTCGGCGATGCCGAGCTGTTCGGAGGCGAGCAGCCCGGCGCCGGCGAGCAGCGCCCCGGACACCGCGGCGGGAGCCAGCTCCGGCCCGGCCAGCAGCCGTCCCGCGGCCCCGTCGAGGGTGACGCGGCTCGGCGTACGGGTCAGGTCGAGCGGCGTGCCGGGCTCGGTCCGCACCCCGTCCGCCGCCGCGTCCACGGCGTACAGCGCGTATCCGTCCGGTCCCCGGGCCGGTACGAGCAGGACGCCGGCGGCCGCGGCGTCGGCGACGCCGGTCACCGTGCCGGTGAGCACGCCGTCGGCAGCGGCCCGTACGGACGGTTCCGGCACCGTGCCCGGAGCCGCCGGCAGGGGCAGGACGAGGACGCCGACGGTCCCCCCGCCGGCCAGCGCGGCGAGCGGTCCGGCCACCTCCCGCCGGTCGGTGTCGCAGCCGAGCAGCGCGCTCACGGCCAGGACGGCGCTGGTCAGGTACGGCACCGGGGCCACCGTACGGCCCAGCTCCTCCAGGACCACGGCGGCCTCACGGGCGCTCGCGCCCTGCCCGCCGAGCTTCTCCGGGACGAGCAGCCCGGCCGTGCCCATGCCGGCGGCCAGCGAGCGCCACAGCCCGGTGTCGTACGCGCGGCCGGTTTCAAGGTCCGCGAGGACGGCCGCCGGGCCGCCGCGGCCGGCGAGCAGCGAGCGGACGGCGGCCCGCAGGTCGTCCTCCGGCTCCGAGTAGAGGAGGTCGGGGTCCGCGAGGGCCGGGGCCCCGCTCTGAGCGGTCATCGGGGGAGGTCCTTCCACGCGGCGTCCTTGTCGGTCCGCGGCTCGGGCGGCAGGCCCAGGACGCGTTCGGCGACGATGTTCAGCAGCACTTCGGAAGTGCCGCCCTCGATCGAGTTGCCCTTGGCGCGCAGGTAGCGGTAGCCGGCCTGGCGGCCGGTGAAGTCCACGCCTTCGGGGCGGCGCAGCGTCCAGTCGTCGTACGCCAGCCCGTCCTCGGCCAGGAACTCCACCTCCCAGCCGCTGATCTGCTGCGCCAGCCGCGCGAACGCCAGCTTCAGGCCGCTGCCCTCGGGCCCCGGCTGGCCCTTGGCGAGCTGCTGCCGCAGCCGCTCCCCCGTCAGGCGGGCGACCTCCGCGTCCACCCACAGGCGCAGCAGCCGCTGGTGGAGGTCGTGGGTGCGCGACGTGGGACGGGCGCGCCAGGCCCGGGCCGCGACACCGATCATGCCGCCCTCGCGCGGCATGCGGAGGCCGCCGATGGCCACCCGTTCGTTCATCAGCGTGGTCTGGGCGACCTTCCAGCCCTCCCCCACCTCGCCGAGGCGGTGCGCGTCGGGAATCCGTACGCCGGTCAGGAAGACCTCGTTGAACTCGGCCTCGCCGGTGATCTGCCGCAGCGGGCGCACGTCCACGCCGGGGTCGGTCATGTCGCACACGAAGTAGGTGATGCCGCGGTGCTTGGGCAGCTCCGGGTCCGTACGGGCGATGAGGATCGCCCAGCGGGCCTGGTGGGCGCCGGACGTCCAGACCTTCTGGCCGTCCACCACCCAGTGGTCCCCGTCCCGTACGGCACGGGTGGCGAGCGCGGCGAGGTCGGAACCGGCGCCGGGCTCGCTGAACAGCTGGCACCACACCTCTTCGCCGGTCCACAGCGGCCGCAGGAAGCGTTTCTTCTGCTCGTCCGTGCCGAAGCGGAGGATGGTGGGGGCGGCCATGCCGAGGCCGATGCCGATTCGGCGCGGGTCGTTGTCCGGCGCGCCCGCCGCCTCCAACTCGGCGTCCACGACCGCCTGGAGCGCGCGCGGGGCGTCGAGCCCGCCCAGGCCCCGGGGGAAGTGGACCCAGGCCAGCCCCGCGTCGAAGCGGGCCCGCAGGAAGTCGAGCCTGGCGGTACGGGCCGGCGGATGGGCCGCAAGCAAGTCGGCGGTACGGCGTCGCAGCTCGTCCGCGTCGAGGCTCCCGGCCGTCGTCGTCTCCGTCATCACGCGTCCTCCAGGCCGGGGACGACGACGAGGCGGCCGGTCGTAGTGCCGTCGAAGACCCGCTGCACCGCCTCCGCCGCGCCGGACAGCGGTACGCGGCCACCGATCAGCGGCTTGATGACACCCTGCGCCGCCAGCTTGGCCAGCTCTTCGTGACAGGCGTCGACCGCGGCCGGGTCCTTGGTGCCGTACAGACCCCAGTGCAGGCCGAGGATCGAGTAGTTCTTCACGAGCGCGTGGTTGAGGCCCGGAGCCGGTACGGCACCGCTGGCGAAGCCGACGACCACGATGCGACCCTCGAAGGCGACGCACTTGACGGACTTGGCGTACGCGTCGCCGCCCACCGGGTCGTAGACGACGTCCGCGCCCCGGCCGCCGGTGGCCTCCTTCACGGCGGCGGCGAGGTCGTCGGTGCGCCGGTCCAGCACCAGGTCGCAGCCCAGTCCGCGGGCGACGGCCGCCTTCTCGGGGCCGCCGGCCACACCGATGACGTGCGCGCCTGCGGCCTTGCCGAGCTGGACGGCGGCGCTGCCGACGCCGCCCGCCGCGGCGTGCACGAGCAGCGTTTCGCCGGGTTGCAGCCGGGCCCGCCGGTGCAGGCCGAACCAGCCGGTCTGGTAGCCGATGTGCAGCGCGGCGGCCTCCGCGTCGTCCAGGGCCTCCGGTGCGGGACGGACCGCCGCCGCGTCCACCACCACCAGGTCGGCGAAGCCACCGCCTGGCAACGGCGGCTGGGCCAGCACCCGGGCACCCACTCCGGCAGTCGCGCCTTCGCCGGCGGCGAGCACCTCGCCGCAGATCTCCACGCCCGGCGTGAAGGGGAACGGCGGCCGTACCTGGTACTCGCCGCGGCACAGCAACGCGTCGGGAAAGTTGACGTTCGCGGCACGGACGCGCAGCAGCAGTTGCCCCGCTCCCGGCTGCGGGTCCGGCACTTCTTCCAGCCGCATCACCTCGCGAGGCTCGCCGTTCTCGTGTACGCGCCATGCCTTCACTGGTGCCTCCACAGACCTCGGGTACGCGGGGAGCGCGGGATGCCGGACCCCGCGACCCTCGGCATACTAAGCGGTCGGTATCCCGGAGGGAACAGCCGATCGGGAGATCCTGGTACTGGCAGGGACAGGCACACCGCGCCCCGGGTGGACGACACTGACCGGCATGGACACACCCGCCGAGTTGGGCAACTTCCTCAAGACCCGCCGCGCCCGCCTCCAGCCGGAGGACGTCGGCCTGGTCTCCTACGGCGCCCGGCGCCGCGTGCCGGGCCTGCGCCGCGAGGAGCTGGCACAGCTGGCCGGGGTGAGCGTCGCCTACTACACACGGCTCGAACAGGGCCAGAGCCACAACGCCTCGGACGGGGTACTGGACGCGCTCGCCCGCGCCCTGCGGCTGACCGCCGACGAACGCGCTCACCTGCGCGACCTCGCCCGCCCCACCCGGGCCCGGCGCCGCCCGGCCGTACGGCCCGAGCGGGCGCGCCCCGGGATGCTCCAGCTGCTCGGCGCGCTGGGCGGGGTGCCGGCCGTGACGCTCGGCCGCCGGTTCGAGGTGCTGGCCTGGAACCGGCTGGGGCACGCGCTGCTGGCCGGGCACCTGGACTTCGACAGCCCGGGGCGGCCGCTGGACCGCCCCAACACCCAGCGGCTGCTCTTCCTCGACCCGCACACCCGCGAGCTGTACCCGGACCGCGAGACGGAGACCCGGCGGGCCGTCGCCGCGCTGCGTATGGCGGCCGGGCAGTACCCGGACGACCACCGGCTGGCCGAGCTGATCGGCGAGCTGGCCATGAAGAGCGACGAGTTCGGCACGCTGTGGTCGCGGCACGTGGTCAGCAACTGCGACTTCGGCGTCAAGAGCTTCCACCACCCGCTGGTGGGCGCCATGGAGCTGGACTTCGAGATGACGCGCACACCGGACGGCTCGGGGCAGGGCCTGCTGATGTTCACCGCGCGGCCCGGCAGCCCGTCAGAGGCGGCGCTGCGGCTACTCGCCGCGGAGCACCTTCCAGAAGCCCGGGTCCTCGAACCCGAGCGCCCATAGCCCCGTGCCCCGCACGCCGTACTTCTTCAGCAGCGGCAGGTGCGCGGCGACGCCGCGCGCGTCCTGGTACCAGACGTGGTGCACGGCCCGGCCCGCCTTGTACGTGAAGTGCGGCGTGCCGGACTTGGTGTCGAAGCGGTAGGCGGCGCCCTTGCGGCGGCGCAGCGCCTCCGCCTGCTTCCAGGTCAGGTGCCCGGCCCGGGCCTTGACGCCCAGGGTCCAGTCCCAGCCGTAGCCGGGGAAGGCGACTTCCAGCTTGTCGCGCGGCACGGTCCGGGTGGCGTAGCGCAAGAACTCCTCGTACCAGGCGAGCGAGGACAGCGGGCCCGGGGAGCCCTCGGCCCAGTGCAGGTCGTAGCCCATGATCCGGATGCGGTCGGCGGCCCGGCCGAGGCGCACGTAGTCGTACGCCTTGCCGGAGTTGCCGGTGCGGGCCATGACCGTGATGACGCACAGCTTGCCCTTGGCGTGCAGTCTGGCGCACAGCTCGTCGGCGAACAGGGCGTAGCCGGTGCGCACACGGTCGCGCATACGGGCGGTCCCGGTGGTGGCCATCGTCTCGTAGTCGAGGTCGATGCCGTCGTACGCGCGCGAGGCGACCAGCCGCAGCAGGGCCGAGACGTGGGCGGTGCGCCGGGCCCGGTCGTGGAACAGCGCGGCCATCGTGTCGGCGTTCATGGCTTCGTTGACGGTGGGGACGACCTTGATGCCGGCCCTGTGGAGCCCGTCGATGACCCGCCGGTTCCCGGCGCCGTGCTGGCCCTTGACGGTGGTGCCGGAGGTCGCCCGGTACCAGAACGGGCTGACGGTGTGCAGTTGGGCGGCGTGCCGGAGCGCGTCCTGATAGGCGGCCTCGGTGTCGTCCCAGTAGGGCAGCCAGGCGGAGACCGTACGGGCGGAGTCCGTGGCGGCGGGCGGCGCAGTGGCGGGAGCCCGGTGTGCGGCCGTGCCGTCCGTACGGTCGTGGGCCGCGGCGCCGGGGGTGAGTGCCGCGGCGGCCCCGGCCGCCGCCAGCAGGAACGCGAGTCCGAACCGGGTGCGGGAAGCCGATGCTTGGTCCATGCCCCGAGCCTGTCCCGGGTACGGCGCGCACGCCGCGCCGGTTCGGCCGAACGGCCGCCGCCCCGCGCACGGAAGCGGGTCGCGGGGTCAGCCGAAGCGGCCGCCGGAGCTCTCCGCCGCCCGGCCGCCCGCCCCCAGCAGGCCGGTCCCCGTGAGGTCGGCGCGCCCGGCCAGGCGCAGGAACGCGCGGCGCGAGCCCTCGGTCACGATGCCCGGCAGGCAGGCGCGCACCACCTGCCCCGCGCGCAGCCACGGCTGGGCGTAGACGGTGGCGGCCCGCCGTTCGACGCCGCGCACCAGGCGGTCGGCCACCGGCGCGGCGTCGTACGTCTTCGAGGCGGGCCAGGGCAGGTGCGCGCGCAGTTCCCGCATCGCCTCCTGGCGGTCGGACGCCCGGACCATCTCGGTGTCCGCCCAGCTGAGGTACGCGATGCCGACGCGCACGCCGCGGTGGGCCAGCTCGGCGCGCAGCACCTGCGCGAAGGTCTCCGCGCCGGACTTCGAGGCGCAGTACGCCGACAGCATCGGCGCCGGGCCGATGGCCGCGAGGGAGGCGACCTGGAGGTAGTAGCCCCGGGTGCGCAGGAGCGCGGGCAGGAAGGCGCGGGCGGTGACCGCGCTGCCGACCAGGTTGACCTCGACGACCCGGCGCCAGACGGCCGGGTCGGTGTCGAGGAACGGGCCGCCCGCCACCACCCCGGCGTTGGCGACCACGACGGACGGCGGCCCGAAGCGGCGCTCCACGAGCGCGGCGGCGCGGTCCATCGCGTCCTCGTCGGTGACGTCGACCGGCCAGTACTCCGCGCTCCCCGGCAGTTCCGCCGCGACCCGCTCCAGCTCGTCCTCCTCCAGCCCGAGCAGCGCCACGCCGGCTCCCCGCCGTACGAGTGAACGCGCCATGTCCGCGCCCAGGCCGCGCGCGGCGCCGGTGACCACGGCGGTGCGCCCGCGCAGGGGAAGCTCTTGGCTCATGGTCGGGCCTCCACGTCTGCGTGCGGTGCCGGCCGGCGGGCGGGTCCGGACGGCGGGTACCCGGGCCGGGCCCGTCCAACGTAACGCCGGGTCGCCGCCGGGGCCCGGCAAGAAACTTGCCCGGCCGGTGTCGTACGGCCCGCCAGGGGCACACGGTCACGGTCCCGAAGGCCGAAACGGCCGGTCCGGCCTAGGCTGGCGACTGGTTCCCCCTGACGTTGGAGACCGCATGGCGGTAAGACATCAGCTGATCAAGAGCCCTCCCACCGCGGTGTGGGCGGTGCTCGCCGACGGCGCCCGCTACCAGGAGTGGGTGGTCGGCCCCTACCGGTCGGAGCCGGCCGAGGGCGACTGGCCGGAGCTGGGCTCCTCGATCGCGTACAGCGTGCGCGTGGGGCCGTGGTCGCTGAGCGGCCGGACCATCGTCCGGCGTGTCGAGCCGCCCAGGGAACTGGAGCTGGAGATCGAGAGCGGCGCCCTGGGCACCGTGCGGATAGCCGCCGAGATCCGCCCCTGGGGCGAGCACAGCCTCGTCATCATGGACGAACACCCGCTGCGCGGACCCGGCGGGCTGCTGCACAACGCCGTGCTGGACGCCCTGCTCCAGATCCGGCACCGCAGCATGCTCGGCAGGCTGGCCAAGGTCGTGGAGGGCGGCGGCCCCCGGCGGCAACCGAGCGGGGCGTTCTGAGATGCCGGACGCGGTGGTGATCGGGGCAGGGCCGAACGGGCTGGTGGCCGCCAACCTGCTGGCCGACGCGGGCTGGAGCGTGGAAGTGCTGGAGGCGCAGCCCGAGGCGGGCGGCGCGGTCCGCAGCGACCGAGGCGTCCACCCCGACTACGTCAACGACCTGTGCAGCTCCTTCTATCCGCTGGCCGCGGCCTCGCCGGTGCTGGCCGCGCTCCGCCTCGGCGACCACGGGCTGCGCTGGAGCCACGCGCCCCGGGTCCTCGCGCATCCGCTGGCCGACGGGCGGTGCGCGGTGCTGGAGCGCCGGCGCCCGGCCACCGCCGACGGCCTGGACCGCTTCGCCGCGGGCGACGGCGACGCCTGGCGGCGGCTGTGCGACATCTGGGACCGGGTCGGTCCCGACGTCCTGCACGCCCTGTTCACGCCGTTCCCGCCGGTGCGGCCCACGGTCCGGCTCGCCGCCCGGCTGCGCGGCGCGGGCGGCCTGCGGCTGGCCCGCACGCTGGTGCTGCCCGTGCGGCGCCTCGGCGAGGAGGAGTTCGGCGGCGAGGGCGGCCGGCTGCTGCTCGCGGGCAACGCCCTGCACGCCGACCTGGCGCCGGAGGCCGCGGGCAGCGGCGGGTTCGGCTGGCTGATGTCGATGCTGGCCCAGTCGCACGGCTTTCCCGTGCCGGTCGGCGGCGCGGGCGCGCTGACCGAGGCCCTGGTACGGCGGCTGGAGGCGCGCGGCGGTGTGCTGCGCTGTGGTGAGCGCGTCACCGAGGTGGTCGTACGGGCGGGCCGTGCCGTGGCGGTGCGCACCGCGGGCGGCGAATCGGTGCCGGCGGGCCGTGCGGTGCTGGCCGACGTCTCCGTGCCGTCCCTGTACGGCGAACTGGTCGACAGCCGGCACCTGCCCACGCGGCTGCTCGCCGATCTGCGCCGCTTCCAGTGGGACTTCGCGACGTTCAAGGTCGACTGGGCGCTGGACGGCCCGGTGCCCTGGACCGCCCGGGAGGCGGCCGGCGCCGGCACCGTGCACCTGGCCGACGGCGTCGACGAGCTGACGCGGTTCGCCGCCCAGCTCGCGGCGGGCCGGGTGCCGGACCGGCCGTTCGCCCTCTTCGGGCAGATGACCACCGCCGACGCCACCCGCTCGCCGGCCGGCACCGAGTCGGCCTGGGCGTACACCCACGTACCGCACGACGTGCGCGCGGACGCGGGGGACGCGGGCATCACCGGCACCTGGAGCCACGGGGAGCGGGAGGCGATGGCGGACCGGGTGGAGGAGCAGGTGGAGCGGTACGCGCCGGGCTTCCGCTCCCGCGTGCGGGCCCGCCGGATCCTCGCCCCGCCCACACTCCAGGCACTCGACGCCAACCTGCACGGCGGCGCCATCAACGGCGGTACGACCGCCATGCACCAGCAGCTCGTCTTCCGCCCGCTGCCGGGCTCCGGGCGCCCGGAGACACCGGTCAAGGGCCTCTTCCTGGCCTCGGCCGGAGCGCACCCGGGCGGCGGTGTGCACGGCGCGCCCGGCGCCAACGCCGCGCGCGCCGCCCTGCGCAAGCGGTCGCCGAGCGGGGCGCTCAGCCGCTTCCAGCGGGCACTGACCAGCCGCAACCGGCTTGGCGACCGGCCCGACGACCCGAACGAGTGAGCGGGGCGGGCGGCTGCGCCCGCCCGGTCAGCCGGCGGGCTGCGCCGCGCACGCGTGCGTGCGCGCGCCGTCGCCCACTTCGCGCGCCGGGGCGTGGACGGCCGGCACCAGGTCCCACCACCAGGAGATGACGGGAATGTCGAGGGGCGCGTGGCTGTCGTCGGTCGGCGTGGAGCGCAGCGTCGACGGCAGCCGGGCCGGGTCGTCGGGGGTGGTGTAGCGCAGGGAGGTGATGCCCCAGTCCTGGGAACCCCGGATGAAGGAGCCCAGGTTGTGCAGGTACTGGCGCAGCTGCGGGCTGCCCTGCTGCCGCAGCTGCGCGCTCAGGCGCATGAACAGCGTCATCACGCGGTCCCGCTGGGCTATCGCCGTGGTCAGGGCCTCGTCCTGGGATATGCCGTACTCGGTTTGCAGGACCCGCAGGACGTTGAGGTAGTAGCCCGGGCCGCGGCTCTCCTTGTGGTGGGAGAAGATGTCGTTGTCCCAGGTGATGATGAAGGAGGCCATCTCGGCCGCCGCGCGCACGGACGTGTGCTCGCGCTCGTGCGGCTGGAGTTCGTAGCCGTGCCCCATCTCCAGCAACGGCAGGACGACCGAGGTCGCCCCGTCGTACAGCCGCATCAGGGTGTAGTCGGGCAGGCTCGGCACGGCGCCGGAGCGCCGGTAGGACGCCTCCCACACCACGGAGAAGAAGTACTCGCGCAGCGCGTCGATCCAGCGGGCGGCCTGGCCGGCGGTGCCGTAGCGGGACACGCGGTGCCGCAGGTCGCGCAGCCCCTCGGCGAGGCTGTCGCCCGGGAGTACGGGAGCCTCGGGGTTCTGGGCCACGCGCAGCAACCGGTGCAGTACGCCCGTCAGTTCGCCCGGGTCGTGGCCGAGGTCGCTCTCCTCGCAGCAGCCGTCGTCGACGCCGAAGAGCCACAGGACGAAGTCGGCGAGCAGGGAGACGACCTCCTCCCGGCCCTCGGGCAGGATGCGGGCCGAGAAGCCGCCGATCCCGTGGGTGACCAGGCGTCCGCGCAGCTCGTCGGAGCCTATGGAGAATCGTTTCGCCCAGGCGGTGGTCCGGGCCTCGATCTCCTCGTGCCGGGGGTGGATGGCGGGCGGAATGGGCGAGTAGGTCGGGGGAACGGTCAGCTCGGGTCCCACGCCTGACCACCTCTCAGCATCGGTCTGGCACTCTCGGCCGGGTGGGGGAAAGGGGACGCCGGTCCTTGAGTGATCAACTAAGGCGCATCGTACGCAGCGCGCCCCGCTGATCCAATAGTGTCTTTGTGTCTATGACAAGTTTCGGAGGGCTACCATCCGGTTCTTTTCGCCACCGGAGAAAGGACGCGGCCGCCTTGCGGATGTTCACGGTGTTCGACGAGGCGGAACGCCGGACCTGGGCCGGGCGGGCCGCCGCGTACGAGCGCAGCTTCGCCGGACTCTGCGCCCACCCGGTCCCCGCCCTGCTCGACGCCGCCGGGGTACGGCCGGGGGCACGGGTACTCGACGCCGGCACCGGCACCGGCACCGCCGCCCGCGCCGCGAACGGCCGGGGCGCCGCGGTGACGGCCGTGGACGCCGACCCCGGCATGGCCGCCCGCACCGCGGCCACCTGCCGTGGCACGGACGTGTGCGTCGCCGCCCTGCCCTGCCTCCCCTTCGCCGCCGGCCGTTTCGACGCCGTGGTGGGCAACTTCGTCCTCAACCACGTCGGCCGGCCCCGGGCGGCGGTCGCCGAACTGCGCCGGGTCACCCGGCCGCGCGGCCGGATCGCGCTGACCCTGTGGGCGGCCCCGGCGGCGCCCGGCCAGGCGCTGGTCGGGCGCGCGATGCAGGCCGCCGGCGTGACCCGCCCCGCCCATCTGCCCACGCTGGCACCCGAGGACGACTTCCCGCGCACCGAAGGAGGCTTCGCCCGGCTGCTGCGCGACGCCGGGCTCACCGGCGTCCGCTGCCGGACGCTCGCGTGGGAGCACCGCGCCACCCCCGAGGAGTGGTGGAGCGGGCCCGCTGCCGGAGTGGCTTCGGTCGGGCAGGTCCTGACGAACCGTCCGCCCGCGGTCGTCAGCGAGGTCAAGCGCCATTACGACGCGCTGTGCGCGGAGTTCACCGGGCCGGACGGGGTGCTCGTGCTGCCGCACGCCGCGCTGCTGGGCAGCGGGCGGGTGTGAACGCGGCCGACGGCTCCGGCCGTCACGCGGGCGCCGGCAGGAAGCCGCGCAGGTGGGCGAGGAGCGCCTCCGGTGCCTCCTCCGCGATGAAGTGGCCGCATTCGGCGATCTCCGCGCCGGTGACCAGCTCCGGACGGGCGGAGTAGTCCCGCCAGATGTCCAGCGTCGGCAGCCGCGCGGGCAGGCCGACCGCTCCCCACAGGGCCAGCACGGGCACGGTCAGCAGCCGGCCCTCGGCGAAGTCCGAGTCGTCCAGTGCGGCGTCGGCCTCCGTGGCCCGGTAGTCGTCGAAGCCCGCGCGGAGCGCGCCGGGGCGGGAGAACGCCGCCACGTACGCGTCCACGGCCTCGTCGGTCAGCGCGTGCCGGTTGTAGGTCCAGCGCTCGAAGAAGTACTCCAGGTAGCCGCGGACGTCGGCGCCGGCCAGCCGCTCGGGCAGGTCGGGCTGGAGGTGGAAGAACCAGTGCCAGTACCCGGCGGCGATGGTGGCGTCCAGGCGGCGGAGCATCTCGCGGGTCGGCACGATGTCCAGGAACGCGACCCGCTCCACCTGCTCGGGCCGGTCCAGGGCCCAGCGGTGCGCCACCCGCGCGCCCCGGTCGTGCCCGACCACGCTGGCCCGCTCGAAGCCCAGCGCCTCGACGAGCCCGGCCGTGTCGGCGGCCATCCGCCGCTTGTCGTAGCCGGTGACGGGCTTGTCGCTGCGGCCGTAGCCGCGCAGGTCGGGCGCGACCACGGTGTAGTGCCGGGCCAGTTCGCCGAGGACCGGCCGCCAGCAGCGGGAGGTCTGCGGCCAGCCGTGGAGCAGCACCACCAACGGCCCCGAGCCCGCGCGGGTGTAGTGCAGCCGTACGCCGTCCACACGGGCCACGCCCGTGGTCGTGCCGTCCATCTCCCGTTCCTCCCGCGTCGTCGTCCAGGAGGTCAACCCTCTCAGAGGGTCCGGGACGCGGGCACGCTCGCCCCGGCGCGGGGTGGCGGCGCGCCGTGCCCGTACGGGGTCAGGTGCGGCCCTCGCGCTCCTGGGCGTCCCTCAGGTCGGCGGAGGCCGCCGCCCAGCGGGCGCGCACGACGGGGAAGCCGGCCTGTTCGCAGGCGTCGCAGACCAGTTCGTCGTCGTCCACGAGGTGGCGCACCTCGCGGCCGCCCGCGATGCGGCGCAGCAGTTCCAGCTTGGTGTGGCGGGCGGGCCGCCGGTCGCCGTCCGGCCGCATCCACAGCCTGCCCTCGGGCAGACCGTGCCGGTCGAGCCAGGCCAGGGTGTCCTCGCGGCAGCGCTCGGGGCGGCCGGTGAGGTAGACGATCTCGCACTCCGCCGCGCTCCGGAGGGCCAGCGCCACGCCCTCGGCGAGCGGCGGGTCGGCCGGCGCCGCGGCGAAGAACGCGTTCCAGTCGCGCGGCCTGCGCCGCAGGAAACGCTGGCGGTGCGCGGTGTCCGCGAGCGTGCCGTCCAGGTCGAAGACGGCCAGCGGGCGCGAGCCCGTGCCGTGTCCGCCGCTGCCCGCTCTCGTCATCGCGTCCCCTCGTCCGGTCCGTTCCTGACCGTGATTTTACCTTCACCCGTCACCCGGCCCCCACGCGAATACGAACGGCCGTTCGGTAAATAAAACGCCAGACCGGAGCCGGTGCCGGCGGCCGCGGGCCGGCCCGCCGCGCCGCCGCAACCTCGCGCCGACGCCGGGTCCCGACGAGAATGGGCCCTTGAGCGCACCGCCCGCACCCGCTTAGGTGGAGGGCGGCAATTCCGCCGTCGGACGGCAGCCACCGTCCCGACCCGAAGGAGTTGGTTCCCATGCCCGCACGGCCGTCGGTCACGGAGGCGGAGCTCGAAGCCCACCTGCGTGGCATCTGCTTCAAGACCGGACCACCCCGCTACATAGGCGTCGAGATCGAATGGCTCGTCCACGACGCCCGCAACCCCCGATGTCCCGTCGCCCCCGAACGGCACCACGACGCGGCCGCCGCACTGCGCGCCCTCCCCCTGCGGTCGGCCCTCACCTTCGAACCCGGCGGTCAGCTGGAGCTCAGCTCGCTCCCCGCCACTTCCCTCACCGCGTGCATCGAGGCCGTGTCGGCCGACCTGGCGCTGGTCCGCCCCGCCATGCGGGAGCTGGGCCTCGGCATGGCGGGCCACGGCCACAACCCCTGGCACCCGCCGCACCGCGTGCTCACCCAGCCCCGCTACGACGCCATGGAGGCGTACTTCGACCGCTGGGGCAGCGCGGGCAGATCCATGATGTGCAACACCGCCTCCGTGCAGGTCTGCGTGGACGCCGGGCAGGAGGAGCCGGGCCCGCTGGGGCTCGGCCGCCGCTGGCGGATGGCCCACCTGCTGGGCGCGGTGCTGGTCGCCGCGTTCGCCAACTCGCCGGTCAGCGAGGGCTGCCCGACCGGCTACCGCACCACCCGCCAGGTGGTGTGGTCGCAGATGGACCCGGCCCGCACCCTCGCGCCGTCCGACGGGCCCGACCCGCGCGCCGCGTGGACCGGGTACGTCCTGGACGCGCCCGTGATGTGCGTCCGCAGCGACGAAGGCCGGTGGGACGCGCCCGAGGGGCTGACCTTCCGCGACTGGGTCCGCACCGGCTCGCCGCGCCCGCCCACCGAGGAGGACCTCGACTACCACGTCACCACGCTCTTCCCGCCCGTACGCCCGCGCGGGCACCTGGAGCTGCGCATGATCGACGCGCAGCCGGGGGACGGCGGCTGGATCGTGCCGCTGGCCGTCACGGCCGCGCTCTTCGACGACCCGGAGGCCGCCGAGAGCGCGTACCGCGTGGTCAAGCCCCTCGCGGAGACGGCCGGTTCGCGGCCGGCGCCACGCAACCCGCTGTGGCGGCACGCCACCCGCGGCGCGCTGACCGACCCGGAGCTGCGCGCCGCCGCGCTGGCCTGTTTCACCATCGCGCAGGAGGCGCTGCCGCGGCTGGGCGCGTCGGACGAGGTGGCCGGCGCGGTGGCGGAGTTCGCCGAACGCTATGTCGCGCGGGGCCGCTGCCCGGCGGACGACCTGCTGGACACGGCGTACGCGGACGAGCCCGCGCCCGCACCGCCGGCGAAGCCGCCCTGGCCGGTGGCCACCGCGCCACCGCCGCCGGAGCCGGTCCTCGCGTACGACGACGAGCTCATCCCCGGGAAGGACAGCCAGTGACCCTCGATCCCGAGTCGCTCCGGGAGCGCGCGGCGCATGCCCTGCTGGCCGCGCGCGACCGTACCCGCCTGCTCACCACCTGCGTCGACGAGAACGACCTCACCGCCCAGCACTCCCCCCTGATGTCACCGCTGGTGTGGGACCTCGCGCACATCGGCAACCAGGAGGAGCAGTGGCTGCTGCGCACGGTCGGCAAGCGTGACGCGCTCCGCCCCGACATCGACTCCGTGTACGACGCCTTCGAGCACCCGCGCGCCGAACGGCCGTCCCTGCCCCTGCTGCCGCCGGCCGAGGCACACGGCTACGTGGCGGACGTACGGAACCGGGTGCTGGACGTGCTGGAGAGCAGCCCGCTGCGCGGCGGGCCGCTGCTGGACTCCGCGTTCGCCTTCGGCATGATCGCGCAGCACGAGCAGCAGCACGACGAGACCATGCTCGTCACCCACCAGCTGCGCCGCGGCCCGGCCGCGCTCACCGCCCCCGAACCGCCGGTGACCTCCGACGGCATCCTGCCCGCCGAGGTGCTGGTGCCCGGCGGCCCGTTCACGATGGGCACCTCCACCGAACCGTGGGCCCTGGACAACGAACGCCCCGCGCACCGGCGCCTGCTGCCGTCCTTCCGCATCGACACCACGCCGGTGAGCAACGGCGCGTACCTGCGGTTCGTCGAGGACGGGGGCTACGACGAACCCCGCTGGTGGACCGCCGAGGGCTGGGACCACGTACGCGAACACCGGCTGCGCGCCCCGCTGTTCTGGCGGCAGGAGGGCGGGCAGTGGCTGCGGCGGCGCTTCGGCGTCACCGAGCCGGTGCCACCGGACGAACCGGTTCTGCACGTGAGCTGGTACGAGGCCGACGCGTACGCGCGCTGGGCGGGCCGCCGGCTGCCCACCGAGGAGGAGTGGGAGAAGGCCGCCCGGCACGACCCGGTCAGCGGGCGCTCCCGGCGCTACCCGTGGGGCGACGAGGACCCGGGCCCGGCCCACGCCAACCTGGGCCAGCGGCACCTGCGGCCCGCGCCCGTCGGCAGCTATCCGGACGGCCAGTCGCCGCTGGGCGTACGGCAGCTGATCGGCGACGTGTGGGAGTGGACCGCGAGCGACTTCCTGCCCTACCCCGGCTTCGCCGCCTTCCCCTACCGCGAGTACTCGGAGGTGTTCTTCGGCGGTCCCTACAAGGTGCTGCGCGGCGGCTCGTTCGCCGTGGACCCGGTCGCCTGCCGGGGCACCTTCCGCAACTGGGACCTGCCGGTGCGGCGCCAGATCTTCTCCGGGTTCCGCACCGCCCGCGACGCCGGAACGGCGGGCTCGTGAGCGCCCCGGCCCCGGTCGCGCCGGAGGAACCGCCCGCCGTACCAGCCGCCCCGGGGAGGTGCCGCTGATGTGCCGGCACCTCGCCTACACGGGGCCCGAAGTGGCGCTCGGCGACCTGATCACCGCGCCGCCGCACGGCCTGTACCGGCAGTCGTGGGAACCGCGCCGCCAGGTCAACGGCACGGTCAACGCAGACGGCTTCGGCGTCGGCTGGTACGCGCCCGGCGACCCGGTGCCCGCCCGGTACCGCAGGGCCGGGCCGATCTGGGCCGACACCGGCGTCCTCGACCTGTGCCGGGTGGTGCGGACCACCGCGCTGCTCACCGCCGTACGGGACGCCACCCTCGCCGGCGCGGACGGCGAGGCGGCGGCCGCGCCGTTCGCCGCGGGCCCCTGGCTGTTCAGCCACAACGGAGCGGTGCCGGGCTGGCCCGGTTCGCTGGCGGACCTGGCCGCCGGGCTGCCGCCGGAGCGGCTGCTGTCCCTCCAGGCCCGCTGCGACGCGGCCTTCCTGTGGGCGCTGGTGCAGCACCGGCTCGACGCCGGCACGGCCGCGCCGGAGGCGCTGGCCGACACCGTCACGGCGGTGGCCGCCGCCGCTCCCGGCGCCCGGCTGAACCTGCTGCTCACCGACGGCGCCACCATCGCCGCGACCAACTGGGGCGACTCGCTCTTCTACCGCGCCGAACCCGGCCGCGGCACGACCGTCGCCTCCGAACCGTACGACGACTCCCCCCACTGGACCGAGGTACCCGCGTACACCCTGCTCGCGGCCACGCCCACCGACGTCCGTCTGACCCCGCTCAAGGAGCCCGCCGCGTGAGTCCCCTCGCCGTCACCCGTACCCTGCCCGCCGACGCCACCACGGCCGCGCTGCGCGCCGACGTGGCGCACGGGCTGACCCGTACCCCCAAGCAGCTGCCGCCCAAGTGGTTCTACGACGCCCGCGGCAGCGACCTCTTCGAGGCCATCACCACCCTGCCCGACTACTACCCGACCCGCGCCGAACGGGAGATCCTGATCAGCCGGTCGGCCGACATCGCCGCGGCGACCGGCGCCCGCACCCTCGTGGAGCTGGGCTCCGGCTCGTCCGACAAGACCCGCCACCTCATCAAGGCGCTGACCGGCCTGCACACCTACGTCCCGGTCGACGTCAGCGAGAGCGCGCTGGCCGCGGCGGGCGAGGCACTGCTCGCCGCGCACCCCGGACTGACCGTGCACGCGCTGGTCGCCGACTTCCAGCAGGGGTTCGCACTGCCCGGCACCCCGGGCCCGCGGCTGCTGGCGTTCCTGGGCGGCACGGTCGGCAACCTGCTCCCGGAGGAGCGGGCCGCCTTCCTGCGCTCCGTACGGGAGCTGCTGGCCCCCGGCGACGCGCTGCTGCTCGGCACCGACCTGGTCAAGGACGAGGCCACCCTCGTCGCCGCCTACGACGACGCGCAGGGCGTCACCACCGAGTTCAACAAGAACGTGCTGAACGTCATCAACCGCGAACTGGGCGCCGACTTCGACCCGGACGACTTCCGGCACGTCGCCGTGTGGGACGCCGAGCGGGAGTGGATCGAGATGCGGCTGCGGGCCCGCAGGGAGCTGACCGTCAAGGTGCCCGCCCTGGACCTCGTGGTGCCCTTCACGGAGGGCGAGGAGATCAGGACGGAGATCTCGGCGAAGTTCCGCGAGGAAGGCGTGCGCGAGGAACTGGCCGCCTCCGGTTTCGAGTTGAGCGAGTGGTGGACGGACGAGGCGGGACGGTTCGCGCTGTCCCTGTCCGTACGGACCTGACGCCTGCGGGCGGGGGCGGCACGTGCCGCCCCCGCCCACGGCGCGGTCGGTCAGAAGAGCTTGTTGTAGATCTTCCAGCCGCCGCGCCCCTCGCGAGAGCCTTCTCGGAAGCAGCCCTGAACGGGAGACCGCCCAAGCCGCCCTTGAGGTGTTCACCCAGGCACGTCTGCTGACTGGCACGCCATGCGCATGAAGCACATTTGGCGCAGGCAGCGGTCCGCAGCCTCCTGTGGGCCGTCTTCGCCTGGTTGCTGACCGGTTTCGCCTGCTCCTCGGGGCGGCAGTGGTGCGGGCCGTCCGTGCCTTCCGCGGCGACCGAAGGCACGATCCACGGTGAGCGCTTCACGGACGGGACCGGGTTCCCGTCCGTGGGCGGCGCCGCACCGCGGCACGCCCGGCCCCGGCTAGGGGGCCGGTGCCGCCCCCACCCTGACCGGCAGGTGCTTCAGCCCGTTCTGGAAGTTGGACACCAGCCGGACCGGTTCCCCGGCGAGTTCGAGGCCGGGCAGCCGGTCCAGTACGTGGCGCAGTACGGCCCGCATCTGGACGCGCGCGAGATGGCTGCCCAGGCAGAAGTGCGGGCCGAAGCCGAAGCTGACGTGGTCGTTCGGCGTGCGGGCGACGTCGAAGCGGTCCGGATCGCCGAAGACCGTCTCGTCCCGGTTGGCGGACGCGTGGTACACCACGACCTTCTCGCCCCGCCGGATGCGCTGCCCGCCGAGTTCGGTGTCCCGGGTCGCGGTGCGCCGGAAGTCGATGACCGGTGGCCAGTAGCGCAGCATCTCCTCCACCGCCGGTCCCGTCAGGTCCGGGTCCCGCCGCAGGCGCGCGTACTGGTCCGGGTGCCGGAGGAGCGTGAGCAGGCCGCCCGGGATGCCGTTGCGCAGCGTCTCGTTCCCGGCCACCGCGAAGAGGAAGAACATGTTCTCGAACTCGGCGCGGGTCAGTCCGCCCTCCCGCAGGTGCGCCATGACGCTGCCGGGGCGGGGGTTCCCGGCCAGCGCGTGGGCGTAGGCGAACATGTCGGCCAGTGCCCGGCGGGAGCGCGGGTTCACCGGGCGGCCGTCCGGGCGGGCCGCCGGGGCCTGGCGGTGCCGGAGCGCCGCCCGGCCCATCGGGCTGAGCAGCGCGGGGTCGGCGGTGCTGGACGCGGCGTACTCGTCGTCCTGGTAGCCGATGACCCGGTTCGACCAGTCGAACAGCAGCTGCCGGTCCTCCTCGGGCACCCCCATGACATGGGCCAGCGTCCATACCGGCAGGTCGGCTGCGACCGCCACGAAGTCCGCCGCACCCGCGCGCGCCACCTCCTCCACCAGCGCCCGCGCCCGCGCGTCGACGACGGTTTCCAACTCCCGCACCGCGCGCGGGGTGAAGGCGGCGGCGACCACGCGCCGGATCCGGGCGTGGTCCGGTGGGTCCTGGTTCAGCATCATCGCGCGGACGAACGCGAGGTCTTCCTCGGTGTCGGGGTCGCGGATCTGGGTGGCGCCCAGGTAGGAGGAGTAGACCTCGGGGGTGCGCAGGACGTGCTTGACGTCCGCGTACCGCAGCACGGCCCAGTATCCGGGCCCGGCGGGCCAGCCGCCGACCGGCGGCTCCTCGACCCAGCACACCGGGCTGGTCGCGCGCAGCCGGCGGAACAGCGCGTACGGGACACCGGTGGCGTACGTCCGTGGGATGAACACTTCGGCTGCTCTCACGCAGGCGACCGTATGATATTCCCTCGTTCGAGGGAATCAGGCACACTCGGCGGCTGATGGCGGCGTGTGCTGCGCAATATCACCGAGTGCAGCGATCGCAACGTTTCCGCAGCCTCCAACCTGCCGCTTTGATAGCACTGTTGGTTCTCCTCGTGGTCCTCCTCGCGCCCGCCGTGGCGCGAGCCCGGCCCGTTGACACCCAGGCGAGCGCCAGGAAGCACGACCCGGGCGCCGCGTCGGAGGGCTGGCCGATTCCGCCCTGCCGGCCGTGGCCGTGGCCATGGCCCTGCACCACACCTACCCCCACGCCTACTCCCACACCCAGCCCTACCCCCACGCCCACCCCCACTCCCACCCCCACGCCTACTCCCACCCCGTCTCCCACCAGGCCGCCCGAGCCCACTCCCTCACCGCCGCACTCGCAGACGCCGCCGTCCCGGCCGCCCATCACGCCTCCGCCGCCGCGCCTGCCCGCGCCGGCGCCCGTGCCGACGCCGACACCGACGCCCGCCCGGCCGACCCCCGGCCCCACCCACCGCGAGCCCACGCCGCCCCCGGCCCCACCGCCGTCGAGCCGCCCGCCGTCCCCCTCGCCCACGCCGACACCCACACCGTCGGTCGTCCTGCCCCGTACGTACGTGGCGTCGGCCCGCAAGCCGCGCTCAAGCCGCTCGGTCGTCACCACGACGCTGCTGATCACCGCGCCGGCCGTGCTGGCGGCCGCCGCGCTGCGCCCCCGTTCGTCCGGTTCCGCCGGGCGCCGTTCCTCGTAGGAGGTCACCATGTCGGAATGGCTGGTGCTGGTCATCGCGATGGCCGCCGTGTGCACCGTCGTCCTGAGCATCACGGTCCTGAGGCAGCGCCGCATCGGCGAGGACGACGATCCCTCGGAGACGCCCGACGTCATCGAGTACATGACCATGATGGTGGGCGTGGTGTACGCGATCGTCCTCGGTCTGGCCATCGCGGGCGTGTGGGAGGCCCGGGGTGCTGCCGGGGACTCCGTGCGCGCCGAGGCGCAGGCCCTGCACGAGATCAGCGAGCGGGTACGGGCCTACCCGGAGGCCGCACGGGAACGTATCCGCGCGGACGTCGACGCCTACGTCTCCCACCTCGTCCACAAGGAGTGGCCGGCCATGGCCGAGGAGGGCCGGGTCACCGAGCGCGGTACGCAGCTCCTGGAGAAGGTCCGTGCCGACGTGACCGACTACCACCCGCGCAACGACTACGAGAGCCAGTCGTACCAGCCGCTGGTCGACCAGGTGGCGGTGGCGGACGACGCCCGCAACGCACGGGCGGACAGCATCGCGCCGACCCTGCCGCCGGTGGTGTGGTTCGGGCTGATCACCGGCGCGGCGATCACCATCGGACTGATCTTCACCCTGCAAATCCGCCGCTCTGCCCGGGAGTTGCTGATGGCGGGCCTGTTCAGCGCGCTGATCGCCTTCCTGCTCTTCCTGGTCTGGGACTTCGACGCCCCGTTCAGCCGGGGCATCTCGACCTCCGCGGACCCCTTCACGGATCTCTTCCCGGGGTTGTGACGCCGTGCCGGCCGCTCCGGCCTCGTGCGATCATGCGCGCATGTCCTCCGAGCTGCCGTTCACGGATGCCCTACGAGACCAACTCGGCCCGACCCGCGATGCGGTGCGGCTGGGCAGCAGCCCGCGCTCCAGGGTGTGGCGGATCGAGCTGTCCGGCACCCCCGCCGTGGTCAAGCAGGCCGTCGACGGCGCGGACGCCGACGAGCGGTACACCCGCGAAGTGGCCGCGTTGCGGCTGGCCTCGCGGGTGACACCGCCGGTCGTACCGCGGCTGCTCGGCGCCGACCCGGCCGCCCGCGTGCTCGTACTGGAACACGTGGAGCACCGGCGGCCGGCGCCGGACTGGGTGGTCGGCTACGCGGCGGCCCTGGCGCGGCTACACGCGGCCACCGCCTCCGTGCCCGCCGACGGCGTACCGCTGCCCGCCTGGTCCGGCCCCCGCCAGAGCGACACCGCCTCCTTCCTGGCGCTCGCCCGGCGCCTCGCCGTCCCCGTACCGGACGGTACGGACGCCGAACTGGCGGCCCTGATACGGCGGCTCGGCACCGCGCCCGGCCGCGCCTTGCTGCACGGCGACCCGTGCCCCGGCAACGACCTGCACACCCCGGACGGCATCCGGTTCGTCGACTTCGAGCAGTCCTGTCTAGGCAACGGCCTCACCGAACTCGCCTACCTGCGCGTCGGGTTCCCGACCTGCTGGTGCGTCACGGCCACACCCGGGCCGCTGCTGCGCGAGGCCGAGTCCGCGTACCGGGCGGCCTGGCGGGACGCGACCGGCTCCGCACCGCCGGGTGATCTCACCGACGCGTGCGCGGGCTGGCTGGTCCGGGGCGACGCACTGGTCCAGCGCGCCCAACGGGGCGCCACCGACCAGTTCGCCAGGCTCCCGGAAGAGGACTGGGAGTGGGGCACCGTCACCGCGCGGCAGCGGCTCGCGTACCGGCTCGGCGTCGTCGCCGAGCTGACCGCCGGCCGCGACGACCTGTACCGCCTCGGCCGCCTCGCCGGCGCTCTGCGCGCCCGGATGCTCGACCGCTGGCCCGCCCTCACCCCGCCACCGCGCCAACGGCCAGCAGAGGACTGAGGCCCGCCAACGCGCGGGCAGCAGAGAGGAGTTGTCATCCTTTCTTCTCCTGCCGTCGCCTGTTCAGCGTGCCCGTCCTGTGCTTCGATGCTGCGATCACGTGTTCGCGCAGGGGCGGCAGGTGGCGGAGGGGCGGGGGGCGGGCGCATGGACCGGCGGAGGTTTCTGAAGGGGGCGGCCGCGGTGTCGGCCGCGGGGGTGCTGACGGGTGCGGGCAGCGGGCAGTTCACGGCCGCGGCGGCGGCACGCCCCCCGTACGCCGGGCGCGCCGCCACGGGAACCCGGCGCGCAGCCTCCGTACGGGACTGGATGTCGGTCCTCGGCGACGGCACCCCCGTGCAGCGGCTCTCCATCCCGGGCACGCACGACTCCGGCGCACAGCACGGCGGCCCCTGGGTGGCCTGCCAGAACACCGGCATCGCCGAGCAGCTGGACAGCGGCATCCGCTTCCTTGACATCCGTTGCCGGGCCGTCGACTCGGTGTTCGCGATCCACCACGGCGCGTTCTACCAGAACCTGATGTTCGGCGACGTGCTGGCGGCGTGCCGGGCGTTCCTCCAGGCGCATCCGTCGGAGACCGTGCTGATGCGGGTCAAGCAGGAGTACTCCGAAGAGAGCGCGGCGGAGTTCCGCCGGATCTTCGACCTCTACCTGGACGCCAAGGGCTGGCGGTCGCTGTTCCGGCTGGACGGCACGCTGCCCGCCCTGGGGCAGGCCCGCGGGAAGGTCGTGCTGCTGGCCGACTCCGACGGGCTGCCGGGCGTGCGCTACGCCGACCCCCGGGTCTTCGACGTCCAGGACGACTACATGGCCGAGCCCTTCCGCAAGTACCCGCTGGTCGAGGGGCAGTTCCGCAAGGCCGTCAAGGAGCCGGGCAAGCTGTTCGTCAACTACGTCAGCACCGCGGCGCTGCTGCCGCCCCGCTCCAACGCGGACCGCCTCAACCCGCAGGTCAAAAGGTTCCTGACCGGGTCCGAGGCGAGCGGCTGGACGGGGCTCGGCATCGTCCCGATGGACTTCCCCAACGCGTACGGCCTGGCCGAGACGCTGATCCGGCACAACACGGGCGGTTGACATGAAGACGCGAAGACTTCCGCACCTCTTGCTCGCACTGCTGCTGGCGCTGCTCACCGTTCCGGCGACGGGCCTGCCCGCACACGCGGCCGACAATCCGGCACGCGTCGTCGCGGAAGTACCGGTCGGCGACCGCATGCTGGACCTCGCGGTCTCCTCCCCCGAGACCGACGCGCCGGTCAAATGGGTGCGGCTGCTGCTGCCGAAGGGCTGGTCGAAGAACGCCGCGCGCACCTGGCCGGTGCTGTGGCTCCTGCACGGCGGTGGCGGCAACCACAAGGACTGGACCGACAACACGCACGTCGAGCAGTTGGCAGCCGACCGCGACGTGCTCGTGGTCATGCCGGAGACCAGCGGGTGCAGCAGCTACAGCAACTGGTACAACTACAACAACTGGGGCTCCCCTGCCTGGGAGACGTACCTTCTCGACGAGCTGCGGCCGCTGCTGGAGCGGGACTACCGCGCCGGGACGGAGCGCGCCGTCGCGGGCCTGTCGATGGGCGGGCTGGGCGCCTTGAAGTTCACCGCGGCGCGGCCCGGGATGTTCCGCGCGGCCGCCTCGTACAGCGGCGCCGTCCACCCCCTGTACCGGCCGACCGACGGCGGGTTCTCCGGCCCGGACGGCGTCAAGCTGGGCGCGCTGACCTGCCTCGTCGACTGGAAGCGGGTCTGGGGCGAGCCCGGCTACCCGTTCGACACCAACAACCCTGCCGACCTGCGGCAGCAGTGGCTGTGGAAGCGCAACAGCCCCCTCGAACAGGCGGCCGCGCTGCGCGGGACGCCGCTGTACCTCTCGTACGGGGACGGGACCACCGACGGCGGTCCTGGCTGGTCGTGGGGGAACGACGACACCCCGCCCGCGCCGTCGCCCGCGCGCTGCACCGACCCGCCCGCGCACGGTACGCAGGACCCCGTCGAGCGCACCGTGTACGGGATGAACCAGCAGCTGCGCGCCAAGCTGGGGCAGCTGGGCATCCCGGCGACCGTGTGCGCCTCGAAGGGCGGGCACACCTGGCCGTACTGGGAGCGTGAGCTGGTCGCGTCCTTCCCGATGCTGATGAGCGCGCTGGGCGCCTGAGCGCGCGGACGGGTCCCGGCGCCCGCCCCGTGCCCGTGCCGTGTGCTCCAACCGGGTGAAAAGAGCGCGGCCGGGCGACCGGGCACCCCGTTTCCCGCATCAGAACAGGAGAGAACATCCACTCCCGGCTCCCCGGCCCCCGCCCGAGGTGACGCCGCCTCACGGACGGGCCGCATCAGCAGGTGAGTACGACCGAGCGCGACGGCGGCACGCCGCCACCGTCCGCAGGCGGGCAGCGCAAGCGCCGCCGGACCACCGCCCTCGGGCTCTGCGCCGCGCTCGTCCTCACCTGCGCCGGCACGGTCCTGGCCGTACGGGCCGTCGCGCACGGCGGCCACCTGGCGGCCGGTGACCCGGCCGAGGGCACGTACGCGGCGGACGCGGCCGAGGGGGACGCGGCGGCCGACGCCCTGCTCTCCGGCCCGTACACCGAACGCCCGGGACCGGCGCGCGCCGGCGTCCGCGCGGCCGGGCCGCGGAACGGGGCCGCAGCGGCGGGGAAGGCCCCGGGCGCCACCGGCCTGCCCGTCTCGCGGCCGCTGCGGGCCGCACCGGCAGCCGTCGTCCCCGCCGTCGGCCCGCTCTTCTCACCCGGCGGCGATGGCGACGCCGACCACCACTGCACCGCGAGCGTGGTGCACTCCGCGGCGGGCGACCTGGTCGTCACCGCCGCGCACTGCGTGTACGACGGCGGCTTCCGCACCAATCTGGTCTTCGCGCCCGGCTACCACGACGGCGTCCTGCCGTACGGCGTCTGGGTGCCGTACCGCATCGACGTCGACCCGCGCTGGACCGACGACCGGGACGACGCCCACGACGTGGCGTTCCTGCGGGTGCGCCGCCCGCATCACGCGGCCCCGGGCGAGCGGCGCGTCGAGGACCTGACCGGCGCCGAGCGGATCCGCTTCGCCCCGCCGGCCGGCCTGCCGACGCGGACCGTGGGCTACCCGGACGACCGGGAGAGCCCCGTCGGCTGCCAGAACACCACCAGCGGCGTACCCGCCGGCCGGCCCGCCCAGCTGCGCTTCGACTGCGCCGGCCTGCCCAACGGGACCAGCGGCGGCCCGATGCTCACCGACATCGACCCGGCCACCGGTCTCGGCACGGTGACCGGTGTCATCGGCGGCCTCGACGAGGGCGGCGACGACGAGACCTCGTACAGCAGCTGGTTCGGGCCCGGCACCGCCGCCCTCTACCGGCGCGCGGCCGGCGAACGGGTGTAGCCGCGCCTCCGGCGGTTACGCGCCGCGCGGCACCACCGTCTTGAGGACCTGCGGCAGCGGGTACCAGTCGGCGGTCGCGAAGCTGCCGTGGGCGGCGGCGAGCAGGTTGACGCGGTCGCGGGCCTCGGCCTCGGTGGGCTTGGTGCCGTCGACGGCCGGGGGCACCTTGTGCGCGTCGGTCATGACCAGGAGGTAGTGGCGGCTGTCGTACCAGGCGGTGTCGATGCCGCCCTTCGTGTACGTCGCGGCGTCCCCGTCGAAGACCACGAACCAGGGGCGCAGCGAGGCGTCGGCGTACCGGGTGCGCGGGTCGCCCGCCGCCGCGCCGTGCACCGCGGGGAAGGCGGTGGCCTCGGCGAGCTTGCCGCGGGCGGCGAGGTCCTTGAGGTGGGTGGCGTACTCGCGGTCGGTCCACAGCTTGTCGAGCGGGTTGTTCTCCTCGACCGTGCCCGGTATGAGCTCGAAGAGGAACTTGCCGTTCAGCGCGGACCGGGTGGGCCAGCCGTTCGCCCGTACCGCCTCGTCGAGGTCGCGGTGGCCGGCGGCCAGGTCGCCGGGCCCGTACACCGCGTCGCCCAGCCGGGAGCGGACCAGCGCGTCGAAGGCGGCCGGGCCCCGGCCGCTCCGGCCGTTGAAGCCGTCCTTCAGCTCGACCTTGACCATGACCGGCCGGTGGCCGGGGTGGGCGTCGTGCCACGCCTTCATGTCGGCGAGGCAGCCGCCGAGGTCCTGGTCACGCTTCTTGGTGCGCAGCTCGCCCGCGGTGGCGGCGTTGGCGCAGTTGCTGTTGTTGCCGAGCGGGTTGCCGTGCGAGACCCGCCAGGACTTGCCGAGCGCGTTCGTCCACACGTCGAGTTCCAGCAGGCTCGCGCCCGAGTCCAACGCGTCCGCGAAGTACGGGTACTTGGTCTTCTCGTAGGCGTTGTGGACGCCTACGGAGGTGGTGGCGCCGTACGATCCGGCGGGCTGCGCCGCGCCGGCCGGGCCCGCAACCGCCAGCACCATCGCCGCGGCGACCGCCGCCGTTCCCGCGCTCCGTGTTCTGTTCACGTTCCCCCGCTTTCACTCCACTGGTTCCCCGGCAGCCCCCTCCGGCTCCGGAGTCACCAGCCCCTCCGGTCGAAGCCGAGCGTACGGGAGTTGACGGGTGGTCCGGCCACCGGGTGGGTACGCGGGGCGGGAAACGCCGTGCCGACCCAGCAAACCAGGACGTGGAGGACATGTACGGCATCGTGGTTACCGTGGACACACCTGCGAACGACACCGCGCTCCGGGGCCGGCCATGAGTGGCGACCGCGCCCGGATCCGCGCCCTCCTGGACACCTACGGCCGGACCTACGCCGACGAGGCCGGCATCCGCCTGAAGGACACGCCGCAGCCCCTGTACCGGCTACTGGTCCTCTCCTGCCTGCTGAGCGCCCGCATCCAGGCCGGCATCGCGGTGGCGGCCTCGCGTGCGCTGTCGGAGGCGGGGCTGCGCGACGCGCGGCGGATGAAGGACGCCACCTGGCAGCAGCGGGTGGACGCCCTCGGCGAGGGCGGCTACCGCCGCTACGACGAGCGCACCGCGACCCAACTGGGCGACGGCGCCGATCTGTTGCTCGACAAGTACGGCGGCGACCTGCGCCGGATGCGGGACGCGGCGGGCGGCGACACGGACCGGCTGCGCACGCTGCTGCGCGAGGTCCCCGGCCTGGGGCCCGCCGGCACGGACATCTTCCTGCGGGAGGCCCAGACCGTCTGGCCCGGACTCGTACCGTATCTGGACGCCAAGGCACTACAGGGCGCGGAGCGCGCCGGGTTGCCGGCCTCGCCCGACGCGCTGCTCAAGGCCGCGGGCACGACGGAGCCCGCGGTACTGGCGGCGGCTCTGGTCCGCGCCGCGCTCGACAAGAAGGGCGCGAAGGAGATCCGCGACGCCAAGTGAGCCCCTGAGCCGCACGGGCCGCCCTCGGCCGCCCGTGCACCGTCCGCTCCCTGCCCCGGGACGCCTGCCGGCGGGGCCTCACGGCGACTTCGTGAGCAGCCCCCTCGCCGTCGCCGCGATCGCCTGCGCGTCGATGCCGGCGGCCCGCAGCTGCTCCTCCGGGGACGCCGACCCGGGCATGGTGCGCACCGCGAGTCGGGCCAGGCGGGGCACCGGGCCGCCGTCGGTGAAGGCGTCCAGCACCGCGTCGCCGAGGCCGCCCTCGGGGTGGTGGTCCTCCACGGTGACGATCCGCCCGGTGACCTCGGCGGCCTCGCGCAGCGTCGGCAGGTCCACCGGCTTGAGGGAGTACAGGTCGATGACACGGGCCGCCACGCCCTCGGCGGCCAGGGTGTCGGCGGCGGCCAGCGCCTCGTGGACGGTCACCCCGGCGGCCACGATGGTGATCCGGTCCTCGGGGGTGGCCCGCAGCGTCTTGCTGCCGCCGATCGGGAAGTCCTCCGCGGGCCCGTAGATGACCGGGCTCTCGCCCCGGGACGTGCGCAGATAGCGGATGCCGCGCGCCCCGGCCATGGCGGCGGTCAGGCGGGCCGCCTGGTTGGCGTCGCACGGGTACAGGACGGTGCTGCCGTGCACGGCGCGGAACGCCGCCAGGTCCTCCAGGCCCATCTGGGACGGCCCGTCCTCGCCGATGGCGACGCCCGCGTGCGAGCCGACGAGGTTGAGGTCGGCCCGGCTGACGGCGGCCATCCGCACGAAGTCGTAGGCGCGGCTGAGGAAGGCGGCGAAGGTGGTGGCGTACGGCACCCAGCCGCGTACCTGCATGCCGGTGGCGGCGGCCACCATCTGCTGCTCGGCGATGTAGCACTGGAAGTACCGGTCGGGGTGGGCGTCGCCGAACGCCTGGGCGCGGGTGGAGTCGCCGACCTCGCCGTCCAGCGCGACCACGTCCTCGCGGGCCGCGCCGAGCGCGGCGAGCGCCTCGCCGAAGGCGTTGCGGGTGGCGACGGAGTCGCCGACCTTGTAGTCCGGCAGTTCGGGCTCGCCGCCGCCGGACCGCAGGCGCGAGCGGGCCTCGCGCGGCGGCCGCACCCGTACGCGCAGGTCGCGTTCGCCGCCCAGCTCCTTGATCGCCTCGGCGGCGTCCTTGAGCGGCTTGCCGTGCTTGCCTTCCTGGTCGGCCACCTCGCGCACGCCCTGGCCCTTGCGGGTCCTCGCGATGATCGCGGTGGGCCGGTCGGTGGTGGCCGCGGCCTCGGCGTAGGCGCGGTCGACGGCCGCCACGTCGTGCCCGTCGACCTCGACGGTGTGCCAGTCGAAGGCCCGGATGCGGCGCGCGTAGGCGTCCAGGTCCCAGCCGTGCCGGGTGGGGCCGCGCTGGCCGAGCCGGTTCACGTCGACGACCGCGGTGAGGTTGGCCAGCTTCTCGTACCCGGCGTGCTCGAACGCCTCCCACATCGAGCCCTCGGCCATCTCGCTGTCGCCGCACACCACCCACACGCGGTACGGGACGCGGTCCAGGTCCCGGCCCGCCAGGGCGAGGCCGACGCCGATGGGCAGGCCCTGGCCGAGCGAGCCGGTGGCCACGTCCACCCACGGGATGCGCGGGGTGGGGTGCCCTTCCAGCAGGCTGCCGTTCTTGCGGAAGCCCAGCAGCTGTTCGTCGGTGAGCGCGCCGGCCGCCTTGCCCATGGCGTACACCAGGGGCGAGGCGTGCCCCTTGGAGAAGACGAGGTGGTCGTTGCCGGGGTTCTCCGGGTCGTCGAAGTCGTAGCGCAAGTGCTCGCCCAGCAGTACGGCGCCCAGGTCGGCGGCGGACATCGAGGAGGTGGGGTGGCCGGAGCCGGCCGCGTCGGCGGCCCGTACGGCGTCCACCCTCAGCTGCTGTGCCAGCTCGCGCAGCCGGCCGTACCGGGCGTCCTCGCCCGGTCCCTGCTCAGTGGTCATCAGGTTCCTTCCGCTTGTCGGCGGCACCGGACGCGTCCGGTGCCGGTTCCCCGTCGCGTGCGCCCGCCGGTATGCGGGCCAGTTCGGGTGCCGCGGTGTCCAGCGGCACCGACCAGGAGCGCACCAGGCCCAGTTGCACGCCCTGGCGCGGCAGCGCCGCGTCCAGCAGCCAGTCGGCGGCCACCCGTACGCGGTTGCCCGGCATCGCCATCAGGTGGTAGCCGCGGGTCACGGCGTTGGCGACCGGTCCCGACAGCGGGACGTGCAGCGGGTTGGCGGCGGCCTGCACACCGCCGAGGTCGACCATGAAGCCCAGGTCGTGGTGTTTGTAGGCGCGCGGTTCGCCGCGGCCGTAGGAGGCGGCGACGTTGTGCGCGGCGACCTTCCCCTGGCGCTGCGCGTGCTGGGCGGTCATCGGCGTCGTCTGTCCCGGCCTGGTCAGGTCGGGTACGGCGGCGGCGTCGCCGCAGGCGATCACCTCGGGGTGGCCCGGCACGGCGAGGAACTCGTCCACGCACAGCCGGCCGCGATCGGTGGGCAGCCCCAGCGACTCGACCAGCGGGTCGGGCCGTACGCCGACGCACCAGATCAGCGACCGGGTGTCGACGGAGGTGCCGTCGTCCAGCAGCACCCCGTCCGAGGTGGCCTCCTTGACGGAGGTCCTGGTCCGGATCTCGACGCCGCGTTTGCTCAGCACCCGGTGGGCGGTGCGCGACAGCCGCTCGTCCAGCTCGGGCAGTACCCGGTCGGCGAGGTCCAGCAGGATCCAGCGCGGCTGCGCTGCGCCGCGCAGCCCGGCGTTGCGGCGCGCCAGCGACCGGGTGAACGTCACGCCGTGCGCGGCCACTTCGGTGCCGGTGTAGCCCGCGCCGACCACGACGAAGGTCATGCGGGCGGCCCGTTCGGCCGGGTCCTCGGCGGCGCCGGCCAGCTCGATCTGCCGGGTCATGTGATCACGCAGGTAGAGGGCTTCCGGCATGCCGCGGAAGCCGTGGGCGTGCTCGGCGACGCCGGGGATGGGCAGCAGCTTGTTGACGCTGCCGACGGTCAGCACCAGGCGGTCGTAGCCGAGCGTTCCGGTGCGTCCCTCCGGGTCGGTGTACCGGACGCGGCGGTCTTCGAGGTCCACGCCGCCGACCTGGCCGAGGACCAGCCGGACGCCGGGCAGGGTGCCGGTCAGCGACACCGAGACCCGGCGGGGCTCCAGGATCCCGGCCGACACCTCGGGCAGCAACGGCAGATAGAGGAAGTAGTCGTTGGGGTTGACCAGCACGATCTCAGCGGCGCCCCTGGCCTTCTTCGCGAGCGTGCGGGCGCACTCGTACCCGGCGAAGCCGGCCCCCACTATCACCACGCGCGGCCGCTTGCGGTCACGGCTGTCCGCCACCATCTGCGTCTCCTCTCACCCAGTCGTCCTGCCCTGATCGGCCCGGGTGCCCGCATTCCGGGCGGGTATGTACGCCGTCCGGCCCAACCGGGCCGCACCGGTCGCCGTTCGGCCACCGGACGCCGTGGCCGCGCCGGGGCCGCTCAGTCCGGCAGGGCGAGCAGCACCCGGCCCGGCGCCTTCGGGTGTTCGACGGCTTCGTGCGCGGCGGCGACCGCGTCGAGGGGGTACACCTCGGCGACGGGCCAGTGCAGCTCGGCCGCGGCGGCCGCGGCGGTGAGGTCGGCGACGGCCAGGCGTACCACCTCGCGGGGGAAGTCGTCGTAGCCCAGCAGCCGCAGCGTCACGTTCTTGAAGGCCAGCGGCCAGAAGGGCAGCACGGGGGCGGGGTCGCCGGTCGCGTAGGCGGCGATCGTGCCGCCGGGGGCGACCAGGCGCGCATCGCACGCCGCGTTGGCGTCGAAGGCGACCTCGACGACCCGGTCGGCGCCGCGGCCGCCGGTCAGCGCGAGCACCGCGTCCAGGGCCTCGTCCCCCGCGCACACCGCCTCGTCCACGCCCAGCGCCCGCAGCGCGGCCAGCTGGCCGGGCCGGGTGACCGTGCCGATCACGCGTGCGCCGCCGCGCCGCGCCAGGGCGGCCGCCGCGCGGCCGACGCTGCCCAGCGCGCCCGCGACCAGCACCGTCCGCCCGGTCACCGGGCCGTCGGCGAACACCGCGCGGTGCGCGGTGATGCCGGGGATGCCCAGGCAGGCGCCCTGCTCGGCGGGGACCTGGTCCGGCAGGGCGCCGGCGCAGCCCTCCGGCACGACCGTGTACTGGGCGGCGGTCCCGTACGGCCGGTAGCTCTGCGCGTACGAGCACCAGGCGCGGCGGCCGACCCAGGCGGCGGACACCCCCTCGCCGACCGCGTCCACCACCCCCGCCCCGTCGCTGTGCGGCACGGTCCGCGGGTAGGCGGGCGCGGCGGCGCCCAGCCGGGCCTGCCGCTTCTTCACGTCCCCCGGGTTGATCCCGGAGAACGCCAACCGGATGCGCAGTTCCCCCGGGCCGGGGCCGGGAGTGGGCAGCTCCCCCACGCGCAACACCTCTGTGGCCGGCCCCTTTTCCTCGTACCAAGCGGCGCGCATACGAGCACGATACGGCGCCTGCCGACGGCGTGGACAACCCCCGTCGCGCGCAATACTTTCAATGGCACCTCAAGACGGCTCGGGGGTGCGCGGTGAAGATCGAGGTCATCGAGAAAGACGATCAGTACATTCTGAATCACTGCACCAAATATCTCGCCCGGGACAGTTCGGAGCCCCGCCACGATTTCGGCCAGTACCCGGCCGGTGACGCCCGCGCGGCGATCTGCGAGGCGTGGCGCTTCCCGGTCGTCGACGCGCACTGGGACGGGACGTCGGCGGCCGGTTCGTACCCGTACAACGACGTGACCTTCGTCTACGACGGCCGCCGCACCACCCCCGCCTCGGTGGCCGTGCTGGGCACCTTCGGACCGCTGCACTCGCCGGTGCCGCTGCGCCCCCTGGTGTTCGCGGGCGAGCCGACCGGGTTCCGCGCCGCCACCGTGCGCGTCCCCAAGGGCCAGGTGCACACGTACAAGTTCGCGGTGGACGGGGCGTACCTGCTCGACCCGGTCAACCCGCAGCGCACCGTCCTGGACAACGGCGAGCCGTGGTCCCGCTTCTTCACCGACGCCTGCACCGTGCCGCTGTCCTTCAGCCGCGCCGAACGCGACCTGCTGGGCCGGCTGGTGTGCCACCTGCTGCCCTTCCGGCTCGACGAGAACCGGCGCTTCGTACGCGGCGTGTACGAGTCGCTGGACCGGGCGGCCAGGGGCGAGGAATTCCCGCTGGCCTATCAGCTCGACGACGAAGTGGGCACGGTCAACTACATCGACAAACTGGTCGCCCGCCAGGAGCAGCATCACGCCGACGATTACCACACCTGCCTCAAAATCATCGGCGAAATCATGCGGTCCCGTTTCGGCGGGCTCGACCCGGCGGCCGCACCGCCGGAAATGTACGCGGATCTCTACCGGCAGATGGAAACCGAAAAGGTGGACGGCTGGGACTACTCCCGTTACGGAAGTCCGCGATTCTTCCTGCTACTCCTGCGGCGGCACGCGCTGACCGGCGCCTTCGTCCACCCGAAACACGGCGGGAATTCCGGCGCGGCGGGCTGGATGTACCTGGAGAGCAGGTTCCGGGACGCGGCGGACGGCACGCTCTTCGACTGGCGGCGGGCGATGGAGTCACCGCTGGGACACAACACCGACTACCGGGGCTGAGTGGGGGACGGCATGGACGGGGAGAGTGCCGCGATCGTCGTCATCGGCAGCGGCGCGGGCGGCTCGCCGCTCGCCCACACGCTGGTACGGGCCGGCCACCGGGTCGTGATGCTGGAGAAGGGGCCGCTGCTGCGCACCCAGGCGCAGAGCCCCACCGGGCTGTCTGACTTCAAGCGCGACGAGTCCTTCGCGACCGGCTCGGAGAAGCGCATCACCGTGCAGGGCGTGGCCAACACCGGGGAGACCTACTTCTCCAGCCACGTGGAGCCCGACCTGAACGACGAGCCGCACGTCTACCGCGGCAGCGACGGCAGGGACCGCGTCACCATCGAGGGCTACACGGCCCAAGTGGTGGGCGGCGGCACGCAGTTGTACGGCGGCGTCTCCCCCAGGTTCACCCCCGAGGACCTGCGGCTGGCCACTCTCAACGCGGCACGGGACGACCTGCGCGACGACCCGGGCGGCGACGTCCGCAGGGAAGCCCGCGACTGGCCGCTGGACTACGCCGCCCTGGAGCCGTACTACACCAAGGCCGAGGAGCTGGTCGGCATCAACGGAACCTGGGAGGGCCAGGCCAAGGTCCCGTCCCAGGACCGCTACCAGCCACCGCTGGAGCCCAACCCGATCAGCGCGTACGCGGCCGCCGGCATGGACGCGCTCGGCATGCGCCGCTACCGCACCCCACTCGCGGTGATCACCCGCGACCACGCGCCCAGCGGCCGTGCGGTGCCCGCCGACACCGACACCATCAAGACGGCGTTCGTCAACCGCTACGGCGACCCGCTGGGCCTGAAGTCCAACACGTGGGTCTCGCTGCTGGCGCCGCTGCGCGACGGCGACGGCAGCGGCGTCCTGGACCTGCGGGCCAACTGCATCGTCACCCACCTGGAGGCGGACGGCCCGCGCGTGACGAAGGTGCACTACCGCGACCCGGGCGGGCGGCCGCGTACGATCGCCGCCGGCACCGTCGTCGTCGCCTGCTCCGCGATCGAGTCCGTACGGCTGCTGAAGCTGTCCGCGCTGCTCGACCCGGCCTTCGACAAGCGCGTCAACGCCAACGGCCTGCTGGGCACCTACTTCCTGACGCACTGCTTCGGCGGCGCGCAGTGCATCGTGCCGGGCCGCGCGGACAAGACAAAGACGCTGGACTCGGACTGGGCCACCGACCACTGCGCGCGCCCCGAGTGGTTCCGCGCCCAGGGCCTGTGGGCGGGCGGCGTGATCTACAACAACACCTCCGACGGCGCCCTGCCCATCTCGCTCGCCCGCACCTGGCACGCGATGGACATGGACGACATGTGGAAGGGCTACCTCTACGACACCGGCATCGTCGGCAACGGCTTCGAGGACTACCTGGAGGACAGCTTCGGGCGGCGCCTGTCGGTGGCGTTCATGGCCAACCAGGTGCCGCAGCGCGACAACCGCATCGAGCTGCACCCGAGCGTCAAGGACAAGTGGGGCCGCCCGGTCGCGTACATCATCAAGACCTGGCACCCGCACGACCGGGCGCTGATGGACACCCTCGCCGAGCAGTGCCGGCAGATCCTGGTGCGCGGCGGCGACGTCCGCGACGTCAGTTCGGGGTCGGTGGGCGGTTCGGTGGTCCGGATCGCCAACCACGTACTGGGCGGCGCCAGGTTCGGCGCCGACGCGGCGGACTCCGTCCTCGACCCCGACTGCCGGGCCTGGAACTTCGACAACCTCTACGTCACCGACGGGGCGTTCCTGCCGACCTCGGGCAGCGCCAACCCGACGCTGACCATCGAGGCCAACTCCTTCCGCGTCGGCGACGTGCTGCTGGACCGGGTCGGGAGGCCGTGACATGGACAGCCGCTTCGACGAGGTCCACACCCACCCCGAGAACGAGATCTTCCGCGTCGTCTTCTACCCCGACCGCATCTACCACGCCCGCTACTTGAACGCGACACGCTCCTCCCGCTACCGCTACTACGTCGCCGAGGTGCGCGGCTCGGCGGACGGCACCGCCATCAAGGGCGACGTCTTCCTCGGCGGCGCCAAACTGTGCCCGATGCTGCGCATCGAGTACTCCGGCATCCGCCTCGTCGAGCAGGCCAGGGAGTTCAACCGGCGCCTGGGGCCGCGTACGAAGGCGTGGCTGAAGGTCACCGGCGAGGACCCGGCGGACTCCGCCGAGGCGATCGTCACCCTGCACTGGGACCCGGTGATCGGCGCGTACGCCGCGGAGATCTGGGAGACCCTGGAGCCGCCGGACGGCACCGCGCACGACCACCGGGTACTGCCCCTGATGGGCCGCGGCGCGCCGATCACGCGGGTGCCGCAGCTGTCCCCGCTGCTCGGCTCGGTCTCCGAGGTGGCGATGGCCTTCCGCGAGGACGGCGTGCTGTACCCGACGGGCCAGCGGCTGGGCAACCCGCAGTGGGACAACGCGTATCTCCGCTCCCACCAGGAACCACGCACCCAGGAGCCCAGCGACCCCCGCAACACCGTCTCCGACAGCAACTACCTCCTCGACTTCCAGCGCGGCTTCTTCATCCCCGACGCCTCGCGGATACAGCCGGTCAACTACCGCAACGCCATGACCGACGAGGGCAACCCGGAGCGCGGGGACGACAACATCGTGCAGATGCGCTGGCTCTTCCAGCGGGAACTCGGCAGCGACCTGGTGTTCTTCCACGAGGTGACGGTGCCGCCCGGCGCGGTGGAGGGCGCCCACCGGCACATCGGCTCGGAGGAGCTGTACTACGTCGTCTCCGGCACCGGCACCGCGTACCTGAGCGACGGCGACGACCCGACGACCGCCGCCTACCCGCTGGTCGAGCGGCCCGTCTTCGGCATCGGTTCGGTCAAGTGCCGGGAGCTGCCGGTCAAACCGGGCAGCGTGCTCTACACCAAGAGCGGCGGCGTGCACGGCATCCGCAACCCGGGCACCGAGCCGCTGAAGTTCGTCGCGTTCCTCTACCACACCACCTGAGGCGGTCCCGCGATGCCCAAGATCGTGCACACCGACTCGGTCTTCCGCGTCGACCCGGTCAAACCCCCGGACTACGCGGAGGACAACCCGCTGCTGAAGCTGCTGGGCCTGGTCGAGCGCACCCGCTTCGCCGCCGAACGCGAACTGTACGAGCCCGGTTCGCTCCAGTACCTCTACCCGCTGCGCACGCTCCAGTTGTACGGCCCCTCCTCCCCCAACCAGGACCAGCTGGACCCGATGCAGCAGGACGACAAGACCGACTTCCAGAAGCAGAACGTCCGCGACTTCACCCTCGCCGACACCCGGGCGGTGCGCGGCTGGGCCGAGGTCGGCGACTGGCGCGGGCCGTTCCTCCAGCTCTCCTACCGGGGCGGCCCGGACTCCGCGCTGTGGCGCGAGGCGGGCCAGCTCGGCGACGCCATCGGCTGTGTGCTCTCCGTCCAGGGCAGCCGGCCGGTGCCGGTCCGGGTGCCGTACGACGAGGAGACGGACTTCTACACCGTCGAGCTGTGGGGCCGGGTCGGCGACGGGCTGCGCGACCTCCTCGGCCCACGCGGCCGGACAGCGCTGGACTCCGGGCTGCTCCAGCCGAGCCCCGACATCGTCACCGGGCTGGGCCAGGACTTCCTCCGCGACCAGATGACCAACCAGGACCTGCGCCTGGTCGCCCCGCGGCACGCCATGCACCCCGTACTCCCCTGCTACGTCGACGTGCGCTGGACCGCGAGCCCCGACGGCGCCGGACCGGCCGACCCGCCCTCCGGATCGGCCCGCCTGGGCTTCGAGATGAAGATCCGCGGTTGGGAGAACTACCTCGGCGTGGGCACCAGCGCCAACCCGCACGGCGGTGTCGGATTCCTCGAATTCCGCACCCTGTTCAGCGAGTACGGCCGTTGGGCGGGCAGCAACGACCTGCGGCGCGGCCTGGAGCCGTACAACCTCGACGCGAACGGCAACAAGGGGCACGCGAGCGGTGACGTGGAGCCCTTCCTCGCCGTCACCTACATGGACCTGCACGTCCTGGACCCGGCCTGCGGCATCGGCCTGCACCGGCACCGCGACAACCAGGAGGTCTTCCTGATGCTGGAGGGCGACGGGCTGATGGTGACCGGCGACTGGGCCGACTCCGGCAGCCGGGTGCGCTCCTTCGAGCTGCGGCGGCTGCCCGCCGGCCACCTCGCCCTCCTCAAAGGCGGCAACCTGCACGGGCTGATGAACCCCGCCGACCAGCGGGCTTCCCTCTTCATGTTCGGCGGTTACGACTGATGGCCACCTCTCCGGTACCCGGTGATCCGTACCGCCTCGGCGCCCACTGGGACGGCTCGGGCACCTCCTTCGCCGTGTACTCCTCCGCGGGCGCGTACGGCGGCTCGGTCGAGCTGTGCCTGCTCGGCGAGGGCGGCGAGCGGCGGGTCCCGATGGCGGTGGACTGCGACATCTGGCACACGTACGTGCCCGGCGCACGCCCCGGCCAGGGCTACGGCTACCGTGCGCACGGCCCGTTCGCACCCGGGCGCGGCCTGCGCTTCGACCCGTCCGTACGGCTGCTCGACCCGTACGCGAAGATCCTGAAGCCGGTCGGCGAACGGGCACTCCTGCCGCTGGTCGCCGACCCGGCGTTCGACTGGGGCGACGACCGGGCGCCGCGCCACCCGTGGTCGCGGACGTTCCTGTACGAGACGCACGTCAAGGGCCTGACCGCACGGCATCCCGGCGTACCCCCGCCGCTGCGCGGCACGTACGCCGGACTGGCGCACCCCGCCGTCACCGAGCACCTGAACCGCCTCGGCGTGACAGCCGTCGAACTGATGCCGGTGCACCAGTTCCTCCCCGAGCCGTTCCTCCTCGACCGCGGCCTGACCAACTACTGGGGCTACTCCAGCATCGGCTTCTTCGCGCCGCACGCCGCGTACAGCTCGGCGGGCCACGAAGGCGGCCAGATCACCGAGTTCAAGGCGATGGTCAAGGCCCTGCACGCGGCCGGCATCGAAGTGATCCTCGACGTCGTCTACAACCACACCGCCGAGGGCCCGCCCGACGACCCCACCCTGAGCTTCCGCGGTCTGGCCAACGAGATCTACTACCGGCTCGACCCCGCCGACCCGTCCCGCTACACCGACACCACCGGCACCCGCAACACCCTCAACGCCGGCCGCCCCGAAGTGCTGCGCCTGATCATGGACTCGCTGCGCTACTGGGTCACCGAGATGCGCGTGGACGGCTTCCGCTTCGACCTCGCCGCGACGCTGGCCCGCCAGTACGGCTACGTCGACCACCTCGCCGCCTTCTTCGACCTGCTCTACCAGGACCCGGTCGTCAGCCGCGTCAAGCTGATCGCCGAGCCGTGGGACGTGGGCGCGCCCGACAGCTACCAGGTGGGCCGGTTCCCGCCCGGCTGGAACGAGTGGAACGACCGCTACCGCGACACCGTGCGCGACTTCTGGCGGGGCCGTCCGGCCGTCGGCGACCTGGCGAGCCGGATCGCCGGCTCCGCCGACCTGTACGCCCCCGAGCGGCGCGGCCCCGACGCCTCCATCAACTTCGTCACCTGCCACGACGGCATGACCCTGACCGACCTGGTGACGTACGCGCGCAAACACAACGAGGCCAACGGCGAGGACAACCGGGACGGCACGGACGACAACCGCTCGGCCAACCACGGCACGGAAGGCCCCACACGGGACCCGGCCATCACCTCCGTACGCGAACGCCAGCGCCGCAACATGCTCGCCACCCTCCTCCTCTCCCAGGGCTGCACCATGCTGTACGGCGGCGACGAACTGGGCCGTACGCAGGGCGGCAACAACAACGCCTACTGCCAGGACAACGCCACGAGCTGGTACGACTGGTCGTCCCCCACCCCGCTCACCGACTTCGTACGCCGCGCCGTCGCCCTCCAGCGCGCGCACCCCGTCCTCCAGCGCACCACCTTCCTGACCGGCTCCGGCGACCCCCCGGACATCGCCTGGTACGACCGCGAGGGCCGCCCGATGACCCCGGCCCGCTGGCAGGACCCGGCCACCCGCTTCCTGGCCTTCCTGCTCGCCGGGGACCGCGCGGCGGCACCGGACACCGACCTCCTGGCGCTGCTCAACTCCGGCGCGGACGCGCTGGACTTCCCGGTTCCCGGCCGGATCGGCGCGGTGTACCAGGTGGTACTGGACACCACGGCGCCCGACGGCGCCCCTGCGTCTTCGGCCACTCTCAAGGCCGGAGGCGTCTGCGCCGTGCCCGCGCGCACGGTCCTGGTGGCGACGGCGGCCCTGCCATCCGGTTGACGGCGCCTCTAGAGTGCCCGGGTCAGCACTCCACCGCAGGCCAGGGAAACCAGGGGGACCGGGAATGCCCGCCACCAGACCGTCGCAGGCCCTTCCGCTCGCGGCGACCGTGCTCACCGGCACGGTCGCGCTCTACATGGCGCTCGTCGCGTTCGGCAACATCACCGACTTCGGCACCAACCAGGCGTTCGTCCAGCACGTCCTGGCCATGGACACCACCTTCAAGGACCCCGACCTGATGTGGCGCGCCATCGAGTCGCGCACGCTCCAGAACACCGCATACGTCCTGATCGTCATCTGGGAAACGGTCGCGGCACTGGTCCTCGTCGCGGCAACCGCGCGGTGGGCACGGGAACTGCGCCGGGGCGCCGGATACACCGGCGCGCGGCGCTGGAGCACCATCGGCCTGCTGATGGTGCTGCTGCTCTTCGGCGCGGGCTTCATAGCCGTCGGCGGCGAGTGGTTCGCCATGTGGCAGTCACAGAGCTGGAACGGACTGGAAGCCGCCACGCGGAACTTCGTGGTGGCGGGCGTCGCACTGGTGATCGTCCAGCTACGGGCCGCCGACGAGCGACAGGCGAGCGGGCGCGGCTAGAGTTCCACGGCTGTGCTGTGAATCCTCATGGGGCCGCCCTCCGCGTCCCAGCGGAACAGCACTCCGGAACGGTCGACGCGATGCCAGACCTCCTCCGGATCGAAAGGCGCGCACTCGGTGATCCGGTAGCCGTCTTCGGCCAACGCGGCGACCGTCCGGTCGAACGCCGGAACGGGTTCACGCCTGCGCCGCCCCGGTGCGCTGGGGAGGGAGACGACGCCGCCATCGGACTCGACCTGCAGATGCCAAAGTCTTCCTCCGCCGGTGAACCCCAACTCCAGATCGCCGTACAGGCAGTAGACCGGATCCGGGGCCTCACTGGCGAACGCGTCCGGCCCGCCCCAGCGGGCCACCACGTCGCGGTAGTGCACTCCGGGTGCGGCCGCACCCAGTCCTCCCGTCCGCAGAAGCCCCGCGAGACCTGTCACCGGCCTTCTTCCCTCCTCGGCTCACGGGCGCGCGGACCGACTCGAACGCGCCGGCCACCGGCACTCACCACTCGACGCGGTAGCCGGTGAGCCACGTGTCGGCGCCGTCGCCGCCGCGTGCGACGCTGCGCGGCAGCATCACGTCGCGCACCACCCGCCGCAGCGTACCCGGTGCCGCCCGGCGGGCCATGAGGGCGCTGTGCGCGACCACCCGTTCCACCCTGGCGCGGCGCAGTTCCTCGTACGCGGCGAAGGCCCACCGGGGCTCGTGCCGGTCGCGCAGGCACTTGGCCAGGACCACGCCGTCCTCGATCGCCATCGAGGCGCCCTGGGCCGCGTTGGGCGCGGCGGCGTGCGCCGCGTCGCCGATGATCACCATGGTGTCGGAGTACCACCGCGGGGTGGTCGCGAGGTCGTAGGCATGGGAGCCGACGATGTGGTCGCCGGTGGCGCGGACGACGCCGGCGGCCGGGCCGCGGTCGCCTTCCAGGAGCGCGGCGACACGCTGCCGCCACTGCTCGGCGGTGACGGCGGCCAGGTCCCGGCGGGACCGCTCGGGGCCCGGCGCGTCGGCGAACCACCACACCTCGCCGTCCGGCGCCGTGGTGCAGCCGAAGAAGATCCGCTTACCGTAGATCATGGTGTAGGTGTCGGGCGCGGACGGCGGCTCGACGTCCCGGGTGTAGCCGCAGACGGTGTTCTGGCCGGTGTAGCGGGGGCGGGGCGCCGCCGCGTCGATCATCTTGCGGACGACCGAGTGGATGCCGTCCGCGCCGATCAGCAGGTCGCCCTCGGCACGGCTGCCGTCCGCGAAGGAGGCCACCACCCGCCGGTCGCTGACGGTCTCGGCAGCGACCAGCCGCTTGCCGTGCCGCACGGGTATCCCGCGGCGGCGCGCCTCGTCGTGCAGTACGCGGTAGAGCGTGGCACGGGTGAGCGTACGGGGGCCCATGCCCGCCCCGCCGGCGGAACCCGCCAGCGGACGTTCGCCGAGCCGCTTGCCCGTACCGCTGAGGAACTCCACCCGCTCGGCGGGGAAGGAGTTGGCCACGACCGTACCGTGGGCGCCGATCACGCGCAGCGCCTCCAGCCCGTTGGCGAAGACGACGAGGAAGGCACCGACGTCGTCGGCGCCGGACGGGTACGCCTCGAAGACCTCCGCGTCGATGCCCGCCTTCTGCAAGGCCATCGCGGTCACCGCTCCCGCGATGCCACCACCGATGATCAGAGCATGGGTCATGGCGTCCCCCCAGGTGAATCGCCGGCCGCGGCGCGGAGCCCCGCCCCGCCACCGTCCAGACTGCCGCCGGCGGACGACGGGAGCCAGACCCGTGCGCGGGGCCGGCTCCCGGAGCCCGCGCCGCCGGACCGGTCAGGGCCGCAGCGCGGGAACGACGCGCGCAGGCCCGATCACGGCGTCCGGCGTGCGCAGCCAGATCCGAAGCTCCCCGTCTTCGGTGAGCGTCGTCCCGAAGTCGCCGAGCGGCGGCCGGCCGGCCGCGACGTACTCCCGCCGGACCTCCAGAAGCTCCTGCCACAGGTCGCGGCCGCGGCCGTAGACCGCAGCCCAGCCCTCCTCGGCCAGAACCCCCGATCCGGCCCCGTCCCAGAGAAAGAGCCGGTCGGACGACCCGGTCATGTGTACCCCCGGCAGTCGGGCACCGGCGTACAGCCCGAAGGCCAGGCCCGACAAGCCGTCCAGCTGCCCGTCGAGCAGCTCGTGACAGCGCTGTGGCGTGGTTCCGTCCACGGCCGACGACGCCGTGGACCGGTGGGCACGCATCGGCATGTACGAGGCACCACCGCGGAAGGAGCCCGTGACGACCCCGGTCGCGGCGTCCTTGACGAACTGCGCCAACAGCCCGGAAGAGAAGTCGCGCACCAGCGGGGCGACCAGGACACCGCCCGGCCGCAGCTGGCGCAGGAGCGCGGCCGGGACCGTACGCAGCGCGCACGTCGCGATGACGCGGTCGTACGGCGCACCCGGCGCCCACCCGGCCGCGCCGTCCGCGACGTGCACGGCAGGCGCCAGGCCGGCCCGCGCAAGGTTCTCCCGGGCCCGCGCCGCCAGGGTCCCGTCGATCTCGACCGACGTGACGTTCGCGTCACCGATGCGCAGACACAGCTTCGACGCCACGTCCCCGGTGGCCGTTCCGATCTCCAGAGCCGTCATCCCGTCCCGGAGGTCGAGCAGGCCGAGCATCTTCGCGACCATGGACGGCATGGAGTTGGAGGAGCTGGCCACGCCCGGCCCATCGGTCCGGCCGTCGTCCACCTGGGTCACCACCGGCGAGTCACTGTAGATCAACCGGTACCGCGTGTCCGCGTCGGTCACCGGCTCGCACCGGTCCGGCCGCTGGACCCAGACCTGCTCCGGCAGCCAGTGCTCGCGGGGGACGCGTTCCCAGATCTCCCGCCACGGCGGCACGAGCAGGCCGCCCGCGGCCACCTTGCCGACCAGCGCGGCCTGGCCTTCGTGAACTCGCGGCTGAAGGGGCATCACAGGTTCAGTTCTTCATCCATGAGCACCTTGCCGTTACCGTCCGGGGACGGCGGGTCCGGCGGCGGTGTCCAGGGCTTGTCGCTCGGCGGGCCGGCGTGCTTACCGTCGTCGGCCAGAATTTCCATACGGAGTCCGCGCACGAGGTACCTCCTTCATGTCCCTGCGGGCCTGTTCGTGGCAGTAGAGGGATGCCCTGTTCCGCGGAAAGGAATCAAGAGCAGACCAGCACCGGCACCGGTGCGGAGGGGCGCACGGAAGCATACGCAGTTCGGAGAACTCAGCCGCACCTCGCCACGCGAAGCTGCCGCATCGGGCAATGCCATCGACCTCGACCGAGACCATTTCGGCACCTGAGGAACCTGCTCGCCCGCCCCACCCTCTGCCGGTGCGGCAGGGGTGGGGCGCAGGTCGCAGGGTGGTGTCGGCGGTCAGCCTGCCGCGTACACGTCTTCTATGTAGCGGCCGGCGGCCGTCAGGTCGCGGAGCCAGGTCTCGGCCTGTTCGTCGGTGGCGCCGGTGCGGGCCGTGTGCAGCTCGCGGAAGGCTGACCGGACGCCCGGTGCCATGCGGCTGCCGTCGCCGCAGACGTATACCCGGGCCCCGGCGTCCAGCAGTGCTCCGACCTCGTCGGCCTCGGCGGTGATGCGGTGCTGGACGTAGCGGCAGTTGTTTTCGGGGCGGGTGCTGAATGCCGGGCGGAGCGAGATCGCGCCGGCGGTCTCGGCCGCTCGTAGTTCGTCGGCGTGCAGGTAGTCGGCGTCGGGGGCGTCGCAGCCGAAGTAGAGGAGGGCGGGCGGCAGTTGGCCGTCGGTGAGGGCGGCCAGGCGGTCGGCGACGGCGCCGCGGAAGGGGGCCAGACCGGTGCCGGCCGCGACCAGGATGACCGGTGCCGGGTCGGCCGGGTCGATGCGGAACGCCTCCCGGCAGGGCTGGACCCGGGCCAGGACGGTGTCGCCGGGCGCCAGGGTGTGCAGGTGGCCGGAGCCGGTGCCGCCGGGGAGCAGGGAGACCATCAGGTCGGCGTGGTGCGGGTCGGCGGCGGGCGAGGAGGACAGGGAGTAGTGGCGGATGCGCAGCGCGGGGAGCAGGTCGAGGAGGACCGGCCAGGGCAGTGCGCCGCGCAGTGCCGGGTACGCCTCGACGAGGTCGATGACGCTGCGGGTGTCGTCGTCGGCGAGCGCCTGGAGGGCGGCGCGCTCGGGCGGGCAGTGGTTGTGGGCGGCGAGGGCCGTGAGCTGCTCGGGGGTCGGCCGCGCGGCCAGCTCCACGTGGTGGGTGAGCAGTTGCCGTACGGTCAGCGGACGGTCGACGGGCAGGGTGTCGCGGCTCGGGCGCCCGGCGCCCGCGCGAATGTCGAGGACGGTGTCGAGGTCCACGCCCAGTACCCGTGCCGCGCGCTCGACCGCCGCGGGGCCGTTCGCCGGGAGTACGGCGAGGTGGTCGGCGGTGCGGTAGGTGACGCCGTCGGGCAGGGCGAGGCGCAGGAAGCGCTTGACGCGGGGGTGGCCGGGGGCGGTGAGGTCGTACGCCTCGGTGACGGTCATCGGCCGGAGGCCGTGGCGGCCGGCGAGGGCGTCCAGGGGGCTGCCGGAGACCTCGCGGACGGTGTAGGACGTGTCCGTGGCGTCGGCCGCGGCGTTCGCGCCGATCGTCGCCGGGTCGCCGTACCGTACGAGCAGTTCGGTGCGGAGCGCGGCCGTGAACGCCTTGACGGCACCGTTCAGGTCGCCGGACGCGTCGGCCTCGCCGCGTGGGAGGAGCCGCTCGGCGCCGAGGGCGGCGAGGCGCTCGTCCACTACGGTCGGCACGCGCTGGTACGTGGCGGCCCAGTTGCGGTCGCCGACCCCGAGGACCGCGTACGGCACGCCCTCGGCCCGCGCCTGTGCGCTCTCCAGCCACTTTACGAAGCGCGCCGCGTCGTCCGTCGGCTGGCCGTTGTAGGAGGCGGCGACGATGACGACCGGACGGTCCGTGGGGAGCGCGTCCGCCGCGTCGTCCAGCGGGGCCACCTCGGTGGTGAAGCCGAGGCCGGCGGCCTCGTCGGCGATGCGCTCGGCGAAGTCGCGGCAGGTGCCGTAGTTGGTGCCGTGGAGGAGGAGCAGGGCGGTGTCCTGACGGACCCGCGTGGGCAGGCCGTCGTCCGTGCCGGGCCGCGTGCCGTCCTGTTCCGCCGCGCCGCCGGGCAGTACCGCCAGCGCCGCGCGCAGAGCCGCCCGGTCGGCGGCCGTGCGCCTGGCGAGGGTGAGCGTGAAGCCGTCCGGCTTGAGGGTCAGCGTCTCCTTGACGTGCAGCTGGTAGTCCGCGTGGTCGATGAGACGGTAGCGGTGCACCAGCATGGCGAGCAGCATCGTCGCCTCGTGGAGCGCGAACTGCCTCCCGATGCAGGCGCGTTCGCCGGTGCCGAAGGGCTTGTACGCGTGCGGGGAGCGGGCCGCCTCGGCGTCCGGCGCGAACCGCGTGGGGTCGAACAGCTCCGGGTTGTCGCCCCAGGCCGGGTCGCGGTGCAGCATCGGCGTCAGGACGGTGACCAGCTGGCCCGCCTTCACCGGGTAGCGGCCGCCGAGCAGGGTGTCCGTACGGGCCTGGCGGGAGAAGGCGGCGGCGGTGGGCCACAGGCGCAGCGCCTCGTTGAGGACCTGGCGGGTGAAGGGCAGCCGGCCGACGTCCTCGAAGGACGGGTCGGGGTCGGTGTCGTCGCCCCACAGCTCGTCCGCCTCGCGCTGGGCCAGGCGCAGCGCGACCGGGTCCTTGGCCAGGTGGTAGAGGGCGAAGGACAGGGCGCCCGAGGTCGTCTCGTGGCCGGCGATGAGGAAGGTGATGACCTGGTTGCGGATGTTGGCCAGGTCGAGCGTGGTGCCGTCGGCGGGGTGGGTGGCGCCGAGCATCAGGCCGAGCAGGTCGTCGAAGCCCTCGTGCGCGCCGCCGTCCTCGCCCGTGCGGGAGGCGATGACCTCGTCCACGACCGAGGCGAGGTAGTCGGCGTCGGCCCGGAAGGCGGCGTCCTGCTCGGTGTAGTCGCCGTCCGGCTTGCGGCCCAGGCGCTTCATGCTCCACTCCAGGCAGCGGACCATCGCCTCGACGAAGGGGTGCGTGGTGTCGCGGGAGAACGACTCGAAGTCGAAGCCGAAGCCGGCCAGGCCGATGGTGTCCAGCGTCATCCTGGTCATGTCGTCGGGGACGTCGGCGGGTGTCCCGTCGGCCGCGCGGCGGTCCCAGGCGGCGAGCACCCGGCGCGCCACCTTCAGCATCGCGGGGTGGTAGGTGCGCATCGAGCCGAGCGCGAAGGCGGGCATGAGGATGTCGTGCGCCTTGGCCCAGTTCGGTTCGTCGTTGTACGCGGTGAACAGGCCGTCGCCGGCGAACTCGCGGACGTTTTCCAGCGCGACCGCGATGCCCTTGGCGAAGCGTTCCTCGTCGGCCAGCTCGGTGACCAGTTCCAGCGAGGAGACGAACATCGCCTCGTGGTCGTGCAGCCGCCGCCGGAACACCGGGCCGTGCTCGCGGGCCAGGTCCATGGCCTGCTGGAGGGGTGTGGAGCTGAGGCCGGTGGCCGACACGTCGACGACCGGCACCTCCTCGGGAAGGCGCTCGGCCGCGTCGGCCGCCTCGCACGTGATCGTCTCGGTCATGACTCAAGCGTGACCCGCCCGGTGTACCGTGCGACGCCGGGTAACTGCATGATTGTGCAGTGGTTTTTCGCTGTCCGCTCTTGCGGCCTGACCGGAGAAGGAGCAATGGACGAGACGACGGCGGGCGGCCCGGCGGGCCCGTACGAGACGGGCTCCTGGCACAACCACTTCCTGATCCTGCTGGACCGCATTCCCGTGCCGGTCGCGGTGTGCACGGTGTACGGCGACGTGCTGATCGCCAATCCGGCGATGGCCGCCGAGTGGGGCGCGGCCCCCGGCCGGCTGCGCGGCCGCAACCTGCTGGACCTCTTCCGCCCCCGCTCCCAGGCGCAGGTGGACCGCCTGGTCGACGCGCTGCGCCGGGGCCGCAGGTCCCGGTACCCGGTCGGGGTGCGCTGGCGGGTCGGCACGGACGGCACGGAGCGGGAAGGCGAGTTGACGGTCGATCCCGTCGGCGACCCGTCGGAGTACCCGCCCGCCCTGCTGGCTCTGCTCCGCGTCCACGACGACGCGCCGCCCGCCGCGGCCCCGGCCCGTGCGGCGGCCAGCCCCGTCGAGACCCGCATCCTCGCGCTGGCCGCGTCCGGCGCCACCACCGCCACCATCGGCGGCCGGCTCGGCCTCACCGTCGACGGAGTCAACTACCACCTCACCCGCCTCTCCCGCCGCTGGCGCGTCCAGGGCCGCGCCGCCCTGGTCGCCAAGGCGTACGTCCTGGGCGTCCTGGCCCCGGGGGTGTGGCCGCCGGCGCCGGCCGGGGACTCCTGACGGCCCGTCCGCCACTTACCCCAAAGATCCACGAATCCGCCCGAAACGAACCCTGTCGGGCGGGCAGCGGGGCGAGTAACGTCAAGCGCCCTTGTTCCGTACGGAGGGTGTCCTGCCATGGCCGACACCGTGAGTCACACGCAGTACGAGACGTACGAAGGCGGCAGCCCGGAGGCGGAGCGGGTGGTCTTCGAGGAGCTGGCGCGGCAGTTGATGCGGGTGCAGCTGAAGAACAGGAAGAGCAGCGGGGCGGCGGGCGTCGAACGGGCCTTCCACGCCAAGGCCGCGCTGGGCGTGGAGAACGCCCGGCTGCGCTTCGACGACGAGCTGCCCGCGGCGCTGGCCTCCGGGTTCGCACAGCCGGGCGCGGAGTACCCCGCGACGGTGCGGCTGTCGAACGCGAGCGGTACGGCACAGCCGGACATCGCGCCCGACCTGCGCGGGATCGCCGTGCGCGTCGAGGTGTCGGCGGAGGAGACGCACGACCTGCTGGCGACCAACTTCCCGGTGTCGCACGCGCGTGACGCACGGGAGTTCGTGGCGTTCGCCAAGGCGATGGCGGGGGCCGGCAACACCCTGCAGAAGGCGTTCGGGCTGCTGGTGAAGCTGCCGCTGGCGGTGGGCTGGAGCACGGCCGCACGGATGCGCCGCAACGTGCGGGCCGCCTCCCGGCACGCGGTCGGCTCGCTGGCGCGCGAGACGTACTGGAGCCGCGGCGCGGTGCTGTGGGGCGAGGCCGGTCCGGTCCGCTACCAGCTGCGGCCCACGCCCGGCGGCACGCCCGCGCCGCCTCCCGACCGGCACGACCCGGACCTGCTGCGCCACGAGCTGGCGGGGCGGCTGGCGCTGGCGGACGTCGAGTTCGACCTGTGCGTACAGCGTTTCGTGAACGAGAAGTGCACCCCGGTCGAGGACGGCGCGGCGCAGTGGCGGGAGGCGGACGCGCCGGTGGTCCCGGTCGGGCGGCTGACGATCCCCCGGCAGGACGTGACCACCGCCGAGGCCCGCTCGGCGGCCCGCCGGGTGGAGGCGCAGGCGTTCAACCCGTGGCACACCACGGACGACTTCCGCCCGCTGGGCAACCTCAACCGGGCGCGCAAGGCCGCGTACCGGGCGAGCGCCGGGCACCGGCTCGGCACCCGGTTCCGCACCGGGGAGCCGCTGCGCAACACCGTCGTCGGCGTGCCCATGCGGGCCGCCTTCCGCGCCGTCAACCGGTATGTGCCCTGGCACAAGCTGCCGCTGGACCTGAGCCTGCTCAACCTGGTGGCGCTGCGGCAGGCGCTGCGCCGCTTCAACCTCATCGACACCGAGGTCCCGGAGGCGCCGCCGCGGGCCGTGCCGGTGCCGGAGACGGTGGACGAGGGCGCGCGGACGGCCCGTACGTACGACGGCTCCTCCACCGACCTGTCGGAGCCCCGGATGGGCGCGATCGGCTCCACCTTCGGCCGCAACCTCCAGCCGGTGTACCGGCCGGACCTGGACGACGTGCCGAACCCGGTCACCACGGCGCGCGAGCTGCTGCACCGTACGGCGTTCCGGCCCGCGTCCTCGCTGAACATCCTCGCCGCGGCGTGGATCCAGTTCCAGGTGCACGACTGGGTCAACCACCGGCGGTACCAGACCGGCGAGCGGTCGGTGGAGGTCCCGATGCCGCCCGGCAGCGCCTGGACGAACAGGCCCGGCGGGCCGCCCGAGGACGTGATGCGGTTCGCCGAGAACATCGGCATCGAGCGGCCGGGCGAGCCGCCGCTGCTGTTCACCAACACCACCTCGCCGTGGTGGGACGGCTCGGAGGTGTACGGCGGCGACGAGGCCACCGCGCGCTCGCTGCGCGAGCCGGACGGCGCGAAGCTGCGCCTGGAGGACGGCCACCTGCCGGTCGGCGCCGGCGGCATCCCGCTGACCGGCTTCAACGAGAACTGGTGGCTGGGCCTGAGCGTGATGCACACGCTCTTCGCCCGGGAGCACAACGCGCTGTGCGACGCGCTGCACGCCGAGTACCCCACCATGAGCCAGGACCGGATCTACCACACCGCCCGGCTGATCGTCTCGGCGCTGATCGCGAAGATCCACACGGTGGAGTGGACTCCGGCGATCCTGGCCACCGAGGCCATCGACGTCGGGCTGAAGACCAACTGGCAGGGCCCGCCGGACAAGTGGCTGAGCAAGCTGGGGCTGTGGCTGGTCGAATCGCACGCCCTGCGCGGCATCCCCGAGACCCTGCCCGACCACCACAAGGTGCCGTACTCGCTGACCGAGGACTTCGTCACCGTCTACCGGATGCACCCGCTGATCCCGGACGACTACGAGCTGCGCGAGCACCGCTTCGGGCAGCGCGTGGAGAGCGTCACGTTCGACGGCATCCAGGGCGTGGCGGCCGAGGCGGTGGCCCGCAAGACCGGGCTGACCGACACCCTGTACTCGTTCGGCATCGCCCACCCGGGCGCGATCACCCTGCACAACTACCCGCAGGCGCTGACCCGCTTCGAACGGGACGGGGAGATCATCGACCTGTCGGTGGTCGACCTCGTACGGACCCGGCGGCGCGGGGTGCCGCGCTACAACGACTTCCGTGCGGGGCTGCGCAAGCCGCGGGTGGGCCGCTTCGAGGACATCAGCTCCGATCCGGAGACGGTGGCGCGGCTCAAGGAGGTGTACCGCAACGTCGACGAGATCGACACGATGGTGGGGCTGTTCGCCGAGAACCCGCCGAAGGGCTTCGGGTTCAGCGACACCGCCTTCAGGATCTTCATCCTGATGGCGACCCGCCGTATCCAGTCCGACCGGTTCCTGACCGTCGACTTCCGGCCCGAGCTGTACACGCCGCTCGGTATGGACTGGATCGCCCGCGGCGGCATGAACTCGGTCATCCTGCGGCACTGCCCCGAGCTGGCCGCGATGCTGCCGCGCGACGCGAGCGCCTTCGCGCCGTGGCGGCCGGTGCTCCCGGTGCGCGGCGACGGCCCGGGTTCGTGAGGGACGCGGCCGCACCGCGCCACCGGGGGTGCGCGCCCCGGCGGAGCCCTGCCGGGGCGCGGCAGGAGGCGCCCGATAACCTCCTCATGTGGAGGAGAACACGCCCGCGCCTTTCGAGCGCGGTACGGACGGCCCGAAGGTCATCGTCGTCGGCGTCGACGGCTCGGATTCGTCGTGGCGCGCCGCCGCCTACGCGGCGGGGCTGGCCCGCCGGCAGGGTTCCATGCTGGCCCTGGTGTACGTCCAGCCGGTGCTGCCGGCCGGGGCGGCCATGGGGGCGCCGGTCGTGGACGCCACGAGCGAGGTCGCCGAGGAGCTGATGGCGGAGATCCGCGAGGCGACGGAGCGCGTGCAGGGGATGTACGACGTGCGCTGGGAGTTCCACACACTGCGCGGCGACCCGTACAGCGGCATGGTGCGGATGGCCGACGAGCTGACGGCGGACGCCGTGGTGGTGGGGGCCTCGGAGTCCGCTGGGCACCGGATCATGGGGTCGGTGGCGGTGCGGCTGGTCAAGGCGGGCCGCTGGCCGGTGACGGTGGTTCCTTAGCCCGTCCGTCACGGTCCGGGTGCACGGGCGCCCGGACCGGCCCTTTCCGGCCACGGTCGCGGCCGGAATGCACACCTCAACCAGATTGGTCTGGACCACGCCGACGGCGGCGGTTAGGGTCCTTGCGAACGGCGCGCCACCCACCGCAGTCCTCGCATCCCCCGCTTCGCTCCCCCGCCAGCTCCGCACCTGGGACCGGTCCATGATCGAAATCGTGGTCGTACTCCGGGTCGAGGACGCCGTCCTCGACTTCCTCTCCGTCCTCCTCGACCCCGACCCCGGCGGCGGCCCGGCCACCGTGGTCCTCGCCGACCGGGGCACCGTCCTCCCCCTGCCCGCCGACGCGACCCCGGCCGAACGGCTCGCCCTGCTCGCACCGCACGTACGGTCCGGCACGGACGACGCCGCCTCGCCGGGCCCCGAAGCCCTCGCCGACCTGGTACGCAGGGCCGCCGACGGCCGCTCCGCACGCGTGTGGACCCACTCGCCGGCCGACAACCGGCGCAGCCGCGGCCGCGTCGGCCGGGACACCGCCATCGCCTGCGCCGGGTTGGCGCGATCCGCCGGCGCGACCGCCACGCCGCTGCTGACCGTGCGGCACGCCGTCGGCTACTCCCCCTACCTCCAGTTCGTCAGCGACCTCGACCGCCCCCTCGGACGGGCACAGGTCGCCGCCAAGCTGGACTTCGCCAACGACGCGTGCGCCGCGCTCCTGGACACCTCCTCGCCGGAGTTCGTGGTGCAGACGCCGCGCATCCCCGCCGTCGAACGGTTCTTCGCCGCCGACCCCGGCGAACGCGAGCGGCTCTTCGCGCTGCTCGCCAGCCTCGGCGACGAGGCCGCCGCGGTCGCCGACCCGTGGGAGTTCGCCACCTCGCCGTACGAGGCGCGGCGCCTGGACACGACCGCTGCCTGGGTGCGGCGCCACTGTCCGCCCGAACGGGGGCCCCTGGTCGAAGTGGGCGCCTGCGAGGGCGCGTTGACCTCCCGGCTCGCAGCGGACGGCTTCTGCGTCCACGCCACCGAACCCAACCCGCACTTCCGCGCGCGGCTCGCCACCGCCCAGGCCGGCAGCGGTTCCGTGCAGGTCCGCTCCGACGACCTGGCGGGCCTGGCCAAGGACGGCCCGGCGGGCGCCGCCTACCTGCTGGTCGAAATGCTCTACTACGGGCAGGACTTGACGCTGCTCGACGACCTGCCCACCGACCTGCTCTTCGTCGCCCTGGAGCCGGAGGCGATCCGCACGCGGCTACGCCCGTGGCTCGCCGGGTCCGCGGCATGGCGGACAGTGGAAGAGACCCGGCTCGTCGCGCCCCGGGTGGAGCCGGTCTGCGGCGGCCGCGCGTACCTGAGCAAGCGCGGCAGCGTCGGGCTGGTGCTGCGGCGCGCCGGCGCCTGACCCCGCCGCGCCGCCGACTGCCGCGGCCCGGCCGCCCCACCTTCTCCCCGTACCTCCCGTACCGGAAGGCTCCGCCATGCGCGCCGACATCTCCCTGGTCAACGCCTGCCTGCTGCCGGCCTACGCAGGTCGCTCGCCCGCCGACTGGATCCTGCGCGCGGCGGAAGCGGGCCTGGCGGGCGTCGGCCTGTTCGGCACCAACTTCCCCCCGGGCGCCGGGTCCCTGCGCGAGGAGGTCACCGGACCGCTGCGCGCCGTACGCCCGGACCTGCTGATCGCGCTGGACGAGGAGGGCGGTGACGTGACCCGGCTCGACTACCGGCGCGGCAGCGTCTACCCGGGCAGCCACGCGCTGGGCGCGGTCGACGACACCGGGCTCACGCGGGAGGTGGGCGCGGCGATCGCCCGCGACCTGCGGGCCGAGGGCGTCAACCTCTGCCTGGCCCCGTGCGCGGACGTCAACTCCCGGCCCGACAACCCCATCATCGGCGTCCGCTCCTTCGGCGACCGCCCGGACCTCGTGGCGCGGCACACCGCTGCATACGTCCGGGGCGTGCAGGAACTCGGCGTCGCCGCCACCGTGAAGCACTTCCCCGGGCACGGCGACACCCGTACCGACTCGCACTCCGCGCTGCCGGACATCGACCGCGACGCGGCGTCCCTCGACGCGGTGGACCTGCCGCCGTTCCGTGCCGGCATCGCGGCCGGCGCCAAGGCCGTGATGACCGGCCACATCCGGCTCTCCCGGCTGGACGGCCTGCCCGCGACGCTGAGCCGGCGGATCGTCACCGGCCTGCTGCGCGAACGGCTCGGCTACCGGGGCGTGGTGATGACCGACGCGCTGGAGATGGCCCCGGTCGTCCGGCGCTGGGGGTACGGCGGCGCGGCGGTGGCCGCGCTGGCCGCCGGCGCCGACCTCGTGGTCCTCGGGGCGACCGACGGCGAGAAGCTGCTGCCCGAGATCCACGACGCCGTCCAAGAGGCGCTGGACCGGGGCACGCTCACGTTGGAGCGGGTGGCGGAGGCGGCCTGCCGGGTCGCGTCGCTGCGCGCCTGGGCCGACCCGGGCCGACGCGCCGGGGAAGCGGGCGGGCCGGCGGCGGACGAGCCGTCGCCGCCCGTCGGCCTGGCCGCCGCCCGCCGGGCCCTGTGGGCGCACCGCGTGCCCCGGCCCGCCGGCGGCCGCCCGCTGCACACCGTACGGCTGGCCACCGTCGCCAACCTGGCGGTCGGCGAGGCGCCTTGGGGGCTGCGCACCCCGCTCCTGGGCCTCGGCGCGCTCGCCTCTGCCACGGACGTCGAGCCGGGCACCGACCCCGCGGCGGTCCTCTCGCCGGACGGTGCGGGACCGCTCGCCGTGGTCGTACGGGACGCGGCGCGCGACCCCTGGCAGCTCGCGGTCCTGCGGGCGCTGCGCGACCGGCGCCCCGACCTGGTCACCGTGGACATGGGCCTGGCGCCGAACGGGCCGCTGCCCGGCGACGCCCCGGCGACGCTGTTCACCCGCGGCGCCGGGCTGGCCAACGCCGTCGCGGCGGCGGAGTACCTGAGCGGCCGCGTCTGGCGCGGTCCGCTGCGCACGTGAACGGCGGCCCGCCCCGGCGCGGCACCGGGCACACGGGAGGACGGCCACGGCACGGACGAGGGGGTACCGGCGTGTACGACAGCTGCGTGGGGCTCGGCTACCACTGCGAGTCCACGTACCAGATCCGGCGCTTCACGGGCGTCGGGCGCGCCCACTTCTTCGACTGGCTCGACCTGGACTTCGAGTCGGTCGTGGAAGCCGTGGCGGAGGACTTCCGCAACGTGCTGCGGCCGGGCCTGGCCGAGCCGTTCGACGAGGGCCGGTGCGCCCTGGACCGCGGCTCCGACATCCGCTTCTACCACGAGTTCCACCCGGCGGCCGGTGCCGGCGCCCCGCTCACCCAGCAGGACATCGACGACCAGTTCCCCAAGGTGCGGGCCAAGTTCGCCGCGCTGGCGGCACGCTGGCGGTCCCTCGCCCGCTCCCCCGCCCGCGTGCTGTACGTCCATCACGACGCCTGGGACGAGCTGACCGCCGCCGACCTGCGCCGCCTGCGCGCGGTGATCGCTGCGCAGCACCCGGGCCACCGGTTCGCCCTGCACTGGGTGCGCCGCACCACGCCGCCCGACGCCGCCGCGCTCGGCCCCGGCATCACCTGGGCCACCGCCGCCGCGGCCCCCGGCCGCTGGCAGGGCGACGACGCCGCCTGGGACGCGGCCCTCGCCCCCGTACTCGGCACGCCCCGGCGCGTGTCCGCACCGCCCCCGGCACTAAGGACCCCCGCATGACGCCTCCCCCGCCGCGCACCGTCATCCTCTCCCCGCACTTCGACGACGCCGCCCTCTCCCTCGCGGGTCTCATACCCCTGCTTCCCGCCCCGGTGACCGTGGTGACCGTCTTCGGCGGCGCCCCCGCGGGCGATCCCCCGGTCTCCTGGTGGGACAGCACCTGCGGTTTCTCGACGGCCGCTGAGGCGCACCGCGCCCGGCTCGCGGAGGACGCGCGGGCCGCCGAGCTGCTCGGCGTCTCCCAGGCCGTACTGGACCACCCCGACGGCCCGTACGGAGACGGCGGGGAACTGACCGGCATCGACGCCTGCTTGTCCGGGCTGCCGGCCCCGCTCCCGCTCGTCCTGCTGCCCATCGGGACCAACCAGCCCGACCACGAACGGGTCCGCGACCGCGCCCTGCGCGTCCTCGCCGGTCTCGGCGCGCCGCTGCCCCTGCTGTACGCCGACCTCCCGTACACCGGCCACCTGCCCGAGTGGGGCACCCCGGACGCCGACCGCGCGCTCAGCGCGAACCCGGCCTACGGTCCCGCGTACCGGGACCTGCTGGCCCGCTACACCCTCGGCGTCGCGCACGACCTCGTCCTCACCGACGAGCAGTGGGCCCGCAAGCGCGCGGCGGTGCTCTGCTACGGGTCGCAGCTCGCCCCGCTGGCCGCCGACCACGGGAGCCTGCTGGCCCGCGGCGGGCCGCTGCGGGCCGAACGCGTCTGGTCGCCGGCCCACCGCCCGCAGCCGGCCGGGGAGGGCGCGTGAGCGAGCCCGTCCTCCAGGCGCGCGGTCTGGTCAAGGACTACCGGCGCGGCCGGGTCGTCGACGGCGTACGGCTGACCGTGCACGAGGGCGAGCGGGTCGGCCTGCTCGGGCCCAACGGCGCGGGCAAGACCACCACTCTGCTGATGTGCCTGGGCGCGGTGGAGCCGGACGGCGGCAGTGTGCACGTGCTCGGCCACCGGCTGCCCGCCCGGCGTGCCGCCGCGATGCGCGGCGTCGGCTTCGCGGCCGGCTACCTCCCGCTCCCCGACCGGCTGCGGGTGCACGAGTACCTGCGGCTGTACGCGGATCTGTACGGGCTGCGCGCCCCGCGCGCGGCGGTGGCGCGCGCCCTGGACCACTTCGGCATCGGCCACCTGGCCACCGCCATCGGCACGGAACTCTCCAGCGGGCAGCGGACGCTGGTCGGCATCGCCAAGGCGGCCCTGCACACACCCCGGCTCCTCGTCCTGGACGAGCCCACCGCGGCCCTGGACCCGGACATCGCCCTGCGCGTACGGACCGGGCTCCTGGACCTGTGCGCGCGGCACGGCACCGCGCTGCTGGTCACCAGCCACGACATGGTCGAGGTGGAGCGGCTGTGCGAGCGGGTGGTCTTCCTCGCGGCCGGGCGGGTGACCGCCGACGGCACGCCGGAGGAGGTGGCGCGGCAGTTCGCGCAGCGCGACCTGGAGGGGGTCTTCCTGCACCTCGCGGAGGAGCGCGACCGCGAGCGCGACCGGGTCCGCGACGGCCGGGACCGGGCGGGGGCCGGTGCCGGATGAACGCCACCGAAGCGTACGACCTGCACGGGCCCGTCGCGGCCAGTGCGCACCGGGTACGCGCCGTCGCCCGCAGGCACTGGCTGGTGCTGCGCCGCAGCCCGCACCGGATCTTCGACGTCCTGGTCTGGCCGGTCGTCGACACGCTGCTGTACGGCTCCATCGGCCTGTTCGCCGCGAAGGCGGCCGGCGGCGGGGCGGGCGCGGACCAGGCCGCTGGCCTCGGTACCGGGCCGACGCTCGCGGTCTTCCTGCTCAGCGGCACCGTCCTGTGGCATCTGGTCCACCAGACGCAGATCTCCCTGGCCACCGGGTTCCTGGAGGAGACCTGGTCACGCAACGTGGTCGGGCTGCTCAGCACGCCGCTGCGCGGCTGGGAGTACCTGGCGGGGGTGGGCCTGTTCGCCCTGGTCCGCACGGCGCTGAGCGCGCTCGTGGTGGCCGCGCTGGCCTATGGCGCGTACGCCTTCGACGTGACGTCGCTGGGTCTCGGGCTGATCCCCGTCGCGGCGCTGCTGCTGCTCTGCGGCTGGGCGGTGGCCCTCGCGGTGGTCGGCCTGGTCCTGCGCTACGGCAGCGGGGCGGAGGCGCTGGTCTGGGGCGGGCTCTCGGTGGTGATGCCGCTGTCCGGCGTCTTCTACCCGGTCGACACGCTTCCCGCGCCGCTGCGGCCGGTCGCCGAGGCGCTGCCCACCACGCACGTCTTCGCGGCCGGCCGGGCCCTGGCGGCGGGCGGGCCCACACCGTGGCACGAACTCGCCGTGGCCATGCTGGGCACCGCCGCACTGCTGGTCCTGGCCCTGTTCTTCCTGGGCCGCATGCTGGCCGCCTTCCGCCGCCGCGGCCTGGTCACCCGCTATTCGTGACGCGCAGGGGCGCGCCTGGCACGCGCGCCCCGGCCCGCGCGGGGCTGTTCAGCCCTCGCCGTCCTCCAGCCGGAAGCCGACCTTCAGCCCGACCTGGTAGTGCTCGATCTCGCCGTCGACGATGTGGCCGCGCACCTGCGTGACCTCGAACCAGTCAAGGCCCCGCAGCGTCTGCGCCGCCCGCTTGACGCCGTTGCGGATCGCGGCGTCCACGCCCTCCGGGGACGTCCCCACGATCTCTGTCACCCGGTACGTGTGATTCGACATGTCAGCTCCTCGGTCCTGCCGGTGTCGGTGCTCACGCCCCGGGTGCCCGGAATCACCGGTTCCACTCGGGTAGGCCAGGGAGTCGCCTTCCCCTGCCGCCCCCGAAGGGCCATGATGACCGGCCGTCGGCCGACGACGGAGAGGGAATGGTGTGGCGATGCGCGCGGGGCAGGGAGTATGGCGTCGTAAACCGATCGAACTCATCCAGGAGACGGAGGGCGGCTCGGGCGAACAGCTCAACCGGGTGCTGGGGCTGTGGCAGCTGACGGCCATCGGCGTCGGCGGCATCATCGGAGCGGGCATCTTCACGCTCGCCGGGACGGTGGCCAACGGCAAGGCGGGCCCGGCCGTCCTGCTGTCGTTCCTCGTAGCGGGCGTGGCCAGCGCGGCGGCGGCCTTCTCCTACGCCGAGTTCGCCGGGCTCATCCCGAAGGCGGGCTCGGCGTACACGTACGGCTATGCGGTGCTCGGCGAGCTGGCGGGCTGGTTCATCGGCTGGGACCTGCTGCTGGAGTACACCGCGATCGTGGCGGTGGTCGCGATCGGCATCTCCGGCTACTTCAGCTTCCTGCTGGGCGAGACGGGGGTGGAGCTGCCCGCCTGGATGCTGGGGGCGCCCGGTACCGGCGAGGGGCACCGGGTGGACCTGTTCGCGGCGGTGCTGTGCCTGCTGATCGCCTACCTGCTGACCCTGGGCATCAAGAACGCCGCGCGCTTCGAGACGATCGTGGTGGGGCTGAAGGTCCTGGTCGTGCTGCTGGTCATCGGCGTGGGCTTCTTCCACGTCAAGACCGGGAACTACACGCCGTTCTTCCCCTTCGGCGTCAGCGGCGCCTTCACGGGCGCGGCCACGGTCTTCTTCGCGGTGTTCGGGTACGACGCGATGAGCACCGCGGCGGAGGAGTCCAAGGACGCCCAGCGCCACATGCCGAAGGCGATCCTCTACTCGCTGGCGATCTCGATGGTGCTGTACGTGCTGGCCTGCCTGGTGCTGACCGGCATGCAGAACTACACGGACATCGACCCGGAGAGCGGCTTCTCCTCGGCGTTCAAGTCGGTGGGGCTGAGCGGCCTGGCCGATGTGATCGCGGTGGGCGCGATCATCGGCATCCTCACGGTCATGTTCACGTTCATGCTGGGCGTGACCCGTGTCTGGTTCAGCATGAGCAGGGACGGCCTGCTGCCGAAGTGGTTCGCCAAGACCCATCCGAAGCGGCACGTGCCGACCCGGGTGACGTGGATCGTGGGCGTCGCCTCGGCCGCCATCGCGGGCTTCCTGCCGATCGGCGAGGCCGCCGAGCTGACCAACATCGGCATCCTGCTGGCGTTCGTGGTGGTGTGCGTCTCGGTGATCGTGCTGCGCTACAAGCGGCCCGATCTGCCGCGCACGTTCCGCACCCCCGGCATGCCGGTGGTGCCCGCGATCGGGGTGGTCTTCTCGCTCTGGCTGATCACGTTCCTGGAGTGGCAGACCTGGGTGCGCTTCGCGGTGTGGTTCCTGATCGGCCTGGTCTTCTACTTCGCCTACTCCTACCGGCGCTCCGAGCTGGCGAAGGCGGAGCGGGAGATCGACGGCCTGGAGGACCGCGAAGGGCGGCGGTGACCGCTGCCGCACACGCCGGAGCGCCCCGGGACCGTGGTCCCGGGGCGCTCCGGCGTTTTGGTGCGCGGGCTCAGTACGCGGAGTTGACGTTGTCCATGGAGCCGTAGCGGTGGGCGGCGTAGTTGGCCGCTGCCGTGATGTTGGCGACCGGGTCGGTCAGGTCGTTGGCCGTGCCCTCGACGTGGTACGCGTCGAAGGTGGGCTGGATGACCTGGAGCAGACCCTTGGACGGGATGCCGTTCTTGGCGTTGATGTCCCAGTCGTTCACGACGTTCGGGTTGCCGCTGGACTCGCGCATGATGTTGCGGTGCAGGCCCTCGTAGCTGCCGGGGATGCCCTTCTCCTTCATGATGGCCAGCGATTCCTTGATCCAGCCGTCCAGGTTGTTCGCGTAGTGCGGCTTGGAGGCCTCGACCGGCTTGCGGTCGGCGGCACGGCTGGCGGCCTCCTTGGCGGTGTGGCCCTGGGCGGCCACGGCCGTGACCTTCACCGTGTCGGCGAGGTTCGCGGCCTGCTGAACGTCCTTCTCGGCGCCGTTGCCGGCCTTCGGGTCGGCGGCCTTGGTCTTGGCACCCACCGGCTGGCCGTTCGCGGAGACCGGCTGCACGGCGGACGACGCGGCGGCGTGCGCGTCGCCGGTCGCGGCGGGGACCGTCAGCGCCGCGGTGGCACCGGCGGCGGCCAGCACGGCGACGGAGAGCTTGTGGGTCTTGGTCACGCGGACGGAACGGAGCAGAGTGGGCATCGGCATGCGGGAAATCCTCTTCCAATCACTGAAATGGGCGGGCGGCAGCCATTGGCAGGATGTTCGAGCAGGAAGCCACTGGCGGCACATGAACCGAGTGGCTTTGTCCGCGTCCGCCCCGAAGGCATTTACGCGACGCTCCAACCCGGCGCCTCAGCAATGATTAGCGACGCCCAAATCGGAAAGCAATAGAGACTTTGCGGGTATCGACTACGGCCCGGCTACGTAGCAAGTTCGCTGCTCGCCCGGTCAGTCCGGGCCCCGTGGCCACCGGGCGGCAGCGGCCCTTTACTAAACAGGGCCGTAAAGGACGGAAGTCCCGTGCCGCGCGTCACAATCGGCGGCGGACGAGGCACTTCCCAAAAACCGCTTGAAATGGCCCCTGGCGCCGCTTTCTCGCCGCACCGGCGAGAACCTTGTGCTCCGCGTCACGCTTTACCGCAGAACTCCGGAAAGCAGTGGCGCCGGTCACTGCGGAAAGGGGATTGATCGGAGGAGTCTATGAACCCGATAGGATTCCGGGAAACAAAAACGCGACCGGCCTCGGTGGCCGGCCGCGTCCGCGGCGTCGTGCGGGCGGCATGCGCCCGGGGCGTCAGCCCTGCAGCGACTTCCAGAACTCCTCGAAGGAGAGCTTGCCGTCCGCGTTCCCGTCCTTGGCCGCGATGACGGCCTCGGCGACCGGGCCGGTGACGTAGGGGTCCCCCATCTCCGCCATCGCGCGCTTGTACTCGTCCGCGGTGACCAGCCCGTCGCCGTCCGCGTCGAACCGGTTGAACGCCGCCTTGGCCGCCTCGATGTCTGCCACGGGTGTGCCCCCTTGAATCGCTGTCTCGCTGAGTTGACGTGGGTACATTAACCGACCGTCACCACGCCCCGGCGCGCCAGGTAGGCCGCCGTGCGGCTCTCCGCCACCGCCGCCACCTCGGCCGGGGTACCGGCGGCCACGATGCGCCCGCCCGCCGAGCCGCCGCCGGGCCCCAGGTCGACGACGTGGTCGGCGCCCGCCACCACGCCCATGTCGTGTTCGACCACCACGACGGTGTTGCCCGCGTCCACCAGCCCGTGCAGCTGCCGCAGCAGGACCTCGGTGTCGGCCGGGTGCAGTCCGGTGGTGGGCTCGTCCAGCAGGTAGAGAGTGTGGCCACGGTGGGCGCGCTGGAGTTCCGTGGCCAGCTTGATGCGCTGGGCCTCGCCGCCGGACAGCTCGGTCGCGGGCTGCCCCAGCCGCAGGTAGCCGAGGCCGACCTCCTGGAGGGTGCGCAGGCTGCGCGCCGCGGCCGGCACGTCGGCGAGGAAGTCCGCCGCGGCGTCCACCGTCATGCCGAGCACGTCGGCGACGGTGCGGCCGCGGTAGGTGATCTCCAGGGTCTCCGGGTTGTAGCGGGCGCCGTGGCAGGCGGTGCAGGGCGCGTACGTACCGGGCAGGAAGAGCAGCTCGACGGCGACGAAGCCCTCGCCCTGGCAGGTCTCGCAGCGCCCGCTCGCGACGTTGAAAGAGAAGCGGCCCGCCGTGTAGCCGCGGGCGCGTGCCTCGTCGGTGGCGGCGTAGACCTTGCGTACGGCGTCGAAGAGCCCGGTGTAGGTGGCGAGGTTGGAGCGCGGAGTGCGGCCGATGGGCTTCTGGTCGACGCGCACGAGGCGGTCGATCGCCTCCAGGCCCTCGGCCCCGGCGAGCCGCGCCCGCGCGGCGCCCTCCTCGTCCTCCTCCGGCCCGGCGCCCAGGTGATCCGCGACGGCGTCCGCGAGGACCCGGGTGACCAGCGTGGACTTGCCGGACCCGGACACGCCGGTGACGGCCGTGAAGACGCCGAGCGGGAAGGTGGCGTCCACCGAGTGCAGGTTGTGCAGGGTGACGCCGTGCAGGGACAGCCGCCCGGTGGGCTCGCGGGGCGGGCGCGTGGCCGGCGGCTCGTCCTCGAACAGGAAGCGCCGGGTGGCGGACTCGGTGACCTGCGCCAGGCCGGCGACCGGGCCGCTGTGCAGGACCCGCCCGCCGCGCTCGCCCGCCTTCGGCCCGATGTCCACGATCCAGTCGGCGCGCCGCACCACGTCCATGTCGTGCTCCACGACGAACAGCGAGTTGCCCGCCTCTTTCAGGCGCCCGAGGACGGTGAGCAGCGCCTCGGTGTCCGCCGGGTGGAGGCCCGCCGAGGGCTCGTCCAGGACGTAGACGACGCCGAAGAGGCCGGAGCGGAGCTGGGTGGCCAGCCGCAGCCGCTGGAGTTCGCCGGCGGACAGGGTGGGGGCCGCGCGGTCCATGGCGAGGTAGCCGAGGCCCAGCTCGCTGAGCACGTCGATCCGGGCGACGAGGTCCCTGGCCAGGGCGGGCGCCACCCCGTCGTCCGCGGCCCCGGCCGTCGGGCGCAGCAGCTCCGCCAGGCCGCTCAGCGGCAGGCCCGACAGCTCCGCGATGTCGTGGCCGGCGAAGGTGACGGCCAGCGCCTCCGGCCGCAGCCGCCGCCCGCCGCAGCCGGGGCAGGGCGCGGAGACCAGGTACCGCTGGACGCGTTTGCGCAGCGTCTCGCTCTTGGAGTCGGCGAAGGTGTGCAGGACGTAGCGCTTGGCGCTCTGGTACTGGCCCTGGTACGGCCGGTGGATGCGGCCCGCTTCCCGTACGGGGTGCACGGTGACGACGGGCTGCTCGTCGGTGAACAGGATCCAGTCCCGGTCGGCGGCGGGCAGGTCGCGCCAGGGCTTGTCGATGTCGTATCCGAGCGCGGCCAGCACGTCCCGCAGGTTCTTGCCCTGCCAGGCGCCGGGCCAGGCGGCGATGGCGCCGTCCCGGACGGACCGCGACGGGTCCGGTACGAGCGACTCCTCGGTGACCCGGTGGACGCGGCCCAGGCCGTGGCACTCCGGGCAGGCGCCGGCCGCGGTGTTCGGCGAGAAGGCGTCGGAGTCCAGCCGTTCCGGCGCGTCGTCCGGGTAGGTGCCGGCGCGCGAGAAGAGCATGCGCAGGGTGTTGGACAGGGTGGTGACGGTGCCGACGGAGGACCGGGAGGTGGGGGCCGAGCGCCGCTGTTCCAGGGCGACGGCGGGCGGCAGCCCGGTGATCTCCTCGACCTTCGGCGCGCCGACCTGGTGGATCAGGCGGCGGGCGTAGGGGGCCACCGACTCGAAGTAGCGGCGCTGGGCCTCGGCGTAGACGGTGCCGAAGGCGAGCGAGGACTTGCCGCTGCCGGACACGCCGGTGAACACGGCGAGGGTGTCCCGCGGGATGTCCACGTCGACGGTGCGGAGGTTGTGCTCACGGGCGCCGCGCACCCGTACGTACGAGTCGGTCATGCCTTCCATGATCGGTCACGCCCGTGTGCGGCACGCGGGCCCGCCCCTTCGGTCGGGGCGGGGCGGGCCCGCGGCCGGGTCGGGTCAGGCGACGGCGGCCCGTACGCCCTCGCACGCCTCGTCCCAGGGGGCGGGCGTGGCGATCAGTGCCCGCAGGCCCCGTACCTGGCGGGGCGGCAGCCCGATCGCCAGGACGCCGGTGGCCTGCCCGCCGTGCCCGTACAGGGCGACCGCCTTGCGGGCCTCCCGGTCGACGACCGTGGCCGCGGTCCGGTCGGCGCCGGTGAGCACGCCGTACGCCTGGATCTTCAGGGCGTACTGGTCCGACCAGAAGTACGGCACGGGCGTGAAGGGGCGGCGCTCCCGCCCGGCGGCGGGTGCCAGCGCGCCGTTCCCGCCGTCCGGCAGGGTCTCCGCCAGCTCGGCGAGGAGGTTGCGGGCGGCGGCCATGCCCTGCTCGGTGGCGTTCATGCGGTGCTCGACGCGCAGCTCGCGGCCGTGTACCGGGTGCTGCCAGCGGGCCACGTCGCCGGCGGCGTAGACGCCGGGCGCGGCGGCGCAGTACGCGTCGCAGCGCAGCCCGTCGGTGGTGTCCAGGGCCGGGTCGCCGCGCAGCCAGCCGACGGCCGGTTCCGAGCCGATGGCGACGAGGACGGTGTCGGCGGGCAGCCGGGTGCCGTCGGCCAGCCGTACGGCGGTCACGTGCCGCACGGGCCCGTCCCCGTCCGCCTCGAACCCGCCGACGGCCGCGGTGCGCAGCCGTACGCCGCGCGCCCGGTGCTCGGCGGCCAGCAGTTCGCCGATCTCCGCGCCGACCGTGCGGGCCATCGGCAGCGGCTCGCGCCCGACGAGCGTGACCTCGTGCCCCAGCTCGCGGGCCACGGCCGCCGCCTCGCAGCCCAGTACGCCGTTGCCGACGACCACGAGCCGCCGGCCGGTGCCGGACAGCCGGGCCTTGAGCGCGAGTGCGTCCTCCAGGGTGCGCAGGGTGTGCACCCCGTCGAGTCCGGCCGCCTCCGGGAGGGTGCGGGCCGCGACGCCCGTCGCGACGATCACGCCGTCGCAGGCCAGCCGTTCTCCCCCGGCCAGCGTCAGGGTGCGGGTCGCGGTGTCCAGCGCGGCCGCCCGGGTGCCGAGCCGCAGGTCGAGACCGAGGGCGTCGAGCTGGTCGGCGGCGCGCAGGTGCAGCTTGCCGGGCTCCCAGGCGCCCTGGAGGAGCTGCTTGGACAGCGGCGGCCGGTCGTACGGCGGGTGCGGCTCGTCGCCGACCAGGGTCAGGGTGCCGGTCCAGCCGAAGCGGCGCAGGGCCTCGGCGGCGGCGAGGCCCGCCGCCGAGGCGCCCACGACGGCGATGCGGCGGGGGCTCACTCGTGTACCTGGATGACGGCGGCCGGGCAGATGGCGGCGGCCTCGCGGACCATGTCGTGCTGGTCGGCGGGCGGCGCGGCGTCCAGGAGGACGACCACGCCGTCCTCGTCACGCTGGTCGAAGACGTCGGGGGCGATCAGCACGCACTGGCCGGCGGCGCAGCACTTGTCGGCGTCGAGGGTGATGTTCATGGCGCAAGACTCCTGAGGAGGAAGGTGGGGCGGGCGGGAGAGGGGTGTCACCAGGTGACGGGCAGGGCGTGGCAGCCGTAGATCGCCATGTCCGTACGGAACGGGATCTCGTCGACGGGGACCGCGGGCCGCAGGCCGGGGAAGCGGCGCAGCAGGGTGCCGATGACGACCTGGAGCTCGACGCGGGCCAGGGCCTGGCCGAGGCACTGGTGGATGCCGTAGCCGAAGGCGACGTGGTGCTGGGCGTTGGGGCGGCACACGTCGAGCGCGTCGGGGTCCTCGAAGACCTCCGGGTCGCGGTTGGCGGACGGTACGGCCACCACCACGCCCTCGCCGGCCCTGATCAGCTGCCCGCCGATCTCGATGTCCTCGGTGGCGGCGCGGCGCGGGCCGTTGCGGATGATGCTGTGGAAGCGCAGCAGCTCCTCGACGGCGCCGCGGATCAGGCCGGGCTCGGCGCGCAGCCGGTCCGCGGTCTCCTGGTCGCGCATCAGGGTCAGCGCGCTCAGCCCGATCATGTTGGCGGTGGTCTCGTGGCCCGCGATGAGCAGCAGGGCGGCGAACGCCACGACGTCGTCGTGGGTGATCTCGCCCGGCACCTGCTGCTCGGTGATCAGGCGGCCGAGGATGTCGTCGCCGGGCGCCGCCTCCTTGGCGCTCACCAGCTGGTGCAGGTAGGCGCGGAGTTCGCCGCGCGCGGTCTCCCGCTCCTCGTCGCCGACGGTGCGGGACAGCAGGGTGCCGGTGAGCCGCTGGAACACGTCGTGGTCGTCGTACGGGACGCCGAGCAGCAGGCTGATGACGAGCGAGGGCACCGGCAGCGCCAGCGCCTCGACGAGGTCCACGTCCTGGCCCGCGCGCTTCTCCATGGCGTCGCACAGCTCGTCGGTGAGCCGCTGGATCTCCGGGCGCATCGCCTCGACGCGCTTGACCATGAACTCGCGGGTGACCATGCGGCGCAGCCGGGTGTGCTCCGGCGGGTCCATGCGGATGAAGCCGCGGTGCTCCGTGGTGGCGCCGCCGGTCATGCCGCTGAGCGGGTAGCCGGGGCGGGTGGTGTCGGAGCTGAAGCGGGTGTCGCCCAGGATCGCGCGGATGTCGGCGTAGCGGGTGGCCAGCCAGGCTTCGGAGCCGTCCGGCAGCGAGATCTTCGACAGCGGCGCCTCGGTGCGCAGCCGCCCGAACTCGGCGGGCGGGTCGAACGGGCAGCCCTGCGGCGGCTGCACGGGCAGCGGCGCCGGCGCGACGGGCGGGGCGGATGCGGGGGAAGTGGTCATGTCGCTCCTTGCGAGCACGCGGGCAGGGGCGTGCGCCATGAGTCGGACGTTCGCCTAACGCCCGTAAACTTACATGCGTAATGCACGGGCACGACGACGGGGGTGGGGTGCTGCCCGGTGAACGGCCCCGCGCTGAACTCGGGTGCCGGATAAGGCCGGAGCGCTCCCGGAGCGCCCGGATTGAAGCCGATTGAAGCTACTTGTCCCGCTCCATGAGGAGCCCCAGGATCTCGTCCACGAAGCGGTACAGCCGCCCGGTGTCCTTGCGGCTCGGCATGACCTGCCACAGCATCACCCGGCCGTGCACCGAGGACCACAGCACGTACGGCGCTTCCTCGCGGGAACCGCGCACCCGCCACCCGGCGGCCTCACAGGCGCTCAGCCCGTCGTGCAGGCCCCGCACCAGGCGTCCCGCCGGGTGCCCCGCCAGCCGCTCGGGTTCGACCGGCGTCTGCCGGGTCTCGTACAGCAGGCGGTACTTGGCGGGGTGGTCGACGGCGTACCGGCAGTACGCCCGCAGCTGGGCGCGGAGCAGTTCCAGCGGGTCTTCGGTGCCCGCGGCGGCCGCCGCCCCGGCCATCGCCGCCGTCAGCCGCTCGAAGCTGACCTCCAGCGCCGCCCACACCAGCTCGGTCTTGTCGGCGAAGTGCCGGTAGATGCTGGGGGCCGCGACGCCCGCCGCGCGGGCCACCGCGCGCAGCGACAGGGCGTCCTCGCTGCCGACCTCTTCGAGGAGGCGTTCGGTGGCGCGCAGCAGCTCCTCGCGCAGGCGCTCGCCCTGCCCGCGCGGATTGCGGGACCGTACGGCCGCACTCTCACCCACCGCCGTTACGCCCCTTCCGCGTCCCGCACCGTCTTGTGTCGTCCTCGTGTCGTCCGCCCTCAGGGTTTCACATCGCGGCCCGCCGACCGCCCCTCACCTGCCCATCGTCAGCCCGGCGCCCGCCGCACCCCTGCTCAGCACGGCCTCGCGGATGCCCTCGCGCACGTCGGGGAAGCCCTCGGCGGCGGCGAGGTTGACCATCCGCAGCGGCGGCCCGTGCGCGGACAGCTGCGGGACGTACTCGGCCTTGGTGACCCGCCAGCGCTGCCCTTCCCCCGCGGGCGGTTCGAAGCGGAAGCGGGCGATGGTGCCCCAGTTGCCGCGCGGACTCTCCATGATCCCGGCGATCTGGTCGCCCATGCCGTAGACGACCCAGGTGCCGCCGAGCTTCTCGTACGGCTGCGGGGTGTGCGCGTGGGTACCGACGACGAGGTCGACGTCGGGCCGCCCGCCGGTCCGCGCCCCGGTGAGCGCCTTGGCGACCTTGAGCTGCTGCTCGTCGGGCTCGGTCTGGTACTCGGTCCCCCAGTGCGGGCTGACCACGACCACGTCGGCGCCGGCCCGGCGGGCGGCCCGCGCGTCCGCGACGATCTTCTCGGCGTCGATGAGGTTGACCGACCACGGCTTGCCCTGCGGCAGCGGGACGCCGTTGGTCCCGTACGTGTACGAGAGCTGGGCCACCCGCGCCCCGCCGGGCGCCTTGAGCAGCGCGGGCCTGGCCGCCTCGGCGGCGTCCCTGGCCGAGCCGACGTGCTTGATCCCGGCCCGGTCCATCGTGTCGAGGGTCCGCCGGACGCCCTCGGCGCCGTCGTCGAGGGTGTGGTTGGAGGCCGTGGAGCAGGAGTCGTAGCCGGTCTCCTTGAGCGCGTCGGCCACCTGGGGCGGCGCCTTGAAGGCCGGATAGCCGGTGAACGGCCCGCCTTCGGGCCCGAACGGCGTTTCCAGGTGGCAGATCGCCAGGTCGGCGCCCGCGATCACGGACTTCACCCCGGCCAGGATGGGCCCGTAGGCGTAGCCGTCGCCGCCGGCGTCCTGCCGTGCCGTCTCCAGCACGGAGGGGTACGAGGCGATCACGTCGCCGGAGGCGACGAGGGTGAACCCCGAGGAGGCACGGTGCCCGGAGTGCCGGTGCGCGGCGGTACCGGTCGCCGAGGCCGGGTCACCGCCGCCGGGCCCCGGCGCCGTTCCCGCGGGCCGCCCGGCGCCCTGCTGGGCCCCGCAGCCCACGGCCAGCGCGAGGAGGAGCGCGGCGGCGCCGTACGGTCGGTGCAAGCTCATGCCTCACGCATAACAGCACAAAAGGCCCAATAAACCGATTAACGCACCGGCGACACCGCTGGTCCCGTCCCGTCCTCCGACCGGCGGGACACCGGTTCGCACGAGTAATCAGTTCGAGCTACGGCCCGCGGCGCGGTTACCCTCCCCCGCATGACCGGTGCACCGCTGCGCGACGACCTCTTCCCGACCGGCCTGCCGGTGTACTCGACCGTGGGGCGCACCGCCTCCGGGCGCGCGTGGCTGGACCGGCTGCCCGCCACCGTCCGGGCCGTCCAGGAGCAGTGGGACCTGCGGCTCGCCACGCCGCTGCACGGCGGCAGCTGCTCGTGGGTCGCGCCTGTGGGCCTCACCGACGGAACCGAGGCCGTGCTCAAGGTGACCTGGCCGCACCGCGAGGCCGCCGGCGAGGCCCGCGCGCTGTACGCCTGGGACGGACGCGGAGCCGTACGCCTGCTGCGGCAGGACCGGGAACACAACGCGCTGCTGATCGAACGGTGCGACCCCGGCGGGGAGCTGGGCGACGACCCGTCGGAGCCGGCCGAGCGCCTGCTGCGGGCCGCCGAGCTGCTGCGGGAACTGTGGGCCGCGCCCGCACCGCCCGACGGCGCGCTGGAGCGGGTCGCCGACGTGTGCGCCGAATGGGCCGATACCGTCGAGGAACGCATGCACCGGCTGCGGCCCGGATACGACCCCGGACTCGTCCGGCTCGGCACCCGCCTGCTGCGCGAACTGCCGGCCACCGCCGGCCGCGAGGTCGTCGTGCACGGCGACTTCAACCCCGGCAACGTGCTCTCCGCGCGACGCCGCCCGTGGCTCGCCATCGACCCCAAGCCCATGGTCGGCGACCCCGGCTACGACCCCTGGCCGCTGCTGGAGCAGATCGACGACCCCTTCGAGTACGACGACCCGCGCCCGGTCCTGCGCGAACGCTCCACACTGGTGGCCGAAGCCCTGGACGAGGACCCGGCGCGCCTGCTCGCGTGGGCGGCGGCCCGCACCGTGGAGAACGCCCTGTGGTGTGCCGACCACGGCGAAGTCCGGGACGGCGCCGAGGAGTTGGAGGTCGCGGCGGAACTGGCCGCGCTGGCGGGACTGTGAGCGCGTGACAGCCGCACCCCGGAGGCTCCCGGCGACATCACGCCGCGAAGGCCCTTAGGGTGACCCGGCATGAAGAGCGAGCCGAATCCACCGACGCGGCCGGCCGGGCCGGTTCCGCCGTTGCATGTGACCGTCTGGGACGAGGCGCTGCCGGGCGCGCCGCGGGCGGTGCTGGTGCACGGCGCACCGGGGTGCGGAACGGACAGCTTCGCCGCGCAGCAGCCGCTGGCGGACCTGTTCCGCCTCGAAGTGGTCGGCCGGCGGAGCGCCGGCGGCGGCCCGGGCCCCGGGCGGGACGACTACGCGGCCGACGCCGAGGCCGTCGGCCGGCTCCTGCACCCGGGCGCCCACCTGGTGGGCCACGCCACGGGCGGCGCGGTGGCCATGCTCGCCGCGGCCGAACAGCCCGACGCCGTACGCTCGTTGACGCTGATCGAACCGGCCGCGCTGGACGCCGCGCGCCCCTCGCTGGGGCAGCTGGCGCTGGCCGAGTGGCCCAAGGTCGTGGTCAACGGGGCGCACGGCGGCCCGTGCCCGGGCCGGCGGGCGGACCCGGACACCGCGCCGTCGGCCGTGTGCGGCGAGAGCGTGGCGGAGACGATCGGCGCCCGGCACGTGCGCGTCGACGGCACCGGGCACTACCCGCACCGCGAACGCCCGGAAGCGGTGAACGCGGTGCTCAGGCGGCTGTGGCAGAGCTGAGGGCGGCAGGGCGCGCCCCGGCGCTCAGGCGACCTCGATTCCGTACTCCTGCACCAGCGCCTCCAGGCCGCCCACGTACCCCTTGCCGCCGATGACGAAGTCCCAGTCGCCGTTGGCGCGCCGGCGGAAGGAGCCGAGCACCAGCGCCGTCTCGCCGCCGCGCCCGTCCGAGACCTCCAACTGGCCCAGCTCCGCGCCGGTTTCGTCCACGAGGCGGATGCTCGCGTCCGTGAAGCCGGACAGGTCGGCGTCGGGGTCGGCCTGCGGGTCGATGGCCGCGACGAGCACGAACCGGTCCGCGGCGGCGGGCAGCGCCTCGAAGTCCACCTGTATGGCGGCCCGGTCGGGGGCGAAGCCGGACAGCATGCGTACCGTGCCGTCGGGGGTGCGCGGGTTGTTGTAGAAGACGAAGTGGTCGTCGCTCAGGACGCGGTTGCCCTGGCAGACGAGCGCGCAGACGTCCAGGGCGACGCTGCCGGACCAGTTCATGCCAAGGATGCTGCCCGTGGCGGCGGCCTCCTCCGGCGCCTGCGGGACCCGTGCGGCTTCTTCGTCCTCGGCGGGTGCCTGCCACCGGTCCGGCGCCGCGGCCGGCCCCAGCCGTCCGCGCAGCCCGTGGCGGGCCAGCAGGTCGACCAGCTCGGGCCCGCTGACGAGCGTGAGCGGTTTGCCGTTGGCGAAGGCGTGCGCGCCGGGGCCGAACCGCGAGGTGGTCACCAGCACGCCCTTGTTGGCGCCCTCGGACTGGACGGTGCCGAACAGGTCGCGCACGGCGGTCGGCGGCACGGTGTTGCGGTAGCGCTTCACCTGCACGATGATCTTGCCGCCGCGGATCGGGTCCGGGTCGAGCGCGTCCACGTCGACACCGCCGTCCCCGGACCGCTGCGTCGTCAAGGCCTGCATGCCCATCGCGCGGAACAGCTCGGCGACCAGCCCCTCGAAGGCGATCGGGTCCATGGCGAACAGGTCGGGGTCGCCCTCGCCGCCGTGGGTCACCACGCCGCTGCCGACCTCCCCCGGCTGCCGCACCGGACGGACGGCGGTCCGCTGGTCGGGCTGCGCGGACAGCTGCCCGCGCAGCCCGTCGGTCAGGCAGTCCACCGCGCTGACCTGCGCCAGGTGCAGCTGCTCGAAGGCGGCCCTGGGCGCCGCGACGGTGGCCAGGCACAGCTGCGCGGGGCGGCCGGTGACCGGGTCCACGTCGTCCACGAAACCGTTCAGCGCCACCGAGTCGAGCGTGCCGTACGCGTCCGCCGCGAACAGGTCGCGCAGCACCAGCAGCACCGACTGGGCCAGCACGTCGCGGTAGGCCGCCCGCCGCTGGGCCACCGGCCGCGCGGTCTCCCTCTCCTGGTCGGCCGAGGGCATGTAGCGCACGGACTTGGCCGCGGGCACGACGCCGTACCCGGGCAGTTCCCAGTCCAGTACGAGCTGACGGGCCGCCGGATCGTAGGCGGCGCGGACGCTGCGCGGGAAACCCTCGGGCCAGCCGGTGGCCGCGTACAGCGCGGCGGAGAAGTACTCCACCGCCGCCTCGGGATCGCCGTCGCGCAGCCCCGCCACCAGCTCCTCGACGGCGGCGTTGTGGCCCCTGATCTCCGCCAGCTGCCCGGCGGCCCACTGGTCGTACTGCCGCCGGTACTCCCCCAGTTGGTGCAGGCGCTGCGCCTCCGCGGCCTGCGCGGCGTGCCAGTCCCGCTCGTAGCGGACGCGCGCCTCTTCCTGCGCCTGCGCGCGGCGGGCCCCGCCGACGTGCCAGCCGGTGGTCTGCGACTGGTAGGCGTTCGGGTCGGGCATCGGTATGGGCACGGCCAACCGGCCCGGCGCGAACGGCTCGACGTGTTCGGGGCGCAGCAGCGCGGCGGCGGTGAACGCGGGGGCCCGGCACCCGGCGGCCAGCAGTCCGGACAGCTCGGCCATGCGGGCGTCCAGCTCCTCGGTGAGCCGGCGGGCCTCGGCCTCCCGCTGCTGCTTGTACGCGGTCTGCCGCTCCCGCTGCATACGGGCCATGGCGCGCTCGGTGTCGCGCTGCTGCCGCTCCTGGTCACGGCGGGCCTGTTCACCGGCCCTGCGCTGGGCCTCCTGCCGGCGTTGCTGCTGACGCTGCGCCTCGGCCCAGACGGCCACCAATCCGTTGGAGCGGCGACTCATGCGGATCTACGTCCTCCCCTGGGGCGCGCAGCCCCGCACAGCCCGCCCAGGCCCGTCCACCAGCGGGTATTCATCCGACTTTAGCGGGATCACGACGGGTCGTACCCCGTCGGGGCGGCCCAAAGGCGACGGCCGGGCCTCAGCGCCCCAGAAGGGTGCCCAGTCGCTCCAAGAGCGGCAGCAAGGCAACGCGTTCCTCGGGCGTGAGCGCTTCGAGCGCGCCGTGCACGGCGTGCATGTCGGCGCGCACCCGGCGGGCGAGCGCCCGGCCCTCCTCGGTGGCGGTGACCACCTTGCTGCGGCGGTCCCGTGGGGCCGCCTCCCGCCGTACGAGCCCGCGCTCCCGCATACGGGCGATGAGCCGGGTCGCGTTCGAGGCGTCGCAGACCAGGTGACCGGCGAGGGCGCTCATCGAGAGCGGCTCCTCCAGGGCGATCAGCGCACGGGCCTGCGCGGTGCTCAGGCCGTGGCGCAGCGCGGCGGCGGCGAGGTCGTCGTAGTAGCCGCGGACCGTGCGGGCGAACGGCTCCACGAGGTCGCCGGGGGTGGGCTGTGTGGTGTCGGACACGGACTCCAGCATAGCGACTTACTTGACTTCAGCAATTGTTGGCATTTACATGGAAGCACTGCTTGACAAGGTCAAGCAGTGCTTCCAGGACGACGGCCGGACCCGCCCCTTCCGCACCCGCCCCCGCCCAGCCCCGCCCGTACCCATCGGAGACACCATGACCAGCAGCACCCCCGAGCAGCCGGACGCCGTGGTCGCGCGGCTGCGCGCCACCTTCCGCACCGGCCGCACCGCGCCCTTGGACTGGCGCACCGACCAGTTGCAGCGACTGCGCGCCCTGCTCACCGAGCACGGCAAGGACTTCGCCGCGGCCCTGCACGAGGACCTCGGCAAGGGCGAGGCCGAGGCGTACCGCACCGAGATCGACTTCACGCTGCGCGAGATCGACCACACCCTCGACCACCTGGCGGACTGGCTGCGGCCCGAGCCGGCGCCGGTGCCGCCCCACCTGAGCGACGCCGAGGCCTGGACGGTGTACGACCCGCTGGGTGTCGTGCTGGTCATCGCGCCCTGGAACTACCCGCTGCAACTGCTGCTCGCCCCCATCGTGGGCGCGCTGGCGTCCGGCAACTGCGTGGTCGCCAAGCCCAGCGAGATGGCGCCCGCCACCTCCGCCGCCGTCGCCCGCTACCTGCCCCGCTTCCTGGACCCGGACGCGGTCGCGGTGATGGAGGGCGCCGTACCGGAGACGACGGCCCTGCTGGAGCAGCGCTTCGACCACATCTTCTACACGGGCAACGGCACCGTCGGCCGCATCGTGATGCGCGCGGCGGCCGAGCACCTGACCCCGGTCACCCTGGAGCTGGGCGGCAAGTCGCCCGCCTTCGTGGACCGCGGCACGGACGCCGACGCGGTCGCCGCCCGGCTGGTGGCGGGCAAGTTCCTCAACGCCGGCCAGACCTGCGTGGCACCGGACTACGTCCTGACCGACCCGGAGACGGCCGCCCGCCTGGAGCCCGCCCTCGCCCGCGCCGTCACCGCCCTCTACGGCGACGACCCGGCCGCCGCGCCGAACTACAGCCGCATCGTCAACGAACGGCACTTCGACCGGCTCACCGGGCTGCTCGGCTCGGGCCGCACGGTGGCGGGCGGCACGCACGACCGGGACCGCAAGTACATCGCGCCGACCGTGCTCGGCGGCGTCTCGCCCGACGCCCCCGTGATGCGGGAGGAGATCTTCGGCCCGATCCTGCCCATCGTCGAGGTGGCCGGCCTGGACGCGGCGATCGACTTCGTCAACGACCGGGACAAGCCGCTGGCACTGTACGCCTTCACGGACTCCGCGCAGACCCGGCGGCGGCTGACCGAGGAGACCTCCTCCGGCGGCCTCGGCTTCGGCCTGCCGGTCGCCCACCTGACCGTGTCCGACCTGCCGTTCGGCGGCGTCGGCGAGAGCGGCATGGGCCGCTACCACGGCCGGTACTCCATCGAGACGTTCAGCCACCGCAAGGCCGTCCTGTCCAAGCCGCCGGCCTGAGTGCGCACGAGCGCCCCGCTCGGTGACACCTCGCGGGGCGCTCTCAATGAGTACGAATACGGATATCCACCCACCGTCAGCTCGCGAACGCTGACGTCATGGAACGCAAGGAAACACCCGCCTGGCCCGGCGTGATCGCGGCACTCTCACTCGTCCTGCTCTTCCTCTCGCCCTGGATCTGGGCCTGGACCCTGGCGCTGGACCCCGTCATGCACCCGTCCGGATCCGACTGGGTGCGCAACCACGACGCCAACGTCCTGCTCGCCCAGCTGACGCTGGCCATCCTCGGCGCCCCCACGGCCGGCGCGGTCCTGGGCGCCGGAGCCGCGGCATCCCGCCGCCGAAGCACGGGAAGCCGAAGCACCGGAAAAGGCGCCCTCACCGGCGCGTGCCTGGCCTCGCTGCTCCTGAGCGTAGGCGGCCTGGTCTGGTTCTTCGCGAACTTCCGCCTGGGCCCGGAGCAGTGAGGGCACGTCACGGCAGCGGCCGCAACCCGTCCAGGGTCAGGTCGAGGAGGCGTTCGGCCTGTTCGCGCTGCTCGGGCCCGGCCGAGGTGAGGGCGATGCCGGCGAGGGCGGCGAACATGTCGGCCGGGCCCACGTCGGGCCGGACCGAGCCGTCGGCGACGCCGGCCTCCATGAGGGAGGAGAGCGCGGCCTGGATCATCGCTCGGCTCTCGGCGTAGGGGTCGGCCCCCGAGGCGACGACGGCGCGCAGCGCGTCGGCCATGCCGAGTTTGGCGGTGGCGTAGTCGATGAAGCGGCGCGTCCACGCGCGGAGGGCCTCCCGTGGCGGCATGGCCGCCAGGAGGCCGGGGGCAGCGTCGCACAGCCGGGCCACTTCGTTGCGGTAGGCCGCCTCGATCAGGGCCTCCCGGGTCGGGAAGTTGCGGTAGAGGGTGCCGGTTCCCACGCCGGCCTCCTTGGCGACGCGCTCGAAGTGCGCGTCCAGCCCTTCCTCGGTGAACACCCGCACCGCCGCGACCAGGATCTTGTCCCGGTTGCGTTGCGCGTCGGCCCTCAGCGGACGCCCCGTTTCCCGTGCCATCAGCGGCTCTCTCTTCTCGACACCGGTTGCCAAGTGGAGGCGCCGCCACTTAATGTGAGCGAAGTGGCGGCGCCTCCGCTTCCACCGTAGGGCATGCGTCGTCCTGCCCTCCTCCCTCCCGCACAAGGAAGGCCACCGGCATGCCGGAAACCGAAGGCAAGGTCGTCGCGATCACGGGCGCCGGCAGCGGCATCGGCGCGGCGACCGCGCTCCTGCTCGCCGGGCGCGGTGCGAAAGTCGTGCTCGGTGGACGCAGGCGGGAACGCCTGGAAGCACTGGCCGCCCGCATCGAGGAGGCCGGCGGCGAAGCCGCCTGGATCCGCACGGACGTGACCCGGCGCGCCGACCTCGCCGGACTCGTCGGGCTCGCGCGCGACCGGTACGGCCGGCTCGACGTCCTCGTCGCCAACGCCGGGGTCGGCCTGATCTCCCCCCTGGACGACCTGTGCGTCGAGGACTGGGAAGAGATGATCGACGTCAACTTCAAAGGCGTGCTGTACGGCATCGCCGCCGCCCTGCCCGTCTTCCGGGAGCAGGGCCGCGGCCACTTCGTCAACGTCGTCTCCACCGCCGGGCTGCGCATCGTCCCGGCCCAGTCGGTGTACGCCGCGACGAAGAACGCCGTACGCACCCTCTCCGAAGGCCTGCGCCAGGAGGCCGGCGACAGCCTGCGCGTCACCGTCGTCTCCCCCGGCGTCGTCCGCACCGACTTCGCCGAACGCATGGCCCCCGCCATGAAGGCCCGCATCGCCGAGATGAACGACATCGCCCTCCCGCCGGAGGCAGTGGCCCGCGCCATCGCCTTCGCCATCGGACAGCCGGACGGCGTCGACGTGGGCGACATCGTCGTCCGCCCTACGGCGCAGGGCTGACGTTCACCCGCCGAAGTAGTGCCCCGCTTCGAGATCCGCGATGAGGCCCTTTTCCTCGGGGTGCCATCCCAGTTGCTTTCGGGTCAGGGTGCTCGATACCGGGTTGTCGAGCGCGGCGAAGGCGGCGAGGAAGCCGAAGTGGTCTGCCGTGTGCTCGGGGGCGAGGGGGGCGGTGGGCAGGCCCAGTTGCCGGCCGATGGTCTCGGCGATGTCGCGGAAGGGGATGCCTTCCTCGCCGGTCCCGTGCAGGATCGAGCCGGCCGGGGCGGCTTCCAGTGCCAGCCGGAACAGGCGGGCCGCGTCGAGCCGGTGGACGGCGGGCCAGCGGTTGGAGCCGTCGCCCGCGTAGGCCGATACGCCCTTGTCGCGGGCGGCGCCGATCAGCAGCGGGACGAAGCCGTGGTCGCCCTCGCCGTGTACGGAAGGGGCCAGCCGTACGACCGATGCGCGTACCCCGCGCCCGGCCAGCGACGTCGCCGCCCTTTCCGAGGCGGTCCGGAGCAGCTTCGCCCCGGGGTCGGGCGCGGTCTCCTCGGTCGCCGGGCGGCCCGGGGTGGCGCCCGCGAGCGCCAGCGTCCCCCCGGTGATCACCAGCGGCTTGCCGGTGCCCTCCAGTGCGGCACCGAACGCCTCGACGGCGCGCAGGTCCAGCTCGGCCGCGCGGGCGAGTTCCGAGAAGTCGTGGTGGAAGGCGAGGTGGATGACGCCGTCCGCCGCCGCGGCACCGGCACGCAGGCTGCCGGGGTCGTCAAGGGACCCGCGGTGCACCTCGGCCCCCGCGGCCTTCAGCGCCGCGGCGGCCGTGCCGGAGCGGGCCAGGCCGACCACCTCGTGCCCGGCTGCGAGAAGTTCCGGGACGACTGCGGAGCCGATGAATCCGGTTGCTCCGGTGACGAAAACGCGCATGGGTGCTCCCTGGGTGAACGACGGGCTGTCCGGCCCCGCGGCGCGTTGGGGAGGGCTGCCGGGGCCGGTGGCTCCATCGTCCGAGGGGAACGCGGCCGGGGTCCAAGGCCTGTTGCGCATAGGGGTATACGGATCGGGCATCACCCGAGGCCGGAGGGGATTCCGGGCGGTTTCCCGGGCGTGCGCGCTACCGTTCACGTATGCCCGACTCAGCTTCCACGCCGGACCTCGACTTACGGCTGGTGCGGTACTTCACGGCCGTCGCCGAGCACCGGAACTTCGGCCGCGCCGCCGAGGCGCTCCGCATCACCCAGCCGTCCCTGAGCCGCCAGGTCCGCCGCCTCGAACAGCAGTTGGGCGTCCGCCTGCTGGACCGCACCCCGCAGGGCAGCCGGCTCACCGGGGCCGGGGAGGACTTCCTGCCCCGCGCCGAGGCGCTGCTGCGCGCCGCCGCGCAGGCCGCGGCCAGTGCCAGGGCCGCCGCCGAGCCGGCCCGGATCACCATCGGGTACTCCATGAGCGCCTGGGTCACCCCGGCCGTACGCGTACTGCGCCACCAGTACCCGGACGCCGAGGTGCGCACCCTCCACCTGCGCTGCCGGGAAGCGCGCACGGCACTGCTCGACCACCGGGTGGACGCGCTGGTGACCCGGCTGCCGTTCCCGGCCGACCGGTTGCGGGTGACGGTCCTGTACGAGGAGCCCCGGGTGCTGCTGGTGCCGCTCGGCCACCGGCTGGCCGGCAGGGAGTCCCTCACCCTCGACGACATCGCCGGCGAGCCCCTCCCCCGGTTGCGGCAGCCCTATCCGGAGTTCAGCGCCTTCTGGCGCATCGAGCCACGCCCTGACGGGAGCCGGGTGCCCGACGGGCCGGTCGTCGAGGAGCTGGAGGACAAGTTCGAACTCGTCGCGGGCGGACAGGCCGTGGCCGTCTCCGCCGGCGTCCACTCGACGCGCCTGCGCGCGGATGTCACCGCGGTCCCCCTGCGCGGTGTCGAGCCGAGCCACGTCGTGGTGGCGACCCGCGACGACGACCGCCGCCCGCTCGTGGCGGCGTTCCGCAGGGCCGCGCAGGCCCACCTCACCGGCCCCGAGCCGGCCGGCCCCGCGGACGTCCCGCCCAGCCACGTCCCCGCCTGAGGAGGCCGCCCCATGGCCGGATACGACCCGCTGTCCGCCGAGGAACGCGCCGTCGTCACCGTCGTCCGTGACTTCGTGGACCGTGACGTCCGGCCCGTGGCGCGGGAGCTGGAGCACCGCGACCGGTATCCGGCGGAACTGGTCGAGCGCATGAAGCAGCTCGGTGTCTTCGGGCTCGCGGTGCCGGAGCCGTACGGCGGCGCCGCCGTCTCCGCCTCCTGCTTCGCGCTGGTCACCGAGGAGCTGGCGCGCGGCTGGATGAGCCTGGCGGGCACCATGGGCGGCCACTCCGTCGTGTGCTCCCTGCTGGTCCGGTACGGCACTCCCGAGCAGCGTGCGCGGTGGCTGCCGAAGCTGGCCACCGGGGAGGTGCGGGCCGCCATGGCGCTCACCGAGCCGGGCGGCGGTTCCGACCTCCAGGCGCTGCGCACCACCGCGCGCCGGGCCGCCGACGGCTCGTACGTCGTCGACGGCGCCAAGACCTGGATCACCAACGCCCGCCGCGCCGGGCTGATCGCGCTGCTGGTCAAGACCGACCCCGCGGCCGAGCCCGCGCACCGCGGCATGTCCGTACTGCTCGCCGGGCACGGCCCCGGCATGACCGTCTCCCGCGATCTGCCCAAGCTGGGTTACAAGGGCGTGGAGAGCTGTGAGCTTGCCTTCGACGGCTTCCGGGTGCCCGGTGACGCGCTGCTCGGCGGCCGGGAGGGGCAGGGTTTCGGCCAGATGATGCGGGGGCTGGAGATCGGCCGTATCCAGGTGGCCGCGCGGGCGGTGGGGGTCGGCCGCGCCGCCTTCGAGGACGCCGTCCGCTACGCGCGGCAGCGGGAGAGCTTCGGCAAGCCGATCTGGCAGCACCAGTCCGTCGGCAACCAGCTGGCCGACATGGCGACTTCGCTGACGGCGGCGCGCCAGCTCGTCCTGCACGCGGCGCGTACGTACGACAGCGGGCAGCGGGCCGACCTGGAGGCGGGCATGGCGAAGCTGTTCGCGTCGGAGACCGCGATGCGCATCGCCCTGGACGCGGTGCGGGTGCACGGCGGGTACGGCTATTCCACCGAGTTCGACGTCGAGCGGTACTTCCGCGACGCGCCGCTGATGATCGTCGGCGAGGGGACGAACGAGATCCAGCGGGATGTGATCGTACGGCAGTTGATGCGGCGTGGCGGGGTGTGAGGCGGCTGCCGCGGGGCGGTCGCGCGCCGGTCAGATGGCGCGGTCGCGGCCGGCCCAGTAGGGGTCGCGCAGCCTGCGCTTGAACAGCTTGCCCGACTCGTCGCGCGGCAGGCTCTCCTCGAAGACCACCACTTCGGGCACCTTGTACGAGGCGAGATGGTCCGCGACCTGCGCCCGTACGTCCCCGGCGGTGAGCGCGGCGCCCGGTTCGGGCTGCACGTGTGCGGCGAGCACCTCGCCGTACTCCTCGTCGGGGATGCCGAACACGGCCACGTCGCGGACCCCGTCGAGGCCGAGCAGGCAGCCCTCGATCTCCGCCGGGTAGATGTTGACGCCGCCGGAGATGGCCAGGTCGCTGCGGCGGTCGCTGAGGTAGAGGTAGCCGTCGGCGTCGAGGTGGCCGATGTCGCCGATCGTGACGTGGCCGGGCAGCCGCCCGGCCTCCATCGCCGCGCGCTTGGCGGGGTCGCCGAGGTAGGTGAACTGCGGCCAGTCGTCGTCCGGCTTGAGGTAGATCTCACCGGTCCGGCCGGTGGGCAGTTCGGTGCCGTCGGGGCCCAGCACCGCCACCGAGCAGCTGCCCTCGGCCCGGCCGACCGTGCCGGGGTGGGCCAGCCACTCGTGGCTGTCGCACCAGGTGACGGCCCCGGTCTCGCTGCCGCCGTAGTACTCGCGCAGCACCGGTCCCCACCAGTCGATCATGGCGTGCTTGATGTGCGGCGGGCAGGGCGCGGCGGCGTGCACGACCGAGGTGAGCGACGACAGGTCGTAGCGCTCGCGGACGTCCTTGGGCAGGCGCAGCAGCCGGACGAACATGGTCGGCACCATCTGTGTCTGCTGGATGCGGTGGCGCTCGACCAGCCGCAGGAACTCCTCGGCGTCGAAGCGCGGCATCAGGGTGATGTCCAGCCCGGCGGCGAGCGCGAGGGCGGCGTGCTGGCCGGGTGAGGCGTGGTAGAGCGGCGCGGGGATCAGCGTGCGGCCGCCGGGGCGTACCGCGAAGTAGGCGAGGAACTTCGCCACCGATTCGGCCAACTGCTCTTCGCCGACCGGGTCGCGCAGCACCCCCTTGGGGCGGCCGGTGGTCCCGGAGCTGTAGATGACGGTGGGTGGCCGGCGGGCGACGGTCTCGGTGAGCGGCGCGTGGTCCGACAGCCAGGCGTCCAGGAGCGGGTGGTCGCCGGTCACGGGCGGCGGCGGGAAGCCGCAGGCCGCGGCGGTGCCGGCGGGCACCGGGACCTCGATGAGGCGGGCGCGGGCGGGAAGTACGGCCGCGACCCCCGGCAGCAGGTCGGTGTGGGCGAAGACGACCCTGCTGTCGCTGTCGCCGAGCACATGGCGCAGGTCGTCGTGCCGGAAGTGCCAGTTGACGGGGACGGCGGAGGCGCCCAGCCGGGCCGCGCCGGCGGTGATCTCCAGGTACGCGGGCTCGTTGCGCATCACGATCGCGATCCGGTCGCCGGGCCCGACACCCAGCACGCGCAGGCCGACGGCGACGCGTGCGGCGCGTTCGTGGAACGCCGGGTACGAGCGTGCCACCCCGGCGGAGCGGATGGCGGGCGTGTCGGCGACGTCCATGCAGCCTCCAGGCAGTTGCGGTTCGCGCCCGTGCAGTCGCGGCTCGCGCCCATTGAACAGGGGGTTCCGCTCGCCCGCCAAGGCCCTGACGCTCCGTCAGCACACAATCGCGCCAGCGCGCAGTGGTCGGTCCCGGGGCCCGGCGGGACGAGTGGCCGGAGGCGTGCCGGAGGGCTCCCGGCGGGGGTGCGGCGGCCGGGTACCCGTCGTGAGCGCCACCGTGTGCCGTCCGGCGGTCACCGGTGCCCGCTCCTATCCTCGGGGAGCATGAGCCAACACGAATCGGATACGAACCGGCCCGATACGGGCGGGGCCGGCGACAAGAGCGACATCCTGCGCCGCCACGGTGAGGCCATCGCGCTGTTCGGCACCCGGGTCCACCAGGTGCGTGACGACCAGTGGGACGCCCCGACGCCGTGCGAGGCCTGGACGGTACGCGATCTGGTCGGCCATCTGACCGTGGAGCAGCTGTGGGTGCCGCGCCTGGTGCGGGACGGCGCCACGATCGAGGAGGTGGGCGACGAGTTCGACGGCGACCAGCTCGGCGACGATCCCGTCGGGGCCTGGGACCGGGCGGCGGTGGCCGCCGTGGCGGCGTTCTCCGAGCCCGGCGCGCTGGACCGCACGGTCCACCTGTCGTCCGGTCCTTCCGGGGCCGGCGCGTACTGCTCGCAGATGATGATGGACGCGGTGGTGCACGCCTGGGACCTGTCGCGGGCGATCGGAGCCGACGAACAGCTGCCGCCGGAGGCTGCCTCCGCCGCGCTGCGCGAGGTGGAGCCGTACGCGGACGACCTCGCGAGCACCCCGATGTTCGCCGATCCGGTGCCACCGCCGCCCGGTGCCGACGATCTCACCCGGCTGCTGTGCCTGCTGGGCCGGCGGCCGTGACCTCCGCTTCCGCGGGCCCCGGAGGAGCCCGCGGGAGCCGGCCGGTGTCCGCGGGCCCGCCACGGCCCGCGGGGCGGGTCAGTCGATGCCGCGGAAGATGTGCGGCTCGGCGGGATCGTCGTCGCAGCCCGCGAGTCTGACCGGAGCGCAGCGGCCCCAGACCTCCAGATTGCGGACTTCTCCGATCCGGCCGGGCCGCTCGCCCCGCTTGGGCCGCGGCTGCTTGCGTTGCACGTTTTCCAATGCCACCACGCACTCCTTCATCAAGGGGACACTTCCGACGCGGTGGCGTCTTTTCACAAACCGGGACGTCAGCCATGGTTTGTGGCGCTTCCCGCGACGGGCCAAGGGTGTTGGCATCTCCCAGACAGGTCGTCCGTCGCCCTCAGAGTAACGACACCGACCGGAGCGCGCTCGACATTTACTGGCTATATAGGCAAGTCGGGGAGAACGCGGAGATTCCGCCCCGCCCTGTTCACCGGGCGCCCGCCGCTGCCCGGAGAGCTGCCCGCGGTTCCCCCGGTTGGCGTACACGGACCGGTACACGGATCGGCCCGGCGGCGCGGAACCGGCCCCGCCGCTATTTCAGGAGGCGGGACATCCGGCGGTCGGCCAGCAGCTTGCCGCCGGTCTGGCAGGTGGGGCAGTACTGGAGCGAGGAGTCGCTGAAGGAGACCTCGCGGACGGTGTCGCCGCAGACCGGGCACGGCTCCCCGGTACGGCCGTGCACCCGCAGCCCGCTCTTCTTCTCCCGCTTGAGCTGCCCCGCGGCCACCCCTCTGGACCGTTCCACCGCCTCCGCGAGCGTGTCCCGTACGGCCGCGTGAAGCCGGGCCGTGTCCTGCTCGCCGAGCCGGGCCGCGGCCTTGAACGGCGACATGCGGGCCGCGTGCAGGATCTCGTCGGAGTAGGCGTTGCCGATGCCGGCCAGCACGCTCTGGTCCCGCAGTACGCCCTTGATCCGGCGCCGCTCCCCCTTGAGGAGTGCGGCGAGGGACTCCTCGGTGAAGTCCGCGGCGAGCGGGTCGGGGCCGAGCCGGGCGATGCCCGGCACCTGGGCGGGATCGGTCACGCAGTAGACGGCCAGCCGTTTCTGGGTGCCGGCCTCGGTGAGGTCGAAGCCGGGCGCCGGGCCGGGTCCGTCCGCGCTCAGCCGGACGCGCAGCGCCAGCGGCCCTTTGCCGGGGCGCGGCGGGGCGTCGGGCAGGGCGTCCTGCCAGCGCAGCCAGCCGGCGCGGGCCAGGTGGACCACCAGGTGCAGGCCGCCGGCGGTGAGGTCCAGGAACTTCCCGTGCCGCGCGACCGCCGTGACCGTGCCGCCCTCCAGGGCGGTCAGCGGCGGATCGTAGGTCTTGAGCACGTTCACGGCGGTGGGCCGGGCGCTGACCAGGACGCGGCCGACGGCGTGCGCGTGCAGGAATTCCCGCAGGGCTTCGACTTCCGGCAGTTCGGGCATGCCACCAGCCTGCCCGGTGCGCGGGCCGGGTACATCCCGTGCCCGCCGCGTGCCGCGTGCCGGTCGGGCAAGAGGGCCCCGCGGTGCTAGGGATAGACCCGTGGACTGGTTCACGGAGAGCGGCGACTGGCTGGGCCGGCTGGTGTTCCAGCGGATGCTGGCCGTGCTGTACCTGGTGGCGTTCGTGGCGGCGGCGCGGCAGTTCCGGGCGCTGATGGGCGAGCGCGGAATGCTGCCGGTGCCGGAATTCGTGCGCCGGGTGCCGTTCCGCAAGGCGCCCTCGGTCTTCCAGTGGCGCTATTCGGACCGGTTCTTCGCGCTCTGGTCCTGGGGCGGTGCCCTGCTCGCCGCCGCCGTGGCGGCGGGCGCCGCGGACGCGGTGCCGCTGGGCGCCGCGATGGCGATGTGGGCGGTGCTGTGGGGGATGTACCTCTCGATCGTCAACGTCGGCCAGACGTGGTACGGCTTCGGCTGGGAGTCGCTACTGCTGGAGACCGGCTTTCTGGCCGTCTTCCTCGGCAACGACGACACGGCGCCGCCGGTGCTCGTGATGTGGCTGCTGCGCTGGCTGCTGTTCCGGGTGGAATTCGGGGCCGGACTGATCAAGATGCGGGGCGACCGCTGCTGGCGCGATCTGACCTGCCTCTACTACCACCACGAGACACAGCCGATGCCGGGCCCGCTGAGCTGGTTCTTCCACCGGCTGCCCAGACCGCTGCACCGCGTCGAGACCGCCGCCAACCACTTCGCGCAACTGGTCCTGCCGGTGTTGCTGTTCACCCCGCAGCCGGTGGCGACCTGGGCGGCGCTGGGGATCGCCGTGACGCAGCTGTGGCTCGTGCTGTCCGGCAACTTCGCCTGGCTGAACTGGCTGACCATCGCCCTGGCCCTGTCCGCCGTGGACGTGCCCTGGCTCGCGCGGCCGGCCAGGTTCCCCGGCGTCCCCGTCTGGTTCGCGGTGCTGACCGCGGCCGTCACCGCCTTCGTCGCCTACCGGAGCTACCGGCCGGTCCGCAACCTGCTCTCCCGGCAGCAGCTCATGAACACCTCCTTCGACCCGCTGCACCTGGTCAACTCCTACGGGGCCTTCGGCAGCGTCACCCGGGTACGCCGGGAGATCGTGATCGAGGGCACGGACTCGGCGGTGGCCTCGCCGGACGCGGTCTGGCGGGAGTACGGGTTCAAGGGCAAGCCGGGCGACGTGCGCCGCCTGCCGCGCCCGTACGCGCCGTACCACCTCCGGCTCGATTGGCTGATGTGGTTCGCGGCCCTCTCCCCCGCCTACGCGCGCAGCTGGTTCGGGCCGCTCGTGGAGCGGCTGCTGGAGAACGACACCGACACGCTGCGGCTGCTGCGCCACAACCCGTTCCCCGACGCGCCGCCCGCGCTGGTGCGGGCCCGGCTCTACGAGTACCGCTTCACGACCTGGCGGGAACTGCGGGAGACCGGTGCGTGGTGGCACCGGACGGAGCTGCGGGACTTCCTGCCGCCGACGAAAACAGTTCCGCGCGGAACGCGATGACCATGTCGCGGGCGTGCCGCAGCCCGATCCGCTCGAAGTCGCGTTCCAGTACGTCCAGCTCGGCGAGCGTCTCGTCCTGTGAGCCGCCCAGCCGGGAGCGGGACTTGACCAGGCCGAGCCGGGAGAGTGCGGTGCCGCGCGGCTCGTGCATCTCCGCGAACTCGCCGAGCGCGCCGGCGTACACCTCGCACGCCTCGGTGTACCGGCCGGCCCGGAACAGGACGTTGCCGCGCATCTTGTGGTTGTAGGCGAGCGCGCTCGCCAGGTCCATGGTGCGGCAGATCGTCTCGGCCTCGGTGAGCAGGGCGAGAGCCCGTTCCGTTTCGCCCTGTACGGACAGGACGTCGGCTATGCCGCGCAGCGACCAGGCGCGGCCCCGCGCGTCGTCGCCGTCTGCGGCGATCCGCGCGGCCTCCTCGAACAGTTCCAGTGCCTTGTCGTACCCGCCGGTGTTGCGGTGCATCTGCGCGATGCCGGACATCGCCCACACCACGTGGCGGGCCTCGCCGTGTGCCCGTGCCTGTTCGAGGAGCTGCTCGTGCAGGTCGGCGACGGCCGCGTAGTCGCCCTGTATGCGGCCGGTCTCGGCGAGGCCGGCGAGGGAGTAGCCGTGCGCCAGGCGGTCGCCGCCCTCGTCGGCGAGGGTGACGGCCCAGGCGAGCAGCCTGCGGGCCAGCGCGAGGCCGCCGCACTGCCGGGCGAGCGTGCCGCCGCTCCACAGGGCCCAGGACATCGCGCCCAGGTCGCCGGCGCACCGGGCGCTGCGGTAGCTGTCGTGCCAGGCGTCCCGCGCCTCGGCCACCCGCCCCAGCCGCCGGTTGGCCTCGGCGACGGCGAGCGCCGCCCGTGCGTGCTCCAGGTCCGTGCGCGCCTGCCGCCGCGCGCGGCGGGCCGTGGCGAGCACGTCCTCGTACGAGGAGTTCACGTTCAGCGACGCGCCCAGCTCGCCTTGGTACTCCGGGGCGAATGCCTTGCCGTACATGTATCCGTGGCCTCCCGATCGTGCATGTGCTTGATCACGAAGCTACGAGCCGGCGGGGGCCCGGCGAATCAGTCCACGGATTGGTCATCCCGTATGCCTTGGGTCCTACGGGAGGGGGACATGGTCATCACCGGGATGTACGGGATGCCCGGCCCCCTCTTGTCGTGGCGCCCGGGCCGGGCCACCCTGGCTGCCACATCCGCGATCTCCGGACCCCGAGGTGTGGCATGGACAGCAGGGCACGGACCGGCACCGACCGCCGCCGCTTCCTCCGTACGGCCGCGGCGGGGGCCACGCTGACCGCGATCGGCGGCCTCGGCGGCGCGGCGGCTCCCGCACGGGCGCGCTCCCGGCCGCGTGCCGGCCGGCCGCTGCTGCTGGGCACGTACACCTCCGTCCCGGGCGGCGGAACGGGCGTGGGCCTGGGGACGTACGACGCCGGAAGCGGGCGGATCGCCGGCTCCGGTGTCATCGGCGGGGTCGCCGACCCCTCCTACCTGGCCCTCGGCCCCTGCGGCCGGACGCTGTACACGGTCAACGAGCAGCGGCAGGGCGCGGTGACCGCCATCGCCCTGCGCGGCGACGGCCGCCACCGCGTCCTGGGCAGCCGCTCCACCGGCGGCGCCGGGCCGTGCCACCTGTCCGTACACCCCGGCGGGCGCTGGCTGCTCAGCGCCAACTACCTGTCCGGCAGTGTCGCCGTGCACCCCATCGGCCCGGACGGCGCGCTCGGCGAGCGCACGGACGTGGTCGCGCACTCCGATCCGCCGCCCGGGCCCGGGCAGGACGGGCCTCACGCGCACCAGATCGCCGCCAGTCCGGACGGCCGGCACGTCCTCGCCGTCGACCTGGGCAACGACACCGTCTACACCTACCGCCTGGACACCGCAGCGGGGACGCTCGCCCTGGTCTCGTACGCGCGGCTGCGGGCAGGGGCGGGCCCGCGGCACCTCACGTTCCACCCGTCGGGCCGCTACGCGTACCTGGCCAACGAGGTGGACAACACGGTCGTGGTCTGCGCGTACGACCGGCGGACCGGCCGGCTCACACCGGGCGCGCCGCAGCCCACCGGAACCGGGCCCGGCACGAGCTATCCGGCGCAATTCCTGGTGACCGGCGACGGCGCCTTCGCCTACCTCGCCAACCGCGGCCACAACAGCCTGACGCGGTACGCGGTCGAAGCGGCGGGCGCCCGCCTGCGGCTGCTGGACACGGTGCCGTCGGGCGGCGACTTCCCCCGGCACACGGCCTTCTCACCGGACGGACGGCTGCTCTTCGCGGCGCACCAGAAGTCGGGGTCGGTGACGGTGTTCTCGGTGGACGCCGTGCGGGGCGGGCTGCGGCGGCTGGGCGAGCCGTTCGCCGCGCCCGTACCGGTCTGCGTGCTGCCGCTCTGACGCCGCGGGCCCGCGCCTCGGCAGCCGAAACACTGCGGCAACAGCCCCGCAGGGTTGCGCCGATAGCGTCGGCCCGCATGAGTACGGGAACATCACGCGGGACGGCAGCGGCCACCGCACCGGACGGCGGACAGGCCGGCGGGGAACTGCGCAAGGGCCTCCAGCGGCGCCACATGAGCCTGATCGCGCTGGGCGGGGTCATCGGCGCGGGCCTCTTCGTGGGCAGTGGTGTGGTCATCCGGGCCACCGGGCCGGCCGCCGTGCTGTCGTTCCTCGCGGCCGGTCTCCTCACCGTCCTGGTCATGCGGATGCTGGCCGAGATGACGGTGGCCCGGCCGGCCCTCGGCTCGTTCTACGCCCATGTACGCGAGACCCTGGGGCACCGCGCCGGCTTCACGGTCGGCTGGCTGTACTGGTACTTCTTCGTGATCGTGGTCGCCGTCGAGGCGGTGGCGGGCGGCCGGATCGTCCGGCTGTGGCTGCCCGGCGTGCCGCTGTGGGCCGTCAGCCTGGCGCTGATGGCGCTGCTGACCGCGACCAACCTGGTCTCGGCCCGCTCCTTCGGCGAGTTCGAGTACTGGTTCTCGTCGGTCAAGGTCATCGCGATCGTGGTGTTCCTCTTCCTGGGCGCGCTGTACGTGTCCGGGCTGTGGCCGCGGGCCCACGGCGGCCTGGCACTCCTCACCGACTCCGGCGGCTTCGCGCCCGAAGGCGTCGGCGCGGTCCTCGCGGCGGTCGTGCCGTGCGTCGGCTTCTTCACCGGCGCGGAGATCGTGACCATCGCGGCGGCCGAGTCGGTGGAGCCGGAGCGCGCCGTGGCGGCGGCGATCCGCTCCATCGTGCTGCGCGTGGTGGGCTTCTACGTGCTGTCGGTCCTCGTCGTCGTGGCGGTCGTGCCGTGGACGTCGCGGGCCGTGGAGGTCAGCCCGTACGCGGCGGTACTGGACCGGCTGGACGTACCCGCCGCCGGTACGGTCATGAACGCCGTCGTCCTGATCGCCGTGCTCTCCTGCCTCAACTCCGCGCTCTACACCTCGTCGCGGATGCTGTTCGCGCTGACCCGCAACGGGGACGCGCCGCGCGGCCTCACCAAGCTCAGCCGTGGCGGGGTGCCGCGCCGGGCGCTGCTGGCCGGGACGTCCGCCGGCTATCTGTCGGTGATCGCGGCGTGGGCCTCGCCCGACGTCGTCTTCCGCTTCCTGGTCAACTCCTACGGTGCCGTCGCCCTGTTCGTCTACCTGGCGATCGCGGTCGCCCAGCTCCGCCTGCGCCGCAAGCTGGAGCGCGAGGATCCGCGGCGGCTGACGCTGCGGATGTGGCTGTTCCCGTGGCTGAGCCGGGCCACCGTCACACTGATGGCGGCGGTGATCGCGGCGATGGCCCTCCTGCCGGACAGCCGGGCCCAGTTCTGGCTGAGCCTGCTCACGGTGGGCGTGATCCTGGCCGCCTACGAGGTACGGCGGCGGCGTCCGGCCCGGTGAGCCGGGCCGGTCTGTGCAGGCCGTCCGTGGCGCCGACGGACGGCCTGCCGGTGCCCACCGCGTCCCGCGGCGGCCCGCCCGCCCCCAGCCGGGCCGCCGCTCGGGGAATTCGTGCCCGCCGAATTCCCGGGAGGGTGGGAAGGTAACGCGTGCCGCGCTCCCGTCGTTCCGGGCGGTGCCGGTCTACGGTGCGGACAGGCGCATTCCCGGATAGATGAGGTTCGGGTTCGCACCGATCACCCGGTGGTTGAGGCGGTAGAATTCCTTCCAGCCGCAGCCGTGCGCGTACGCGATACCGCTCAGCGTGTCCCCCGGATTGACGACGATATTACCGCCGGAATTCCGGTGCGTCCGGGACTTGTACTCCTTGCCGTACTGCTGGTGCCGGTGCTGCGGCGCGCGGACCCGTCCGGTGCCGTTCGTGCGGGCCGGCGAGCCGGAGCGCGGCGCGGACCGCTGCCGCGGGACGGTGGTCTGCGGCGCGCTGTGCCGCGCGCCGGACGAGCGCAGGCCCAGCCGGGCCGAGCAGGCCGGCCAGGCGCCCCAGCCCTGGCGCGCCAGCACCCGCTCCGCCACCCGGATCTGCTGGGCCCGCGAGGCCCGGGACGCCCGGGACGCGTACCTGCCGCCCCCGAAGGAGCGCCAGGTGGAGTGGGCGAACTGCAGCCCGCCCGAGAACCCGTTCCCCGTGTCGGCCCGCCAGTTGCCGCCGCTCTCGCACTGGGCCAGGCGGTCCCACGTGGCACCGCTGCGGGCCTCGGCCGGCCCCTCGGCCGCCATGTTCATCGCGCCGGCCGCCAGCAGCACCGCTGCCGCCGTCGCCCCTCGGGCCCCACGCCCCCGGACGTCGTTGCGTCCGCTCGTTTCCGATCCCTGAGGAAATGCCATCGACTTGCTCCCGTCGCTCACCGCGCGGTTTCCCTGCGGCTATGGGGAAACATGACGCCGTCCCGGAGCACTGCCTTCCCGGTATTCACGCGGGGCGTTCTCCGCGTTTTCACCGGGTGTGTGCCGTGCTTTTCGCGAGCCGTCATGAATTCGACGAGTGAAAGACAACCACGGCCGCGGACGGCACCGGCAGAGCGCGTGGGAGCGCCCTCGTCCGGCGGCCTGCCCCCGCACCGCCGGAGCGGGGGCACAGGGCTCCGCATGGCGCCCCCCTCTGCCGGGTAGGGGCGCACCCCGCGGTGCGGAGCGCATCACCTGCCCGGGCGTATCGATCGCTTGTCCGAGCCGGGGGTGCCATCGGAGCGCATCCGGGGGCCCGGGGCACGCGCGGCGGGGGTCCGCACGCACCGCGCACGTACCCCCTCGGGCGGCGCAACGCGGCCGTCGGTACGGCGGGTTCGCGCCACGGCCGGGACCGGCGCCGCGCGCCGCGCGCTCACACGGGTACGAGCGTGACCTCGGTCGCCTTGACGCTCACCCAGACCTCGGTGTCCTCGGCCAGGCCCAGTTCCGCTGCGGCCTGCGGCGTGATCTCGCCCACCAGGTCGGGGACCTCCGGCGAGCCGACCAGCACCCGCAGCCGGCCGCCGAGCGCGGTGATCTCCCTGACCCGTCCCGGCCACACGTTGCGGGGGCTGCCGGAGGGGCGCGCGCGGTGCACGGAGACCGCTTCCGGGCCGATGATCGCCAGCGCGCCGGAGCCCTCGGGCAGCGGGTCGGCGGCCACCAGCCGCCCGGCGCCCGCCAGCCGCAGGCCGTCGCCGGTGGCCGTGCCGGGCCAGGCGTTGCGGCCGAGCATCCGGGCCACCCACGGCGAGCGCGGGTGCCGGGCGACCTCGGCGGGGGCCGCGTCCTGGAGGGTGCGCCCCTCCTCCAGGACCAGGACGCGGTCGGCCAGCGAGACGGCTTCGACCGGGTCGTGAGTGACCATCAGGCAGACGCCGCCGAACCCGGCCAGGTGGCGGCGCAGCGTGTGCCGGACGTGCGCGCGGGTGCTCTGGTCGAGGGCGGCGAGCGGCTCGTCGAGCAGCAGCAGGCGCGGCCGGGCGGCCAGCGCGCGGGCCAGCGCGACCCGCCCGGCCTGGCCGCCGGAGAGCTGGGCGGGGCGGCGGTGCGCGAGGTGGCCGACGCCGAGCCGGTCCAGCCACCGCTGGGCCTCGCGGCGCGCCTCCGCGCGGCCGGTGCCGTGGGCGCGCAGCCCGTACGCCGTGTTGTTCAGGGCCGTCAGGTGGGGGAAGAGCGCACCGTCCTGCGGCACCCAGGCGACGCCGCGGCGGTGCGGCGGCAGCGCGGTGACGTCGCGCTCGCCGAGGGTCAGCACGGCGTGCGCCCGCGGGGTGAGCCCGAGCAGGGCACGCAACAGGGTGGTCTTGCCCGCGCCGTTGGGGCCAACGACGGCGATGGTGGTGCCTGGGGCGGCGTCGAGGGTGAGCCGGTTGAATCCCGTGACGTCGGCGTGCAGCGGCCAACGCCCGGTACGGAGGCCGTCTTCGGGGCCACCGGGGCCGGCGGGCTCCCCGGCGGCGCCTTCGGTGGACGCGGTGGCGGCGCCGGGCGGGGTGTGGGACACGGGCGTGCCGTGGGCTGCGGATGCGGCGGGCACCGGGCCCGGCCGGCTGCCGCCGGCATCCGCCGTCGCGTCGCCGTCCGCGTCCGTACGCGTCGCCGCGCCGCTCGTGCGCCCCCGCACCGTGCCGCCCCCGCCCGCCCATCTGCCGCGCAGCGCGACGAGGACGGCCGTCGCGATGACGAGCAGCAGGAGGGAGACGGAGGTGGCGGCCTCGGGGCTGTCCTGGAGGAGCAGGTAGACCTGGAGGGGCAGGGTCTGGGTGACGCCGGGCAGGTTGCCCGCGAAGGTGATCGTCGCGCCGAACTCGCCGAGCGCCCGCGCCCAGGTCAGCGCGGCACCGGCGGCGAGCCCTGGGGCGATCATGGGCAGCGTGACCGTACGGAAGACCCGGAACGGCGCGGCGCCGAGCGAGGCGGCCGTCTCCTCGTACCGCGCGTGGAGGGCGGCGAGTGCGCCTTCGAGGCTGATGACCAGGAAGGGCATCGACACGAAGGTCGCGGCGACCACCGCGCCCGCGGTGTGGAACGGCAGCTGTACGCCGAACGTGTCCGCCAGCCACTCGCCCAGCAGGCCGCGCCGCCCGAAGCCGAGGAGCAGCGCCACGCCGCCGACGGTCGGCGGCAGCACCATGGGCAGCAGGACGAGGGAGCGCACCAGGGCCTTGCCGGGGAAGTCGACGCGCGCCAGCAGCCAGGCCAGCGGCACGCCGAGCAGCAGGGACAGGCCCAGCGCCCAGAAGGACACGACCAGGGAGACGCGCAGCGCCTCGGTGACGTCCGGGGAGGTCAGGTGGGTGCCGAGGTCGTTCCACGGGGTGCGCGTGAGGATGCCCGCCATGGGCACCAGCAGGAACGCCACCGCCAGAACGGCGGGCAGGGCCAGGGCCAGCGGGGCCCGCAGCCCCGGGGCGGCCTTCCGGCTCACGGCTTCTGGAAGCCCGCGTCGCGCAGGATCTTCTGCGCCTGCGCGCCGCCGAGCCACTTCACGAACGCGTCGGCCTCCTCGGCGTGCCGGGAGACCTTGAGCGTGGCGGCCGGGTACTCGGCGATGGCGTTCTGGTCGTCCGGGATCTGTACGGCGTCCACCTTGTCCGGCGCGGTCATCGCGTCGGTGGCGTAGACGATGCCCGCGTCCGCCTCGCCCAGCTCGACCTTGCTCAGCACGCCGCGGACGTCCTGCTCCTGGGAGACCGGCTGCACCGTGACGCCCTGCCGGTCCAGGACCTTCTTGCTGTAGCGGCCGACGGGCACGGCGGGCGCGGCGAGCACGACCTTGAGCTTCTTCTCCGCCGCCAGGTCCGCCAGGCCTTTGACATGCTTCGGGTTGCCGTCGGCGGTGGCGATCACCAGGCGGTTCTTGGCGATGGTCCGCGGCGTACCGGTCTTGCCGTTCAGGCCGTCCATCGTCTTGGTGTCCGCCGTGACCAGCGCGTCGGCCGGGAAGTCCTGGTTGACCTGGGCCGCGAGCTGCTGCGAGCCCGCGAAGGAGAACTTGACCGTGATGCCGGGGTGTTCCTTGTGGTACGCGTCGGCGGCCTTGGCGAACACGTTGGTCAGCGAGGCGGCGGCGAGAACCTTGACGGTGGTGGTGCGGTCCCCGGCGGAGTCACCGCCGTCATCGCAGGCGGCGGCGAGCGGGACGAGGACGACCGCGGTCAGCGCCGCGGCGGTGGCGCGTCGCCGGCCGGCGACAAGGGTGCGGGACATCGGGATCGGCTCCTTGGGCTCGCGGGGCGCGGGGACGCGGCGCGCGTCAGACGCGGTCGATGTGGACGTTGGTCGACTTCACGCGGGCGGTGGCCCGCACGCCGACCTCCAGTCCGAGTTCCTCGACCGCTTCCCGGGTGAGGAGGGAGACCAGGCGGTGCGGCCCGGCCTGGATCTCCACCTGCGCCGCGACGTCGCCCAGCTTGATGGCCGTGACGATGCCGGAGAAGGCGTTGCGGACCGAGGTGTGGGAGGTGTCCTCCTCCGTACTGCCGTTCTTGGCGAGTTCGGTGGAGAAGGCGGCCAGGTCGCGGCCGTCGATCAGCCGGCGGCCGGTCTCGTCCCGGTGGGTGGGGACCCGTCCGGCGTCGGCCCAGCGGCGGGCCGTGTCGGGGCTGACGCCGAGCAGGCGCGCCGCCTGGCCGATCGTGTAGGACTGCATGTGCGGCACCGTATGGCAGATGTCGTCTCATCTGCAATTAACCCTGTGGAAAGCGCCTGGCAGGTGCGAGCCCGGTTGGAGGAAGCGCCAAGGGCACCCGCGGTCCCCGGGACCGGCGCCGCGGCGCGCCGGACGCCCGATGCGGGGGCGGAGTCCGGACATACCAGGGGGCGGAGCATCGGACTTGCATGCGAAGCCGTACTCTTTGGAAGGGATGGGGAGGGCATGCCGTAACACGAGGGGAGCGCGGCCCGATGAGTACTCCTACTTTCTCCGCCCGTTCTGCGGCCCGCGGTCGGTCGATCATGAAATGGCGCCGGTCCGGGGCCGCGCGCGACGACGCGCCGCCGCTCCACGAACGCCCCGTCCTGCACACGGTCCCGCACCCCTCCCCCGACCGTCCGCTGCCCCTGCGGCTCGCCGACCTGGCCGTCGCCGCCTGTACGGCGCAGACGGTCCTGGCACCGAAGCCGGACCCCCTCGCGCTGCACGCCGCCGAGCTGCTGCACGCGCCCTTCGCCTCGATGGCCGAGGCGGCGATGGGCCGGCCGCTGGACCGGCGGCTGCGCGAACAGCTCGGCCGCCTCGGCCGGGCGGGTGAGCAGCGCGCCCTCCAGGCCGGCGCGGGCGCGCCGGGCAAGCGAGGCGCCCTGTGGTCCGTGGGACTGCTGGTGGCCGGTGCCGCCGCGACGAACTGCCGCTCCGACGTGGAGACCTGCGAGGCGGCGGCCGCCCTGGCGCGCCTGCCGGACGGCGGCGCCCCCGCGGCCAGCCGGTCGCCCGGCGGCCGGGCCCGGCAGTACTACGGCGTGCCCGGCGCCGTCGGCCAGGCCCGCTCCGGCTTCCCGAACGTGCTGGGCGTGGCCCTCCCCGCGCTGCGCCAGTCCCGCGCCGCCGGCGCCTCCGAGGTGACGGCCCGGATGGACGCGCTGCTCGCGCTGCTGTCCACGGTCGATGACACCACGCTGCTGCAACGCGGCGGTTCGCAGGGGCTGTTGTCGGTGCAGATGGACGCGCGCGACGTGCTGTCCTCGGGCGGCTACGGCACCGCGCGCGGGCGCAAGGCGTTCGCCCGGCTGGACGCGCGGCTGACCCGTAACGGCCTCACGGCGGGCGGCAGCGCGGCCCTCCTGTCGGCCACCCTGTTCCTGGACTTCCTCTTCGAGGGCCGCTGATCCTCCGGGGAGCCGCCGGCTCTCCTGGAACCCCTGGCGGCATTCAGTTCGTGACGTACTGGCGCAGTACGTCACGTAGTTCGGCCTCGAACGCGTCGTAGCGGCGCCGCAGTTCCGCGCCCGGCCAGCCGGCGGGCAGCAGGGCGTCCGGCAGCAGCGGGTCCGCGAGGAGGTGGCGCAGCACCGCGGCCGAGACCGTGAAGCGTCCGGCGGGCGAACCGGCGCGGGACAGCGCCGCGAGCAGCGCGCGGGCCCGCGCCGCCCAGCCGTCCAGGTCCCACAGCCCGCGTGCCAGCGCCGCCGGGTCGCCGTCCGGGGCGCCGGTGAGCAGGGTGCACTGCCGGCCGACCACGGCCGGGCGGGTCCGCTGGAGGTTGGCGGGGCGCAGCCACGTGCCTTCGCGCAGTTCGGCCATCCGCAGTTCCGTCATGGCCTGGCGCAGTGCCGTGCGCTCGGCGGCCGGGCGCGCTTCGGCGGTGACCACGGCGATCTCCCAGCCGCCGTCCCAGGCACGGGTGCGGGGTGAGCGGCTTTCGTCCTGCCGCGCCTGGCGTTCCAGCAGCCGCGCGGTCAGCCCGTACGCGCCCTCCTGCTGCTGGAGGTCCCCCGCGGCGACCATCCGGGAGAGGGCGACGCGGACGGTGCCCTCGGCGGTGCCGAACAGCTCGCCGACGCGCACCAGGGCGCGCGCCGGGAGGCGGGGCGGGTGGTGCCCGAGCAGGGTGCTGAGCACGACGGAACGGGCGGTGAGCGGCGGGAGGCCGAGGTGCCCGAAATCGTCGCGTACGGAGGCGTCGCGGATGTCGTGGTCCATCGCCCGAAATCCTAACCACGCCCCGCCACCGCGCTCTCCGCGCTATTACACTCTTCCGCCACCCATCCGAAATCTGTAACGTCCACGGTATGACCGTCACCCACGAAGTCCTGAACCAGGCTCCGCCGCTGACCGGGTTCAGCGCGGCGGACGACCCCGCCCTGCTCGCGGCGCTGCACCGCGCGGACGCCGGCTGGGGCGCGCCCGAGGTGCTGGAACTGGGCGCGCTCGCCGGTACGGAAGCGGTCCAGGAGCAGTCCCGGATGGCCGAGGAGCAGCCGCCCCGGCTGCACACCCACGACCGCTTCGGCCACCGGATCGACGAGGTGGAGTTCCACCCCGCCTGGCACCAGCTGATGACCGTGGCGGTGGAGCACGGCCTGCACGCCGCGCCGTGGGCCGACCCCCGCCCCGGCGCCCACCTCGTGCGCGCGGCGAAGTTCCACGTCTGGTCGCAGGCCGAGCCGGGGCACGGCTGCCCGGTCTCCATGACGTACGCCGCCGTCCCCGCCCTGCGCGCCGAACCGGCCCTTGCGGAACAGTACGAGCCCCTGCTGACAGCCCGCTCGTACGACTACGGACTGCGGCCGCCACTCGGCAAAACCGGCCTGATCGCGGGCATGTCGATGACGGAGAAGCAGGGCGGCTCCGACGTCCGGGCCAACACCACCCGGGCGGTGCCGGCCGGCGACGGCACATACCGCATCACCGGTCACAAGTGGTTCACCTCCGCGCCGATGAGCGACGTCTTCCTGGTGCTCGCGCAGACGGCGGAGGGGCTGGGCTGCTTCCTGCTGCCGCGCGTGCTGCCCGACGGCACCCGCAACGGCATGCGGCTGATGCGCCTGAAGGACAAGCTGGGCAACCGCTCCAACGCCTCTTCCGAGATCGAGTACGACGAGGCGGTGGCCTGGCCGGTCGGGGAGCCGGGGCGCGGCGTGCGGACCATCGTCGAAATGGTGAACATGACGCGGCTGGACTGCGTGATCGGCTCGGCCGCCGGGATGCGCGCCGGCCTGCGGCAGGCGCTGCACCACACCACGCACCGCCGCGCGTTCGACCGCGCGCTGTCCGGACAGCCGCTCATGCAGGCGGTACTGGCGGACCTCGCGATCGAGTCGGAGGCGGCGACGACGCTGGCGATGCGGCTGGCGACCGCCGTGGACGGGGCGCAGGCCGGCGACGCGGGCGAGGCCGCGCTGCGCCGGCTGGGGCTGGCCGTCGGCAAGTACTGGGTGTGCAAGCGGGGCAGCGCGCACGCGGCGGAGGCCCTGGAATGCCTGGGCGGCAACGGCTACGTGGAGGAGTCGGGCATGCCGCGCCTCTACCGCGAGGCACCCCTGCTGTCCATCTGGGAGGGCTCGGGCAACGTCGCCGCGCTGGACGTGCTGCGCGCCCTCGCCAAGGAACCGGCCGCGCTGGACGCGTACTTCGCCGAGGTCGACGCGGCCGCCGGCACCGACCGGCGGCTGGACGCCGCCGTCACCGGCATCCGCAAGACGCTCGGCACACTGGACGACCCGGAGCGGGCCCAGCGCGCCGCCCGGTCGCTGGCCGAACGGATGGCCCTCGCGCTCCAGGGGGCGCTGCTCGTACGGCACAGCATCCCGGCGGTCGCGGACGCGTTCTGCGCCTCGCGGCTCGACGGGGAGTGGGGGCACGCCTTCGGAACCCTGCCCGCCACGGCCGACCTGGCGGCGATCCTGGAGCGGGCACGCGTCAAGTCCCCGGCGGAGGTCGCCGGATGACCGGCCCGTCCCCCGCCGTACGCGTCGAACGCGCCGGCCCGGTGTTCACCGTCATCCTCTCCCGGCCCAAGGCACGCAACGCCGTGGACGGCGCGACCGCCGACGCGCTGGCCGCCGCCTTCCGCGAGTTCGCCGCCGACGACGACGCGTACGCCGCCGTCCTGTGGGGCGAGGGCGGCACGTTCTGCTCCGGCGCCGACCTCAAGGCGGTCGGCACCGCGCGCGGCAACCGGGTCGCGGCGGACGGCGACGGCCCGATGGGCCCCACCCGGATGCGGCTGGACAAGCCGGTGATCGCCGCGGTCAGCGGACACGCGGTGGCGGGCGGCCTGGAACTGGCCCTCTGGTGCGACCTGCGGGTCGCGGAGGAGGACGCGGTCTTCGGCGTGTTCTGCCGCCGCTGGGGCGTCCCGCTGATCGACGGCGGCACGGTACGGCTGCCCCGGATCGTCGGCACCGGCCGGGCCCTGGACATGGTCCTGACAGGCCGGCCGGTCGGCGCCGCCGAGGCCCTGCAGATGGGCCTGGCCAACCGGGTGGTCCCACCCGGCGAGTCCCGCACAGAAGCCGAAAACCTCGCCACCGCCATCGCCCGCTTCCCACAGGCATGCCTACGCAGCGACCGCGCTTCCCTGCTGGCACAGGAGGGCCACCCGGAAGAGACCGCAATGGCCACCGAACTCCGCCACGGCCAGGCCTTACTGGCCGAGGCCATGACAGGCGCAGCCCGATTCACCTCGGGGACGGGGCGGCACGGTGAGATGGATGTGTGACGGTCATCCGCCGGCGGCCGGTGTCGGTTCTCGTGTCGTTCGGGGGAAGGCTCTGCGGTAGTCGGACGGTGTTACGCCCACCCGTTTGAGGAAGTGGTGGCGGAGGTTGTTCGCTGTGCCCAGGCCGCTCAGTTCGCTGATTTTTTCGACTGGTAGGTCTGTTGACTCCAGAAGGCTTTGGGCGTGTGCCAGGCGTTGGTCCAGAAGCCATTGGAGAGGGGTTGTGCCGGTGGCCGCCTGAAGCCGGCGGTAGAAGGTCCGCGGGCTCAGCGTGGCGCGCTTGGCGAGGTCTTCGACGGTCAGGGGGCGGTCGAGGTTGGCGCGGGCCCAGGCCAGGACGGGGGCCAGGCCCTCGTCGTCGGTGGTGGGTACGGAAAGGTCGACGAACTGTGCCTGGCCGCCCGGGCGGTGGGCGGGGACGACCATCCGGCGGGCCAGTTGGTTGGCCACGTGCGCGCCCAGGTCGCGCCGTACGAGGTGGAGGCAGAGGTCGAGGCCCGCCGTCAGGCCGGCGCTGGTGAGCACGTCGCCCTCGTCCACGTACAGCACCGAGTCGTCGACCCGCACCTTCGGGTACCGCTCGGCCAGTTGGGCGGTGTGCATCCAGTGGGCGGTGGCGCGGCGGCCGTCGAGCAGTCCCGCCTCGGCGAGCGCGAAGGCCCCGGTGCACAGCGACACCATGCGGGCGCCGGCGTCGTGGGCGCGGCGCAGCGCCGTGATCAGGGCGGGCGGCAGCGGTCTGCCGTCCTCGACGCAGGGGTCGGGTACGGACGGGACGACGACCGTGTCCGCGTGCACGAGGTCGTCCAGCCCGTAGGGCGTGCGCAGGCTCAGCCCGGACGGCCCCGCGGGGGCGTCCGGGGCGTTCGCCTCCCCCGTTCCGCACAGCCGCAGGTCGTACCAGGGTTCGGCCAGGTCGGGCTGCGGCTTGCCGAAGACGGTGCAGGGGATGCTCAGTTCGTACAGGTCCCAGGAGGGGACCCCGATCTCCTCGGTCACGACCACCGCGACGGATCCAGCGCTCATGCCGGAAGGATAGGGCAGCAGGGCGGCAGGAATTTGGTGGTAGCCGTCAGTACTGCCACTGGTTTGGCCTGCCGGGCGCTGCGAGCGTGGGCCGTACGTGATCAACCGCCGGGCCGACCACCGCCGGCGGACGTACGAGGAGAGTGACATGCGGACCGAACGCGCGACCGTGACGGTGCTGGGGCTGGGTTCGATGGGGTCGGCGCTGGCCGACGCGCTGCTGGACGCCGGCCATGCGACGACGGTGTGGAACCGGTCGGCGCACCGGGCCGCGGCCTTGGCGGAGCGGGGCGCCGTGCCGGCCGCGACTCCCGCGGAGGCGGTCGCGGCGAGTCCGCTCGTGATCGCCTGCGTGCTGGACCACGCGGCTCTGCACGCCGTCCTCGACCCGGTGGCCGGTTCGCTGGCGGGCCGGACGCTGGTCAACCTCACCTCCGGCTCGCCCGAGCAGGCCGCGGAGGCCGCCGCGTGGGCGCGGTCGCACGGTGCGGGCTATCTCGACGGGGCGGTCATGACGACCCCGCCGGGCGTCGGCAACCCGGAGACGATGTTCCTCTACAGCGGCCCGCGCGAGGTTTTCGACGCCCACCGCCCGGCCCTCGCCGCCCTGGGCGACCCGCTGCACCTGGGCGCCGATCCGGGCCTGGCGTCGCTGTACGACGCCGCCCTGCTCGGCCTGATGTGGGCCACCATGACGGGCTGGCTGCACGGCACCGCCCTGGTCGGCGCCGAGGGAACGCCGGCCACCGCCTTCACCCCGGTCGCGATCCGCTGGCTGGGCGCGGTGAACGGTTTCCTCACGACGTACGCGTCCCAGGTGGACGCCGGCCGCTACCCGGGCGACGACGCCACCGTCGACGTCCAGATCGCCGCCGTCGGCCACCTCATCCACGCCGCGGCGGCGCGCGGCGTGGACAACGCGCTGCCCGAGCTGCTGAAGGCCACCATGGAACGCGCCCGCGACGCGGGCCACGGCTCCGGCAGCTACGCGAGCGTCGTCGAGGTCCTCAAGGGCGAGGCGGGCGGCCGGTGACCACGACGACAACGCACGCGGCACCGCCCGCCACCGCGTGGCCCGGCCTGCTGGCCGCCGCCACCGACGCCTGCCTGGACGTCCTCCTCGAAGGCGCCGGCCAGGACTGGTCGCGGCCCGCCGGCAGCCTCGACTGGGCCTGCCGGGAGACTCTCGACCACCTCGCCCTCGGGCTGACCGGCTACGCGGGCCTGCTCATCGCCCGGCCCACCGACCGCTACATCACCCTCTTCGCCTCCCTGGACCCCCACGCGCCGGTGCCCGCCTGCCTGGAAGGGCTGCGCATCGCCGCGTCCCTGCTCGGCTCCACGGTGCGCGACACGCCGGCCGGCGTCCGTGCCTGGCACCCGTGGGGGCACGCGGACGCCGCGGGATTCGCCGCCATGGGCGTCACGGAGCTGGTCCTCCACACGTACGACATCACCCGCACGCTCGGCCCGGCCTGGGCGCCGGACGGCGGCCTCGCCGCCGCCGTCCTGGCCCGCCTCTTCCCCGGCGCCCCGCCCGCTCCGTCCGGGCACGGCCCGTTCGACGTGTTGCTGTGGTGCACGGGGAGGGCCGCGCTGCCCGGACTTCCGCGGCGTACGGAGTGGCAGTGGGACGGTTCCGTGCGGTGACGCCGCAGGGTGGGCGCACCCCTTGTTGAACGCGTTCAACCCGTCGCGTACTGTCGTGCGCGACGGGTTTTGAACACGTTCAAATCGGCTTCGGCCGGGTCAGGGGGGACCGTGACCGCTCTGGTCGCTCTCATCGTCATGCTCGGGATGTGCGCCGTGATCCCGATGGGGCTCGCGCTCATCGACGAGCCGGGGCTCCGGTGGCTGCGGCGCGGCTGGCCCGCGGCCGCCGTGGCGGGCTCGGCCGCGCTCTGGCTGCCGCGCGGCGCCACCGCGACGGCGCTCGCCACCGGCTACGCGCTGGCCACCCTCGCCCTCGCGCTGTACGCACCGCGCCGGCTGCTACGCACCCGCAGCCTCGCGCCCCGCGAGATCGCGGTACTGACCGCCCTCGTCACCCCGGTCGTCGCCGGGACCGCGCTGGTCGCCGAGCGCTCCGGCCACCAGCTGTTCGGCTTCGACCTGCGCATTCTGTCGCTGACCGTGCCGCACTTCCACTTCGCCGGATTCGCCGCCGCCCTGGTGGCCGGGCTGGTCTGCCGCGCCGCGGCACCCGGCCGGGCCGGACCGCTCGCCGCGCTCAGCGTGCCCGTGGGCACCCTGCTCGTACTGGCCGGCTACTTCGTCGACGACTGGGCCGAGCTGGCCGGCGCGGTCGTCCTGACCGCCGGCATGTGGCTGGTCGCGCTGGTCACCTGGCGCGACCTGCGCACCACCGCACCGGACCGCACCACCCGGACCCTGCTCGGCGTCTCCGCGGCCGTCCTCCTGGCGACCATGCTGCTCGCCCTGAGCTGGGCGCTCGGCGAGGCAACCGGCGTCCCGCACCCCACACTGGCATGGATGGCGGCCACCCACGGCCTCGGCAACGCGCTGGGCTTCGCCCTCTGCGCGCTGCTCGCCTGGCACCGCCTCCGGGCCCGCCCCACCGCGTACCGCCCCAGCGCCAACCGCCCGACCGCCAACCGCCCCACCGCGTCCGCAACCGAGGAAGCAGGCACTCCGGCATGACACCCTCCCCTTCCGCCCCCTTCAACTACGCCGAGCACGGCGCGACCCGGCGCCGTCCGCTGCCCGGCGGCTACCGCCACCTGCACGAGGCGACCTACCTCGGGCACGGCCGCGCCGTCCTCGAAGCCGCGGGCGAGGCGGTCACCACCTTCCGGATGCACCGCGCGGCGGGCGTCCGGGTCCGGGCGTCGGCCGCGGAGGCCGCGCCCGGCGTGGCGGTCGTGTGCGATCTGGGCCTCGGCCCCGCGCGGCTGCCCGCGCCCTGCCGGGTGGTGTGGAGCGAGTACGAGAGCGAGCGCATCGGCTTCGCGTACGGCACGCTGACCGGCCACCCCCAACGCGGCGAGGAGTCGTTCGTGGTCGAGATGCGGGACGACGGCGCGGTGTGGTTCACCATGACGGCCTTCAGCAGGCCGGGCCGCTGGTACACGCGGCTGGCGGGCCCGCTGGTCCCGGCTTTCCAGCGGCTGTACGCGCGCCACTGCGGCCGTACCCTGCGCCGGCTCGCCACCGGTCCCCGCTGACCCGCGGCCCGCCCGCCGGCCCCCGCGCCCCTCCCACCTCACCATTCCCGTACGTCCACACGGAGTTCATGGTTCCGTCACCAGCCGCCCCGCCACCCGTGAAAGAAATCGAACATGTGTGGAGACGAGCTGATCCCGCCGCGGGCGGACATGACCGAGGACCAGTGGCTGCGTACGGCCGGCCCCGGGCTACCCGACGGGCCCGCGCCGCAGGCCGCGCCCGACGCGCGGCCCCGGGCACGCGGTGTGCACCGGCGGACGCTGCTGGGCGGTGCGGTGGCGGGAGCGGCGCTGGCCGCCGTGCCGTTCGGGGCGCAGCGGCCGGCGGTCGCCGCACCGCGCGCGGGCGGCCCGGAACGCTTCCCGTTCCCGTCCGCGCCGGGCCCCGCGGGCGAGTACGCCGTCCTGGTCACCGGTGACGCCGGGACGGGCAAGGAGGAGCAGTACGCGGTCGCCGAGGCGGCCCGGGAAATCTGCCGTACCGAGCACATCGGGCTGGCGGTCGGCCTGGGGGACAACATCTACGAGAACGGGCCCGAGTCCGACCGCGACCCGGAGTTCCAGGAGAAGTTCGAACAGCCCAACACCGGCATCGACATGCCGTGGCTGATGGTGCTGGGCAACCACGACTGCTCGGGCCTGATACCCGGCAGCGGCGGCGACCCGTCGCGCGGTGACCGCGAAGTCGCCTACGCGGCCACGTCCCGCCGCTGGTACATGCCCGGTCGCTACTACAACGTCGCCCTCCCGGCGGGCGGCGCCCAGAACGACCCGCTCGTCGAGTTCTTCGCGCTCGACACCAACCCGGTCGCCTCCTACGTCGTGCAGACCGACCCGCACTACCGGTGGAACGGCCCGTACATGCGCGAGCAGCGGCGCTGGCTGGACGCCGCGCTGAGCGCCTCCCGCGCGCGCTGGAAGGTGGTACTGGCCCACCACCCGTACCTGAACAACGGCAAGCACGGCAGCGCCGGCTCGTACGACGGGTTCGTCATCGGGGACTACACCAGCGGCATCCACCTCAAGGAGCTGTACGAGGAGGTGGTGTGCGGCCGCGCCGACCTGATCCTGTCCGGCCACGACCACACCCTCCAGGTCCTGGAGCCCACCGACCGTACGCGCGGCACCCGGCAGGTCGTGTGCGGCGCCGCCGCCAAGGCCGGCGACGGCAAGGCGCACTTCACGCACCCCGCCGCCTGGCAGGACTTCTCCCGGAACGGGTTCATGGTGGTGAAGGTGTCGGCCGCCGCGATGACGATCGACGCGTACACGGTCGACGTCGCGGCGAAGCGGGCCCGGCTCGCCCACCGGACCCGGACCGCGCGGCCGGTGGCGGCGGGGGCCAGGGTGCCGGCGGAGGCCAGGTGACCGGGGACGTACCACCCATAACCGGCTGAAAATGCGCGAACCGTGATGCTGTCCTAATGTGAGCCCATGGCCGCTTCCCGGTTGCGATGGCTCCCCTCCGGCGGACCGCGAACGGAAGCGGCGGGCGTGGTGGCCCCGGCGTCGCCGGCCCCGGCTGCCTGGCGGGCAGCCGGGGCCGGCACGCCACAGAAACACCGGCCGCGCCCCGCCCGGACGGCGGCACGGGGGCGCAGCGCGACATGACCGGACGGGACGGCGTGCCTCCGGGCGGCCACGACCCGCGCCGCGACGACCCGGACCGGGCCGCCGGGCCCCGACCCGGCGCCGACCGCGCCGGCGACCGGCCGCCGCTGGACCCCGTGCCGCTGCGCGACCGGCTGGGCCTCAACCGGACCGGCACCTTCGACTGGGACCTCGACCGCGGCGTGCTGGAACTCGACCCGTGCGGGCTGGAGGTCTTCGACCTGCGCCCCGACGAGTACGACGGACGGCCCGCGACCCTGACCACCCGGCTGGCGCCCGAAGAGGGCTACCGGCTGGACGCGGCGGTCTCCCAGGCCGTCCAGAGCGGGGCGCACTCGTACGGCGCCTACTTCCGCGTGCACTGCCGGGACGGCGCGCCCCGCTGGACGCACACCCGGGGCCGCATCCTGCGGGACGCGCGCGGCCGGCCGTACCGGATCGTCGGCCTCGTCCAGGAAGCGGGCACGGAACTGGCCGACTCCGCGCTGCTGCGGTCGCTCCGGGAGGACCGGCAGCGGCAGACCCAGATGGTGCAGCAGACCACCGCCGCGCTCTCCCGCGCCCTGTCCGTCGCGGACGTCACCCGGGTGCTGACCGGCACGGGCGGCGCCCGGCGCTTCGGCGCCGACGCGCTGATCCTCGGGCTCGTCGACAACGACCGGTTCGAAGTCATCGCGATCACCGGGCTGCCCGGCGCCACCCCCGAGGAGATGATGGCCTCACGGCTCGACGACACGCTGCCGCTGTCGGACGCCGCGCTGTCGCGCCGCGCCACGTTCCTGGGCTCGCGCGGCGAACTGATCGCCCGCTACCCGCGGCTGCGCCCCTACCTGGACCGGGTGCCCATGGGCAGCGCCGTCTTCCTGCCGCTGGTGGCACAGGCCCGGGTCGTCGGAGCGCTCGGACTGTTCAACTCCGAGCCCAAACAGCACTCGGCGGAGGACCGCAACCTGGCGCTCGCACTGGGCGGCGTCGTGGCCCAGTCACTCCAGCGGGCCATGCTCTTCGACCAGGAGAGGGAGTTCGCCACCGGGCTCCAGGCGACGATGCTGCCGCGCCGGGTGGCGGACATCGCCGGCGGCGCGGTCACCGTCCGCTACCACGCGGCGCGCACCGGGCGGGACATCGGCGGCGACTGGTACGACGTCATCCCCCTGCCCCAGGGGCGCACCGGGCTGGTCGTCGGCGACGTCCAGGGCCACGACACCCACGCGGCGGCGGTGATGGGGCAGTTGCGCATCGCGCTGCGCGCGTACGCCGCCGAGGGGCACTCCCCGGAGACGGTGCTGGTGCGGGCGTCCCGCTTCCTCGCCGAGCTGGAGACCGAACGGTTCGCCACCTGTACGTACGTCCAGGCGGACCTGGAGTCGGGGGCCCTGCACATCGCACGGGCCGGTCACCTGGGGCCGCTGGTCTGGGACGCGGCCGGGCACACCGACTGGCACCCGGTACGCGGCGGGCTGCCGCTGGGGCTGGCCACCGCGTTCGGCCAGGACCACTTCCCCGAGACCCAGCTCTTCCTGGAGCCGGAGTCGACGCTCCTGCTGTGCACCGACGGTCTCGTCGAACAGCCCGGCCGGGACATCGCGGCCGGCATCGACGCGCTCACCGCGGCCGTACGCGACGGGCCCGCCGACCTCGAAGCGCTGGCCGACCGGCTCTCCGACCAGTTGTGGGCGCGGCCCGGCTCCGGCGACGACATGGCACTCGTCCTCCTGCACCGCGACCCGTCCCCCGGAACCGCCACCGCGACGCCCCGCATCCGCCTGCACGTCCACCAGGCCGACCCGTCCGGGGCCTCGGAAGTACGGGCCGTCCTGCGGCGCATGATGGACCAGTGGCGGGCCGGCCCGGTCGCGTACGACATCGAAGTGGCCGCCACCGAACTCATCACCAACGCGCTGACGCACACGGACAGCGGGGCACTGGTGACGGCGGAACTCCTGCCCGCCGGGACCGGCGCGCGGGGCGCCGGCCGGCGCCGCGTCCGCCTGGAGGTCGAAGACCGCTCCAGCCGCTGGCCCCGCCGCCGCACCCCCGGCGAAACGGCCACCTCGGGCCGGGGCCTGATGATGGTCGAGGCCCTGGCCGACTCCTGGGGCGCCGAGCCGAGGGGAGCGGGAAAGGCCCTCTGGTGCGAATTCGCCCTGCCGGGCGAGGAGTAGCGCCGAAGTCGGACGATCTCGCCGCCGAGACAGCGGACTTGCGGGCTTGCGGGCTTGCGGGCTTGCGGACTCTGCCATCATCCGCCAACTGCTGCCCCCCAGGTACCGTCACACTGTCAGCACACCGTGGGGTTTGCGAGTGGGAGGGCAAAAGCGCGTGGCTACCGTCGGCGAACAGATCAGGAGCACGGACGAGGCGATCTGCAAAAACATCGCCTCGCTCACCGACCAGCGGGCGCTGCTCTCACAGAACGTCCTCGCCCAGCTCCGCAACCTGGTCGAGGGGGTTGCGGTATGCCTGCACGCCGGCCGGTCTGACGCCGAGTTCACCTATGCGGCCGTGGAGCCCGGGCTCGCCTTCGTCAAGGGCCAGGCAAAGCTCAACTTCCTCGGCAAGTTCCACAAGCTCATCCAGGTGAGCGCCTCCCACTACACCCTGGACGGGGACGCCTCCGAGCGGTTGATGCTCAAGTATTACGAGTATCTCCACCGCGTCCGCAGCCTGCTCAAGGACCGTTGCGGGATCGCGGTGCTGGTGAACCTGGAGGCGTTCCCGGTCGACCTCGACCCATCGCTGCGGGAGTACCACGAGAAGATCGCCGCGAGGGTGGAGGCGATCCGTCCGACACCGGCACCGCCGGACGCCGGGGCGCGAGGCCGGCACTACATCCACAAGACGCGCCCGTTCTTCGTGGGAGGTCGCGTCTACTACGAGGTGACCTTCTACCGAGCTGTCAACAAGGTGAACAAGTTCGATCGCGTCATTGCCTTCACCGACATCGACCTGACCGATGAGTACGCGGCCATGCTGACGCTCCAGAGCGACTCGATCGACGTGCTCGGCCAGACGATGCCCGTCACGATCATCCGCGAGTGGGAAATCTCCATTCGCCCGTGCGAGTTCGACAACTTCGCTCGCCTCCTGGGTGCCCGCACCACGGTTCGGACCAACTCCCCGGAGTACCGCTACCTGATGCGAGGGCTGACAACGGACGCGGGCAACCTGCTCGACCTGATCGACATGCCGGACGACGAGTACGCGAGGGTGAAGGCGAAAGGCACGGAAGGCGTCGCCAAGCCGCAGATCTTCCCCGTGCTCGATACGGCACGCCGCATCGTGAGGTCAGCCGCTCCGGGCCACAACGTCATCCGTTATCTCATGCTGCGGATGCACAACCAGGTTCTGAAGCCGCAGTATCACCGGGACAGCTGTGGCCGCCTGTCCGGGATGAATCTCCAGTATGGCTGTATCCCGTTCGACGCCATGCCGTTCTGCACCTCGCTGCCGGGGCACAACCCGCGGTACCGGAATCTCGTGGAGAGCCTCGATGTGACCGGGCGGAGCCACGAACTCCTCGCCCGACGTGTGAAGAACAACGTGGAGCGTCACGGAATCCTCTACACGCCCGAGCGCGATCTCGCGGAGTTCGGTGATGTCCCGGGGTTGATCTCCGCCTACAACAACAAGCTCTACTACAAGCACAGCGATCGCCGGCTCGTGCTGGACAAAGGCCACGTCTTCATTCGCGGGTACGAGGACGACACCGTCGCCATCGTCGAGGAGCTCCAGGAGTGTGCGTCATCCGGGATCGACGGCTATCCGCAAGCCGTCGAGCGCTGGCTCGACGAGGCGCCTCGTGGCATCGACGACGAGGTCAAGAAGGAAGCGCTCAAGCTGTTGTTCAGCCAGTCGCGTGTCGCGTTGATCTACGGCGCGGCCGGCACGGGCAAGTCGACGATGGTGGACCACATCGCGCACTACTTCAACAGCAAGGCGAAACTCTTCCTCGCCCACACCAACCCGGCCGTCGACAACCTCCGGCGCAAGGTGTCCGCGCAGAACTCGACCTTCCGGACGATCAGCAGCCAGATACGCAGAAACGCCGTGGATCCGGAGTACGACCTTCTCGTTGTCGACGAGTGCAGCACGGTCAGCAACGCCGACCTGATCAAGGTGCTGGAGAGGACGTCCTTCACCTTGCTCGTGCTCGTCGGCGACGTCTACCAGATCGAGTCGATCCAGTTCGGGAACTGGTTCGGCATCGTCCGCTCCTTCCTCCCGAGCACGTCGGTGTTCGAACTGACAACGCCCTTCAGGACGAAGAACGACGCACTTCTGGGCTTCTGGGACAAGGTCAGGAACGTCGACGACGACATCGCCGAGGTCATGGCCCGCAACGGATACTCGACCGTGCTCGACAGGACGCTGTTCCAGGCCCAACGCGACGACGAGATCATCCTGTGCCTGAACTACGACGGCCTGTACGGCATCAACAACATCAACCGCTTCCTCCAGAGCAGCAACCCCGGCGCGGCGACCACTTGGCGGGTCTCCACGTACAAGGTCGGCGATCCGGTCCTCTTCCACGAGACCGAGCGGTTCCGGCCGGTGATCTACAACAACCTGAAGGGCCGCATCGCCGGTATCGAGCGCACCCCCGGCCGGATCCGGTTCGAGGTGGAACTCGATCGCACGGTCAGCGAGTCCGACATCGACAACGAGGAACTCGAACGGGTGGGGGAAGCGACGGTGCGGTTCTCCGTCTACGAGCAGGACACCAGCGACGAGGACGACGACTCGCTGAACACCACCGTGCCGTTCCAGGTGGCCTATGCGGTTTCGATCCACAAGGCGCAGGGCCTTGAGTACGAATCCGTCAAAATCGTCGTCACCGACGCCAACGAGGACGACATCACACACAGCATTTTCTACACAGCCGTCACCCGGGCGCGTGAACGCCTGCGGGTCTTCTGGACACCGGAGACCCAGCAGGCCGTTCTCAAGGGGCTCCACCGGAGCACCAATCCGAAGGACGCCGCTCTTCTGTCCAGTCGTCGTGGCCTTGCTCCGGTGGCCGGGCCCCGTCGAGCCCCCTGACCGCGTGGGATCGCGCCGGGAACGGGGGCCCGGTCCCCTTACGCCCCGTGCCAGACCGTGGTGGCGTTGCAGAATTCGCGGATGCCGTGGCCGGCCAGTTCGCGGCCGTAGCCGGAGCGTTTGATGCCGCCGAAGGGGAGGGCGGGGTGGGAGGCGGTCATGCCGTTGAAGAAGATGCCGCCGGCCTCGATGTCGCGGATCAGGCGGTTCTGTTCGTCCTCGTCGCGGGTCCACGCGTTGGAGCTGAGGCCGAACGGTGTGTCGTTGGCGGTGGCGATCGCCTGGTCCAGGTCGTTGACGCGGTAGAGGGTGGCGACGGGCCCGAACGCCTCCTCGTGGTGGATGCGCATCTCGGGGGTGACGCCGGCCAGCACCGTCGGCTCGTAGAACCAGCCGGCGGTCAGCTTCTCCGGCCGCTTGCCGCCGCACAGCGCCGCCGCTCCGCGCCGGACCGCGTCGTCCACCAGTTCCTCCAGGTCCGAGCGGCCCTGCTCGCTCGACAGCGGGCCGACGTCGGTCGACTCCTCCATCGGGTCGCCGACGGTCAGCGCCGCCATCCGTTCCGTGAACCGCACCGCGAACTCGTCGTAGACGTCGGTGTGCACGATGAAGCGCTTGGCGGCGATGCAGGACTGGCCGTTGTTCTGGACGCGGGCGGTGACGGCGGTGCGCACGGCCGCGTCGAGGTCGGCGGACGGCAGCACGATGTAGGGGTCGCTGCCGCCGAGCTCCAGCACCGTCTTCTTGATCTCGTCGCCGGCGATCGAGGCGACCGAGCGGCCCGCCGGTTCGCTGCCGGTCAGGGTCGCGGCGGCGACGCGGCGGTCGCGCAGGATGCTCTCGATCTCGCCGGAGCCGACCAGCAGGGTCTGGAAGCAGCCGTCGGGGAAGCCCGCGCGGCGCAGCATGTCCTCCACGTACAGCGCGGTCTGCGGCACGTTGGAGGCGTGTTTGAGCAGACACGTGTTGCCGGCCATGAGCGCGGGCGCGGCGAAGCGGACGACCTGCCAGAGGGGGAAGTTCCAGGGCATGACCGCGAGGACGGCGCCCAGTGGGCGGTAGCGGACGTAGGCGCGGGACGCTCCGGCGTCCTTGGCGTCACCGGCGTCCGGCACCTCGTCGGCGAGCAGTTCCCCGGCGTGGTCCGCGTACCAGCGCATGGTCTTCGCGCACTTGGCGGCCTCCGCGCGGGCGGCCGCCAGCGGCTTGCCCATCTCGGTGGTCATCGTGCGGGCGATGCCGTCCTGGCCCGCTTCGAGCAGACCGGCGGCGTTGCGCAGCAGTTCGCCGCGTTCGGCGAAGGACGTCGTGCGGTAGCTGCGGAACGCCCGCTCGGCCCGGTCGAGCCGCTCCTCGATCGCGTCCGCGTCGAGCGCGTCGAAGGTCTTGAGGGTCTCGCCGGTCGCCGGGTTGACCGTGGCGATGGCCATGGGATGCACCTCCCGGAGGGTGTGACGGGGAAAAGGGGAAGGAGGGGGAAGGGGGCTCAGGTGAGCGGACCGGGGGCCGGGGACGGCTCCGGTACGGGGTCGGGGCCCGGCGGGCGCGGCACGGGGTCGGGGTTGGGTGTCGGCGGCTGCGGCGCGGGCGGCGGCGGGGTGGGGTCGGGCGGTCCTGGCACCGGCGGCCCGGGCGTCGGCCCCGGCTCGGGGCCGGGGCCCGGCCCCGGCTCGGGCCCGCCGGGCCCCGGGGACGGCGTGGGCGTCGGCGGGGCGGGCTCGCGCTCCAGTCCCGGTGCCGGCGTGTGCGTACGGTGCGGTGTGGCTTGCCGCTCCACAGCAGACCTCCTGGGTCGGACGGCATGTGGTTCTCCGGGCCCGGTACCCGGGTTTCGCCCGTCTATCGCCCCGGCGTACGACGGATTGCGGGAGCGGGCGTGTCCGGGGCCGCGGTGTGCGCGGTCCGCCGCGCCCGCTGTCGGGTTCGTACGGTGCCGTACGGTGTCCGCGGCCTTACATTGCGCTCATGACCTCCGCGAGGACCCTGGCGTCCGTGGCCTGCGCGGCCGCGCTCGCCCTCACCGTGCCGGCTTCCGCCCCGGCCGCGCCCCGTTCCCCCGCCGCCGCTCCGGCCGGCGCGGCCGGGCCGCTGCCCACCCGGATGGCCGACACCGGCGGCGGCAGCCAGCTGATCACGGCCCGGGCGGCGGGCCCGCGCTCGACGACCGGCACGGTCAGCTGGTGGGAGCGGCACCGGGGCCGCTGGCAGCGGGTCGGTTCGGCGCCCGCCCGCTTCGGTGCGAACGAGCTGGCCGAGGGCCGCACCCGCAAGCAGGGCACCTCGACGACCCCCACGGGCCTGTACGACCTTCCGTTCGCCTTCGGTCTGCGCGCGGCGCCGGCCGGTACGACGATTCCGTACCGTCCGGTGCGTGCCTCGTCCTGGTGGTGCCAGGACAACGCCTCGACCGCGTACAACCGGTGGGTGGACCCGCGCCCGCGCGACTGCGCGGCGCGGGAGGCCGAGCGGCTGGCCGGCTACCGGGTGCAGTACGGCCGGGCCCTGGTCGTCGGATTCAACTACCACCGGCCGGTGCGCGGCCGCGGCGCGGGCATCTTCCTGCACGTCGACGGGCGTGGCGCGACGGCGGGCTGTGTATCCGTACCGGCCCGCGCGATGGCGCGCCTCGTGTCCTGGGTCCAGCCCGCCGCCCGCCCGCACATGGCGATCGGCACGGATTCCGGTCCCACGGCGATCACCCGTTACTGACGTCGGCGGGTTCCGCACGGGCCCATGCCGCCTCCGGAAAGGGGCGGCCGGTCGAAGAACGCGCGAGAAGTACGGGCGGCCGTGAAAAGAAGTCAAGGGCCTGGCGGGGCATCGCCAAGTGCTGTGTACTGGCGCCCACTTGCTCCCCTTTCTTTTTTCGGCAGACGAAGAAAGAAAGGGAGAAAGGGGAGCCACCAGCCGAATACCGACGTTCCGCGCCGAAAGGCTTCGCCATGACCGTCACCGGGACCCCGCCATGACCACCGCCGAGCCCGGTTCCGCCGCGCACGTCCTCGAACTCGTCGCGACCGGCACCGCCCGCTCGCGCGCCGACCTCGTACGGGAGCTGGGGCTCGCCGCCTCCACCGTCTCCGCGCGCGTCCAGGAACTGGTCGACGCCGGGCTGCTGGCCGAGTCGGGCGAAGGCGTCTCGCGCGGCGGCCGCCGCCCCCGCCTGCTGCGCGTCCCGGACGGCGGCACCGTGGCCCTCGCCGCCGACCTGGGCAGCCATCACCTCCGTACCGGAGCGGTGGGCCTGACCGGCGCCGGCTTCGACATCGACGAGTGCGCCTTCGACCTGACGACCGGCCCCGAACCGGCGGTCGGCCTGCTCGCCGAGCGGCTGACCGCCCTCGCCCGGCGCCAGCGTGCGGCCGGCCGCACGGTGGGCGGCGTGGGCATCGGCTTCCCCGGCCCGGTCGACCCCGCGTCGGGCCGGGTCATCGCCCCGTCCCGGATGCCGGGCTGGCATCTGTACGAGCTGCGCGACCGGCTCGCCGAGCGGCTCGGCCTGCCCGTCCTGGTCGACAACGACGCCAACGTCCTGGCCCTGGGCGAACACCGGGCCGCCCGCCCCGAGCTGCGGCACCTCGTGGTGGTCAAGGCGGGCCGCGGCATCGGCTCGGGCGTGATCAGCCACGGGCGGCTGTACCGGGGTGCCCGCGGCTCGGCCGGGGACATCAGCCACGCACGGGTGGACGCCGCCGCCGAGCGCCCCTGCTCGTGCGGCAACATCGGCTGCCTGGAGACCGTGGCCGGCGGCGCCGCGATCGCCGCGGCGCTGCGCGGGAAGGGCATCGAGGCGCACTCCACCACCGACATCCTGCGGCTCGTCGAGGACGGCGAGCCGCACGCCACGGCCCTGGTGCGGCAGGCCGGGCGGCACATCGGCGCGGTGCTCAGCGTCGTCGTGAACTTCTTCAACCCGGAGGCCGTGGTCCTGGGCGGGGCGCTGTCCGCCGCCGAACCCCTGGTCGCGGCGGTCCGCGGCGTGCTGTACGAACGCTGCCTGCCGGTGGCGACCAGCGAGCTGGCCATCGTCGCCGCGGGCTGCGGCCCGGACGCGGGGCTGCTCGGCGCCGGGCACGCCGCGCTGCGCGAACTGGTCGCCGACGGCGGGCTGCCGGTCGTACGGCCCTGACGCGCCCTCACGCCCCTCCGACGCCCGGCGCGTCCGGTCGGCCCGTTATGTGCGGCGCCGGTGCATGACCGCCCGTACGGTGGAGAGGCGCTCCCTGATCACCTTTCTCCGACGGAGGGCCCCGATGGAGTCGCCGACCCCGCTCACCGAGAGTGAACTGCTCGACCTCGACGCCCACTGGCGGGCGCTGAACTACCTCGCCGCCGGCCAGATCTACCTGACCGGCAACCCGCTGCTCACCGAGGAACTGCGCCCCGAGCACATCAAGCCGCGACTGCTCGGCCACTGGGGCACCTGCCCCGGCCTGAATCTCGTCTACACCCACGTCAACCGGGTGATCAGCACCCACGGGCAGGACGCGGTGTGCGTGTGGGGCCCGGGGCACGGCGGGCCCGCGGTCTTCGCCGGTGCCTGGCTGGAGGGGACGTACGGGGAGCTGTATCCGGACGCCGGGCGGGACGCGGCCGGGATGGCCCGGCTGTTCCGCCAGTTCTCGTTCCCCGGCGGGGTGCCCAGCCACGCCGCGCCGAACGTGCCGGGCTCCTTCCACGAGGGCGGCGAGCTGGGTTACTCCCTCTCGCACGCGTACGGCGCCGCGCTGGACAACCCGGACCTGCTGGTGGCGTGCGTGATCGGCGACGGTGAGGCGGAGACCGGGCCGCTGGCCGCCTCCTGGCACGCGAACAAGTTCCTGGACCCGGCGCACGACGGTGCCGTCCTGCCGATCCTGCACCTGAACGGCTACAAGATCGCCAACCCGACGGTCCTCGCCCGGCTGGACGACGACGAGCTGGACGCGCTGCTGCGCGGCTACGGGCACGAGCCGCTTTACGTCACCGGCTCCGACCCCGCCCAGGTGCACCGGGACATGGCCGCCGCCATGGACACCGCGCTGCACCGCATCCGCGAGGCGCAGCGCGCCGCCCGCGACGGCGGCGAGCTGCCCCGCCCCCGCTGGCCGGCGATCGTGCTGCGCACCCCGAAGGGCTGGACCGGCCCCGGCGAGGTGGACGGCACCCCCGTCGAGGGCACCTGGCGCGCCCACCAGGTACCGCTCGCCGGGGTCCGGGACAACCCGGACCACCTGCGCCAGCTGGAGCGCTGGCTGCGGTCGTACGCTCCGGGCGAGCTGTTCGACGGCGAGGGCCGGCCGGTGGACCGGGTGCTGGCCTGCGTACCGCGCGGCGACCGGCGGCTCGGCTCCTCCCCGCACGCCAACGGCGGCCGCCTCGTGCGCTCGCTGCCGCTGCCCGACCCGGCGCGCTACGCCGTGCCGGTGGACAAGCCCGGCGCGCAGCTGCACGAACCGACCCGGGTCCTCGGCGGCCTGCTGCGCGACCTGATGGAGCGGACCGCGGGAAGCCGCGACTTCCGGCTGTTCGGCCCGGACGAGACGGCCTCCAACCGGCTCCAGGACGTGTACGACGCCACCGACAAGACCTGGCAGGCGAAGACCGAGCCCACCGACGAGCACCTGGGCCGGCACGGGCGCGTCATGGAAGTGCTCTCCGAGCACCTGTGCCAGGGCTGGCTGGAGGGGTACGTGCTCTCCGGACGGCACGGGCTGTTCTCCTCGTACGAGGCGTTCGCGCACATCGTCTCCAGCATGACCTCGCAGCACGTCAAGTGGCTCCAGTCGGCCCGCGACATCCCCTGGCGGGCGCCGGTGGCCGGGCTGAACTACCTGCTGACCTCGCACGTCTGGCGCCAGGACCACAACGGCTTCTCCCACCAGGACCCCGGCTTCGTCGACCACGTCCTCAACAAGGACCCGCACACGGTCCGGGTGTACCTGCCGCCGGACGCCAACAGCCTGCTGTGCGTGGCCGACCATGTGCTGCGCACCAAGGACGTGGTCAACGTGGTGGTCGCCGGGAAGCAGCCGTGCTTCGACTGGCTGGACATCGAGCAGGCGCGGGCGCACTGCGCGCGCGGCGCCGGCATCTGGGAGTGGGCCGGCACCGAGAAGCCCGGCACCCGCCCCGACGTGGTGCTCGCCTGCGCGGGCGACGTGCCGACGCAGGAGACGCTGGCCGCCGCCTCCCTGCTGCGCGAGCGCTTGCCGGAGCTGTCCGTACGGGTCGTCAACGTCGTCGACATGACCCGGCTGCAACCCAACGAGGAGCATCCGCACGGGATGACGGAGCGGGAGTTCGAGGCGCTGCTGCCGCACGACGTGCCGGTGGTCTTCGCGTACCACGGCTATCCGTGGCTGGTGCACCGGCTCACCTACCGCCGGGCCGTCCACCCCAACCTGCACGTGCGCGGCTACAAGGAGATGGGCACCACGACCACGCCGTTCGACATGGTCGTCACCAACGACCTGGACCGCTACCGGCTGGTGATGGACGTCGTCGACCGGGTGCCGGGCCTCGCGGTGCGGGCCGCCGGGGTGCGGCAGGCGATGGCGGACGTACGGCAGCGCCACCACAGCTGGATCCGGGAGCACGGCACGGACCTGCCGGAGGTCGTGGACTGGAGCTGGCCGGGCTGAGGCCGGGCCCCCTCAGGGCCGCGGGTCCCGGGCGTCGTACCGTGCGAAGTCGCGCCGCCACAGGGCCAGGAGCAGCACCGCCACGACGCAGGCGGCACCGCCGCCGACGACCGCCACGGCCGGTGTGGCGAGGCCGGCCGCCGACCCCGCCAGGAAGTCGCCGAGCCGGGGGCCGCCCGCGACCACGACGATGAACACGCCCTGGAGGCGGCCGCGCATCCGGTCCGGCGCGGCCGCCTGGAGCATGGTGCCGCGGAAGACCATCGAGACGGTGTCGGCGCAGCCGGCGACGGCCAGGAAGAACAGGCCGAGCCACAGGTGGCGGGTCAGCCCGAAGCAGGCGACGGCCGTTCCCCAGGCGGCGACCGAGACGAGGATGGCCAGGCCGTGCCGGCGGACGGCGCCGAGCCACCCGGAGAACAGCGCGCCGAGCACGGCGCCGACCGCGGGCGCGGCGGCGAGCAGGCCCACCGTCTTCGCGTCGCCGCCGAACCAGAGGACGGCGATGGCGGGGAACAGCGCGCGGGGCTGGGCCAGCACCATGGCCGCCAGGTCGGCGAAGAAGGCCGTCCGCAGATTGGGCCGGGTGGCCAGGAAGCGCAGTCCTTCCAGGACGGAAGGCCGGCGCGGCGTCTCGTCGCCGCCGTGGTCGGGGCGCATGGCGGGCAGCCGCCACATGGCGTACAGGGCGGCCGTGAAGCAGCCGACGTCGATCAGGTACGCGGCCTGGTAGCCCCACAGGCCGACGAAGACGCCGCCGAGCATCGGCCCGCCCATCATCCCGAGGTTGGTGGTGAGCGAGCTGAGGGCGTTGGCTGCGGGCAGCTGCTCGGGCGGCAGCAGGCGGGGGATCATCGACGAGCGGGCGGGCGAGTTCATCGCGAAGCAGACCGCCTGGAGGGCGACGACCGCGTACAGCACCCAGACCTGACGTACGTCCAGGAGCGTGGCGGCGGCCAGCGCCACGGACAGCACGGTGGCGCCCACCGCGCTGAACAGGCCGAGTTTGCGGCGGTCGACGGTGTCGGCGATGGCGCCGCCGTACAGCCCGAAGACGACCAGCGGCACCAGGGAGCACAGGCCGACCGCGCCGACGGCGAACGTGGAGCCGGTGAGCGCGTACACCTGGAGGGAGACCGCGAGGGCGGTCATCTGCTGGCCGATCCAGGAGACGGTGTTGCCGAACCACAGGCGGCGGTAGTGCGCCGAGGCGCGCAGCGGGGTGATGTCGGCGAAGACGCGGGTGTACAGCGGAGGTCGGGACCCGGAGGCGGATATGGCAGGAGGCACGGGGCAGTAAAGCACGATCGGTGGTGCTGACACGTACCGGGGCGGCGGCGCCCTGCGGGCGTCCCTCAGCCTCCCGAAAGGCCGTACACGCGGCGGGCGTTGCCGGCGGCGATCAGTGCCGCGACGCGGTCGGCGTCCGCCGCCGACCAGGCGCCCGAGCGCACCCAGCCGGTCAGCACCTCCGCCAGCGCCGTGCGGAAGGCGGCGCTGCCGACGGTGTACAGCTCGGGCAGGCCGTAGGCGTCGGTGGAGAACAGCAGCTTGCCGAAGGGCGCCAGCTCCAGGAACCCGGCCAGTACGGCCGCCGCGCGCGGTCCGGTGTGCCCCAGGGTCAGCCCGACGTCGGCGTACACGTGCGGGAACACGGCGGCCAGGTAGGCGGCTTGGCGGTGGTACGGGTAGCAGTGCAGCAGGACCAGGTCGGTGCCGGTGCCCGCGGTGGCGTGGGCGAAGTCGGTGAGCAGCGCCGGGTCGGCGCGGTGCAGGCGCAGGTCGGGGTCGCCGAAGCCGGTGTGCAGCTGGAGCGGGCGGGCGGTGCCGGCGGCGAGCCACAGCAGGTGGCGCAGCAGGACCGGGTCGGTGAGCCGGCTCGCGCCGGTGGCGAGCCAGGCGCGGGCGGCGGCCGCCACCTGGGCGCGGGTGGGCGGTTCGGGTGCCAGGGCCAGGCCGTGGCGGTAGGCGGCGACGGACTTGAAGCCCACGGCGGTGCGGGCCGCGTCCCGTACCGCGTCGGCGAGGCCGGCCGTGAACACCTCGGCGGCCGCGCCGGCGCCCGCCGCCGCGCCCTCCCCCGCCCGTACGCCGGCCGCGACCCGTTCCGCCAGCGTCTCCAGGCGGACGATCTCGTGCCCGGTGCCGCCGCCGGCCGCGGCCGTCTCGTGCGCCCCGGTGAGGTCGCCCGGCAGGCCGGTGTCCACCAGGTACGTGCCGATGCCGGTGCCGCCGAGCAGCAGGCGCCGGGCCTCGGCCGCGCCCAGTTCCCGCCGCCTGGCCAGGTAGTCGCCGGGCGGGCAGTGCGGCGCGAGGCCGAGCAGCGGCGGGCACCAGCGGCGCACGGCGAAGCCGGTCTGGGTGTCGAAGAACGTGGTGCCCGCGGCGGCGGGCCGGTCCGACTCGGTCAGGTACGACTCGAACTCGGCGGCCGTCAGGTCGCCGCGCAGCACGCCGTGGCAGTGCTGGTCCACCAGCGGCGGCAGGTCCAGGTCCGGGCCGCCGCCGGTGCCGGTCGCCGTCATCAGTACCTCCAGCGGGTCGCGGCGGCGATCTCTTCGGGCTCGCTGCCGTCGAAGTGCGCCTCCTCGGCGCGGCGTACCGCGATCACGGCACCGTGCAGCACCTCGCCCATGGCCTCGGTCAGCACCGTCGAACGGGCCAGCAGGTCGGTGGACTCGGTCAGGGACGACGGCAGCCGGACGATGCCGCGGCGGGCGCGTTCGCGTACGCCCAGGGCGCCCGGGTCGCCGGCGACCGGCGGCGGCAAGGCGGTGCCCGCCGACATGCCGTGCAGGCCGGCGGCGAGCACCGCGCCGACCGCCAGGTACGGGTTGGCCGCGGCGTCGAAGGGCTTGATCTCGGCGTGCCCGCCGTCCGGGTCGCCGGGCGCTCCGGTGACCAGGCGCAGCGCGGCCTCCCGGTTCTCCACGCCCCAGCACTGGTAGGCCCCGGCCCAGGCGGACGGGGCCAGCCGCAGGTAGCTCGCGGGCGAGGGGCAGCCGACGGCGAGCAGGGCGGGCAGCGCCTCCAGGACGCCGCCGAGGAAGGCCGCGGCGTCGGGGTCCAGGCCCCACTTCTGGTCCGGGGCCCGGTGCAGGCCGCGTTCGCCGCGGCTCAGGCTGAGGTGGAGGTGGCAGCCGTTGCCGACCTGCCCGGCGACGACGGTGGGCGCGAAGCTGGCCCGCAGGCCGTGCCGCAGCGACACCGCCCGTACGGTCTCCCGGACGAGCACCAGGTCGTCGGCGGCGCGCAGCGGGTCGGCGGCGGCGGTGGACACCTCGAACTGGCCCGGCGCGTACTCGGGGTGGAGTTGCAGGACGTCGATGTCCTGGAGGGCCAGCGCCTCGGCGACGTCGCGGAGGTAGTCGGAGAGTTCGACGACCCGGCTCATGCCGTAGGCGGGGCCGACGCAGGGGTAGTCGAGGGGTTCGCCCGCTCCGGCGGAGCCGTCGAGGCGTCCGGTGCCGGCCGCGCCGCCCGGCCGTCCGCCGGGTCCCTGCGCGCGGGCGACCACCCATTCCGTCTCGAAGCCCATCCGGAGGGTGAGTCCCGCGTCGGCCGCGCGGTCCACCATGCGGCGGGCGAACTGCCGCTGGCAGCCGGGGTGCGGCGCGCCGAGCTGGTCGTAGCGGTCCACCGGCGCCCAGGCCCAGCCGGGCTGCGCGGCCAGCACGGTGAGCCGGTCCAGGTCGGGGAAGAGCCGCAGGTCGCCGTCGGGCCCGCCGAGGTGGGCGGACGCGGTGATCGCGTCGTCGGAGGTGAAGACGTCGAAGACCGGGGACATGCCGACGCCGCGGTGTACCGCGGGCGCCAGGCGGGCGGTCGGCACGGTTTTGGTCCGGGCGATGCCCGCGTTGTCGACCCAGGTCAGGGCGATGGCGCGGACTCCCTCCGCGTCCAGCTTCGCCGCCGCCTGGCGGGCGTCCCCCCACTGCTGCGCAGGCCCCGGTCCCATAGCGCGTGTCCCCATTTCACCGTGCCGATCCCTCGGCGGCCGTTCCCGCCCCGGCCGTTCCGTCCCCGCGGGTACGGAACGGCCGTCACGGGCAGTCGAACTCGCACCATACGCACTTTCCGGTGCCGCGCGGTTCCACACCCCACACATCCGTCAGCCGGTCGACCAGCAGCAGCCCGCGCCCCGACATCGCGGACTCGCCGGGTTCGCGGCGCCGCGGCAGCGCGCTGGAGCGGTCCGCCACCTCCAGCCGCAGCCGCCGGTCGGCGCCGCGGGGCATCCGTACCGTCACCACCGCGGCGCCGTCGGTGTGCAGCAGCGCGTTGGTGATCAGTTCGTCGGCGACCAGCTCGACCTCCTCGGCGCGGTCCCGGGCGCCCCAGGTGCGGACCGCGGCGCGGATCATGTGGCGGGCGGCGGACAGCCCCTGGGGGTCGTCGGGCGCGACGTGCTGCTGGAGCCGTCCGGCGGCCGGTTCGGGCGGCTCGCCGCCGCGCCGCAGGATCAGCATCGCCATGTCGTCCTCGCCGGACCGCTCGGCCGCCAGGTCGCAGAGCCGGTCGGCCAGTTGCTGTACCTCCTGCGGCCCGTCGCGCACCACCCTGGCCAACTCCCGCACCCCGTCGTCGATGTCCACGCCGGGCTCCTCCACCAGCCCGTCGGTGTACATCACCAGGGTCTCGCCGACGGCCATGTGGACGGTGGTGACGGGGTAGTCCAGGTCGCGGAACCCGGTGCCGATGCCCAGCGGGAGGCCGCCGGTGACGGGCAGCCGGCGGCACAGTCCCTCGGCGTGCCGCAGCAGCGGGTCCACGTGCCCGGCGCGCACCAGCCGCACGGTTCCGGTGGCCAGGTCGGCGTCCGCGTACGTGCAGGTGGCGAAGCGGTCGGTGTCCAGGTCGTCGAGGAAGGCGGAGGCGCGGGCCATGACGGTGGCGGGCGCGTGCCCCTCGGCGGCGTAGGCGCGCAGCACGATCCGCAGCTGTCCCATGACGGTCGCGGCGTGGGTGTCGTGCCCCTGGACGTCGCCGATGACCGCGGCGACCCGGCCGTCGGGCAGCGGGACCACGTCGTACCAGTCGCCGCCGATGTCCCGGCCGATGCGGGCGGCGCGGTAGCGGACGGCGATCTGGGCGCCGGGGACGCCCGGGATGCGCCGGGGCAGCATGGCCTGCTGGAGGCCCTCGGCGAGGTCGTGCTCCTGGTCGTAGAGCATGGCGCGGGCCAGGCTCTGCGCGACGCTGGAGCCGAGGGCGAGCAGCAGGTTGCGCTCCTGTACGCCGAACGGGTTCTCCGAGCGGTAGAAGAGCCCCACCACGCCGATCGGCCGGGCCTGCGCGATGAGCGGCAGGTACGCGGCGGAGCCGAAGTTCATCCGTTCGAGATGCGGCCAGAGCGCGGGGTAGCGCTCGGCGAACTCGGCGCGGGAGCGGATGAAGCAGGGTTGCAGGGTGCGGACCACCTCGGTCATCGGAAACCGGTCCTCGATGCGGAGGATCTCGTGCTGCGGTACGAAGGTGCCGGCCTGCCCTTCGTGGATCACCCGGACGCGGCCCGCCTCGACCAGGCCGACGATGATGTTCTGCGCGCCCAGCCGGCTCAGGGCCTGGTCGTCGCCGAGCACGTCGATGACGTCGCGGACGGTCCTGGCGTGGGCCAGCGCGGCGGTGGTGCGCTCCACGATGCCGGTGTTGCGCAGCTTCCGCGCGTGCGCCTCGGCCCGCTCCGCCGCCTGCGCGTACTCCTGGCTCGCGTCCCGGACGATCCCGATGATGCGGCGCGGGGTGCCGCTCGCGTCGCGGCGGATGCTGGCCTGGGTGTGGGTCCAGCGCACCGTGCCGTCCCGCAGCCGGATGCGGAAGTAGGCGCCGTAGGAGTCGCTGCCGTCCTTCAGGGCCTGTGAGACGACGGCGTCCAGGCGCGCCCCCTCCTCCGGTGGCACGCGGCAGGACAGACTCGCCGGACGGGAGTCGTACTCCTCCGGCAGCAGGTCGAAGACCTCAAGAGCGGAGCCGTCCATGTGCATGCGGCCGCTGTCGAGGTCCCAGTCGAAGCCGCCCATGCCGTTGAGGGCCAGCGTCAGGTCCGGGTGGGCGGGCCAGTCGTCCGGCACCGACACGGCCGGCAGCTTCGCGCCCCGGTCAGCCATGTCCGCCACTTTGCCACATTCGTCCGGTAAGCGGGCGGTCCGGAGACCCGGCAGCCACCGTCCGCGCTCGTGCTGACTTTCTCATCAGTCAGTGCGCAATTCCGAGCCACCACCCCGACATATCAAGCCCGAGAGCCACTTACTCCCGTTGAGATCGTTGCGGTATTCTCAACACGCTGTTACGGTCCCGGACCATGGACGAAGACCCCGGAACCCGGGTCGCCGACGACGCGGGCGATATCACCGGCCGCGTCAAGAAGGTGGTCGAGAGTCTCGGGTGCAGCCGCCGCGAGTTCGCCCGGCGGATCGTGATGGACCCCTCCAAGCTGTCCAGGTCGCTGAGTGGCACCCGGCGGTTCACCCTCGCCGAGATCGTGCGCGTCGCGGACATCGGCGGCGTGGACGTGGCGTGGCTGCTCGGCTCCCGGGGCGCACCGCCGGCGCGCGGCCGGGAGCCGGCCGCGGTGCCCGACGGCGGCCGGCCGCTGCAGATCGTCAGGGAAACCGTCCGGCTGATCGCCGAGCACGGCTTCCACGGCGTCCGGGTCGCCGACATCGCCGCCGCCTGCGGCACCAGCACGGCCGCCGTGCACTACCACTTCCCCGGCCGCGACGAACTGCTGGAAGCGGCCGTGCGCTGGTGCATGGACGAGGACACCGCCCGGCGCGCGGCGGGCCTGGCCGACGCCCCGGACGCCCGCGCCGAATTGCTGCACCTCATCGCGCTGCAGACGCCGCGCACCGGACAGCAGCGGCGGCAGTGGCTGGTCTGGCTCGACCTGTGGGCCCAGGCCGCCCGCTCCACCGCCGTCGGGCGGCTGCACGAGCACTACTACCGGCAGTGGCGGACCACCGTCGCCGAGGTCGTGCACCGGGGCGTCGAGCAGGGCGTCTTCCGGGCGGTGGACCCGGAGTTCACGGCGCTGCGGCTGACCGCGCTCATCGACGGCCTGGCCACGCAGGTGCTCGCCACCGCCCCCGACAGCACCGGCCCCGACAGCATGCACGCGGCCCTGCTCGCCTTCGTCGACAGCGAACTGTCCCCGGTTCGTACGCAGCCCCCTCGCCCCTCCGCGCCGAGCTAAGGAATTGCCGTGAACAACGAGGTCGTCATCACCTGCGCGCTGACCGGCGCGGGCGACACCGTGCGCCGCTCCCCGCACGTGCCCGTCACCCCCGGGCAGATCGCCGCGTCCGCCGTGGAGGCGGCCTCGGCCGGTGCCGCCGTCGTCCACGTCCACGTACGCGATCCGGAGACCGGCGCGCCGTCCCGCGATCCGCGCCTGTACGCCGAGGTCGTCGAGCGCATCAAGGAGACCGGCACCGACGTCGTCGTCAACCTGACCGCCGGGATGGGCGGCGACCTCGTCGTCGACCCGGACGAGCCGCTGCGGTACCTGCCCGGCACGGACCTGGTCGGCGGCCTGGAGCGGCTGCCGCACGTCGAGGAACTGCTGCCCGACATCTGCACCCTGGACTGCGGCTCCCTCAACTTCGGCGAGGGCTCCAGCCTCTACGTCTCCACCCCCGACATGCTGCGCGCGGGCGCCAAGCGCATCCAGGAGCTGGGGGTGCGCCCGGAGCTGGAGATCTTCGACACCGGGCAGCTGTGGTTCGCCAAGCAGCTGCTGGCCGAGGGGCTGCTCGACGACCCGACCGTCTTCCAGCTGTGCATGGGCGTTCCGTGGGGCGCGCCGGCCGATCCCGGCGTGCTCCAGTCGATGGTCGCGATGCTCCCGGAGGGCGCCGAGTGGGCCAGCTTCGCGCTCGGCCGGATGCAGATGCCGTGGGTCGCGCAGTCCATCCTCCTCGGCGGGAACGTCCGGGTGGGCCTGGAGGACAACCTGTACCTGGGCAAGGGTGTCAAAGCCACCAACGGCCAGCTGGTCGAACGGGCCGTGCAGATCACGGAGTTGCTGGGCGCGACGGTCGCCACCCCGGACCAGGCCCGAGCGCGCCTCGGCCTGAAGCCGCGCGGCTGATCCTCTTCAGCCCCCGCCCACCCCAGGAGTTGGCCATGCCTCCCCTTCCTCCCTCTTCCGTACGCCGCGTGGCGTGCATCGGCGCCGGCGTCATAGGCGGCGGCTGGGTCGCCCACTTCCTCGCCCGCGGCTACGACGTCACCGCCTGGGACCCCGCGCCGGACGCCGAGGACAAGCTGCGCCGCCTGGTGGACGCCGCCTGGCCGGCGCTGGAACAGCTCGGTCTCGCCGAGGGCGCCTCCCCCGACCGCCTCACCGTGGCGTTCACGCTCGCCGAGGCCGTCGCGGACGCCGATTTCGTCCAGGAGAGCGCCCCCGAGGAGCTGGACCTCAAGCGCGACCTGCTCGCCCGGCTGGACGCCGCGACGCCGCCCGGCGTCGTCATCGCCTCCTCCACCTCCGGCTACCCGATGACCGACATGCAGACGGCGGCCGCCACGCCGGGCCGCCTGGTCGTCGGTCACCCGTTCAACCCGCCGTACCTCATCCCGCTGGTGGAGGTCGTGGGCGGCGAGCGGACCGACCGCGAGGCGGTGGAGTGGGCGGGCGGGTTCTACGGCGTGGCGGGCAAGTCCGTCATCACCATGGACCGCGAGCTGCCCGGCTTCATCGCCAACCGCCTCCAGGAAGCCCTGTGGCGCGAGGCGCTGCACATGGTCGCCAACGGCGAGGCCACCGTCGCGGACATCGACGCCTCGATCACCGAGGGCCCCGGGCTGCGCTGGGCGTTCATGGGCCCGATCCTGACGTTCGCGCTGGCCGGCGGCGAGGGCGGCATGGCCCACATGCTCGACCACTTCGGCCCGTCGCTGAAGTCGCCCTGGACCAGGCTGGAGGCGCCCGAGCTGGACCGGGCGCTGCGCGACGCGGTGGTCGACGGCTGCGCGGAAGCGGCCGGGGGCCGCACGTACGCACAGCTCGTGGCCGAGCGCGACCAGGGCGTCATCAACGTCCTGCGCGCGACCGGGCGGCTGGACGGGCCCGCCGGGTGACGGCGCGCCTGCCCCTGCTGCGCCGGACGGTCCAGGACGACTGGATCGACTACAACGGCCATCTCTCCGAGGCGTACTACGTGCTGGTCTTCGGCTTCGCCACGGACGCCCTCATGGACGCGACCGGGCTCGACGCGGCCTACCGCGCGCGCAGCGGCCACTCGCTTTACACGGTCGAGGCGCACGTCCGCTACCTCGCGGAGGTGCCGCGCGGCGCCGAACTGCTCGTACGGACCACGGTGCTGGGCGTGGGCCCGCGCAAGGTGCGGTTCGTCCACGAGATGTACGCCGGCGAGCCGTCCGGCGAGCCGGTGGCCACCGAGGAGGTCTTCGCCCTCCACGTCCGCCGGGACGGGGGCCGTGCGGCGCCGCTGCCGCAGGACACCGGCCGGCGGCTGTCGGCGCTGGTCCGGCCCGCGCCGGAGTGGGCGGGCCGGGGCATCCGGGAGGTGTAGCCGGACAGCCGGCGGCCGTCAGCGGTGGCGGCGTACGGCGATGACGTTGTCGTCGAGCGTCGCGTGCTCGCCGGCGGGGCCGGTCGCCTCGCGCTGCCGCAGCTCGGCGGTCTCGACGGTCCACTCCGCGGCGTTCAGGGCGAGCCCGGCGAGCGTTCCGGCCGCGGTCGGCATGACGGCTCCCGGCGCCCCCTGGCCCCAGGGCGGGACGGAGGCGTGCTCGACGATCAGCAGCAAGCCTCCGGGGGCGACCGCCTCGGCGGCCTGCCGCAGCACCCGCTGCCGGGGGAAGTCGATCGGCGACTGGAGGAACTGGGCGGAGACCAGGTCGAAGCGGCCGGCCGGGAACGACACGCCGAGATCGTGCTGTTCGGTACGGACCCGGGAGGCCAGGCCGGCGTCGGCGGCGTCCGCCCTGACCAGCTCCAACGCGGTGGGCGCCACGTCCACGGCGGTCACCTGCCAGCCGCGCCGGGCCAGCCACAGCGTGTCGCCGCCGGGCCCGCAGCCCAGGTCGAGGGCGGTGCCGGCGGGGAGGCCGGCGACCATGTCCGCCAGCACGGTGTTGGGCCGTCCACGCCCGTGCTGTTTGCCGCCGCGGTACCGCTCCTCCCAGAACTGTTCGGTGTCGGGGGCCGGTTGTGCGGGGTGAGAGTGCTGGGGGACGGTGGGTGTGTTCCGTTCCGGTGTGGTCATGCGCCCACAGTGCGGCGGCTCCGGCCGTAGGCGGAAATAAATTTGCCGAAAGAGCAAGAAGGCGTCCGCCCGCGGCCGGTGCGACGCTGGAAGGGCCGCGCCGCCCCGGCGCGCCCCCGAGAGAGGAACGCCATGTCCGTACCAGGCCACCGCATCACCGTCGAGCAGGGCACCGACCACGTCCGCGTGGTCCACGACGGCCGGGTCGTCGCCGACAGCCGCCGCCCGCTGCTGCTGCACGAGACCGGCTATCCGGTGCGCTACTACCTGCCGCCCGAGGACGTACGGACCGATCTGCTGGTCCCGTCCGACACCAGCACGCACTGCCCGTTCAAGGGAGACGCCTCCTACTGGTCACTTTCCGGTGGCCCGCAGGACATCGCGTGGGCCTACCCTGCGCCCAAGCCGGCGGTCGCGCAGATCAAGGACCACCTGTGCTTCTACGAGGCCGAGTTGGTGGAGTAACGCGGCACGGGAGCGAGTAGGAAAGTTTCCTAACTATTCTCCGTCGGATTTATTGACGCGTACATGAGCCGTCGCCAAGATTCCTCCGTACGGCACCCCCGCCGACCGAGGAGACGGACATGACGCCCACCCCCCGCGCCCCGAAGTCCCGCACCTTCCTGTCCAACCCCCGCACCGGCATACCCACCGCCGCGGGCGCGGTCCTCGCGCTCGTCGGCGGTGCGCTGCTGTGGTCGCCCGCCGGCCGCGCGGACGCCGCGCCGGAACGGGCGGGGGCGCGGGCCGGCGGCTTCACGGCGGTGGCCGCCGGGGACATCGCCGAGCGGTGCACCGCGAGCAGCAGCAGCTGCGTGCACCCGAAGACCGCGGCCCAGGTCAAGAGGATCAACCCGGCCTTCGTGCTGACCATGGGCGACAACCAGTACGACGACGCCCGGCTGAAGGACTTCCAGAAGTACTACGACACCTCCTGGGGCGCCTTCAAGGCCAAGACCCACCCGGTGGCCGGCAACCACGAGACGTACGACCCGGCGGGCAAACTGGCCGGCTACAAGTCCTACTTCGGCTCCGTCGCCTATCCCAAGGGCAAGAGCTACTACAGCTTCGACCAGGGCAACTGGCACTTCGTCGCGCTGGACTCCAACAGCCTGGACTCCGCGCAGACCAAGTGGCTCAAGGACGACCTCGCCGCCAACTCCAAGAAGTGCGTGGCCGCCTACTGGCACCACCCGCTGTTCTCCTCCGGCGAGCACGGCAACAACCCGGTCGGCAGGCCGGTGTGGAAGCTGCTGTACGACGCCAAGGCCGAACTGGTCCTCAACGGGCACGACCACCACTACGAGCGCTTCGCGCCGCAGGACCCGGACGGCAAGGCCGACCCGAACGGCCTGGTCGAGCTGCTCGCCGGGATGGGCGGCGCCAACCCGTACAAGATCGAGGAGGTCCAGCCGAACAGCGAGAAGCGGCTGACGAAGACCTTCGGCGTGGTCAAGCTGAACTTCACCGACGACGGGTTCTCCTGGGACCTGGTCGGCACGGACGGGACGACGAAGGACAGCAGCCCCTCCTACAAGTGCCACTGACCGGCCCGGGACCCGCCCCTCATGTATCTCGCCACCACCGGCGCGGCCGCCGCCACCACGCAGCTGACGCGCGGCCGCGTCGCCGGACCGGTCCTCGCGCTCGGCACGGTCAGCCTGGTCACCGACATCTCCTCCGAGATGGTCACCGCGGTGCTGCCGCTCTACTTCGTCCTGCAACTGGGCCTGTCCCCGCTCCAGTTCGGGTTCCTCGACGGGCTGTACAACGGCGTCACCGCGCTCGTGCGGCTGCTGGGCGGGCACGTCGCGGACCGCGGCGGACGGCACAAGCTCGTGGCCGGCTTCGGGTACGCGCTGTCCGCGCTGTCCCGGCTGGGCCTGCTGCTCGCGGGCGGCGGCACGGCCGGGATCGGCGCGGCCATCGCCGCCGACCGCGTCGGCAAGGGCGTACGGACCGCCCCGCGCGACGCGCTGATCTCGCTCAGCAGCCCGCCGGACACGCTGGGCCGGGCGTTCGGGGTGCACCGCGCGATGGACACCACGGGCGCGCTGCTCGGCCCGCTGGTCGCGTTCGCCCTGCTGTGGGCGACAGCGGACGCCTACGACGCGGTGTTCGTCGTCAGCTTCTGCGTCGGGCTGCTGGGCGTGCTGCTGCTGGTGGCGTTCGTACCGGGGCGCGCCGACCCGGGCGCGGCCGCCGCCCCGGAGCCGCGGGTGCCGCTGCGCGACAGGATCACCGAACCGCTGCGCGACGCCGCCTTCCGGCGCATCATGCTGGCCGCCGCCCTGCTGGGCGCGGCCACCATCGGCGACTCGTTCGTCTACCTGCTGCTCCAGAAGCAACTGGACTTCGCGGTGCGCTGGTTCCCGCTGCTGCCGCTCGGCACCGCCGCGGTCTACCTGCTGCTCGCGGTGCCCGCCGGCCGGCTCGGCGACCGCGTCGGGCGCCGGGTCCCCTTCCTCCTCGGCCACGTGGCCCTGCTCGCCGCCTACGTACTGCTGCTCATCGCCGGCGACGGCACCGCCCTGATGGCCGGGGTCCTCCTGCTGGTCGGTGTCTTCTACGCGGCCACCGACGGCGTGCTCATGGCGCTGGCGGGCCCGGTGCTGCCGGCCGCGCGGCGGGCGAGCGGCATGGCGCTGCTCCAGACGGGCCAGGCGCTGTCCCGGCTGCTCGCCGCCGCAGGTTTCGGCGCCGCCTGGACGCTGTGGGGCAGCCGGGCCGCGCTGGTCGCCGCGGCCGTCGTCCTGGCGGCCGCCCTCGCGGGCGCCGCAGCACTGCTCCCCCGTACGGAAAGGCGGTCGTGACCGGCATGACAGACGCACCGGAGGCAGGGAAGGGTACGGGCGCCGCCGGGCTCCCGATGCGCGTCAGGATCATCGCCGTCGCGGTCGCCACCGCCGTGCTCGCCACGGTCGCCGTGGTCTACACGGTGACGGCGGTGCAGCGCACCGAAGCGGCCGACGCCCCTTCGGCGTTCGGCCTGGACCACGGCCGGCTGTACTTCCGCAGTACGCGGGAGGGCGCCGGGTCCGGCCGCGTCGCACGGCTGTCCGCCGCCCCCGGCCCGGCCGCGGGGGCGGGCGTGCGGGCGGCCGCCGCGCCGGGGCCCGACCACCGCGCCACCGGCGGCCCCGCCTGCGAGCGCTTCTACGCGGCCGGCGGCACCGCCCTGTGCCTCCAGCGCCGCCCCGGCATCCCCCCGGCCGCGTACGCCGTCGTCCTGGACGGGCGGCTGCGCGAGAAGCGCCGGATCGCCCTGACCGGCATCCCCAACCGGGCACGGGTCTCCGCCTCGGGCCGGATGCTGTCCTGGACGATGTTCGCCACCGGCGACTCCTACGCCAGCTCGTCCTTCTCCACCCGTACGTCCATCCTCGACACCCGCACCGGCTACCTGGTCAAGAACATGGAGGACATCCCCCTGACCCTCGGCGGCCGCCGCTACCACTCCCCCGACGTCAACTACTGGGGCGTCAGCTTCGCCCGCGACGACAACCGCTTCTACGCCACGGTCTCCACCAAGGGCCGGACCCACCTCGTCGAGGGCGACATGCGCGCATGGACGGCCCGCGCCCTGCGCGAGAACGTGGAGTGCCCGTCCCTCTCGCCCGACAACACCCGGCTGGCCTTCAAGAAGCGGGTACACGACGGGGCACGCGACCCGTGGCGGCTGTACGTGCTCGACCTGCGCACGATGCGCGAGCGGCCGCTCGCGGAGCAGCGCAGCGTCGACGACCAGGCGGCCTGGCTGGACGACCACACGCTCGGCTACGCACTGCCCGGCCGGGACGGGCGGGGCAGCGACATCTGGACCGTGCCGGCGGACGGCACGGGCGCCCCGGCCCTGCGGGTGGCGGACGCGTCCTCGCCGGCGATGGTGCGGTGACGGCACGGGCCGCCCGCGGCTACACCGGGGGCCGGTCCTCGCCGGCTCGCAGGCGGGGCGCGTTCCCGGCCGCCTCGACCGGCCCCGCCCGCCGGCCGAGCCCGTCCGCCAGCTCCCCGGCCCACGCCGTCAGCCCGGGGATGTCGATGCCGTACGGCACGGTGTGCGCGTACGGGGCGATGGCCCCGGCACCCCGGCGCAGCAGCGCGGCGCCGCCCTTGGCGTTGCCCCGGGCGGCGTGGGTGAGGCCGACGGCGAGCTGGGCGAGACCGCGCCAGAGCTGCCGTTCGGACTCGGGGGCCGTCTTCCAGGCGTCCTCCAGGACTTCGTGGGCGTGAAAGGGCATTCCGCGGTCCAGGAGGTCCTGGGCCTCGGCGATGGTTTCACGGGGGCTGCGCTCGATGCCCTCGGGCTGGCGGGCCACGCCTGGGGCGCCGTACGGCAGCGGGCGTCCCAGGCCGTCCCGCGGGCGGGCGTTGCGCGCCCGGCCCTCGGGGTCGCGGTCCCGCGCGGGACCTGCCTGGGCCGCCGCTCCGGCGCCGCAGTGTTCGCAGCCGGGCTCCGCCGGGCGGTCCGTGATCCGGCCGCACTCCTGGCACACCCGGTCCAGCCAGCAGGCCGGGTCGCCGCCCTCGTCGTGTGGTGTCGCGTTCACGGTTCGATTGTGCAGCGCATGGCGGGACGGCGGGCGGCCGGGGCGACGGCCGAGCGGAGCGATCACCCCGGACGAGTCCGTCATATGGCCGAATTTCGACGGCGCCCCGCACCCGCCGCGTACCGCCCTCCCTCAGCGGCCGTCCCCGGGCGTCTGCCTCCCGCGCACGTACATGCGCCAGCCGAAGACCGCCCCCGCCGCCAGGGCCACGGCGAAGCCGCCGGCCACCGCCCACAAGGTGGTCTCCGACCACCGCCCGGGCTGCCGGGAGACCTGGGCCGCGACCGGCCGCGCCCCGGCGGTGCGGCCGCCGTCCCCGCCCCCCGCCCCGTCGGCCGTCGGCCCCGCGGCCCGGCCGCCCGGCGCCGCGGCCCCGGCCACGAGGGAGCCGACCGGGCGGGTCCTGCCGACGGCGCCGAACCCCCAGTCCAGCAGCGAAGCCGCCTCGTTGTAGACGGCGTTGGACGCGCCGGACTGCGGGTTCAGCACGGTGACCAGCAGCCTGTGGCCGCCCCGTTCGGCCGCGGCGACCAGGGTGTTGCCGGCGTTGCTGGTGTAGCCGTTCTTGACCCCGAGGATGCCGGAGTAGCGCCGCATCCCGTTCGCCCCCGTCAGCAACCGGTTGGTGTTGCGGATCCCGAAGGCGGGACTGCCGCTGCTGGGGAACCGCGCCGACGCGGTGGCGCAGTACTTGGCGAAGTCCGCGTTGGCGAGCCCCGTACGGCCGAACACGCTCAGGTCGTACGCCGAGGACACCTGGCCGGGACTGTCGTACCCGTCCGGGGACTTCACCGTGGTGTCCCTGGCGCCCAGCTGCCGCGCCCTGGCCTGCATCTCCCTGGCCGTGGCCGTCCAGCCGCCGTTCATCGAGGCGAGCACCCGCACCGCGTCGTTGCCGGAGCGCAGGAACACCCCGCGCCACAGGTCGGCGACCCGGTAGCTCCGGTTCTCCTGGATGCCGACGAGACTGCTGCCGGGGCCGATGCCCGCCAGCTCCTTCGGGGCGACCTTGTGCACCGCCTGCGCGCGGAACTTCGGCAGCACGGTGACCGCGAACAGGGTCTTGAGAGTGCTGGCCGGCGCGAGCCGCTGGTGCGCGTTCTTGGCCGCCAGCACGTCCCCGGTACGGAGGTCGGTCACCGTCCAGGCGCGGGCCGACACCCCGGCGGGCAGCGCGGGCGCCCCGGCGCCCGCCAGCTCGGCCCCCGTGCGGTCCTGCAGCCGGTCCGCGACCGTCCCGCGCACCGCTTCCGCCCGCCGCCCCTGCGCCACCCCCTCGGCCCGGGCCGCCGACGGTATGGACGTGAGCGTCAGCCCGGCGGCGGCGATCACGGCCAGCACACCGGCTTTCCGGGACAAAAGCGTGTCAAGTGCCATGCCTTCACGCTAGGAAGCACGCACCCCGCCCGCAGAGGGGCCTACGCCAGACGGCCGAAGAGCGCGGAGCGCCGGGGCGGGGCGCGCACCGGGAGACGCTCGACGGCACTTCCGCCCGGACGCACGAGGACCCGCCCGGTGCGACGGGGGATGCACACCGGGCGGGCCTCACGACCTTTCTACCGCATGCAGGAACGGTTATGCCTCAAAAATTTGTTCGCCCCGCAACTACCAGGCGACGGGGAGCGAGATCAAGCCACCCGAGCGCAGCGACCGGCGGCGGCGCGGTCCGGCCGCCGCCGCGTCGTGCCGCAGACCGGGAAAACGCCTGATGAGAGCAGCCAGAGCGAGTTCCGTCTGCATCCGCCCCAGCGCCGCGCCGAGGCAGTAGTGGATGCCGTGCCCGAATGTGAGGTGACCCGTGGCGTCACGGCCGGGATCCAGCGTGTCAGGGGCGTCGAACCGGCGCGGGTCGCGGTTGGCCGAAGCAAGGGAGAGCAGCACACTCTCCCCCGCCGGCACCCGTACGCCGCCGATCTCCACGTCCTCCAGCGGGAACCTGCGGATGGCGAGCAGGGCCGGTCCGTCGTAGCGCGCGAACTCTTCCACGGCCGCCGGGAGTTCGGCCGGATTGGCACGCAACGCTGTGAGGCGTGCGGGGTGATCGAGCAGGGCGAGTACGGAGTTTCCTATGAGGTGCACGGTGTTCTCGTAGCCCGCGAACAGGAGGAGGAAGGCAAGCGAGGTGAGTTCGTCCTCCGTGAGCCGGTCCCCGGCATCCGCGGCCGGGCCCGTGCCCGCGTCCCCGCCGGGCGCCGGGCCCGCGTCCCTGACCATGACGAGATCGGAGAGCAGGTCGTCGGCGGGGGCCGCCCGCTTGGCCGCGATCAGGCCGGTGAAGTAGCGCATCATCGCCCCGACGGCCTCCTTCGCCAGGTGCGGCCGCTGCGGGTCCGGCGTGATCAGCGCGTCGGTCCAGGCCCGGAAGTCCGGCCGGTCCCCCTCCGGCACGCCAAGGAGATCGCAGATCACGACGATGGGCAGCGGACCGGCGTACGCGGTCATCAGGTCGGCCCGGCCGGCGTCCTCGACCGCGTCCAGCAGGCCGTCCGCGAGCCGCCGTACGGGCGCCCGCAGCTTCCCGACCCGGGCGGGCGTGAACGCCTTCGCCACCAGGCGCCGCACCCGCGTGTGGTCCGGCGGGTCCATGTTGAGCAGGTTGGCGTCCAGGGCGGGCGGCAGCGCGAAGCCCCGGTAGCCGCCGGCACGCGCGTTGCGCTTGTCCAGGGAGAGCCGGGGGTCGGCCAGGCACCTGCGCACGTCCTCGTACCGCGTCACCAGCCACGCGGGCTGCCCGTCGGGGCCGGCGACGCGGTGTACGGGACCGGCGTCCCGCAGCACCGCGTAGCCGGCGTGCGGATCGTCCACGAGGTGCGTCACGTCGATGAGGTCGTCGGTGCGTGTCTCGGCGCTGTTCTGCATGGGCCACGACTCTAGGGCACTCGCCGGGCCCCGCCCCCGCTCCCGGTTCAGTGCCGTTGCGCGGCGCTGCGCTGGCGGAGTTCGGTGAGGACGGTGTCGGTCAGCGGCGAGTGGTAGACGTCGGCGACCCGCGCCAAGTGCTCGTATTCGGCGTCCGGTTCGGCCGGCAGCCGCTCCGCGGTCACGCCGCCCGGTCCGCCGGACCGTCCCGGGAATCCGGTCGGCCCGGGCGCCGGGCGCTCCTCCTCCGCCGTCACCACCACGCAGTCGGCACCGAGGACGGGCACGAGCCCGATCGCCCGGTTCTCCAGCCCGCGCCGCAGCGCCGCGGCCTCCGCGACGGCCGCCAGCTGCCGTTCGTCCGCCACGACCGCGCGCCCGCGCTCCCGCGCGATGTCGATGGTGTCCGACTCCACGTACCGCCGGATGCCGCGCTGGACGTCCCGGATCTGCGCCATCTGCCGGTCGGCCCGGCCCTGGAGGCCGGCGAACGGCCGCTGCGTACGCCGCGCCGCCACCTCGGGGGCCTGCGCGGTGACGTCCTTCCACAGCGGGTGCAGGCGGCGCAGCCGGCGCCAGGCGGACGCCCTCGGCCCCGCGGCCGGCAGCGCGAACCCGGCCAGCATCAGGACCGCGGCGACCGACGCGCTCAGCGGGGCCACCCCGTTGGAGAGCCACGGCGCCTCGTGGCCGGCCCAGGAGAGCGCGAAGCCGGCCAGTTCGCAGGCGCAGTACACCAGGCCGAGCCAGCAGCCGGCGGCCAGCACCCGCAGGCCGCGGGCGAGCCAGGAAGGGCCGAGCCCGGACGCGTACCGCGGGCAGAGCGTGCCCAGTCCCGCGAGGCCGGCGCCGGAGATGGCCAGATACAGCACCAGGAACGTCATCACGCCCGGCGAGCCGGTGTAGGCCGTACTGAAGTCCCCGGGGTGTTCCACGGCGTCGGGCCGCCCGACGGCGAAGCCGGTCACCGCCGCCGCCCAGACCGCCGCCACGACCGCCAGCGCCGTGCGGGTCCGCAGCCGGGCCCTGGCGCGGCCCTCCGCGCCCGTACCGCCGTTCCAGCGCAGCACCAGGACGAACGCGCCGGCCGCGAACACCACCACCGAGGAGTACAGGAGGAGCATCGCGAGGTTCGGCACTCCGGTCAGCCGGTCGAACCACCGGTAGACGCCGGGCGCGGAGAAGAGGAACACCGTCGCGATGCCCGCGGCCATCACACAGGTCAGCCCCAGGTCCGCGGTGCCGCGGTCGCGCAGCCAGTCGCGGACCTTGAAGGCGACGACCGTCCAGGCCATCGCGCCGAGGCACAGATACACCACGTCAAACACTCGATCCCCCGTCCGAGTTCACCGATGTACGTCAGGCGCTTGGGGGAGGTCCCGAGGTCGCGGAAGATCCGGTACGCGTCGCCGGTACGGGCCGTCAGGCCGGAGCCCGCGTCTCCCGGGCGCGTCGGCGCGATCCGTACGGGACGGCCGGGATCCCCGGCCGGCAGCTCACAGCGGCTTCGCGCGCGCCGGGCCCGCGCGCCCGCGCGTAGCCGGTGGCACCGCTTCGCGCGCACGCTCCGCGCCCCGTTCCCGGTCCGCGCGCCCCCCATCAGCATCCGCCCCCCGGCTTCGCTCCCCCGGGTTCCGGCCGCCCGCGCCCCGCACGCAGTTGTGACCGCCGAAACCGCGGCACGATCCTGTCACGCGAGGGATATCGCGCACCAGACCACTTACGGACAGTGAGAATCGCGGAGCCGGCGCCCCTCATGACGCCTCCGGTACGGCTCAGTCCGTCCCGTCCGGCTCCCCCACCGCGTCGAGCGCCTCCGTCAGCCAGGCGATCCAGAAGGTCTCCAGGCCGATGCCGCCTTGGAGCACGAGGTGCCGTAGCCGGTCCGGCCCGGCGTCGCGCTCCGGTGGGAAGTCGCGCCGCTCGATCGCCTCGTACTCCGCCAACTGCTCGCGGTGCAGGGCGAGGTGGCGGCTCAGCTCGTCCCGCAATCCGCCGGAGCCGACCACCGCGGCGGCACGCATGCGCAGCAGCAGCGGGTCGCGGACGGGCCGGGGGTCCCCGGGCCCGGCCACCCAGGCGGTCAGCTCGTCCCGGCCCGCCGGCAGCGCCGCGTACTCCTTGCGCTGCCCCCGGGTCGGCCCCTCGGAGGGCAGCGCCCGGATGTGCCCGCTCTTCTCCAGCTTCCCCAGCTCACGATAGATCTGCTGGTGCGTGGCGGACCAGAAGTAGCCGATCGACCGGTCGAAGCGCCGGGCCAGTTCCAGGCCGGAGGACGGCTTTTCGAGCAGGGCGGTGAGGATCGCGTGCGGGAGGGACATGGCCGCATCCTACGTACGCCCTCTCACCGGGCCGCGGACAGTTCGGTGCCCTGGAGGATGGCGCGTTTGGCGTCCAGCTCGGCCGCGACGTCGGCCCCGCCGATGAGGTGGACGGGGTGCCCCGCGGCCCGCAGTGCCTCGTACAGCTCGCGGCGCGGCTCCTGGCCCGCGCAGACGACGACCGTGTCCACGGGGAGCACCGAGGCGGCCCCGTCGACGGTGATGTGCAGGCCGTCGTCGTCGATCCGGTCGTACGTCACGCCGGCGAGCATGGTGACGCCGCGGTGCCACAGCTCGGTGCGGTGGATCCAGCCGGTGGTCTTGCCGAGCCCGGCGCCGGCCTTGGAGGTCTTGCGCTGGAGGAGGTGCACCGCGCGCGGAGGGCTCAGCAGGTGCGGATACGGACTCATGCGACGGCTCCTCGCGGTGTCGGCCCGCCCCGACCACGCGGCAGGCGCCCGGGACGCGCCGCGCCGGGCGCCGCGCCGGGCATTATGCAACTAGTTGCACAACGGAGAACAGAGGACCGCGACGTCGCCTGCGACACACCGGATCCACCGCAACACGGCGAAGGCCGCCCCCGCATCCCTGCGAGAACGGCCTACGACCTGCGAAAACGCTGGTCGGGACGACAGGATTTGAACCTGCGACCCCTTGACCCCCAGTCAAGTGCGCTACCAAGCTGCGCCACGTCCCGATGCCCGTCCGGCCCGGGGTTTCCCCCCGGCTGACCGCGCATGAGAACAATACCGCATGTCAGGGGGTGTCCACCGCCAGGTTTCGGCGAGGCGTTCCCCGGCGGCCGCGGTCCGGCCGGTGCCGGCGGGTGCGGGGCGGATGAGTATCCGTACTCATGCGCCCCCGCCGGGGCGGCGGCACGCTACGCGCATGACCACTCCATCGATACAGCGGCCGACGACCACCGCCTTCTTCGTGCAGTCCGCGATCTCCTTCGGGCTCTCCCTGGCCGCGCCAAGCTGCCGGTGGGCGCCTGGGAGCGCGGGTTCCTCGCGCTCGGTCTGGTCTTCGTGGTCTCGTCGGCGTTCACGCTGGCCAAGTGCGTACGGGACCGGCAGGAGGTCGAGGAGGTCACCAGCCGCGTGGACAAGGCCAGGATCGACAAGCTCCTCATCGAGCAGGACGTCTTCAAGCCGGGTCAGATGTGACGCCCGGCGTTTCGGCACCGACCGATTCGGGGCGGTCGCCCAGCAGATAGCGGGCGCCCGCCCCCTTCGACGCCGCGGCGTCGCCCGGGTTGTAGAGCCCGCACTTGCGCAGGCTCAGGCATCCGCAGCCGACACATCCGGCCAACTGGCGGCGGAGCTGCTGGAGTTCGGCTATCTGCCGGTCGATGCGGCGGGTCCATGTGCGGGCGACCCGGTTCCACTCGGAGGCGTTGGGCGCGCGCTCCTTCGGCAGCTTGGCCAGGGCGGCGCTGGTCTCCTCCAGGGAGAGGCCGACCACCTGGGCCGCCCGGATGAAGGCGATCCGGCGCAGGGTGGCACGGGTGAAGCGGCGCTGCCCGCCGCCGGTGCGTTCGGAGTGGATCAGGCCCAGCTCCTCGTAGTAGCGCAGCGCGGAGGCGGCCAGTCCGCTGCGGCCGGCGAGTTCCCCGATCGGGAGGCGGTCGTGAGCTGATGTCATGCCCGCAGGCTATCGCTTGACCTCAAGGGCGCTTGAAGTTGCAGGCTCTCTGCCATGACGAACACGACCACGAACGTGACGCGCCAGGACCGGACGGAGAGCGCGCCCGGCTTCGCCGAACTCCCCGGTCTGATGAGCCTGATGACGGGCGACGAGAAGCACGGCCCCGCCGCCACCTCCACCCTCGACGCCCTCTGGGTGCTCTACGACCGGGTGCTGCGGATCTCCCCCGACGCCGCCCGGGACCCGGCCCGGGACCGTTTCCTCCTCTCCAAGGGGCACGGCCCGATGGCCTACTACGCGGTGCTCGCCGCCAAGGGCTTCTTCCCCGCCGCGTGGCTGCCGGGCTTCGGCTCGTACGACTCGCCGCTCGGCCACCACCCGGACCGGGTGCTCGTGCCCGGCGCGGAGATCGGCAGCGGCTCGCTGGGGCACGGCCTGCCGCTGGCCGTGGGCACGGCCCTGGGCCTGCACGCACAGGGACTCACCGACCCGACGGTGTGGGTGCTGGTCGGCGACGCGGAGCTGGACGAGGGCAGCAACCACGAGGCCATCGCGTACGCGGGCGCCGCCGGCCTGTCCCGGCTGCACACGCTGGTCGTCGACAACTCCTCGTCGACCCACGGCTGGCGCGGCGGCATCGCCTCCCGCTTCGAGGCCGCCGGCTGGTCCGCCGCGACCGTGGACGGACGCGACCACGAGGCGCTGTACGCGGCGTTCACCGCGCCCCACCCGGGCCGGCCGCACGCGGTGGTCGCCCGCGTGGAGCCGAAGGAGTACGCGGACGAGCCGAAGCCGAAGCCGCGCGGAGACGCGGCGTGAGCGCCGGATTCCCGGCACCGGGCGCGCATCCGGCGCCCGCCGCGTACCGCCACCCCGCCAACCTGTGAAGGGATCACCCTGATGGACACCATGCGTGAACGTTTCGCCTCGGTCACCGGCCAGCTGCTCGACGAGGACCCCCGGCTGGCGGTCGTGCTCGCCGACATCGGCGTGGACGGCTTCCGGACCGCGCGGGAACGCCACCCCCGGCGGGTGGTGAACGTCGGCATCAGAGAACAGCTCCTCGTCGGCGTGGGCGGCGGCCTCGCCCTCACCGGGCTGCGGCCCGTCGTGCACACCTTCGCCAGCTTCCTGGTGGAGCGCCCCTTCGAGCAGGTGAAGCTGGACTTCGGGCACCAGGACACCGGCGGGGTACTGGTCAGCGCCGCCGGGTCGTACGACTGGCCGGCCGGCGGCTTCACCCACATGGCGCCGGGCGACATCGCCCTGCTGGACAGCCTGGACGGCTGGACCATGCACGTGCCGGGCCACCCGGACGAGGCCGAGACGCTGCTGCGCCACGCCGCGGCGGCCGGTGACGACAAGGTCTACGTACGGCTGTCCGTCCAGAGCAACGAGGCGCCGCGCCCCGTCGACGGCGCCCGGTTCCTGACGCTGCGCGAGGGCCGCGGCGGCGTCGTGATGGCCGTCGGGCCCATGCTGGACAACGTGCTCGCCGCCACCGAGGGCCTGGACGTGACCGTGCTGTACGCGACGACCGTGCGGCCCTTCGACGGCGCGGCGCTGCGCGCCGCGGTGGCGGGGGCCGCGGCCGCCGACGTGGTGCTCGTCGAGCCGTACCACGAGGGCACCTCGACCCGGCACGCCAACGACGCGCTCGGTGACGTGCCGCACCGCGTCCTGGGCCTCGGCGTCGGGCGCCGGGAACTGCGCCGCTACGGGCAGCTCGCGGAACACCTCGCGGGCCAGGGCCTGGACCCGCGGTCGCTCCGCGAGCGGATCACCGGATTTCTCACCCGGTGACGGTGGCGGAGGCGGTGGCGTCGGCGGCTCGCTCCCGGGAGCCGTCGGCGCCCGCCCGGAAAGCGGCACGGTACGTCTTCGGAGTCACCCCGACGACGCGCTTGAACCGCTCCCGGAACGCGGTCGGCGAGCCGAAACCGGCCTGCGCGGCGATGCGCTCGACGCCGTGACCGGTGGTCTCCAGCAGGAACTGCGCGCGCCGCACCCGGGCCCGTAGCAGCCACTGCAACGGCGTGGTGCCCGTCTGCTCCCGGAAGCGGCGGCTGAAGGTCCGCTCGCTCAGGCCGCAGCGCGCGGCCAGCTCCGCGAGGGTCACCTCCTGGGCGAGGTTGTCCTCGATCCAGGACAGCACCGGTTCCAGCAGCGAACCCCGGGGCACCGGCGGCTGGGGGTGCACGATGAACTGCGCCTGCCCGCCCTCCCGTTCCAGCGGCATCACCGCCAGCCGGGCCGAGTCCGCGGCGACCGCCGAGCCGAAGTCCCGCCGGACGACGTGCAGGCACAGGTCCAGCGCGGCGGCGGCCCCCGCCGAGGTCAGGATCTGGCCGTTGTCCACGTACAGCACGTCCGGCCGCACGTCGACCAGCGGGTACAGCTCGGCCAGCCGGCCGGCCGCGATCCAGTGCGTGGTCGCCCGCAGCCCGTCCAGCAGCCCGGCCGCCGCGAGGGTGAACGCTCCCGTGCAGACGGACACGATCCGGGTGCCGGCCGCCGCTGCCGCGCGCAGCGCGTCGAGCACCTCCTCACCGGGAGGGGCGGCGTGCTCCGAACACCCCGGCACGACGACCGTGTCCGCTTCCCGCAGCGCCTCCAGGCCGTACGGGGCGGTGAGTGTGAAGCTCTCGCCGGCCACCTGCGACTGCGGCGCGCAGACCCGGACCCGGTACGGGCGGCGCCCGTCGGCCAGCCGGGCCCGCCCGAACACATCGATCGGGGCCGCCATGTCGACCGCCACCACATGGTCCAGGGCCAGTACCGCCACCGTATGCATGGAGACACGGTAAACGAGATACCGCCATCCACCTCCGGGCAGTTCACAGGGTTGTGGCAGGCGTCTGCCCAGCCGGCACCGGTTGGCGGGAACCCGTTGGACATTGTCGGTTCAGCCCATGGGGAACGGTGTGCGCGCCGCCCTAACCTGACGCCGCAAGATCCCGAGTACGCGGCGAAGGAGCACCACCGATGCACATCCAGTCCGTCCCGAGAGGCGGCTCCGGCCCGCTCGGCGTCGTTGCCCCGCAGCCGGAGCACGGAGCGGGCGCATGACGAAGTTCCTGCTCGCCGTGCACGTCCTGGCGGCTGTCATCGCCATCGGTCCGGTGACCGTGGCGGCCAGCATGTTCCCCCCGGCGGTACGCCGCGCCCAGGCGGCCGGGCCGGACGCCGCGGCCCTGGCCTCCGTCCGGCTGCTGCACCGCATCTGCCGGGTCTACGCCGCCGTCGGCCTGGCCGTACCGGTCTTCGGCTTCGCCACCGCCAGCAGCCTCGGCGTTCTCTCCGACGCGTGGCTGATCACCTCGATCGTGCTGACCGCCGCCGCGGCCGGCGTCCTCGCGCTGTTCGTCCTGCCCGGCCAGGAGGGGCTGCTCGCCCAGCTGGACAGCACCGGCACCACCACCTGCGCCCCGGTGGCACCTCGCGCCATCGCGCGGCTGGGCATGCTCACCGGCGTCTTCAACCTGCTCTGGGCCGTCGTGACCGTCCTCATGATCATTCGCCCCGGCTCCACCACGGGAGCGTGACCGTGCACCGCGCCTGGACGCCCCTGCGCGTCTCCGCCGCCGTCGAACTCGCCTCCCTCGTCGTCATGCCGGCCAACCTCGCCACCGCGCACCTGCCCGCCGTCTCCTCCCTCATGGGCCCGCTCCACGGGGTAGGCCTCCGCCGGCAGGAGAGATACCAGAGGGGCGCGCCCTGTGGGTGTTGACCCGGGACCGGCGGCCCGTGGCAGGATCAAGCGGCCCGCCGCCACGGACCGGGCAACCTGCCATAGCTGGAGGACCGTTGGACACCACGGAAAGACCAGAGGACGCTTCCCGGCCCGTACTTCCCCCACGCCCTTTCTCCCGCCGCAGATTCCTGCAGGGCACGGCATCCGCGGCCGCGGTGACCGGCCTGGCCGGCCTCCCGGGGCCGCTCGCCGGTACGGCGCACGCGGCCGGCGCCGGCTCGCCCGCCCTCTCCTTCACCGCCGCGACGAACGGCGCCGCCACGCTCTCACCGACCGGCGGCCCCCTGGTCGCCGAGATCCAGAACGTCCTGTGGTCCGTGCCGCGCGACGGCGGCGAGGCCCGCGCGCTGACCCCGCCCGACCTGGAGCCCACCCGGCCCGTCTTCTCCCCCGACGGCAGCCGCCTCGCCGTCTGCGCCTACCGCGGCGGCGGCTTCCACATCTGGACGCTGTGCCCCGACGGCTCCGGCCTGCGGCAGCTGACCGACGGCCCCTGGGACGACCGCGGTCCGGCCTGGTCGCCGGACGGCACCCGGCTCGCCTTCGCCTCCGAGCGGGGCGGCGACCCGGTGGCCGGCAGCCCGTACCGGATCTGGGTCCTGGACGTACGGACGCGGAAGCTGACCCGCGTCACCGGGCTTCCCGGGCAGCGGGGCCCCCACCAGAACGGCGCCTGGGAGGACTTCGACCCCACCTGGTCACCGGACGGCGAGCGCCTGTGGTTCGTGCGCGGCACGCTCGCGGGCACCGCCTTGAACAGCCGTACCATCGCGTCCGTACGGGCCGACGGCAGCGGCGAGGTCGTCACCGAGCACACCGCCGCCGCCGGCACCCAGGCCCTCGTCCCGGCCCTGGCGCCCGCCGCGAAGGGCGCCGCCGCCCGGCTCGCCTACCTGCGGACCACCGAGCGGCCCGGCGCCACCTGCGCCCTCGTCGTGGACGGCGCCGTGGTCCCGGTCGACGGTGACGTGCTGCCCGTACCGCCTCGCTGGATCTCGCGCGAGAAGCTGCTGCTGACCGTCGACGGCCGGTTCACGGTGCTGCGACCCGCCGCGCCGGACGCCGCGGAAACCATCGACTTCACCGCCGAACTGCCCCTGCGGCGGCCCCGTTACGAGGTCAAGGACTACGGCTTCGAACGCACCGGCGTCCGGCCGGTACGCGGGGTGCACCTGCCCGCCCTCTCCCCCGACGGCCGCCGGGTGGCCTTCGCCGCGCTGGACTCGCTCTGGCTGGCCCCGGTTTCCGGCGGCAGGCCCCGGCGGCTGGTCCGCGCGGACGCCACCCGGTACGTCCTCGGCCCGAGCTGGTCCCGCGACGGCCGCTCCCTGCTGTACGCCGACGACCGCGACGGGCTCTTCGCGGTCCGCCGGCACGACCTGGCGACCGGCGAGGAGACGGTGCTCGCCGGCGGGGGCCGCGTCCAGCCGGCCCTGTCCCCGGACGGCGGGCGGCTCGCCGCGATCGACATGTCGGGCAACCTCGTCGTACGCGACCTGGCCGGCGGCACGGAGACGGTGGCCGCCGCGCCGCTGGGCGCGGGCGGCGTACCGGGCCGCCCGAGCTGGTCGCCGGACGGCCGCTACCTGGCGTTCTGCGACCGCAACCGCCTCAACCGCCGCTTCCGCGAGGGCTACAACCTCATCCGGGTCGTCGACACGCACACCGGCGAGGACCGGCTGCACGCCCCGGACCCCGGGCACGGCCTCACGTCGATCGCCGACCGCTACGACTCGGGCCCCGTCTGGTCGCCGGACGGCCGGTGGATGGCGCTGATCGCCGAATCCGCGCTGTGGGTGCTGCCCGTACGGCCCGACGGCACCCCCGACGGCGCGCCGCGCCGGCTGACCGACGAGAGCGCCGACCACCCGTCCTGGTCCGGCGACTCCCGCACCCTGCTCTACCTCTCGGCCGGCCGGCTGCGGCTGACCGGCCTGGACGGCGGCCCGGCCCGTACCGTCCGGGTCGCGCTCGACCACCGCGGCACGCGGGCCCCGGACACGGTCGTCCACGCGGGCCGTTTCTGGGACGGCACCGGCGACGAGGTGCGCGAGGACGTCGACGTGGTGGTGCGCAACGGCCGGATCACCGCCGTCGAGCCGCACGCCCGCGCTTCGGGTCGCCGCGCCGCCCGCCGCGTCGACGCCTCCGCGCGCACGGTGATCCCCGGACTGTGGGACTCGCACACCCACCCCTGGCAGACGACGTACGGCGGCCGGCAGACCGCGCTCCAGCTCGCCTACGGCATCACCACCGCCGTCTCCTTCGGCGGCTTCTCCTACGAGCAGGCCCGCATCCGGGAATCCATCGCCGCCGGCACACTCGCGGGGCCGCGGCTGCTGTCCTGCGGCGAGCTGCTGGACGGCAGCCGCGTCGCGTACAGCATGGGCCGCGCCCACGCCACGCGCGAGGGCCTGCGCCGGTCGCTGGAGCGGGGCGCCGCGCTGGACTGGGACTTCGTCAAGACGTATGTACGGGCCCCGGGCTGGATCATGGAAGAGGCCGCGCGCTTCGCGCACCAGCGGCTGCGGGTGCGGTCCGGCAGCCACCTGCTGACGCCCGGCGTACAGCTCGGCCAGGACCTGACCACCCACCTTCAGGCGACGCAGCGCCTGGAGTCCGGCCACGCCGTCTCCGCCACCGGCCACGCCTACCAGGACGTGGAAGAGGTCTACACCGGTACGGACTTCCACCTCGTCGCCACGCCCTTCACCGCCTCCGTACTGCTGGGCACCGACCCCGGTCTCGCCGACGACGACCGGGTGACCATCCTCATGCCGCCGTGGGACGCCGCGCTGGCGCGGGAGAACGCGGGCCACCGGCCCACCCCCGCGCAACTGGGCGACCTCCGGACCGAAATCGCCGTCTACCGGCGGGTGCTGCGCGGCGGCGGCCTCGTCGCCCTGGGCACGGACCAGCCGCTGACGCCGATCGGACTGCACCTGCACCTGGCGCTGCGCGCCCTGCACCGCCACGGGTTCACCGCGGCGCAGGCCCTGCGCACCGCCACCGCCCTCCCCGCCCGCGTCTTCGGCGCCGACCGGGACCTCGGCACGCTGGAGGAAGGCAAGCTGGCCGACCTGGTGATCGTGGACGGCGACCCGTTCACCGACTTCGACTCCCTCGTCCGTACGGCCGCGGTGCTCAGGGGCGGACGGCTGTACGAGCAGCGGGACCTGGTGGCGGCCTTCCCCGCGCCGTCGGACCGCGCGGTCAAGTCCGGTGCGGGCGAGGTGGACTGGCTGGAGGTGGGGCGGCAGCACCGGCGCGATTCCTGCTGCGGACCGGCGGACTGAGCACCGGGGCGGGAGGGCGGCGCGCGACGGACCGGCGCCCTCCCGCACGCCTCACCCCTCTTTCGTCTGGCCCCGCTCGAAGTAGTCGGCCAGCACCGGGTCCAGGGCCGGCACCTCGCGCGGGGTGCCGCCGTCGCGGAGCGAGGCGGTGGCCCGGTCGCCCGCCGCCACCGCCATCCGGGCCGCGACCGGCGAGGTGTCGGTGCGCCCGCCGTGCCGGACGAACCGCAGGAACTCGTCCACCAGCAGCGGGTCGGCGCCGCCGTGCCCCGCCTCGTCGTCCGTCTCCCCGGCCGGCAGCTCGTACACGGCGTCGGCGTCGGCGCGGTAACCGGACTGGCGGCGGTTCCACACCCGTACCGAACCGCCCGGCCCGTCCCCGAAGTTCTCCAGGCGGCCCGCGTCCCCGATGACGGTGTAGTTTCTCCAGTAGTCGGGACTGAAGTGACACTGCTGGTACGCGGCCAGCACCCCGTTGTCCAGGCGCATGTTGACCAGGGAGACGTCCTCGACGTCGATCTCCGGGTTCAGGCCCCGCTGGCCGCCCGGCGGCCAGTGCGCGGCGTGCTCCAGCCAGTCCTGCGGCCGGGCCTCGCCGGGCGCCCGCCGCAGGCCGGGATCGCCGTAGACCATCAGGTCGCCCAGCGCCTGCACCTGCCGCGCGTAGCCGTTCGCGAGCCAGTGCAGCGCGTCCAGGTCGTGGGCGCCCTTCTGGAGCAGCAGCCCGTTGGTGTGCCGCCGCTCGGCGTGCCAGTCCTTGAAGTAGTAGTCGCCGCCGTGCCCGACGAAATGGCGGACCCACACGGTCTTCACCCGGCCGATGTCACCGCGCAAGATCAGTTCCCGCATCAGCCGGATGACGGGCATGTGGCGCATGTTGTGGCCGACGTACAGGCGGGTGCCGGTCTCGAAAGCGGTGCGCAGTATGGCGTCGCAGTCCTCGACGGTGGTCGCCAGCGGCTTCTCGACGAAGACGGGCCTGCCCGCGCGGAGGGCCTGGCGCGCGAGGTCGGCGTGCGTGTGGTCGGGTGTCAGGACGAGCAGCGCGTCCAGGCCCGGGTGGCGCAGCAGCGCGCGGTGGTCGGTGAACGTCTCGGCGGCGGGGAAGCGTCGGGTGGCGTACGCCAACGCGTCCGGGTCGGTGTCGGCCACCGCGGCGACCCGGGCGCCGTATCCCGGCCGGTGGGCGGTGCGCGCGAGGTCGCCGCGCAGGCCGAAGCCGATGACTCCCAGGCGTAGATCGTCGGTCATGAGGCGCCTCCACAGGCTGACGGACTCCAAGGTCGGCGGAGTACGGGACCAAGGAACGGCGGGGCGGTGACGGCCGCGTGCCGCAGCAAGCACGCTTCCCCCCGCCACCCCGCGAGAACACCGCCGGACGTCGTCCCGGCACCGTAGACCACGAGGGTGGTGAACGTATCCGGCGCGCTCCTACTCTTCGCATAAATGCACGGAGTTGATGTTTTATGCGTCGTGCAGCAGGTATGCCAACGGGTATTGCACGGAGTACACAACCGACGACGGTCCGGACCGGCCTGCGACGACGGCCACGGCGACCGGCGGCGCACGCCGGGAGTGCGCCGTCCGGCGAGGCAGGGATCAGCACAGCGCGGGGGCGTTCAGCGGAGGAGGACTCGTCTTGCATCGCTACTTCACCGACCAGCGGCACGAAGCACTCCGACGCCGGGTACGGGAGTTCGCCGAGCGCGAGGTCCGGCCCCGGATAGCCGAGATGGAGGCCGCCCGCACGGTCTGCCACGACCTGTCGCGCCTGATCGCCCGGCAGGGGTGGATCGGCGCGACGGTGCACCGCGCCTACGGCGGGATGGGGGCGGGGCACCTGGCCAAGACCCTGATCATCGAGGAGCTGGCACGGGTGAGCGGCGCCATGGGCGCCATGGTGCAGGCGTCCCAGCTCGGCGCCGCGAAAATCATCCACTTCGGCACCGAGGAGCAGAAGAAGACCTGGCTGCCGGCGATCGCCTCGGGCGACTGCCTGCCGACCATCGCGGTCACCGAGCCGCAGTCGGGCGGCCATGTGCTCGGCATGACGGGTACGGCGGTCCGGGACGGCGACGAGTACGTCCTCAACGGCCGCAAGATCTACGTCGGCAACAGCCACGTCGGCGACCTGCACGGCGTCGTGATGCGGACGTCGGAGGGGCCCGCGGGCCTGTCGGCCTTCCTGGTGGAGGCGGGCAGGCCGGGGCTGCGGGTCGGCGAGCAGCGGCAGGCGATGGGGCTGCACGGCTTCGGCTTCGGCGAGCTGTTCTTCGACGGCTGCCGGGTGCCGGCGGCGAACCTGCTGGGCCGGGAGGGCGACGGGCTGTCCGTCGCGTACTCCTCCAGTGTGCTGTACGGGCGCCCGAACCTGACCGCGGTCTCGCTCGGCATCCACCAGGCCGTGCTGGACGAGACCGCGCGGTTCTGCGCCGAGCGGGAACGCTACGGCAAACCCCTGGCCGCGCTCGGCAACATCAAGATCAAGCTCGGCCGGATCCAGTCGCGGCTGCTGACCGCCAGGCTGGCCGCGTACCACGCCGTCCACCTGCTCGACCAGGGCGCGCCCTGCGACGCGGAGCTGATGAACGCCAAGCTGGTCAACGTCGAGACGGCGCTGGAGTCGGCGCGCGACGCGATGGACATCCACGCCGCCTGCGGACTGTTCACCGACCGGCCGGTGGAGCGCTACCTGCGCGACGCGCACCACATCTTCGCCCCGGCGGGCACCTCCGACGTCCAGCTGCTGCGCCTGGGCGAGCTGGCCCTCGGCACGGCCAAGGGCGAGTGGTCCAGCCGGCTGTCGGACCTGGTACGCAAGGAACCGGCGGAGGACGGCGCGGGCGGGGTGCCGGAGCCCGCCCTACCTGGCCGGCACACCTCCGTCCTGCGGGAGCGGACGGAGTTGCAGCCGACCGGGTAGGGCGGGGCGCGCGCGCCGTTCAGAGCTCCTCGGCGCGCTCCCGTTCCATCCGGTGGATCTGCTCGACGAGTTCGGCGGCCATCGACTTGATGGTCTCCAGCCCCTCGCGCCCCCACGGACGGCGTTCGAGGTCCACCACGCAGACCGTGCCGAGCGCCATGCCCGTACGGTCGATGAGCGGGGCGCCGAGGTAGGAGCGGATGCCGATCTCGTCCACGACGGGGTTGCCCGCGAAGCGCGGGTAGTCGCAGACGTCCTCCAGGACGAGCGCCTTGCGGCGGACGATGACGTGCGGGCAGTAGCCGTGGTCGCGGGCCATCACCCGGCCCGGCTGGGCGCTCGGCGGCGCGGGCCCCAGTTCGACGGGCGCCCGCTCGCCGCCGGGCGTGTAGAGGCCGGCGAAGTACTGCCGGTGCTCGTCGATGAAGTTGACCATGGCGTACGGCGCCCTGGTGGTGCGGGCCAGCTTGCGCGCGAAGTCGTCGAAGGCGGGCAGCGGCGCCTCGCCGATGCCCAGGGCGCGGAGCCGGGCGACGCGCGCCGGGGCCTCGTGGTCCTCCGGGGTGAGCAGCAAGTGGCGCGTGGGGTCGTAGGAGGCGTACGACACGCGCGGGGCGGGACGGGTCACGGGAGCTCCGGGGTGGCGGCGAGGGCGGGGCTGAGCAGATGCTGGACGAGCGAGACCAGGACGTGGGTGGACGAGCTGCACTGGCGTGCGTCGCAGAGCACGACCGGGGTGCCGGGGGCGAGGTCTATGGCGGCGCGCACCTCGTCCGGGGTGTAGTGGTACGAGCCGTCGAACTCGTTGACCGCGACGACGAACGCGATGCCGCGCCGCTCGAAGAAGTCGACGGCGGCGAAGCACTGGTCCAGGCGGCGGGTGTCGGCGAGGATGACGGCGCCGAGCGCCCCGTTGGACAGCTCGTCCCACATGAACCAGAAGCGTTCCTGCCCCGGCGTGCCGAAGAGGTAGAGGACGTGCTCGCGGCCGAGGGTGATCCGGCCGAAGTCCATGGCGACGGTGGTGGTGTTCTTGTCCTCGACGCCCGCCAGGTCGTCCGTGCCCACGCTGATCTGGGTGAGCAGTTCCTCCGTGCTCAGCGGTTCGATCTCGCTGACCGCCCCGACGAAGGTCGTCTTGCCGACGCCGAAACCGCCGGCCACCAGGATCTTCAACGCCAGCGGGAAGGGGTCGGCGGGGAAGCCGGCGGACGACCCGGCGGCGGCCGGGGGCCGGGCGTCGGCGGACGGGACGTCAGAGCCGTTTGCGTAGTCCATGCAACACCGCCTCCAGCAGGGCTCGGTCGGTACGGTTCGGGGGGCCTGACCCGCAGGCGGACACCGGCACGGGGGCGCGGGCGGCGAGCGCCCCGCACTCGACGAGGTCGGCCAGCAGGACCTTGGTGACCACGGCGGGCAGATGTATGTGCGCCGCGATCTCGGCGACCGACACCGGGCCGCCGCACAGCCCCAGCACCTGCGCGTAGTCGGGGCCCTGGCAGGTGACGGGGCGCTTGCCGGTGGCTATCACCATGGTCAGCAGGTCGAAGTGCGCGGTCGGGCGGGTACGGCCGTTGCTGACCGTGTACGGGCGGACGAGGCGGCCGGCCTCGTCGTCCAGCCACGGGATCTCGCGGCCCGCCCTGCGGCGGCGCCGTACCCCCATCGTCAGCGACCACCCGCCGGGGCCTGCTGCCGTACCGGTGTCGCCAGGTAGGGCCGTACGCTCTTGACGAGCATGCCCATCTCGTAGCCGAGCACCGCCACGTCGGCCTCCCGGCCGGCCAGCACGGCCAGGCACGCGCCGGACCCCGCGGTGGAGACGAACAGGAACGTGGACTCCAGCTCGACGACGACCTGGAGCACGTCGTCGCCGTTGCCGAAGCGCACCCCGGCGCTGCGGGCCAGGGAGTACAGGCCGGAGGAGAGGGCGGCCAGGTGGTCGGCGCTGTCCGGGTCGAACCCGTGGGCCGCCTTGACCAGGCCGTCGGAGGACAGCAGAAGCGCGCTGGTCGCGTGCGGTACGCGGTTCACGAGTCCGGTCAGCAGCCAGGAGAGGTCGGTCTGCCGGCCTCCCTGCAGGTGCGCATGCGCCTGGGCGTGCACGTCACTCACCATGGTTGCGGTCGTCTCCTCGGCCGGGTTCGGGCCTGTCGTGGCCGGCGTCGGTGCCGGCGCGGTAACTGTCGTGACCGTCGTGGTCGCCGTGACGGTCGTAGCTGTCGTCGGCGAGGCTGAGGCCGCGCCGGAAGGCGGCCATCAAACCGGGGTCGTGCTCGGGTTCGGGCGCGCCGTCGCGGCGCGCGGCGGAGGGCAGGATCGGGTCGCCGCGCAGCTGGGGCACGAGGTGCTCCTGCTTGCGGCGGCGCGGGAGGCGCGGCCGGGCGCCGTCGTCCGGGGCGGCGGGCGGTGCGGGGGGCAGCAGGACGGGGCCCGGGGCGGCGCCGGGCACGGACGGCGTCACCGGGTGGGGGTCCGCGCCGTGGTTCTCGGGGGCGAGGGGGCCCGGCGTGGGGTCGGGGGCCCGGTGCGTGCCGGTCGGTTGCCGTTCGCCGGCGGTCTCCACGCCGGCCTGCACGGCGCGCGTGCCGGCGTGCGGGGTGTCGGCCGCGCTGGGCCAGGCTCCGCTGCCGTACCCGACGTCCGGCGGGTACGGCCCGTCGCCGCTCCCGGCTACCGGCGCTCCGTGCGAGGTGCGTACGAGCCGCCGGTGCGGCGGGCGTTCGCGCGGCGCGGCGGGTTCCGCGCAGCCGTCGTCGTACGCGGCGTGGTGGCCCGCGGGGGAGGCGGGGCCCGCGCCGACGGAGCGCGGTGCCGGGGGCGCGTCCGGGAGGACCATGTCTCCCGCGTCCACGTACTGCTCGCCCTCCTGGCCCGGCTCGGGTTCCGCGCCGAGCAGCCCCTTGGGCATGACGAGGACGGCCTGCACCCCGCCGTAGATGTTGGTCTGCAGGCGGACCACGATGCCGTGCCGCCGCGCGAGCGAGGAGACCACGAAGAGCCCGATGCGCCCGTCGCTCAGCAGCTCGGCCACGTCCACGTGTTCGGGGTCGGCGAGCAGCCCGTTCATCCGCGTCTGCTCCGCCGGGGACATGCCCAGGCCGCGGTCCTCGACCTCGACGGCGAGGCCGGCCGTGACCCGTTGCGCGCGCAGCAGGACGTGCGTGTGCGGGGCGGAGTAGACGGAGGCGTTCTCGACGAGTTCGGCGAGGAGGTGGATGACGTCGGCGACGGCGTGGCCGCGCAGCGTGCCCTCGATGGGCGGCACCAGCTTGATCCGCGGGTACTGCTCGACCTCGGCGATGGAGGAGCGCAGCACCTCGGTCATGGTGACCGGGCGGCTCCACTGGCGGCGCGAGATGGCGCCGCCGAGGACGGCGAGGTTCTCGGCGTGCCGGCGGATGCGGGTGGCGAGGTGGTCGACGTGGAACAGGCCCTTGAGCAGGTCGGGGTCCTCGACCTGGTTCTCCAGCTCGTCCAGCAGCTCGATCTCGCGGTGCACCAGGGACTGCAGGCGCCGGGCGAGGTTGACGAAGACCTCGACCTTCTGTTCGCTGCCGCTGGCGTTGCTGCGGGCGATGGCCACCGCGTCGACGACCGCGGTCTCGGCCGCCCGGCCCGCCGCGGCCACCTCGTGGGCGAGCAGGTCGAGGGTGTCGCCGGAGGGCGGGGGCGCGGCCGGTTCGGCCGCGCGCTGCGGGAGCCATTCGCCCTGCCGGACCCGGTGCAGCAGGTCGTACAGGTCGTGCTGGCTGCGGGCGCAGACCTGGCGCAGCCTGGCGTAGCGGGCCACGGCGGCGCGCGCCTCGCCGGTGGCGGCCGTGGCGGCGGCCGTCACGACGCCGCAGACCAGGGCGCAGGCGCCGAGCAGTACGGCCCACTCGCGGCCGGCCAGCTCGGCGCCGCCGACCCGTACGACGAAGACGACGGCGGCCGAGCAGGTGGCGGTCACCAGGAGGCAGGGCAGGGTGGCGAGCCGCACCAGGCGGGACCGTATGGCCGAGTCGGCGGCCGACTCCGGGAACGCGGCCCGGCCGTGCCGCCCGCCCTCCCGGTCCCGCCGCCGCGTGGCCGCGGGAGCGGGCTCCGTCCCCCGGGAACCGTGGGACCCCAGGGGACCCTCGGTCTCCTGGGTGGCAGGGGTCCCCTGGGGGAATGCAGCAGGCATCAGCGCCCTCCGGATCGGCCGTCGGCAGTCGCGGAGCACGCACGCTAGTTGTTGCGGGGGTGGGTCACGGACGCACTTCGGGGTTTCGCCACCCCGCGCCACCTTCCCCCGAGGGGATCACTCGCACGGCAGTGCGCTTCTTTACGAACAGCCGTTCATCCGGTGGCCGTTGTGACCTCTTCTGCGGCGCCCGCCTGGATGTCGCGCGCCACCGCCCAGGACGGCCAGCCGTGCACAGGCGGCAGGGCCACCGCACGCCACCACGGGTCCACGATCTGCTCGTCGGCCGGCTCGAAGGGCTTGCCGGGCAGGGGCGCGGCCACCTTCGCGCCCGCCGCGCGCGCCGCCGCGACCGTCCGTTCCACCGGCTCGGCCCACGGATGCGGCGCCAGATTGAACGTCCCCCAGTGGATGGGCAGCAGCAGCCCGTCCGGCTCTCCGCCCTGGAGGTCCAGGTGGGCGCGCATCCCTTCCTCCGGTGTCATGTGGATGTCCGGCCAGAACTCGCTGTAGGCGCCTATCTGGATCATCGTCGCGTCGAACGGGCCGTGCTCCGCGCCGATCTGCGCGAAGCCGGGAAAGTAGCCGGTGTCGCCGCTGTGGTAGATCCGGTGGCCGGGCCCCGTCACCACCCACGACGCCCACAGGGTGTGCTGCGGACCGCGCAGCCCGCGCCCGCAGAAGTGCTGCGCGGGCGTGGCCGTGAGGGTGAGCCCGCCTGCTTTTGCCGACTCGTGCCAGTCCAGTTCGGTGATCCGCTCCGGGGGCACGCCCCACAGTTCGAGGTCGGCCCCGACGCCGAGCGGCACGACGAACCGGGTATCCGTACGGGCCAGCGCCCGGACCGTCGGCATGTCCAGGTGGTCGTAGTGGTCGTGCGAGATCACCACGGCGTCGAGGCGGCCCAGTTCGCCGAGGGCGACCGGCACCGGGTGCAGGCGCCTGGGCCCGGCCCAGGTCAGCGGCGAGCAGCGCTCGCCCCACACCGGGTCGAAGAGCACCCGCCGCCCGTCGATCTCGGCGAGCACGGTCGAGTGCCCCAGCCACGTCAGCCGCAGCCCGGAGGCGGGCGGCTCGCCCCAGTCCGCCGCGGTCGGGCGGTGCACGGGTATCCGGCCGACCGGCATCCGGCGCAGCCGTCCCTCGCGGTTCAGCTGCGTACGGGCCATGGGCAGGGCGGAGCCCTGGAGCAGCTGTCTGGTCGGTGCCGGGTTCCGGAACTGACCGTCGACGAACTGCGGGGACCGCCGTATTCGCGCCAGCCGCTCCCCGGTGGGCAGGGCGCCGAAGGCGGCGGGGCGGCGCAGCGCGAACCGGCCGGCGGGGCTCGGGGCGGCCGGGGTCTCACGTCGGGGTCGGTAGCCGGGCACGGCACCTCCATGGTCGAGGCGGTCACACGGTGAGCGGGTCACCGCGAGGGGAACGGACCGGCGCGGCGGCGAGTTCCGGCCCGCCGGTCCGTCCGGGCTCGCGGCAGCGGTCGCTCCGGCACCCGGACACGACACGCCTTCCCCTTCCGCCCCGGACCACGCGCGGGCGCGGCGTTCCGTGGCGGCCCGTAACAGTGGAGTCCGGCTTCCGTACCGGCCTGGCACGGAAGCCGCGCGGCCGCTCCCGGGCCTCTGTGCGGCGGGGGCGTACGGGCCTACCGTCGTGCCATGAGCCAGACCCGGCCGCCGGCCCAGCCGCCGGAACACGAAGACTCGCCGGGCGGTGCGGGCCAGGAGGCAGCGCCTCTGACCAACGCCGCCGACCTCTCCGGACCCGGTGCCAACACGGGCCTCGCCGACGTACAGAACCCCGCGGGCCCGACGGACGCGAAGAACCTCAAAGACCACACCACCGCCGCTGATCCCAGACCTCCCACGAGCCCGGCCCGCTCGCTTCCGGGGTTACCCAGCGGGCCGGCGGCCCCGGCGGATCCGCCGCCCATGGCGCGCGCGGCGCCCCACCTGTCCCGGCCCGGCGTACGCCTGGTGGCCGCGCCCCTGGGCGTCACGCTCGGCCTGCTGGCGGTCGCCGCGTTCGGCACCGGCTTCGTCGGCCGGTTCCGGGCCGCAGAGACGCCCGAGGCCCGCTCCTTCACCTCGCTGCTGGAGTTCGACCTGTGGAGCGCCCTGGTCGGCGCCTCGATCGCGCTGTACGTGGCGGTGGCCTACGCGATGTCGTACGCGGTGCGCCAGCGCTGGCGGCACCCGGTGGACCGGCCCGCGCCCTGGGCCGTCGGGGTGCTGCTGGCGGGGGCGTTCCTGTTGATGGGCGCCGTCTTCGGAGTGCTGCGCTTCTTCATGCCGCCCGGCACGACGCCCGTGCCCCTCGACGGGCTGTGGTGGCGCATGCCGCTGCTGCTCGTCCTCGGGATGCTGGCGGCGGTCCCCGGGGCGGTGGGCCTGTGGGACGTACAGTGCCGGTTGCTGCGGCTGAGCCGGCGGCTGCCCACCGAGCCGGACGTCCTGCCGCCGGTGGGCGCGCTGCGCGAGCTGGACCGGGCGTGGCGGGACGCGCTGCGCTTCCTGACCGGCGGCAGCCTGATCATCTCGACGGCGGTGGTCGACGCGGGCGCGCTGCGCAACGCCCTGCTCGCCCACGGCATGTCGCAGCAGGCCTTCCCCGCCTCCTCCGTGCTGCTCTACGGGGCGTTCTTCAGCGTGATGTTCGCCCTGGTCTTCATGCCGGTCGTGGTGCTGTGGCGGTCGGTCGCGGGCCGCTTGGTGGAGGCGACGGTCCGCATCCCGGAGGCCGACGAGCTGACCGAGGACTGGGTCGAGCGCCGGGCGCGGCTGGTGGCCTTCCTCCGCCTGAACGTTTCCCTGCCGAAGGTGCTGGCCCCGGCGTTCGGCATCCTGGCGCCCCTGGCCACCGGCGTGGTCAGCCTGTTCCTGCCCGGCGGCGGCCGGTGACGCCGGCCCGCGCAGCGCCGGCCCGTACGGTCAGGCCGCCCGGCGCAGCGGTTGGACGGTCGCGGGCGGGGCCCCCGGGCCCCCCCCGCGGGGGCGCCCGTGGGGGGGCCGGTGCCAGCGGGG